>MKXX01000005.1:0-7947 GCA_001914055.1 Parahaemophilus parainfluenzae | reverse complement strand
CATCGGTGCATTATTACGTGGTACCAAACGTGAAGAAATCGAACGTGGTCAAGTATTAGCGAAACCAGGTTCAATCACTCCACACACTGATTTCGAATCAGAAGTTTACGTATTATCAAAAGATGAAGGTGGTCGTCACACTCCATTCTTCAAAGGTTACCGTCCACAGTTCTATTTCCGTACAACTGACGTAACTGGTACAATCGAATTACCAGAAGGCGTGGAAATGGTAATGCCTGGTGATAACATCAAAATGACAGTAAGCTTAATCCACCCAATCGCGATGGACCAAGGTTTACGTTTCGCAATCCGTGAAGGTGGCCGTACAGTAGGTGCTGGTGTTGTTGCGAAAATCATCAAATAATTGATGTATTAACTGTAACAAGTTAGATTAAGAAGGCGTATCGAAAGATACGCCTTTTTGTTTGCCTAAAATTCAGTGAAATTATAATGAAAGTTCAAATTAAACATGTGAATGTTAGGGAGAGAGAAATATTCTTTGGAAGAAAAGAGTGGCGGAAGGTCATGGGAGTTGAACCCACCCAGGAACGCTGGCGTCCCCAACAGGATTTGAAGTCCTGCCACCTCACCGGAGATGACGACCTTCCGTTATTGAAATTGCGGTTACTTTAGCGTAAATTAGTTCGCAATTCAACGCCATTTTGAAATAGGAATTAAAAATGACCGCACTTTTTCAACAACTTCCTTCGGTAGATAAATTTTTAAAAACACCAGAAGGTGAAATGCTTTTAACTGAATTTGGTCATTCAGCTGTCGTGCGTGAATTGCGCCAATTATTGTCTGAAGGGCGCGAGTTTATTAAACAGCATCAAAATTTACCGCACTTTTTTGCCGATCACCTAAGTACATTGCATTATTTACAAGAACGATTGACTCAACAAAATCATGTACAAATTAAATCAGTTCATAATTTAACGGGCACGGTATTACATACAAATTTAGGGCGAGCATTATGGGCTGAAAGTGCACAACAAGCGGCACTTCATGCGATGAAAGGTAATGTTGCACTGGAATATGATTTGGAAGAAGGCAAACGTAGTCATCGGGATAATTATATTAGTGAACTACTTGCACAACTCACAGGTGCAGAGGCTGCATGTATTGTGAATAATAATGCGGCAGCCGTACTCTTGATGTTAGCTACTTTTGCAAAAGATAAAGAAGTGATTATTTCTCGAGGTGAGTTAATTGAAATCGGTGGCGCATTTCGCATCCCTGACATTATGGCTCAAGCAGGCTGTAAACTTGTTGAAGTCGGAACTACAAACCGCACACATTTGAAAGATTATCGTCAAGCAATCAATGAAAATACCGCTTTCTTAATGAAAGTACATTGCAGTAATTACCATATTAGTGGATTTACCGCATCGGTTTCAGAACAAGAGTTAGTTGATCTTGGACGAGAATTTGATATTCCTGTGATTACGGATCTGGGCAGTGGTGCATTGATTGATCTGGGTCAATATCATTTACCGAATGAGCCGACGGTGCAAGAAAAAGTTGCACAAGGCGTAAACTTAGTGTCATTCTCGGGCGATAAATTATTGGGCGGAACACAAGCTGGCATTATTGTTGGTAAAAAAGAGTGGATTACTCAGTTACAAGCTCACCCATTAAAGCGCGTGTTGCGTTGTGATAAAGTGATTTTAGCCGGGCTTGAGGCTACATTACGCCTTTATCTCCAACCCGAAAAACTTACTGAGACATTGCCAACTTTGCATTTGCTCACCCAATCAATAGATGTATTAAAAGAAAAAGCTGAACAACTTAAAGCCTGTTTAGCAAATCGTTTAAAAGATTACAACGTTGAGATTGAAGAAAGTTTTGCTCAGATTGGGAGTGGTTCCCAACCAATGGCGACGATCCCTTCTTTTGCAGTGACGATTGCCGAAAAAACAGAGGCAAAATTGACCGCACTTTTAGCAATATTCAAAGCGTTAGAACAGCCAATAATTGGCCGTGTTGAGAAAGGAAAGATTTGGTTAGATTTACGTAGCGTGGCTGACTTTAAGGCATTATTAGATACGGTGGAAAAATTATGATCATAGTAACATCAGGGCACGTCGATCATGGTAAAACAGCCCTTTTAAAAGCACTGACAGGTACGAATACCGCTCATTTGCCGGAAGAAAAAAAACGTGGCATGACCATTGATTTAGGCTATGCCTATTTGCCTTTAAAAGAGAAAGTGCTTGGGTTTATTGATGTACCTGGCCATGAAAAGTTTCTCGCCAACATGTTGGCCGGGCTTGGTGGTGTGCATTATGCCATGCTTATTGTTGCAGCCGATGAAGGGATTGCCGCACAAACTAAAGAACACTTAGCGATTTTGCGTCAGCTTCAATTTACTGAAATCATGGTAGTGATTACCAAGGCTGACCGAGCAACAAATGAGCAAATCGAGGCACTAAAAACACAAATTCAGACAGATTATCCATTCTTAGCTGAATCTCATTATTTTATTACATCGGCACAAACGGGCTTAGGAATTGATGCGTTACGTGATTATTTAGCCAATTTACCGGAATTAGCCGAAATAAATAAACCGTTTCGTTATGCTATCGACCGTGTCTTTAGCGTGAAAGGGGCGGGGACAGTGGTAACGGGCACAGCATTTGCGGGAACGGTGGCCATTGATGATGAACTCTTCCTTTCTACAGGACAAAAGGTTCGTGTTAAGAATATTCATGCTCAGAATACGCCGAGTGAAAAAGGCTTGGCTGGCCAACGCTTAGCGCTCAATTTAAACGTTGATTTAGATCGTATTCCAATGCAACGCGGCGATTGGTTGTTAGCCTCAGAACCACTTGAGCCAACAGATCGTATTACCATTGAAATTACACCTGAAGTGAATTTGAAAGACAGTCAGCCTGTGCACATTTATCATGCAGCAAGCCGTACGACGGGTAAGCTCACCTTGCTTGAAAGCAAAAATGCAATGAAAAATGACCGCACTTTGGCAGAAGTTATTTTAGAACAGCCATTATTTTTGGCATTCGGGGATAAATTAATTTTACGTAGTGGCGATGCAAAAGTATTAATTGGTGGGGCGAAGGTACTAGAAATTCATTCACCAAAACGTTATAAGCGTACAGAGGCTCGTTTAGCGTTCTTGGCTAAACTTAATCAGGCTCAAACCGCCACACAACGCATCGGATTAACCTTACAAAAAGAGTCGGTTTCAGCTCAAGCACTAATGTGGAGTGAGCAGCTAACTGAAAATCAACTGGCGGAAGCGTTAGCTGAAAATGGTGACATTCGTTTCCAAAATTGGTGTTTTAATCGTGATTATCAACGTGAAAAAACGCAGCAAATTTTGACCGCACTTGCTACCTATCATGAACAACATAATGATCAGCTAGGTTTGAGTAAAGCCCGTTTATATCGTATTGCGACTTTAAACCAACCAGAAAACCTGATTTATCATTTTATTGAAGAAATGCTTGATGAAGGCCAATTGCAGCAGACTCGTGGCTGGCTACATTTGCCTTCACACAAAATCCAATTTTCAGCTGAAGAGCAAACATTATGGCAAGCGGTGTTAGCTGAATTTGAGAAAGCGCATGGTCAAGCCATTTGGGTGCGTGATATGGCAACAGCCTTGGCGCAAGATGAAAGTGTGATGCGTAATTTTATGTATAAAGCGGGTAAATTGGGCTATCTTACGCCAATCGTAAAAGACCGTTTTTTCCTGACTGAAAGTATTTATGCTTATGCTCGCTTAATTAAGGAAATGGCGGGTGAAGAAGGTAAAATTGCCGTAAATGAATTACGTGACAAGCTTAATTTTGGTCGAAAACTGACAGTGCAATTAATGGAATATTTTGACCGTACCGGCTTTTTACGCCGCAAAGGCAATGATCATATTCTACGTGATAAAGACACATTTGATTTATAGGTAATACATGAAAAAGACATTCATTTCAGCCTTAATTTTAACCGCACTTTTTACGGTAACAGGTTGCGAAGATAAAGAAGCGAAAGCAACGATTGAGCAACAAACACAGACAATTGCGCAACTGACGGTAGAAAATACGCAATTAAAAGCTGAAAAAGAGAAGGTTGAGAAGGTTATTCCGGCAATTATTGCTCAAGATGATGTGATTTTTGATAAAGAGGAAACCATCAAATACCCTAAATCGACCAAAGAAGATGAATATGTCCCTACTGAAGGTAAACTTCATTACAGTATTTCTACACTAAAAACGAATATTGAGTGGTTAGATACACTACTTTTAGAGCAAATTTCAAAAAATGCTGATGGTAAACCAAGAAGCCGTGAGCAGCTTATTGAGGATTACCAAAAAGCATATGATGAAGCCAAAAAAGAAATGTTGGAATCTCCAATAATGGGGATTGATGAAACCTTAGATTTAGCATTTAGTCACCAAAGAGGTAAGCTTGCTGTATTTTTAATAAATTATTACAGCTACAGTGGTGGCGCTCATGGAGTTGGTGGCTACCATTATCTTAATGTTGATTTAGAAACGAAAAAACTACTTTCATTTGATGATGTTTTTAAACCAAACCAGCAAGCTAAATTAAAAGAGTTGCTTTGGGAACGTTACACTCGATATGGTGAGGTAAAAGATGAGGAAGCATTTACATCAAAAGATGCTTTTGAGGTGACCGATAATTTCTATTTAGATCATGATGGGATTCATTTTGTATATAACGTGTATGAAATTGCGTCTTATGCAGAAGGACCACAGGAGCTGGTGATTGAGTGGTGGAATGCCTCTGCGTTATTGAAGCCTGAATTTCTTCAGAAACAGTATTACCCCGTTTCGAGTAATACGGCAGAATAACAAAAGTGCGGTCAAAATTGGCCGCATTTTTATTGGCCTTTTTTCACCCAGTATTTAAAAGGGGTGTCTTGGGTTTCACTCGCTAAAAGCGTATGTTCCATAAATTGGCAGAAGCTGGGAATATCGCGAGTGGTAGCAGGATCATCCGCTAAAATAAGCAATACTTCACCTTCATTCATGTGGCGAATGTTTTTTCTCACGAGCATTACAGGTTCAGGACAACGTAAACCAACGGTGTCAAGGGTTTTATCGACAGTAATTTCAGTCATTGTTATTCATCAGTTTTATTGAAATTGAGCTACATCATACAATAATTATGGGGAAATTTCGATAAATCCGCTATCAATGATAAACTACGCAACAAATTCATTTGAACAATTATTTCATGGCTGAATACCTTATCCCCAAAAGTGCGGTCGTTTTTGAAGAAGAAATTAAGAAAAGTCGATTTATCACGTATTTGCAACATACGGAAGGACTTGAGCAAGCCAAAGCTTTTTGGGCAGAAATTAAATCGCAGAACCCTAATGCCCGCCATCATTGTTGGGCTGCAGTGGCAGGCAAGCCAACGGATTCTCAACAATTAGGTTTTTCCGATGATGGTGAGCCAGCAGGCACTGCAGGAAAACCAATGCTATCCGCTTTACAGGGTAGCCAAGTTGGTGAAATCAGTGCTGTTGTTGTTCGTTATTATGGTGGCATTTTATTAGGCACGGGCGGTTTAGTTCGTGCTTATGGAAATGGTGTGCAGCAAGCTTTAAAATTATTAGAAACTGAACGAAAAGTAGAGCGTCAGTTATTCCAAGTTCATTGTGACTATGCACAATTAAATTGGATTCAAATTTTATGTGAACAGCATCAAATTGAAATTTATCAGCAAGATTTTCAAGTGCAGATTACATTGCAGTTAGGCATTAGTGAAGATCAAATTAAACCTTTTGAACAAGCATTAATTGAGCGTTCGGCAGGAACGTTGAAATTAGAAGAAATGAATTAAGCGAGATATTGTGCATATTTTATCCATTATTCGGATTATCGGCATTTTGATCATGTGCTTTTCCGGCACGATGCTGATTCCAGCCTTTGTGGCGCTTATTTATGGCGATGGCGGCGGTAAAGCGTTTATGCAAGCTTTTGCATTAAGCTTAACTGTGGGCATATTGCTTTGGTGGCCTTGTCATCACCACAAACAAGAATTGCGGTCTCGAGATGGTTTCTTAATTGTGGTGGCATTTTGGTTTGTTTTGGGCGGTCTAGCAACCTTGCCATTGCTATTATTTGATTCACCTCATTTAACAGTAGCTTCCGCCGTGTTTGAGGCATTTTCTGGGCTAACAACCACGGGTGCTACCGTCATGACAGGGTTAGATAATTTACCGAAAGCCATTCTGTTTTATCGTCAATTCCTACAATGGCTAGGCGGGATGGGGATCATCGTACTTGCGATTGCGATTATTCCTTTATTGGGTATTGGCGGAATGCAGTTATACCGTGCAGAAATGTCAGGCCCAATGAAAGATCAGAAAATTCAGCCACGGATAGCTGAAACGGCAAAGGCATTGTGGTTTGTTTATTTCTTTTTAACCATGTCTTGTGCTTTGGCTTACTGGCTAGCGGGTATGACACCATTTGATGCGATTACACATAGTTTCTCAACCGTATCTATTGGCGGCTTTTCTACTCATGATGCTAGTATCGGCTATTTTAATAGTTCGGCGATTAATTTTATCACCGTCATTTTCCTGTGGATTTCGGCTTGTAACTTCGCATTGCACTTCAGAGCATTTTCGACTTTAGGACGAGAAAATATTTTGAAGATTTATACAAAAGATCCAGAATTCCGATTCTTTATGAGTATTCAAATTTTGCTTATCGTGGTTTGTACATTGGTGATGATAAGCCATCAATATTTTGATTCCTCATGGCAAGATTTTGAGCAAGTCGTATTCCAAGCCGTATCGATTTCAACCACAACAGGCTACTCCACATCGAATTTCGCTGAATGGCCTTCTTTTGTACCGATGCTATTAATTATTGCTTCTTTTATTGGGGGTTGTGCAGGCTCAGTTGGTGGTGGTTTGCGTGTTGCGCGGATTTTAGTGCTATATCTTCAAGGTGCGAGAGAGCTAAAACGATTTGTTCACCCAAATTTAGTGTATCCAATTAAGTGGGGTCAAAATGTCCTTGATGAACGTGTGATTGGGAGTATTTGGGCCTTTTTCTCTGCATATCTATTGGTATTTACTATTTGTTTATTAAGTGTGATTGCATGTGGTGTCGAACCTTTTGATGCCTTTAATGCGGTATTGGCAAGTATTAATAACCTTGGACCAGGATTAGGTTCAGTAAGCAGCAATATGACGGCGATGCCAGATAGTGCTAAATGGGTACTAACCATTGCGATGGTATGCGGTCGTTTAGAAATTTTCACATTATTGGCGCTCTTCACACCAGTGTTTTGGAAGGCATAATGAAAACATTAATTTTATATTCAAGCCGTGATGGACAAACTAAAAAGATTGCTGAATTTATGGCTCAACATCTTGAAGGTGATGTAGTTGTTTCACCGTTAACGGAGGAACTGGATCTTCCATTTTTTGATCGGGTGATTATTGGGGCATCCATTCGCTATGGTCATTTTAATAAACAGTTATACCATTTTGTGGAACGCCATCATGAATTGCTGAATGCAAAAAGTGCGGTCTTTTTTGGCGTAAATTTGACCGCGAGAAAAGAAGGAAAAGATACGCCAGAGGGAAATGTCTATGTGCGTAAGTTCCTTCAACGTATAAAATGGACGCCGGAAAAAGTCGGCGTGTTTGCAGGGGCATTGCTATATCCGCGCTATAAATGGATTGATCGTGTCATGATCCAATTGATTATGAAAATTACAAATGGCGAAACAGATACGACCAAAGAAATTGAATATACCGATTGGGGAAAAGTGAAGACTTTTGCAGAAAGCCTGAATTCGTAGAATAAAACACCATAAAAACAGTGTTTTTTAGACGATTTGATTAAAAGATCTTCAACTAAGAAAAAATTTACATTTTTTTACAAAAAGATCTTGCAAAGGCATCTGAAATGCCTATAATACGCCCCATACAACGACGCGCTG
>MKXX01000003.1:0-247677 GCA_001914055.1 Parahaemophilus parainfluenzae | reverse complement strand
CGCCGATGGTAGTGTGGGGCTTCCCCATGTGAGAGTAGGACACCGCCAGGTACTGAATGTGAACCCCGAGCTGAATGGCTTGGGGTTTTTGTTTATGGAATTTTCAATATTTTAGCAAAGCGTTGATTCTATGATACAATCACCGCTGTAATTTTAATAAAACAAGAGAAAATATGACCGCACTTAATGTATTAATTTATCCAGATGATCACCTTAAGGTTGTTTGTGAGCCAGTTGCAGAAGTCAATGATGACATTCGCAAAATTGTAGATGATATGTTTGATACGATGTACCAAGAAGAAGGCATTGGTCTTGCAGCACCGCAGGTAGATATCTTGCAGCGTATTATTACGATTGATATTGAAGGCGACAAACAAAATCAATTAGTGTTGATCAATCCAGAAATTTTAGCGTCTGAAGGTGAAACAGGTATTGAAGAGGGTTGTTTATCTATTCCTGGATTCCGTGCCTTAGTGCCCCGTAAAGAAAAAATCACGGTAAAAGCCTTAGATCGTCATGGAAAAGAATTTACGCTTGATGCAGATGGTTTATTAGCGATCTGTATTCAGCATGAAATCGATCATTTAAACGGTATTTTATTTGTGGATTATCTTTCACCGTTGAAACGTCAACGTATCAAAGAAAAATTAGTGAAATATAAAAAACAAATTGCAAAACAATAATCAAAAGTGCGGTATAAAATGACCGCACTTTTCCTATCAACGCCATAACGTAGAACATTATGAAATCATTGAATATCATCTTTGCCGGTACGCCGGACTTCGCAGCACAACATCTTGCTGCACTCTTAAACTCTCATCACAATATTATTGCTGTTTATACACAGCCTGATAAACCGGCTGGTCGCGGTAAAAAATTACAGGCGAGTCCTGTAAAGCAATTAGCTGAACAGCATCAAATCCCTGTTTATCAACCAAAATCCTTGCGTAAAGAAGAAGCACAAGCAGAGCTTAAAGCGTTAAATGCTGATGTAATGGTTGTTGTTGCTTATGGTTTGATTTTACCTCAAGCAGTGTTGGATATGCCTCGTTTAGGTTGTTTAAATGTGCATGGTTCTCTGTTGCCACGTTGGCGTGGCGCTGCACCTATTCAGCGGTCCATTTGGGCAGGGGATCAACAAACTGGTGTGACGATTATGCAAATGGATGCAGGCTTAGATACTGGCGATATGTTACACAAAGTGTATTGTGATATTGATGCACAAGAAACCTCAACCTCGCTTTACCATAAATTAGCTGAAATTGCGCCAGCTGCATTGATTGATGTTTTGGATCATTTGGAAGAAGGGAAATTCATTGCAGAAAAACAAGATGATAGCCAAAGTAACTATGCAGAGAAACTTTCCAAAGAAGAGGCTAAATTAGATTGGTCGCTATCGGCAGTCCAGCTTGAACGCAATATCCGCGCGTTTAATCCTTGGCCGATTAGTTTCCTACAGTTAACTGATGAGCAAGGTAATGAACAAACCTTAAAAATTTATGCTGCAGCGGTATTGCCACATGTGGATAAACCGGCAGGAACAATTTTAAGTGTCGATAAAAAAGGTATCCAAATTGCCACGAAAGAAGGCGTTTTAAATTTATTGCAACTTCAGCCCGCAGGCAAGAAACCTATGTCTGTGCAAGACTTCCTCAATGGTCGAGCAGATTGGTTCCAGGTTGGTAAGGTTCTAAACTAATGGTATTTCAACGCAAAAAAACGGGAAAATCGACCGCACTTTCGGTACGCGCTATTGCTGCTCAAGTGATTTTACAGGTTTTAGATCAGGGTAAGTCCTTATCAACGTTACTTCCAGAAGTGCAATCGCAAGTAAAACCACAGGATTTACCTTTATTACAGGAAATCACCTTTGGTATTTGTCGCGTATTGCCTCGTTTAGAAAATATTATAAAAAAACTATTAGATAAGCCATTGAAGGGCAAGCCCCGTATTGTACATTGCTTGTTATTAGTAGGGTTATACCAATTACTTTATATGCGTGTGCCCGCTCATGCTGCAGTGGATGAAGTGGTAAATGCCACAAAATCATTAAAATCAGATAGTTTCCGTGGTTTAGTTAACGGTGTACTGCGTCGCTTCTTACGAGAGCAAGAAGATATTCTTGCTGTAGTAGATAAGCATTGGCAAACGCTTCATCCAGAATGGTTTGTGAATAAACTTAAAAAAGCTTATCCGAATTGGCGTGAAATTATTGAGGCGAATAACCAAAAGCCACCAATGTGGTTACGGGTCAATCAACAGCAAAATAACACGAAAACTTACCGCACTTTATTGGAAGAGCAAGAGATAGTTTCATTTGAATGTGATAATCCACATGCTTTACGTTTAGCTCAACCGCTTTCTGTTTCGAAATTACCAAATTTTGAACAAGGTGCAGTAACAGTCCAGGATCTCAATGCCCAATGGTCCGCTTTATTGCTTGAGCCACAAAATGGCGAATTAATTTTAGATGCTTGTGCGGCTCCCGGTGGGAAGACTACACATGTTTTAGAGATGGCGCCACAAGCGAAGGTAATAGCGCTTGATGTGGAGGCTCATCGCTTAAAACGTGTCGAGGAAAATCTTACTCGTTTGAATCAGCAGGCGACAGTTGTTTGTGGTGATGCGACGGAGCCAGAAAAGTGGCTCTCAGAAATAGGTTTAAGTGGTGCATCCTTTGATCGTATTTTATTAGATGCACCTTGCTCAGCAACGGGCGTGATTCGTCGTCATCCAGATATTAAATGGTTACGTCAAGAAACGGATATTGCTCAATTGGTTGCTTTGCAAGGACAAATTCTAAAAGCGCTGTGGGCAAAATTAAAACCTAATGGTATTTTGCTTTATGCGACTTGCTCGGTGCTTCCTGATGAGAACAGTCAGCAAATACAGCATTTTTTAGCTGAAACACCCGATGCAGAATTAATGCCATTGCCGTTTGAACAAACGGAAAATACGATTGGAATCCAATTCCTGCCACAAGAGAATGGCGGTGATGGGTTCTATTATGCAAAATTGAGAAAACGGTCGGCTTAAATGAATTTGCCTTTAATTGATGTCGTCATTCCTTGCTATAACACTGAACACACGCTTGTTCGTGCAGTAGAGTCTGTGTTGCAGCAAAATAATCTTGGTCACCTTTGGCTGATTGATGATGCATCGACAGATAATACATTTGCATTAGCCTTACAGCTTGCAGAACAATATCCTGACAGAATCTCTATCGAGCAAATGCCGAAAAATAGTGGTGTTGCAATGGCTCGAAATTGGGGTGCGATGCTCTCGGCTAAAAGTGCGGTCGATTTTGTCGCGTTTTTAGATGCAGATGATGCATATGAACCTGGTGCATTAGAAGTAGCTGCGGCAACCTTTCATTTTCAGCCAGATACTTCAGTCGTGAGATTAGCATTAAAACCGATAAATTTAGCCCAACGTTATGCGGAACACCCTAATTTTGATCAGGCATGGCAATATATGCGCATGACCTGCGGGGGAAATATCGTTTTCAATAAAGCTTTTTTCTTAGCGTGTGGCGGATTTCCAACACATCAATTATTCCGAGAGCTCGGCGGTGAAGATGGAGCCTTGGGCATTGCAACCACTAAAACGGCAAAAGTGGCGACCTTATTTGAAGATGTGGGTGTGTTGCATTTTTGTCGTGAAGGCATGCATGCGGAGCGTTTACTCGATGGCCTGTTATTTAGTAAACAAGATCCAGCGATTACAGCCGAAAAAATGGCAGAAGCTGAACAAGTCACATCGACTATTTGTCGCCGTATTGAGGCATTAAAGTGCGGTCTAAATTCAGCTGAAATTGGCATCCGACCTTTGGTTGTGGAGAGAACAGAATGAAAATAATCATCTTAGGTGCAGGGCAAGTAGGCACAACACTTGCGGCAAATTTAGTGAGTGAAGATAACGACATCACACTGGTAGATAATGAATCTCAACATTTGCAGAATTTGCAAGATAAGCATGATTTACGCGTAGTTAAAGGTTCCCCTTCTTCACCCAAGGTTTTACGTGATGCGGGCGCCGCTGATGCAGATTTGATGATTGCCGTAACAGCATCAGATGAAATCAATATGATTGCTTGCCAGTTGGGATATACCCTTTTCAATACCCCAACACGTATTGCACGTATTCGTAATGCGGAATATTTGCGCGAGAAAGATAAATTATTTAATAATGAAAACGTGCCTATCGATCATCTGATTTCACCAGAAAATTTAGTTACGGATGAGATTACGCGTTTAATTGCTTATCCAGGCGCGTTGCAAGTGGCACATTTTGCCAATAATCGAATTAGCATTGTGGTTGTAAAAGCCTATTACGGTGGCCCGTTAGTGGGCTATGCACTATCTGCTTTTAAAGAGCATATGCCACACATTGATTGCCGAATCATTTCGATTTTACGTAATGATAGATTAATTCGTCCGCAAGGCTCGACCATTATTGAGGCAGGCGATGAAATTACCTTTATTTGTGCGACGGAACACATTAAAGCGGTGATGAGTGAGTTGCAACGCCTTGAGAAAATCTACAAACGTATCATGATCGTTGGCAGTGGGAATATTGCCTCAGGTGTAGCAAAACAGTTAGAAGATAAGTATCAAGTAAAACTCATTGAGCGCGATGGAGAAAAAGCGAAAGTTTTAGCTGAAAGACTCTCTAAAACCCTGGTTTTCCATGGGGATGCTTCTGACCAAAATTTGCTTTTTGAAGAGCATATTGAGAGCGTCGATGTCTTTTTATCTCTAAGTGCGGATGATGAAGCCAATATTATGTCGGCGTTACTGGCAAAACGCCTAGGGGCTAAAAAAGCCATGGTGCTTATTCAACGCATGGCGTATATCAATTTGATTCAAGGCGGAACCATTGATATTGCGGTTTCACCACAACAAGCGACAATCTCAGCTTTATTAGGACATGTGCGTAAAGGGGATATCAAAAATGTGGCCTCTTTGCGTCATGGTTCTGCAGAAGCCATTGAACTTGTTGTACATGGCGATGCGACAACATCCAATGTGGTAGGAAGACAAATTGGCGATATTAAGCTGCCTGTAGGGGCGATGATTGCGGCAATTTTACGTAAAAATGAAGTAATCATTGCTCGTCGTCAGGTTGTTATTGAAGAAGGCGATAATGTGATTGTTTATATTAATGACAAGAAATCTGTGTCAGAAATTGAAAAATTATTCCAACCAAGTGCATTTTTTATTTAAATAACAGTTTACTTTTTAATCTGAAAACCTATAATACGCACTCTTTTAATTTTTTAAACCAACACAAAAGGAAATTTTATGAGCTTTCTTAAAGAATTCCGCGAATTCGCAATGCGCGGCAACGTAGTAGATATGGCAGTCGGTGTGATCATCGGTGGTGCTTTTGGTAAAATCGTAAGTTCACTTGTCGGTGACGTAGTAATGCCTGTATTAGGTATTTTAACTGGTGGCGTGGATTTCAAAGATTTGAAAATCACGTTAGCTCAAGCTGTAGGTGAAACCCCAGCAGTAACCTTAAACTACGGTGTATTTATTCAAAACGTCTTTGATTTCATTATCATTGCATTCGCAATCTTCATGATGATCAAAGGTATCAACAAAGTGAAAAAACCAGTAGAAGAAGTAAAAGGTCCTTCACAAGAAGAATTACTTACTGAAATTCGCGATTTATTAAAAAAACAATAAGAATTTAATTCAAATAAAAAAGGTTGGTATTTTACCAACCTTTTTTTTACCTAAAATTTAAGCTTTTAATAATAATGCGACAGCCTCGCAAGCAATGCCTTCACTTCGGCCTGTAAAGCCAAGTTTTTCTGTTGTGGTTGCTTTCACGTTGACTTGCTCAATATCACAATGTAAATCTTCCGCAATTTTCGCTCGCATTGCATCGATATGAGGACGCATTTTAGGGGCTTGAGCAATAATGGTTACATCCACATTACCGACCTTATAGCCTTTTGCTTGTACTTGGCGGAATGCTTCTCGTAATAAAACACGGCTATCTGCATTCTTATATTGCATATCGGTATCAGGGAAGAGTTTACCAATATCACCTAATGCTACTGCACCTAATAAAGCATCTGTTAAGGCATGTAAGGCGACATCACCATCAGAATGGGCAATAAACCCAGTGTGGTAAGGCACTTCAACGCCACCAATAATTAAAGGGCGGTCTTCACCAAAGGCATGAACATCAAACCCATGTCCAATTCGTATCATAGTGTTTTCCTTGTTAAATAAAATTCGGCTAAAGCTAAATCTTCTGGACGTGTAACTTTAATATTATCACTTCGTCCTGCAACTAAGTGCGGTTGAAATCCGGCAAGTTCCATCGCAGAGGCTTCATCTGTAATATTGGCGCCTTGAGAAAGCCCCTGTTTAAGTGCATTTCTTAATAGATCGCAACGGAAAAATTGAGGCGTCTGAGCAAGCCAAAGTTCGGAGCGATCTTCTGTTTTAATAATATTTTGTTGTTTATTTGCGCGTTTAATCGTATCGACCGCTGGAATAGCTAAAATAGCACCTTGCTCATCATCGATTTGGAGCAATTTATCTAAATCTTGATGTGTTAAACAAGGTCTGGCTGCATCATGCACCAACACCCAAGCATGGTTATTTTTGATCGCGTTGAGTCCATTTAGAACTGACTCAGCGCGTGTTTCCCCCCCTTCAACGAGGGTGATGTTTTGATGAGGGAATAAGGTAATTTCAGAAAGATAGGGATCATTTTTTCCCACCGCAAGGATAACGTGATTGATTGCAGGATGGGATAGAATGACTGAGAGCGTATGTTCCAGAATCGTCTTGTCTAGGATTTTCAGATATTGCTTCGGTTTGTTTGCTTGCATACGGCTTCCAACACCCGCAGCAGGAATGACGGCAATAATTTCGCGGTTCATTATTTATGCTCTTTGACGATGTGATAGAACACTTCGTTTGGTTTGACCATATCATGACTCATACGTGCACGCTCTTCAATAGATTCAAAGCCTTTTGTTAATCCTTGAATTTCGGCGGAAATCATTTGATTTCTTTGTGAGAGCTTTTCATTTTCAGCTTTATTCTCCTTGATTTGAGCTTCGACATCTTTGTAGTCAAAATAGCCGTTTTTACCAAACCAAAGATCGTACTGAAATAGCACGAGAATACCCACTAAAATTCCAATGAAAAGACGCATAAATTACCTATTATTTCTGAAAACTAGGGATAGTTTACCGTGAAATACAGCGAAATGCGATGAAAAAGTGCGGTTAAAAAATAAGATGATTTTGAAATGATCTCATTGGGTTTGTTAGATAGCTTCAAAATGAAAAATGTGATCTATCTCACAAATTAGTTATAAAGTTTGATAAACCCATAGTCACTGCCCAAATAGGCTTGTTATACTTTTGCCTGTCATTATGACTTTTTAACAGAAGGAACAATCAATGAAAACAACATTAAAACTTACCGCTATTGCAGCAATGTCAGCATTTATTTTAACCGGTTGTGCGACTCAAAATAAAAGTGCAGAAGCGGATGCACAGCTTCAACAACAAGCGGTATTAGGTTTAAACTGGATTCAACAATCAGGTGAATACCAAGCCCTTTCTTACCAAGCATACAATGCGGCAAAAGTGGCATTTGATCACGCTAAAGTGAAAAAAGGTAAGAAAAAAGCCGTTGTGGTGGACTTAGATGAAACCATGTTAGATAACAGCCCTTATGCAGGTTGGCAAGTTCAAAACAACAAACCATTTGATGGTAAAGATTGGACTCGTTGGGTAGAAGCTCGTCAATCAGGTGTTGTACCAGGCGCAGTAGAATTCAATAACTATGTAAATACCCACGGCGGTAAAATGTTCTACGTTTCTAATCGTAAAGAAAGCAATGAAAAAGCAGGTACGATTGATGACATGAAACGTTTAGGTTTTAATGGTGTTGAAGACTCAGCGTTTTACTTGAAAAAAGATAAATCACCAAAAGCAGCACGTTTTGAAGAAATTGAAAAACAAGGCTATGAAATCGTTGTTTATGTGGGTGATAACCTCGATGACTTCGGTGATGCGATCTATGGTAAACAAAATGCAGAACGCCGTGATTTCGTTGCACAAAACAAAGCGAAATTTGGTAAAACATTCATCGTTTTACCTAACCCGAACTACGGTGGTTTTGAAGGCGGCTTAGCGAAAGATTACTTCAAAGGTGATTCAAGTAGCAAAGTGAAAGCACGTTTAGAGGCGATTAAAGCTTGGGATGGTAAATAATTCCCTTCTTGAGATAAAGCAACACCCGCAGAGATGCGGGTGTTTTGTTTTAGTCGAAAAGTGCGGTCTATTTTCGCATCATTTTTTCTTTATGAGCGGCGAAGTCGCCACCTTTAGCGAGCATACGGAGCTGTAAGATTACACGTTCTTTTAGCAAATCTTGTTCGGCCTTCGTCATATCTAAGGCATTGGAGCCAGCTGTGAATACGATGGTTACCATGCCTTCTGCCTGTACATAAGAGACATATTGAGAATAGTGATTTTTCTTCGCAATGTATTCAGCTAATTCATCCACAAAGTGTTTGATTTCGCGGGCTGCTGCGGTACGGAAAGCTTGAGAAGTGCCTGAACTCTCACGTAAGAGCAAACGGAACACGTTGGTGCTGTGAGTGATAAATTCAAAAAAGGTTTCAACAGAAACACGGATGACACTGCCACCGGCATCAATGCGTTTACGCGCTTGGCGCATTAATTGACGGAGGGTTAAACCTGCTTCATCTACCATTTCTAATCCGAGCTCATCCATATCGCTAAAGTGGCGATAGAAAGAAGTCGGTGCAATGCCCGCTTCGCGAGCAACTTCACGTAAGCTTAAATTAGAAAAGCTTTTTTCTGCACTTAACTGATTAAATGCGGCGTCAATTAAGGCTCGACGGGTTTTTTCTTTTTGAATTGCTCGAACACCAGCCATTTGGTTTTCCTCAGCTTATGATAAATTATTTTTTATTCGCTAAAATTGATTTAACTTGTTCACTGATCGCACTTGCAACGCGTTCATAGCGATTACGTAATGGTGAACCTGGGCGGTAAACGAGAGCAATAGTACGAGACGGTTCTGGGGAATGGCACGGAATATATTTTACACCTGCACGTGTGCCTTCATTTAATACAGCAAGTTCTGGCATAAAGGTGATGCCTGCATTAGCTGCCACCATATTACGCAACGTTTCAAGGCTAGTGGCTTGGAAGTGAGGGTCTTCTTTAGCACCGGCCATAAAACAATAATCGAGCGCTTGATTACGTAAGCAATGCCCATCATCTAGCATGAGCATTTCTTGCCCTTTTAAGGTATTCATGGCAATTTTGCTTTTTGATGCCCATGGATGCTGTTCTGAAACTGCCAGTAACATTTTTTCATCAAAAATAGGCACTTCGATAAACGCTTCAGTTTCGGGTACGCGAGCCACAATCGCACAATCTAGGCGACCTGTTTCTAATTGTTCTAATAGTTGGTGAGTTTGGGCTTCGTAAAGAAATACTTCTAAATCTGGGAAAGTTTCTTTCAATGTTGGTACAATATAAGGAAGTAGGTAAGGACCAACGGTTGGGATTAATCCAATGTGTAATGGACCTGTCATTTCTTTACCTTGATTGCTAGCCATTTCTTTAAGTAATTTTACTTCTCGTAATACAGTGCGAGCTTGATCAACAAGTAACATACCAGATTGCGTGAAGAGTACTTTACGGCTAGTACGTTCAAGTAAAATAATGCCTAATTCATCTTCTAGTTTGCGAATTTGGCCACTTAAAGTCGGTTGGCTAACATTGCAAAAATCCGCCGCTCGACGGAAATGTTTGAACTCGGAAAGGGCTACTAAGTATTCTAAATCACGAATGTTCATAGGGTTCTCACTTTATAGAATATGTCAATTAAAAGGATAGAATTAATTGATTATGACTATATCACAAAACTTTCTATAATGCCTATTAAGTTTTTAAGGTAAATTCATTTAACTAACAGAGGAGACACATTATGTCTAATATGGAAGGAAAAAAAGTTCCACAAGTTACATTCCGTACTCGTCAAGGCGATCAATGGGTTGATGTGACCACATCTGAATTATTTGATAACAAAACTGTTGTTGTTTTCTCATTACCAGGTGCATTCACGCCAACTTGTTCATCTTTTCACTTACCACGTTATAACGAACTTGCGCCAGTGTTCAAAAAACATGGCGTAGATGATATTTTAGTTGTGTCTGTAAACGATACTTTCGTTATGAATGCTTGGAAAGACGCAGAAGAAGCACACAATGTAAAATTCATTCCAGATGGTAACGGTACCTTTACTGAAGGTATGGGCATGTTAGTTGGAAAAGATGATTTAGGTTTTGGTAAACGTTCTTGGCGTTATTCTATGCTCGTGAAAAATGGCGTAGTGGAAAAAATGTTTATTGAACCAAATGAGCCAGGCGATCCGTTTAAAGTATCTGATGCCGATACCATGTTGAAATATATTGCACCAGATTATCAAGTACAAGAATCAATCGCCATCTTCACAAAACCAGGCTGTCCATATTGCGCGAAAGCAAAACAACTTTTACGTGATAAAGGTTTAAGCTTTGAAGAAATCGTATTAGGTCAAGATGCAACTATCGTGAGTGTACGTGCGGTTTCTGGTCGTGCAACTGTACCACAAGTATTCATCGGTGGTAAACACATCGGCGGTAGCGACGATTTAGAAAAATACTTTGCATAATTGATTGCTAGGTAGGAAATTTTTTTATATTTTTGATTATTAGGAACATAAGTTAAAAGGGAGCGAAAGCTCCCTTTTTGTTGTTTGTGATTTTGTTTTTATATTCTTAAGCATTAAAGCCAATATAGCAAACCGAAACTAAAACAATGTAAAAAATGACCGCGCTTAGCAGTAATAATTTTACGGCAAGTTTAGGTTTGCGCTGGTGCAGTTTATAAAGCAAACGTGCAATCAAAACTAAAATAAAGGGATACACCCAAAAGATAATCGAGAAAAGATCGATCTGAAAATCGCTCAGTGTAGGGTTTTTCACAAAAGAAGTAGAAAGCAGAGAGGCCATGGGCCACAGTAAAATGGGTAAACAAAATGCCGCAAGTCCCCAAGCGAAGCCACTAAATCCTGTCGGCATAGTTTGTTTTTTCATAATGAACCTTATATGATTGACGAAAAATAAAAAGGAATATAACAAATGCCATCTTTATTTGATAGTGAAACCGATGTGCCAGAAGAGAGAAAAGTATTGAAACGCACATTGAGCGCACAAAAAATCACGTTTATTTTGACCGCACTTTGCGCGGTGATTTATCTCTTGCAGAATGTCGGGTTTGAAGAGCCAATTATTGATTTATTCCATTATCCTGCTTATTCTTGGGAAGATCAGGAAGTATGGCGCTATTTCACTCATGCTATTGTTCATTTGTCGGTACCGCATATTTTATTTAATCTTTCGTGGTTCTGGTTATTTGGTGGTGCGATTGAACGCCGATTTGGTTCTTTCCATTTTTTATTATTGGTCTTAGTGTCTGCTGCAGTGAGTGGCGCTGTACAGAATTACTTTACCGGTCCAGCCTTTTTCGGATTATCTGGCGTCGTATATGCGGTGTTAGGTTATGTGTTGGTGGTGGACAAATTGCATCCGCATAGCTTTGACTTACCGGAAGGTTTTTTTACAATGTTACTGGTAGGGCTTGTATTTGGCTTTATTAGTCCGCTTTTTGGTATTAATATAGGCAACGCAGCTCATATTTCAGGCTTCATCTTAGGATTAGTTTGGGGATTTCTGCAGAGTAAAATTAAGGCTAAATCGTTTAGCTAATTCAAATTTATAGGCATTTATATGAAGCAATCATTACGCCATCAGAAAATAATTGAGCTTGTGAAGCTAAAAGGGTATGCCAGTACAGAAGAACTGGTTATTGAACTGGAAGTTAGTCCTCAGACTATTCGACGCGATCTGAATATCCTTGCTGAACAAGATTTAATTCGTCGTCATCATGGTGGTGCGGCCCCTTCTTCAACCGCAGAAAATTCTGATTACATTGAACGTAAACAATTTTTCCCTTCCCAAAAAAGTGCCATTGCTCGTGAAGTGGCAAAACGTATTCCAAACGGTGCATCTTTATTTATTGATATTGGTACCACGCCTGAAGCGGTAGCTAGTGCCTTGTTAAACCATGAACGGTTACGCATTGTGACAAATAATATCAATGCAGCTCATTTATTACGCCAAAATGAAACTTTTGATATTACGATGGCAGGTGGCTCCTTACGTAAGGATGGTGGAATCATTGGTGAGGCAACGGTTAATTTTATTTCGCAATTCCGGTTAGACTTTGGAATTCTGGGCATTAGTGCAATAGACCTTGATAGTTCATTGTTGGACTATGATTACCATGAAGTCCAAGTTAAACGAGCCATTATAGAAAGCTCTCGCCAAACGTTATTAGCGACCGACCATTCGAAATTCTCTCGACAAGCGATTGTGCGATTAGGGGAACTCAAAGATGTAGATTATCTTTTCACTGATGATGTGCCAAAACAAATTGCGGATTATTTAGAAAATAGTAATACAAGGTTAGTGATTTGCAAATGATAGAAATAGGAAGTGCGGCCAAAATTGACCGCACTTTTTTGGTAAGCATCCATGCCTAGCCACTGCTGTTTCGACCAATTCAAAATTAACTTCATTCACCCAACCTCCTTATTGATGTGAGATGAAACTAATTTTGCTGCAATAGTTGTTAAATTTTAGGGATACAAATGGAGGGCAAATCATTCGACTGCCAATTCTTTATTTAGGGCAACGGGGAAGGTTTGCTTGAAGAGTCAAGAAAGACTAGAGCTTGATAGATCAAGTGGGTACATCGAGATCCCTCTCTAAATGTAATTTATTTATACTGCTGTTTTGGTAAAAAGGGAATCTTAAAATTATAAATATGTGATCGAGATCACAAATTAAATGCAAAAAGAAAGCTGCTTATTTTTGTGTATAAAATAAGCAGCTATTTTATTGGTTTTTATCGATTTAAATTCACCGCGCCTTCGTAACCAAGTTGTCGCCAAGCTTCATAAACTGCAACAGCTACCGAGTTAGATAAGTTCATACTGCGGCTATTTGCGGTCATTGGGATACGGATTTTTTGTTCCATTGGCATTTTATCCAAAATAGACATGGGAATACCACGGGTTTCTGGGCCAAACATTAAATAATCCCCTAATTCAAATTGCACTTCGCTATGCGCAGGGCCGCCTTTAGTAGTGAGTGCAAAAAGACGTTTCGGTTTTTCGCTTTCTAAAAAGGCTTCAAAGGTTTTATGTTTTTTGATTTCAGCAAATTCATGATAATCCAAGCCAGAACGACGTAATTTTTTATCATCCCAGGTAAAGCCAAGCGGCTCGATTAAATGAAGACGAAAGCCAGTGTTGGCACAAAGGCGAATAATATTTCCCGTATTTTGCGGAATTTCAGGTTCGTATAACACAATATCTAACATAATGATTTCCTAATCTTTTTGATACAGGCGGTAACTCACCATACCTGTGGTTTTTTCTTTTAGTAATTGCCAATTTTCAGGCACGCTTAGCGCTTTGTCTTTTTCTGTTTCAATATAAATCAACGCATGAGGTAAGAGCCAATTCTTTTCTTCTAAGAGGGCAATTGCTTGTTCAGCTAAACCAAAATGAAAAGGTGGATCTAAAAATACCACATCAAAGTGCGGTTGATTTTGCGCTTGTTTTAAAAATTCTAAGCTATTTTGATTGATTATTTGAGCTTGTTCAGTCGTCGTTTTTAGCGTTTGTAAATTTTTCTTTAATTGATTTGCCACATTTTTATCTAACTCTAAAAACGTCACCTGTTTCGCTTGGCGAGAAAGGGCTTCAAAACCAAGTGAGCCACTACCCGCAAAGCAATCAAGACAATGGCTATCCACAATGTAAGGCATCAACCAGTTGAATAAGGTTTCTTTCACGCGATCACCTGTAGGGCGCAAACCTTCCGCATTTAAAACCGGTAATTTTCGCCCACGCCAAAGACCTGCGATGATTCGAACTTCGCCTTTGGCATTTTGAATTTGCATTTTTTTCATAAAGAAACAGATTTTTAGTGAAAATTGTGCTTAGTTTAGACGATTTTTTGCTAGAATAGGCAGTATTTTTTAAAGATTTGTGTTTAAGAGAAGAATTTATGTCAGAAGAAAAGAAAAAAGGCGGGTTTTGGGCCTCTCTTTTTGGTCGCAATAAAAAGCAAGAAGAACAAAAAATTGAGCCAACTATTGAAGAGTCATCTGTTGAATCTGCCGATGTTTCGCCTACGGAAGAGATTGTTCACAATAGCGAGAACGTTCAATTAGGACAAGTTGAACAGGAAGAATTACAGGAGTTAGCGGAACAACTGCAAGAAGATAAAGCTGAGAATACCGTTGTTGCGCATATTGAACCTGTTGTAGAAGAAGTGATTTCACCTGAAAGTGCGGTCAACATTGAGCCAGTTTTAGATACACCGGTGATCGCGGCAACGGCTGAAGAGACAGAAAAAACAGAAGGAGTTTCTACCGCACTTTCTGCGGAAGAGCCAACAGAAAGCATTATTGAGCAAGATAATGTCATTGAAGATCTTCCTGTGGTTGATGCTGAGATTGAGCCTGAAATTGTTGAAGATGTTAAAGATGAATTCCGTTCAGATATCAATACAGAAACGCAAGAAAAACCAAGTGAAGGTGGCTTTTTTAGCCGTTTAGTTAAAGGCTTACTCAAAACCAAACAAAATATTGGTGCAGGTTTCCGAGCGTTCTTTTTAGGTAAAAAAATTGACGATGATTTGTTTGAAGAGTTGGAAGAGCAACTTTTAATTGCGGATATTGGTGTACCAACAACCAATAAAATCATTAAGAATTTAACGGAGCACGCAAGTCGTAAACAGCTACAAGATGCGGAATTGCTTTACCAACAACTTAAAATTGAAATGGTAGAAATTCTAAAACCAGTTGCCAAACCATTGGTCATTGATACGACTAAAAAGCCTTATGTTATTTTGATGGTGGGCGTAAACGGTGTAGGTAAAACGACCACAATTGGTAAATTGGCTCGCAAATTCCAAAATGAAGGCAAATCAGTCATGTTAGCAGCAGGGGATACTTTCCGTGCTGCTGCAGTAGAGCAACTCCAAGTATGGGGTGAACGTAACAATATTCCGGTTGTGGCACAAAGTACAGGTTCAGATTCTGCGTCGGTAATTTTTGATGCGATGCAATCTGCCGCGGCACGTAATATTGATATTTTAATTGCGGATACGGCCGGTCGTTTACAAAATAAAAATAATCTCATGGATGAATTGAAGAAGATTGTTCGTGTCATGAGAAAATACGATGAAACCGCACCGCACGAAATCATGCTTACCTTAGATGCGGGTACAGGGCAGAATGCAATTAGCCAAGCCAAACTCTTTAATGAAGCGGTTGGGTTAACAGGCATAACATTAACCAAATTAGACGGAACAGCAAAAGGTGGGGTAATCTTCGCCATTGCAGATCAGTTTAATTTACCAATTCGTTATATTGGTGTGGGTGAAAAGATTGAAGATTTACGCGAATTTAATGCAGAAGAATTTATTGAAGCATTGTTTGTTCACGAAAATGAAGAATAAAAAGGAATAATAAAGTGATTCGATTTTCAAATGTCTCTAAAGCTTATCATGGTGCGACTCAGCCGGCTTTGCAAGGTTTGAATTTTCATCTTCCTGTCGGAAGTATGACTTATCTTGTTGGACATTCTGGCGCGGGTAAAAGTACTTTGCTTAAATTGATTATGGGTATGGAGAAAGCGAATGCCGGTAATATTTGGTTTAATGGCCATGATATTACGCGTTTGTCTAAGTATGAAATCCCATTTTTACGTCGTCAAATCGGCATGGTTCACCAAGATTACCGTTTATTAACGGATCGTAGTGTGGCAGAAAATGTGGCATTACCATTGATCATTGCTGGGATGAACCCAAAAGAAGCACATACACGCGCATTGGTTGCGCTAGATCGTGTGGGCTTACGTAGTAAAGCGAATTATATGCCGCCACAAATTTCAGGTGGGGAGCAACAACGTGTGGATATCGCGCGTGCCATTGTGCATAAACCGCAACTTTTATTAGCCGATGAGCCAACAGGCAACTTAGATGGTGAACTTTCTTTAGGGATTTTCAATTTGTTTGAAGAGTTTAATCGTTTAGGCATGACGGTGTTAATTGCGACACACGATATCAATTTAATTCAACAAAAACCAAAACCATGTCTTGTACTTGAACAAGGCTACTTACGCTATTAAGGATAAAAAATGACAAGACGTATTGATGCTTCTTTTGGCGTGCAAACTGCTTATACTTTGCGTTCTGTTTTGAACGATTTAGTAAAACGTAAATTTGGTACATTGCTAACAATTTTAGTTATTGCCGTGTCTCTTACGATTCCAACGGTGAGCTATTTGTTATGGAAAAATTTACACTTAGCAACAACTCAATTTTATCCGGAAAGCGAACTCACGATCTATTTACATAAAAATTTAAGTGAAGAAGATGCTAACTTGGTGGTGGAAAAAATTCGTCAGCAAGAAGGTGTGGAATCGTTAAATTATGTTTCTCGCCAAGACAGTTTGAAAGAATTTAAAAGTTGGTCTGGTTTTGGTGAAGAGTTAGAAATTTTAGATGACAACCCATTGCCGGCAGTGGTGATGGTGAAACCGTCTAAAGCGTTTAATGAATCAGAAAAACGAGCTGAGTTACGCGCAAATTTAAATAAAATTAAAGGTGTGCAAGAAGTTCGACTAGATAACGATTGGATGGAAAAATTGACCGCTCTTTCGTGGCTTTTCGCACACGTAGCGATTTTCTGTACAGTGTTAATGACAATAGCCGTATTCCTTGTTATCGGAAATAGTATTCGTTCCGATGTTTATAGCAGTCGTGCAAGTATTGATGTGATGAAGCTATTAGGTGCAACGGATCAATTTATTCTTCGTCCTTATCTTTATACCGGTATGATTTATGCAGTGCTAGGTGGATTTGTCGCAGCCGTATTTAGTAGTCTTATTGTGGGTTACTTTACTTCAGCCGTGAAGTATGTGACGGATATCTTTGCGGTCACCTTTGAGCTTAATGGATTAGGTGTAGGCGAGCTGATCTTCTTATTAGTGAGCTGCTTGATTATGGGCTATGTTGGTGCTTGGATTGCCGCAACAAGACATATTGCAATGTTAGATAACAAGCTGTAGATTTCATTTTATAAAAGTGAGGTCATTTTTTTAGGTGAAAAACACTCGAGAAAATGACCGCACTTTTTTATTTGTGGAAATTAATTGAACAAAAAGCTTGCATAATTAGGTGTTTTTGTGTAATATCCACGGGCTTTCAGATATTGGAAGCCGTTTAATGTAATCATTTATTAAACGAGTATTACGATATGTAATACTAACAATGTTTCCGATTTGGAGACTATATAACAGGTAACTTACACCTCCTTTTCTATTTTGAAGTTAGAATTGTGATTGGTGTTAGTTTTTTATTAGCTAAATTTTATTGGAGCTCTGGTCTAATGCAGAACCAAAGAATCCGTATCCGCTTAAAAGCTTTCGATCACCGTTTGATCGATCAATCTACTGCGGAGATCGTAGAAACAGCTAAACGTACTGGTGCACAAGTTCGTGGTCCAATCCCTTTACCAACTCGTAAAGAGCGTTTCACCGTGTTGATTTCTCCACACGTGAACAAAGACGCGCGTGATCAATACGAAATTCGTACACACAAACGTTTAGTAGATATCGTAGAGCCAACAGAAAAAACTGTTGATGCATTAATGCGTTTAGATTTGGCTGCCGGCGTGGACGTGCAGATCAGCCTAGGTTAATTAAGAGGTTATTACAATGATTGGTTTAGTCGGTCGTAAAGTTGGTATGACCCGTATCTTCAATGAAGACGGTGTTTCAGTACCAGTTACCGTTATCGAAATCGAAGCCAACCGCGTAACTCAAGTTAAAACTCTTGAAAACGATGGCTATACTGCAGTTCAAGTTACTACTGGTTCTAAAAAAGCGAATCGTGTAACTAAACCTGAAGCAGGTCATTTCGTGAAAGCAGGTGTTGAAGCTGGTCGCGGTTTATGGGAATTTCGTACTGAAGGTGAAGAATTCACTTTAGGTCAAGAAATCAATGTTGACATCTTTGCAGATGTTAAAAAAGTAGATGTTACTGGTACTTCTAAAGGTAAAGGTTTCCAAGGTGGTGTTAAACGTTGGAACTTCCGTACTCAAGATGCTACACACGGTAACTCTTTATCACATCGTGTACTTGGTTCTATTGGTCAAAACCAAACTCCAGGTCGTGTGTTTAAAGGTAAAAAAATGGCAGGACATTTAGGTGCTGAGCGTGTAACCGTTCAATCACTTGAAGTTGTTCGTGTAGATGCTGAGCGTAAATTGCTATTAGTAAAAGGTTCTGTACCTGGTGCTATCAATGGCGATGTTATCGTTAAGCCGGCAGTTAAAGCATAAGTCTAGGAGATAGAGATGGAATTACAAGTTGTAGGTGCAAACGCACTAACTGTTTCTGAAACTACCTTCGGACGTGAGTTTAACGAAGCTTTGATTCACCAAGTTGTTGTTGCTTATGCAGCAGGTGCTCGTCAAGGTACTCGTGCGCAAAAAACTCGTGCTGAAGTGTCTGGTTCAGGTAAAAAACCTTGGCGTCAAAAAGGTACAGGTCGTGCTCGTTCTGGTGATATCAAATCACCAATCTGGCGTTCTGGTGGTACAACCTTCGCGGCTAAACCACAAGATCACAGCCAAAAAGTGAACAAGAAAATGTACCGTGGTGCTATCAAAAGCATTCTTTCTGAATTAGTTCGTCAAGACCGTTTGGTTGTGGTTGAAAAATTCGAATTAGATGCACCAAAAACTAAAGTTTTAGTACAAAAATTAAAAGATTTAGCAGTTGAAGATGCGTTAATTATCACAGCAAGTTTAGATGAAAATCTATTCTTAGCAGCACGTAACTTATATAAAGTTGATGTACGTGATGTTCAAGGTATCGATCCAGTTAGCTTAATCGCTTTCGATAAAGTGATTGTTACTGTTGACGCTGTGAAACAAATTGAGGAGATCCTAGCATGAGTCAAGAACGTTTGCTAAGCGTGCTACGTGCACCGCACATCTCTGAAAAAGCAACTAACAATGCTGAAAAATCTAACACTGTTGTACTTAAAGTTGCTTTAGATGCGAACAAAGCTGAAATTGCTGCTGCTGTTGCTCAATTATTTGAAGTAAAAGTTGACTCAGTTCGTACTGTGGTTGTTAAAGGTAAAACTAAACGCCGTGGTAACAAAATGGGTCGTCGCAGCGACTGGAAAAAAGCTTATGTAACTTTAGCCGAAGGCCAAAACTTGGACTTCGTGGACAGTGCAGAGTAATCGGAGGAAATTAGAGAATGGCTATCGTTAAATGTAAGCCGACCTCCGCTGGTCGTCGTCACGTTGTTAAAATCGTGAACCCTGAATTACACAAGGGTAAACCTTACGCTCCTCTTCTAGATACTAAATCTAAAACTGGTGGTCGTAACAATTATGGTCGTATTACCACTCGCCACATTGGTGGTGGTCATAAACAACATTACCGTTTAATCGATTTCAAACGTAACAAGTTAGATATCCCAGCGGTTGTTGAACGTTTAGAATATGATCCAAACCGTTCAGCTAACATTGCTTTAGTGCTTTATAAAGATGGTGAACGCCGTTATATCTTAGCACCTAAAGGTTTGTCAGTTGGCGATCAAATCCAATCTGGCGTTAACTCACCAATTAAAGTGGGTAACTCATTACCAATGCGTAATATCCCAGTTGGTTCAACAGTACATAACGTTGAATTAAAACCAGGTAAAGGCGGTCAAATCGCTCGTTCTGCTGGTGCTTATGTACAAATCATCGCTCGTGAAGGCAACTACGTAACTTTACGTTTACGTTCAGGCGAAATGCGTAAAGTATTAGCTGAATGTGTTGCTACAATCGGTGAAGTTGGTAACTCAGAACATATGCTTCGCGTATTGGGTAAAGCTGGTGCTAACCGCTGGAGAGGCATTCGCCCTACAGTTCGTGGTACTGCAATGAACCCAGTAGATCACCCACACGGTGGTGGTGAAGGTCGTAACTTTGGTAAACACCCAGTAACTCCTTGGGGCGTTCAAACTAAAGGTAAGAAAACTCGTCACAACAAACGTACTGATAAATTCATCGTACGTCGTCGTGGCAAATAATTTAAATTAATAAGAGGATAAGCCATGCCACGTTCTCTCAAGAAAGGTCCTTTCCTTGACCTACACTTGTTGAAGAAGGTAGAGAAGGCGGTGGAAAGCGGGGATAAAAAACCAATCAAAACTTGGTCCCGTCGTTCAATGATCATTCCTTCAATGATCGGATTGACCATCGCAGTCCATAATGGTCGTCAGCACGTTCCTGTTTATGTATCTGATGAAATGATCGGCCATAAATTAGGTGAATTTGCACCGACTCGTACATACCGCGGTCACGCGGCAGATAAGAAAGCTAAGAAATAAGAGGTAAATAGATGGAAACTATCGCAAAACATCGTTACGCTCGCACTTCTGCCCAAAAAGCTCGCTTAGTTGCCGATTTAATTCGTGGTAAAAAAGTTGCGCAAGCATTAGAAATCTTAACTTTTACTAACAAAAAAGCTGCGGCTTTAGTGAAAAAAGTATTAGAGTCTGCTATTGCTAACGCAGAGCATAATGATGGTGCAGATATCGATGATCTTAAAGTTGCTAAAATCTTCGTTGACGAAGGTCCTAGCATGAAACGTGTTATGCCACGTGCTAAAGGTCGTGCAGATCGTATTTTAAAACGTACTAGCCACATTACTGTGGTTGTGTCAGATCGTTAATAAGTAGAGGAATAGCAATGGGTCAAAAAGTAAATCCAAATGGTATTCGCCTAGGTATTGTAAAACCTTGGAACTCTACTTGGTTCGCGAATACACAAGATTTCGCCGACAATCTTGACGGTGACTTCAAAGTACGCAAATTCTTAACTAAAGAATTAGCAAACGCTTCGGTTTCACGTATTACTATTGAGCGTCCAGCGAAAAGTATTCGTGTAACAATTCACACAGCTCGCCCTGGTATCGTTATCGGTAAAAAAGGTGAAGATGTTGAAAAATTACGTAACGCAGTATCTCAAATTGCTGGCGTTCCGGCTCAAATCAACATTGCTGAAGTGAAAAAACCGGAATTAGATGCAAAATTAGTTGCAGACAGCATCGCTTCTCAATTAGAACGTCGTGTAATGTTCCGTCGTGCTATGAAACGTGCGGTACAAAGCGCAATGCGTTTAGGTGCTAAAGGTATCAAAGTTGAAGTTAGCGGTCGTTTAGGTGGTGCAGAAATCGCACGTTCTGAATGGTATCGTGAAGGTCGCGTACCTCTACATACTCTTCGT
This sequence comes from Parahaemophilus parainfluenzae, assembly GCA_001914055.1. GTDB lineage: Bacteria > Pseudomonadota > Gammaproteobacteria > Enterobacterales > Pasteurellaceae > Haemophilus_D > Haemophilus_D parainfluenzae_V. Next base: position 226,184 of record MKXX01000003.1, on the reverse strand, counting down.
GCGGACATCGATTATAACACTGCAGAAGCTCATACTACATACGGCGTAATCGGCGTTAAAGTATGGATCTTCAAAGGTGAAATTTTGGGTGGAATGGCTGCAGTTGCGCAATCAGAACAACAACCTGCCGACAAGCCTAAAAAGGCTCCGCGTGGCAAAGGTCGTAAGTAAGGAGAAACGCTAAATGTTGCAACCAAAACGTACAAAATTCCGTAAAGTTCACAAAGGCCGTAACCGTGGTATCGCGGGTGGTACTGAAGTTAGCTTCGGTACATTCGGGTTAAAAGCAGTTGGTCGTGGTCGTTTAACTGCTCGTCAAATTGAAGCGGCTCGTCGTGCAATGACACGTGCAGTTAAACGTCAAGGTAAAATCTGGATCCGTGTCTTCCCAGATAAACCAATTACTGAAAAACCATTAGAAGTCCGTATGGGTAAAGGTAAAGGTAACGTTGAGTACTGGGTAGCCTTAATCCAACCGGGTAAAGTACTTTATGAAATGGATGGTGTGTCAGAAGAGATCGCAAGACAAGCATTTGCATTAGCAGCTGCTAAATTGCCAATCAAGACTACCTTCGTAACTAAGACGGTGATGTAATGAAAGCTCAAGATTTACGTACAAAAAGTGTTGAAGAGCTGAATAATGAGTTAGTGAACCTTTTAGGTGAACAATTCAAATTGCGTATGCAAACAGCCACCGGTCAGCTTCAACAAACCCATCAGGCTAAACAAGTGCGTCGTGATATCGCACGTGTTAAAACCATTTTAACTGAGAAGGCGGGTGAGTAATGACTGATAAAATTCGTAGCGTACAAGGTAAAGTTGTTAGCGACAAAATGGAAAAATCTTTCGTTGTTGCTATTGAACGTAAGGTAAAACACCCGTTATACGGTAAATTTATCCGTCGTACAACTAAATTACACGTACACGATGAGAACAACGAAGCCAAATTAGGTGATGTAGTAGAGATTCGCGAATGTCGTCCTCTTTCTAAAACCAAATCTTGGACTTTAGTTCGTGTTGTTGAGAAAGCAGTTATTGCTTAATTAACAAGTTAAAAAATAAAAGCCAATGGTTTATACCGTTGGCTTTTTTCTTTCCAAGACTTGCTAAAAGTCATGAAAATTTGACCGCACTTTAAATGTACTAATTTAAGCGTAAAATTTTGATTGCGTTTCTAGCTTGATTTTGGTAAACTCCGCCACCTATCCGCCATATATCTTTATAAGGCATGGATAGGTTCGTCCCGCAAGGGTGTATTATTAACTTAACGGAGCATAAAATATGATCCAAGAACAGACTATGCTGGATGTTGCCGATAACTCTGGTGCTCGCAGCGTAATGTGTATCAAGGTTCTAGGTGGATCGCACCGTCGTTATGCTGCTATTGGTGATATCATCAAAGTTACTGTGAAAGAAGCAATTCCACGCGGTAAAGTTAAAAAAGGTGATGTATTAAAAGCAGTTGTTGTGCGCACCAAGAAGGGTGTTCGTCGCCCAGACGGATCAGTCATTCGCTTCGATGGTAACGCTTGTGTAATTTTAAACAATAACACAGAGCAACCAATCGGTACTCGTATTTTTGGACCGGTGACTCGTGAACTTCGTTCTGAGAAATTCATGAAGATCATTTCTTTGGCACCAGAAGTACTGTAAGGAGAAGTGAGAAATGGCTGCAAAAATTCGTCAAAACGATGAAGTAATCGTACTTGCCGGTAAAGACAAAGGCAAGCGTGGCAAGGTAACTAAAGTGTTACCAAATGGTAAAGTGTTTGTTGAAGGTATCAACATCATCACTAAACATGAAAAACCAGTTCCTGCTTTAGGACAAGCTGGTGGTTTAGTGAAAAAAGAAGCGGCTATCGATGCTTCTAACGTTGCGATTTTCAATCCAAAAACAAACAAAGCTGACCGTGTAGGTTTTAGATTCGAAGACGGCAAAAAAGTACGTTTCTTCAAATCTAACAATGAAATTATCTAACAAACTGGAGTAATGCGATGGCGAAACTGCATGATTACTACAGAGATCAAGTAGTAAACGAGTTAAAAAATAAATTCGGCTACAAATCTGTCATGCAAGTCCCACGAATCGAAAAGATTACCCTGAATATGGGTGTGGGTGAAGCATTGACCGATAAGAAATTGCTAGACAACGCAGTAGCGGACTTAGCAGCAATTAGCGGTCAAAAACCTTTAGTAACTAAAGCTCGTAAATCTGTTGCTGGCTTTAAAATCCGTCAGGGATATCCAATCGGTTGTAAAGTAACACTACGCGGTGAGCGTATGTGGGAGTTCTTTGAACGTTTAATTACAATTGCTGTTCCACGTATTCGTGACTTCCGCGGTTTAAGCGCGAAATCATTTGATGGTCGTGGTAACTACAGCATGGGTGTGCGTGAACAAATCATCTTCCCTGAAATCGATTACGATAAAGTAGATCGTGTACGTGGTTTAGATATCACTATCACAACTACTGCTAAGAATGATGAAGAAGGTCAAGCACTACTTGCTGCCTTTAATTTCCCATTCCGTAAATAAGGCAGGTTATAATGGCAAAACAATCAATGAAAGCACGCGATGTAAAACGCGTTAAATTGGCTGAAAAATTCTTCGCTAAACGCGCAGAATTAAAGAAAATCATTTCTGATGTCAATGCCTCTGACGAAGATCGTTGGAATGCAGTGTTAAAATTACAAACTTTACCACGTGATTCTAGCCCTAGTCGTCAACGTAACCGTTGCCGCCAAACTGGACGTCCTCACGGCGTTTTACGTAAGTTTGGTTTAAGCCGTATTAAGGTTCGTGAAGCTGCTATGCGTGGCGAGATCCCAGGCCTTAGAAAAGCGAGCTGGTAATATACCACTTTATTTTGGAATCGGAGAAAAAGTACAATGAGTATGCAAGATCCAATCGCAGATATGTTGACCCGTATTCGTAATGGTCAAGCTGCGAACAAAGTTGCAATCAATATGCCTTCTTCCAAGCTAAAAGTGGCAATTGCCAACGTATTAGCTGCTGAAGGTTATATCGAAAGCGTTAAAGTTTTAGAAGGTGCAAAACCTGAATTGGAAATTACTTTAAAATATTTCCAAGGCAAACCGGTTGTAGAAAGCATCCAACGTGTAAGCCGTCCAGGTCTTCGTATTTACAAACGTAAAGACGAATTACCAAAAGTTATGGGTGGTTTAGGTGTTGCTGTAATTTCTACATCTAAAGGTGTTATGACTGACCGTGCAGCTCGTCAAGCGGGCTTAGGCGGTGAGATCATCTGTTACGTAGCTTAATAGAGGGGTAGGAAAATGTCTCGTGTTGCAAAGGCACCTGTTAATATTCCTGCCGGCGTTGAAGTTAAACTCGACGGTCAGCTATTAACAGTAAAAGGAAAAAATGGCGAGTTATCTCGCACAATTCATCACTCAGTTGAAGTTAAACAAGATAATGGTCAATTTACTTTCACTCCACGTGAAGGTTTTGTTGAAGCGAATGCTCAATCGGGTACAGCTCGTGCATTAGTTAATGCAATGGTTATCGGTGTTACTGAAGGCTTCACTAAGAAATTACAACTAGTGGGTGTTGGTTACAGAGTTCAAGTTAAAGGCAACGTAGTTGCATTAAGCTTAGGTTTCTCTCACCCTGTGGAGCACACTTTACCAGCAGGTATTACTGCAGAATGCCCTTCACAAACAGAAATCGTTTTAAAAGGTGCAGACAAGCAGTTAATTGGTCAAGTTGCAGCAGATATTCGTGCTTATCGCCGTCCTGAACCTTATAAAGGTAAAGGTGTACGTTACTCTGATGAAGTAGTACGTATGAAAGAGGCTAAGAAGAAATAATTAAGGTAACACTATGGATAAGAAATCAGCTCGTATCCGTCGTGCAGCTCGTGCACGTCATATGATGAGAGAGCAAGGTGTAACTCGTCTAGTTATTCACCGTACTCCGCGTCATATCTACGCACAAGTTATTGCACCAAACGGTTCAGAAGTGCTTGCCGCTGCTTCAACTGTTGAAAAAGCAATTCGTGAGCAAGTTAAATATACCGGTAATAAAGATGCCGCAGCAGTAGTAGGTAAACTTGTTGCTGAGCGCGCATTAGCAAAAGGCGTTAAAGACGTTGCTTTTGACCGTTCCGGTTTTAAATATCATGGTCGTGTCCAAACTTTAGCGGACGCTGCACGTGAAGCTGGTCTACAGTTCTAATGAGGTAAATTGAGATGTCAAACATCGAAAAACAAGCTGGTGAACTGCAAGAGAAGCTAATCGCAGTAAACCGTGTATCAAAAACTGTAAAAGGTGGTCGTATTATGAGCTTTACTGCTTTAACAGTGGTAGGCGATGGTAACGGTCGCGTAGGTTTTGGTTATGGTAAAGCTCGCGAAGTTCCGGCAGCGATCCAAAAAGCGATGGAAAAAGCACGTCGCAATATGATTAATGTCGCTTTAAATGAAGGTACATTACAACACCCAGTTAAAGGTGTTCACACTGGTTCTCGCGTATTTATGCAACCAGCTAGCGAAGGTACAGGTATCATCGCTGGTGGTGCAATGCGTTCAGTGTTAGAAGTTGCTGGTGTACGTAACGTTCTTTCTAAAGCGTATGGTTCAACCAACCCAATCAACGTTGTTCGTGCAACTATTGATGCATTAGCAAATATGAAATCACCAGAAATGGTTGCTGCTAAACGTGGCAAAACCGTTGATGAAATTTTGGGGTAATTGATAATGGCTAAAACTATTAAAGTAACTCAAGTTCGTAGCTCAATTGCTCGTTTACCGAAGCACAAAGCTACCTTGCGTGGTCTTGGTCTTCGCCATATGCACCATACTGTTGAGTTAATCGATACTCCGGCAGTACGTGGTATGATTAACCAAGTTTCATACATGGTTAAAGTGGAGGAGTAAGAGAATGCGTTTAAATACTCTATCTCCGGCTGAAGGTGCTAAGCATAGTGCAAAACGCCTTGGTCGTGGTATTGGTTCAGGTTTAGGCAAAACTGGTGGTCGTGGTCATAAAGGTCAAAAATCTCGTACTGGCGGCGGTGTTCGTCGTGGTTTCGAGGGTGGCCAAATGCCATTATACCGTCGTTTACCAAAATTTGGTTTCACTTCAATGAAATCAGCTGTAACCGCTGAAGTTCGTTTAAACGAATTAACAAAAGTTGAAGGGAATGTTGTCACTTTAGAAGCATTAAAAGCTGCAAATATTTTAACTAAAGATATTCAATTCGCTAAAGTTATCTTAGCTGGTGAAGTGAAGTCTGCAGTTACTGTACGTGGTTTACGTGTAACTAAAGGTGCAAAAGCAGCAATCGAAGCTGCTGGCGGTTCAGTTGAGGAATAATTAGCAAATGGCTAAACAACCAGGTTATCAAAGCAGAAGTACTAATAGTGGTACTGGTGAACTAAAAAGCAGATTGCTTTTTGTATTAGGTGCACTTATCGTTTATCGTATTGGTTCTTTTATTCCGCTTCCTGGTATTGATGCCGCCGTGCTAGCTCAATTAGTTGAACAACAAAAAGGCACCATCATTGATATGTTAAACATGTTCTCTGGTGGTGCATTGAGCCGAGCATCAATTTTAGCATTAGGTATCATGCCGTATATCTCGGCATCTATCGTGATGCAATTGCTTGCTACGGTTTCACCTGCTTTAGCAGAATTGAAAAAAGAAGGCGCAGCAGGACAAAGAAAGATCACCAAGTATACTCGTTATGCAACGGTGGTTTTTGCTACTATCCAAGCTATCGCAATTTCTACCGGTTTACCGAATATGTTGCCACAATTAGTGCCAAATATCGGTTTTACCTTTTACTTCACTGCAGTAGTGAGTCTTGTAACCGGAACCATGTTCTTAATGTGGTTAGGTGAGCAAATTACTGAAAGAGGTATTGGTAACGGTATCTCAATTCTTGTTTTTGGTGGTATTGTTGCAGGATTGCCGCATGCAATCATCGAAACAGTTGAGCAAGCTCGTCAAGGACAAATGCATCCTTTAGTTCTTCTACTAATCGCTGCTATTGTTTTTGCAGTAACTTACTTTGTTGTCTTCGTAGAACGCGGACAACGTAGAATTCGTGTTGAATATGCTAAGCGTCAACAAGGACGTCAAATTTTAGGTGGTCATTCAACTCACCTACCATTAAAAGTTAATATGGCAAACGTAATGCCAGCAATTTTTGCTTCAAGCATTATTTTATTCCCTGCTACATTGACACAATGGTTTGGTCAGAATGATAAGTTTGAGTGGTTAAATGACTTATCAATGTTGTTGAATCCGGGCCAACCTTTATATCTCCTTGTTTATGCGGTAGCGATTATTTTCTTCAGTTTCTTCTATACTGCAATGCAATATAATCCACGTGATACAGCAGATAATCTAAAAAAATCTGGTGCATTTATCCCAGGAATTAGACCAGGTGAACAAACATCTCGTTACATTGATAAAGTAATGACTCGCTTAACATTAATTGGCGGTCTTTATGTAACGTTCGTATGTTTAGTCCCTTATATTATGACATCAGCATGGGATGTTAAATTCTACTTCGGTGGTACTTCCTTATTAATCGTTGTTGTTGTAATTATGGATTTTATCGTGCAAGTTCAGAGTCACTTAATGTCGTCTCAATATGAATCTGCGTTAAAAAAAGCAAACCTTAAAGGTTTTGGACAGTAATTGTTCATTTAAGTAAAAAGGATAAGCAATGAAAGTTCGTGCTTCCGTTAAGAAGATGTGTCGTAACTGTAAAATTGTTAAACGTGAAGGTGTTGTTCGCGTATTATGCAGCGACCCTAAACATAAACAACGTCAAGGTTAATTAACATTTCTTCTTGCAAAGAACCGGTTGAGTAGTTATACTACTCAACTCATTTATGTCCTTGGTATTCTGTTTGAGTATCCTGAAAACGGGCTTTTCAAGATCAGAATACCAAATTAGTTAAAATAATAGGAGTGCATAGTGGCCCGTATTGCAGGCATTAACATTCCTGATCACAAACACGCTGTAATCGCTTTAACTGCAATTTACGGTATCGGTAAAACTCGTTCTAAAAGCATTTGTGCTGCAGCGGGTATTGCTGAAGATGTTAAGATCAGCGAATTGTCTGAAGAGCAGATTGACAAACTGCGTGACGAAGTTGGTAAATTTACCGTTGAAGGTGACTTACGTCGTGAAGTAACACTAAACATCAAACGTCTTTTAGACTTAGGTTGTTACCGTGGTTTACGTCATCGTCGTAGTTTACCGGTACGTGGTCAACGTACTAAAACTAATGCGCGTACCCGTAAGGGTCCACGTAAGCCGATCAAAAAATAGTCGGGGTAAATAAAGAATGGCTAAAACACCAGTTCGTGCACGTAAACGTGTAAAAAAACAAGTTGTAGATGGCGTAGCACACATTCACGCATCTTTCAATAACACAATCGTTACCATTACTGACCGTCAAGGTAATGCTTTAGCTTGGGCTACAGCAGGTGGTTCAGGTTTCCGTGGTTCTCGTAAATCTACCCCGTTCGCTGCACAGGTTGCTGCAGAACGTTGTGCTGAAATCGTTAAAGAATTCGGCTTAAAGAACTTGGAAGTTATGGTTAAAGGTCCGGGTCCGGGTCGTGAATCAACAATCCGTGCATTAAATGCAGCGGGTTTCCGTATCACGAACATCACTGATGTGACTCCGATCCCTCATAACGGTTGTCGTCCACCGAAAAAACGTCGTGTTTAATGGCGTAATAGGATAGTTGGAGAAAGAAAATGGCAAGATATTTGGGCCCTAAACTCAAGCTCAGCCGTCGTGAAGGCACTGATTTATTCCTTAAATCAGGTGTGCGTGCGATTGATTCAAAATGTAAAATTGATACAGCACCAGGTCAACACGGTGCTCGTAAACCGCGTTTGTCTGACTATGGTAGTCAATTACGTGAAAAACAAAAAGTTCGTCGTATCTATGGTATTTTAGAACGTCAATTCCGTAACTACTATAAAGAAGCAAACCGTTTAAAAGGTAATACTGGTGAGAACTTACTAGTATTATTAGAAGGTAGATTGGATAACGTTGTTTATCGCATGGGATTTGCTGCAACTCGCGCAGAAGCTCGTCAATTAGTGAGCCACAAAGCGATTGTCGTAAATGGTCGTGTTGTAAATATCCCATCTTTCCAAGTTTCTGTAAATGATGTAGTTGCTGTTCGTGAGAAATCTAAAAAACAAGCACGTATTAAAGCATCATTAGAATTAGCAGAACAAAGAGAAAAACCAACTTGGTTAGAAGTTGATTCTGCAAAAATGGAAGGTGTGTTCAAACGTGTTCCTGAACGTTCTGATTTATCAGCAGACATTAACGAACATCTGATCGTTGAGCTTTACTCTAAATAATAGTTAAGCTTAAAAGCAAAGAGAGGATAAAATGCAGGGTTCTGTTACAGAATTTTTAAAGCCACGCTTAGTAGATATTGAGCAAATTAGCTCTACTCATGCTAAGGTGATCTTAGAACCGTTAGAGCGTGGCTTTGGTCATACTCTAGGGAATGCATTACGTCGTATCCTTCTGTCTTCAATGCCAGGTTGTGCTGTAACTGAAGTAGAAATTGATGGCGTACTGCATGAATATAGTAGTAAAGAAGGTGTTCAGGAAGATATTCTTGAAGTTCTTTTAAACCTTAAAGGTCTAGCGGTTAAAGTACAGAATAAAGATGATGTTATTCTGACATTAAATAAATCTGGAATTGGCCCTGTTGTTGCAGCTGATATCACCCATGATGGTGATGTTGAGATTGTTAATCCATCACATGTAATCTGTCACTTAACAGACGAAAATGCATCTATTAATATGCGTATTCGTGTTCAACGTGGTAGAGGTTATGTACCTGCATCTGCTCGTACTCATTCACAAAATGAAGATCGTCCAATCGGTCGTTTATTAGTGGATGCTTGTTATAGCCCAGTTGACCGTATTGCTTACAATGTTGAAGCAGCACGTGTTGAACAACGTACTGACTTAGATAAACTAGTTATCGAGTTAGAAACTAACGGGACTATTGATCCGGAAGAAGCAATTCGTCGTGCAGCAACAATTTTAGCAGAGCAACTCGATGCATTCGTTGATTTGCGTGATGTTCGTCAACCTGAAGTCAAGGAAGAAAAACCGGAATTCGATCCGATTTTATTACGTCCTGTTGATGACTTAGAGTTGACAGTTCGTTCTGCTAACTGTTTGAAAGCAGAAACAATTCACTATATCGGTGACTTAGTGCAACGTACAGAAGTTGAGTTATTAAAAACGCCTAATCTTGGTAAGAAATCGCTTACTGAAATTAAAGACGTTCTCGCTTCACGTGGCTTGTCACTTGGTATGCGCCTTGAGAATTGGCCACCAGCAAGTATTGCTGAAGACTAGTTTGGTCATAGGTTAAGATTTTTCTGAGAAGGATAAGATCATGCGCCATCGTAAGAGTGGTCGTCAACTAAACCGTAATAGCAGCCATCGCCAAGCGATGTTCCGTAACTTAGCAAGTGCTTTAGTTAGTCATGAAATCATCAAGACTACTTTACCAAAAGCTAAAGAATTACGTCGTGTAGTTGAACCGTTAATTACATTAGCAAAAGAAGATAGCGTTGCAAACCGTCGTTTAGCATTCGCTCGTACTCGTAACATCGAAACTGTTGCGAAATTATTCAATGAATTAGGTCCACGTTTTGCTCAACGTGCAGGTGGTTACACCCGTATCTTAAAATGTGGTTTCCGTGCAGGTGACAACGCTCCAATGGCATACATTGAGTTAGTTGATCGTCCAGAAGTTGCAGAAGCAGCAGCGGAATAATAATTTGTTATAAAATGAAAAGGCTCACTAAGTGAGCCTTTTTTATATTTCATTTCTAGAATTCAGCTTCAGCTCTGAATGTCATTTTTTCACCTGTGATGGGGTGCGTAATCGTAAGTTCTTCTGCATGTAAGCATAGGCGAGGTGACATCGCTTTAGCTTGTGGGTGAGAATAAAACTTGTCACCTAAAATAGGATGTCCTAGTGCGAGTGTATGTAAACGTAGTTGATGTGAACGTCCTGTGATTGGTGTCAGTTTAACTCGAGTGCAGTTAGTCGGTAATCTTTCTAAAACTTCATAAAACGTGACCGCTCTTTTGCCGAAAACAAAATCAATGCGTTGGCGTGGGCGATTTTCCCAATCACAAATCATTGGAAGATTAATTTCCCCACTATCTTGTTCTAAGTGTCCCCATACTAAAGCGTGATAATATTTCTTTGGCTCACGTTCACGAAATTGACGTTTCAACTCTTTATCTGCTGCTTTACTTAATGCAAATAGAATAATCCCACTTGTGGCCATATCTAAACGATGTGCAGGTTCACAAAATCCAAATTTCTCTTTTACCCGACTCATTGCACTGTCATAGTATTCTGGCTGATTGCCAGGAACTGAAAGTAAACCGCTCGGTTTGTCTACTACGCAGATATGATTATCTTGGTAGATAATATCTAAATACGGTTCTAAAGGGGGATGGTATTCAATGAGTGCCATATTATTCCTTGTTTGTCACTATTACCCGAAGGCTATCTAATCGCCAGCTTGCTTTACTTAACTCTTCCAGAGAAAGCACACGTTGTTTTTCTAATACATCAATTTCTGCTTGGCGAATATTTTTATTTACTGCTTTCAAGGCGATAAGTCGATTGATTTCAGTGCTCAATGTTTGATCTGCTAATTTACTGGCTTCTCGAATTTGAGCTTGTGCAATTTCAGTTATTTTGTGATCGCCTAGTTTAATTAATTGCTCAATATTTGGACGAGCCATTTTGATCATTTTATTCGCAATGTCTTTGCCTAGCGGTTTAAGTTTATTTTGCAATGTATCAAAATTAACTTGTCCGGCGAGATCATTTCCTTTGCTATCCATCAATAATCGAACTGGTGTAGGCGGAAGAAAACGATTCAGTTGCAAACCTTTTGGTGATTGGCTTTCAATCATATAAATCAATTCAACCAACAGAGTACCAGCAGGCAGCTGTTTATTGACTAATAATGCCATCGATGCTTTGCCAATGTCACCAGAAGCGATTAAATCAATGCCTTGACGTATCATTGGATGATCCCAGGTCAGAAATTCTAATTCTTCACGCGCAAGAGCAAGTTGTCGGTCAAAGGTTACTGTAACACCTTCTTCTTTTAGTCCTGGGAAATCAGGAACAAGCATGGTGCCCGTTGGCGTGATGACAATGCTGTTTTCACCTAAATCATCTTGTTCTACACCAATAATATCAAATAAATTCAGTGCAAAATCGACTAATTGTGGTGAATTATCAGTTTGAGCGATTTCTGCCGCAAGTCGTTGTGCCTTTTCACCACCATTAGAATTTAATTCTAACAAACGATCACGCCCTTTCTCTAAGGCTAAGCGCAATGCTTTTGCTTGTTTTTGTGTTTGGAGAATGAGTTGCTCAAAATCTGCTTTATTTTCTGACCGCACTTTTAATAAAGTTTCATATTGTTCAAACAATGCCATACCAATAGGGCAAGTTTGTTCAAAGGCATTTAAGCCCTCATGATACCAACGGGCTAAATCTTGTTGTGCAGAACCTGCTAGGCAAGGGACATAAATTTGCACGTCTCGTGTTTGCCCAATACGATCTAAACGGCCGATACATTGCTCAAGTAAGTCAGGATTCTCCGGTAAATCGAAGAGTACGAGATGACAAGCAAATTGGAAATTTCTGCCTTCAGAACCAATGCTTGAACTCAGTAAAACTTGTGCGCCATTATCAGTATCTGCAAAATAAGCCGCCGCGCGATCTCGTTCAATAATCGACATTCTCTCATGGAAAACGGCACTGCGAATGGCTTCTTTTTCTCGTAAAATTTGCTCAAGTTGAATTGCCGTTTGTGCTGTTTTACAAATGACTAAGATTTTTTCATTTCGGTGTGATTTTAGAAAATCAATTAACCAATGAATTTTTTCATCACCCTCAGTCGCATCAATCGTTACTTGGTGATAAACCCGATGCGGGAAACCTTTTACACCTTGGCGTGTATTGCGAAATAAAATACGGCTTGTGCCATGTCTGTCGATGAGATTTTGAATGAGTTCTTGTCGCGCAGCTTGTTTCTCCTCATCATTATGACAGGCTAAAGCTTTGAATAATGGTTCGACATCCTGCTCATTGAGTAAATCAGAAATATGATTTTTTTCGACCGCACTTAGCGACTTCTCTGAGAGTAAAGATTGCACAGCATCCGCAACAGGCTGATAGTTTTCTTGCTCCTTCAAGAATGCTTGATAATCGTAAAAACGCTCATGATCAAGCAAGCGTAAACGTGCAAAATGGCTTTCCAAACCCAGTTGTTCAGGCGTTGCGGTGAGTAATAAAACAGATGGAATAGCATTCGCTAATTGTTCTACTAATAAATAAGCGGCACTTGGCGCATTTTCAGACCAAGCTAAATGATGCGCTTCATCGACAATTAAACAGTCAAATTCAGCTTCAATAGCTTGTTGTACACGATTGGGATGGGCTTTCAACCAGTCTAATGCACAGATAATTAAGCTTTCTGTACTAAATGGGTTGATAGCTTGTTCGGCAAAATCTTCACAACGTTCTTCATCAAATAATGAAAAATGTAAATTAAAACGACGAAGCATTTCAACAAGCCATTGATGTTGCAAGGTTTCAGGTACAATAATTAATACACGTTGTACTTTTTCAGTAAAAAGCTGGTTTTGCAAAATCATCCCTGCTTCAATGGTTTTACCTAACCCCACTTCATCCGCTAAGAGTACACGAGGATTGACACGATTTCCTACCTCTTGCGCGATATGAAGTTGATGAGGAATTAAACCCGCACGATTGCCTCGTAATCCACGCAAAGGCGATTGGAATTGAGCTTGTTGATGTAGAAGAGTTTGATAACGCAACGCAAAATGTTCACTGCGGTCAATTTGCGATGAAAAGAGGCGATCTTTCGCTTGGCTAAAAGAAATTATCGGAGAAAGTTCTTTTTCATTGACGATAACGTCTTCGCCTTGCGCATTTTTGACTAAATAAAATAAGAGACCATTCATTTCTTGAACATCAAGAACTTCACCTTGCCAACCTGCCTGGTGATGAAGTTGTTCCCCTTTATTCAATACAATTCGGGTTAAGGGAGCTTGTGCCACCGCATAAATTCGGGTTTCATCTGTGGCGGGAAAGTGAAGGGTAACTGAACGGAAATCTAAGTCTGTAATCATGCCTAATCCGAGGCTATTTTCTGTTTCGCTAATCCAACGTTGACCGATTGCAAATGACATCATCTTCCTCTTAATGAATCTCTTAAAATGGGGCGATATTGTAGTCTGATTATAAGGGAAAGCAAGGCATGGCCATCTAAAAGTATGAAAAATAAAGTGTGATTTATCTCACAATAATCAAATTAAATACCCGCTATGCTTTACTTTAAAAAAGTGCGGTGTAAAAATGGCGTACTTTTTATAAAACAGGAGTGTTCCATGAATTGGACAGAACGACTTAAAGAAGAATTTTTATCCGGTTGGAAGCCTTTTGAAGTGGTATGGGTGGTTATTTTCCTTGCCGCGCAAATTATTGCTTATGTTCTTGCGCCAGATAGCCCATTAGGCATGATTTCGGGTATTGCAGGTATTCTCTGTGTAGTATTGGTGAGTAAAGGAAAAATTAGCAACTATTTCTTTGGGCTTATTTTTGCTTACACCTATTTTTATGTCGCATGGGGAAACAATTTCCTGGGCGAAATGAATACGGTGCTCTATGTGTATATTCCATCACAATTTATCGGTTATTTTATGTGGAAACAACACATGCAAAACGATAATGGCAGTGAAAGTGTAATTGCAAAAGCTTTAACACCAAAAGGTTGGGCAATTTTACTCGTGAGTGTTGGGATTGGGACATTCTGCTTTGTGCAGGCTTTAAAAGCAGCGGGCGGGAGTTCTACAGGATTAGATGGTTTAACCACGATTATCACCGTAGCGGCACAATTATTGATGATTTTGCGTTATCGTGAGCAATGGTTATTGTGGATTGTCTTAAATGTGCTTTCCATTTTACTTTGGGCAGAGCAGCCAGCGATGTACTTAATGTATAGTGCTTACTTACTTAACTCATTATATGGTTATTACAACTGGACGAAACTCGTCAAAGCGGAAAGTCACTAATCACATCAATAAAAAAGGGCATAGTCATATGCCCTTACATTTTCAAATAAAATGCCTTCGTCAACGCAATAAATTCCTCTGTGTACTGATTGTTTTCGTTATAAATCACCAAGCTATCTTTTACCTGTGGTAAATGCTCTCGGCTAAACGTGAGTAATATCCGTTGTGGATCTTTCCCTGTCTTTGTAATGACATCAGTCTGCTTAATGCAACAGAGTGCGGTTGAATTTATCAATGTTTTCCCCGCCTCATAAGGCAAGACAAAACTGATTTTTCCTTTTTCGGATAAACAACTCGCCGCCCAATTTAACCAATCTAAATGGCTTTGTTGAACATAACGGGCAAGTGCTCGTTCATTATTTCTACATTCAACGCCTTGCGCAAAATAAGGCGGATTCGCCACAATTAAATCAAATTGATGTGCTGTTTGTTGGCAATAAGTTTGCACATCTTGGTGTGTTAAATAAAGGCGATTGTGCCATGGCGAAGCCTGGAAGTTTTCTTGTGCTTGTTGTGTTGCAAGGGGATCAAGTTCAACGGCTTCAATTTGGCAATGCTCATGACTTCGTTGGGCGAGCATTAATGCAACCAAGCCTGTGCCAGTCCCCATATCTAGAATATACTGACAATCAGATACATCCGCCCAAGCACCCAGTAAAATGCCGTCTGTGCCGACTTTCATTGCACAATGTTGTTGATTAATATGGAATTGTTTGAAGGTAAAGCTGCTCATAAAATCTTGCGGAAAATGACCGCACTTTCAGGTATAATCAGCCCCAATTTTAACAAATTAACGCAAAATAATGAATTTATCCCCATTTGAAGAATTCGATCTTTCCCCTGAATTATTAAAGGCCTTAGAAAAGAAAGGTTATACTCGCCCAACTGCCATCCAATTAGAAGCGATTCCGGCTGCAATGGAAGAGCGTGATGTGTTAGGTTCTGCACCAACAGGTACAGGTAAAACTGCTGCATTTTTATTGCCAGCGATTCAGCATTTATTGGATTATCCCCGTCGTAAACCTGGTGCGCCTCGCATTTTAATTTTAACACCAACTCGTGAGTTAGCGATGCAGGTTGCGGAACAAGCGGAAGAATTGGCGCAATTCACGCATTTGAAGATTGCTACGATTACAGGCGGTGTAGCGTATCAAAATCATGGGGAAGTGTTTAATTCAAATCAGGATATCGTGGTGGCAACACCAGGACGTTTATTGCAATACATCAAAGAAGAGAACTTTGATTGTCGCGCGGTAGAAATGCTGATTTTTGATGAAGCAGATCGCATGTTGCAAATGGGCTTTGGGCAAGATGCGGAGAAAATTGCTGCTGAAACACGTTGGCGTAAACAAACGCTCCTCTTCTCAGCGACATTAGAAGGGGAGTTATTAGTTGATTTTGCAGAACGTTTATTGAATGACCCGGTAAAAATTGATGCCGAGCCAAGTCGCCGTGAGCGTAAGAAAATCAACCAGTGGTATTATCACGCCGATAGCAATGAACATAAAATTAAGTTGCTTGCACGTTTCATCGAAACCGAAAAAGTTAGCAGAGGTATTGTGTTTGTCCGTCGTCGCGAAGATGTGCGTGAGCTTTCTGAAACCTTGCGTAAACGTGGGATTCGTTCTACTTATTTAGAAGGCGATATGGCGCAAACACAACGCAATAATGCCATTGATAAGTTGAAATCAGGTGTTGTTACTGTGTTAGTGGCTACTGATGTGGCTGCTCGCGGGATTGATATTGATGATGTCACACACGTCATGAACTTCGATTTGCCTTACAGTGCAGATACGTATTTACATCGTATTGGTCGTACGGCTCGTGCAGGGAAAAAAGGCACTGCCGTTTCTTTTGTTGAAGCACATGATTACAAATTGCTTGGTAAAATTAAACGCTATACGGAAGAGCTTTTAAAAGCGCGTATTTTAGAAGGGCTAGAACCTCGTACTAAACCACCGAAAGATGGGGAAGTAAAATCCATGTCTAAAAAGCAAAAAGCACGTATGAAAGAAAAGCGTGAAGAAAAGAAAAAATCAGAGGTGAAGAAGAAAGCCAAATTACGTCATAAAGATACGAAAAATATTGGTAAACGCCGTAAACCAAGCACAGAAAAAACAGATGAGAAATAATAAAAAAATAACCGCCACTTATGAAGTGCGGTTATTTTTTTGACTATTTATTGACTTGGCTACCGATTACGCCACCTAATGCGGCACCACCTAATGTGGTCGCGGTATTACCACCAAGCATATAGCCTGCTGCACCACCAATAGCTGCACCAGCTGTTGTATTTTTTTGTGTACGGTTCATATTTCCACATGCAGCAAGGGAAATAACAGTCATCGCGATAACAAGTGATTTTCCAATTAATTTCATAGGATCTCTCCGTGTTTAACATATAAAACTATCCATATTGATAGTACTCCATAAGACAAACGGATATGAATGAAAGTTCAAAAATATGCGTTTTTCGATGTTTTTTTGAACAATTAAATATATTGAATATTAATCTTTAGCTTGATCTAATACTTTCGCAATCACTTTCAAATATTCAATCGCCAATCCATGGTGTCCTGTACTCGCATTAAATACTAAATCTTCACTTAATACACCACAAGGCATATCCTCTGGGATTTTACCGTCCTCATAAGCTTGATAATCTTCTCGCCAGTCACCATCAAAATAATAGTGTTCTAAGGTTTTCATTTTTGGTAAGAAAGCCTGCCATTTTTCAAGAAATTGTTCTGCGTCGGCTAAGAAACTCTCTGCTTCATTAAGAAGGTTTTCCATTTCTGAAATTTTATCTAAGCGTGATTGAGGTAACATAGGTTTCTCCAAAATAAGGTAAAAATAAACCGCACTTTATGTGAACAAAGTGCGGTGAGTTTATCATACGTTTTTAGACTTACACATCATAAGTAGTAGATGCAGTATTACCGCCGCGACCTGTCCAGTTGGTGTGGAAGAATTCACCACGTGGTTTATCAGTACGCTCATAAGTATGTGCGCCGAAGTAGTCACGTTGTGCTTGCAATAAGTTTGCTGGCAAACGGGCTGAAGTGTAACCGTCTAAGAAGGTAATCGCAGATGCCATACATGGCATTGGAATGCCCACTTCGATAGATTTTGCCACCACTTTACGCCAGTCACTTAATGCGTTTTCTAAAATGCCTTTGAAGTAGCTATCTGAACCCAAGAAGATTAAATCTGGATTTGCTTCATATGCATCACGAATGTTACCTAAGAAACGGCTACGGATAATACAACCTTCACGCCATAATAATGCCGTACTGCCATAGTTAATGTACCAACCAAAGTTTTCAGATGCTTCACGAATTAACATAAAACCTTGTGCATAAGAAATAATCTTTGAGGCTAATAAGGCTTTACGTACCGCTTCGATCCACGCTGCTTTATCGCCTTCTACTTTGCGGACTACTTTGTTGAATAAGCGAGAGGCTTGCACACGCTGTTCTTTGAAAGACGATACGCAACGGGCAAATACAGATTCAGTGATTAAGGTTAACGGAATACCAAAATCAAGGGCATTAATCCCAGTCCATTTACCAGTTCCTTTTTGGCCAGCGGTATCCAAAATTTTGTCGACCAAACGGCTTCCATCTTCATCTTTATAACCAAGGATATCTGATGTGATATCAATTAAATAGCTATCTAATTCTGTGTTACGCCACGCTTTGAAAGTTGCTTCTAATTCGTCATCAGATAAGCCTACGCCTTCTTTTAAGAATTGATATGCCTCGCAAATTAATTGCATATCGCCATATTCAATCCCGTTATGCACCATTTTAACAAAATGTCCAGCACCATCTCGCCCAACCCAGTCACAGCAAGGCTCACCTTGTTCTGTTTTAGCAGCGATGGCTTGGAAGATTGGTTTAACATATGGCCATGCTTCGTGATTACCACCAGGCATGATAGATGGTCCATGACGCGCACCTTCTTCACCGCCCGAAACACCCGAACCGATAAAGCGAATGCCTTTTTCAGCCAATGCTTTTACACGACGGTTGGTATCTGGGTAGTTTGAGTTACCCCCATCAATAATGATATCGCCTTCTTCTAAGTGCGGTAATAATGCCTCAATGAATTGATCTACCACCTCACCCGCGCGTACCATTAACATCACTTTACGTGGTTTTTCTAATTTAGAAGCTAAATCTTCTAAAGAGTATGCACCGATAATATTGGTGCCTTTTGCCGCACCTTGTAAAAATTCATCCACTTTTGAAGTGGTACGGTTATATGCCACGACTTTAAATCCGTGGTCATTCATATTTAAAATGAGGTTTTGCCCCATCACGGCTAAGCCGATAACACCGATGTCGCCTTTTACTGACATTGTTTTCTCCTGTTTGTAGGGTACAAGTCTTTGTACCGATTGAATATGTTGGTATAACTAAATTTCACCCTATATTTATTGATATATTTTATCCTCTAAAAGCTCTTGAAAAGATAAAAAGACAGTCATTAAAAAATCAAAGATTATTTTACCTTCAATATTAGAGGTTGCTTTCAGTGTTGAGTTAATATTATCAAGTATACATGCAATATTTTGGTTTTTAACTTCGAATTTCTTATCTAATATTCTTTTTCCATAGTCATATAAAAACTTAAGGAAGTTTTTGCTTTCTAAAATACGAACATGGTTAGGGTAACTTTCTGTTGCTATATAAACATTATCTTCAGTTTTATATGCGGTTAGATTTAGTTTTAAAAAACCAGAGTAGGATATAGAAATTACATCTTTATATGATCGAATGTGAGCATGTTTACCTATATGTCCATTAACAATACTTGAGTTTTCTATAATTGCATCATCAAAGATAATTGAATTTTCAATTGAAGAATCACAAATTTTACTTTTATCTAAGATGTATGAGTTTCCACAAATTGTAGATGTACCTAAAATCATAGCATCTCCGTATACCGAAGAGTTATTTTCAACAGATGAATCTTCACAAACTATAGCATTTCCAGAGGCTGTTGCGTTATGGATGAGCATTGCATTATCACGAACTATAGCATTTTCAGAAACCATCGCATTATCTAGAACTTTACTATTTCCAAGAACCTTTGCGTTATCTTTTATCCAAGCTTTGCCTATATGTGATAAATTATTTTCACTTTCAATATATCCTCCGAGAGAGCCTTCTTCAACAATCGGGGGATCCCAATAGTTATCTTCTTCGTCATCATAGAGGTAAATTGTTATTAGCGCTTCTATTTGATAAAGTGTTCTTCCTTCATAAACAATAGTATTATTTGTTAAACGATATTTTTTCATTATTTAATTTAAAATAGTATGGAAAATACTATCCATAACTCCACGTTTGGTCATCTTAACTCTTCGCCTGCGTACTCATATGCCGCGTAAAAAAACAATATGCGGATAATAATCTACAGCTTGCGGAGCAGATAAAAGCAAGATTTTGGCTTGTGGATGTAAGATTTGTTTAGTGTGTTCAATCAACTGTAAGATGACACCCTGTTTCTGATATTCTATAGCAAAACTTCCTTTAAATTTCTCTAATTAAAGAATTGCCTTGCTCTAACGTGTCTAGCCACTGCCATTTTTCATGACCGACGAGTTTACTTTCTTCTAAAGAAAATGTTGTACAACAACGACCCAGACGATTTTCTAGAGATTGATTTAAATGTTGATACGTAAATTCAATTTGAGTATCGTCAATCCATTTTCCAATTAAAAAGCCTTTTAAAATTTCACCGCCACCATATTCTGCCCAAATCATGTTGCCCTGTTGATGGTAATGAAATTCTGTTTGGCTACTGACCTCACCATTTGCGGTGTTTTCAACAGCAACAAATTTTTTATTATCTAAATTCAACATTAAGTCACTCCGCATCTGATGTATCTATATCTTATTTTTGCATAATGTAATGCATTTCTACATTTTTCGCTTTTGCGGCTTTTTCTAGATCTACTTTATCACTTTGACTATCTCCAACAAGGTATAAAGATACATTCTTACCGACCTTTTCTGCATTATTTAGTCCATACATAGCAACTGCTTTATTCACAGATTGACTGTTCCCTGCAATTCCGATGTGTAAATTATCTGTAGCTAAAAGAGATACGAGTCGTTTTCCTGAAGTACCACCTGCGGTTCTAATCGTTGCTACAAGCATTCCATTTGAAACTGGGTTTCCTGCTTCTGGAACTTGAAGCATTACTGAGCGATTATCTTTTGGCATTTGTGCCGCTAACTGATCTAAAGATGGACCAGATGAACAAGCAAATAAAAAGGTTGAAGTCAGTAGTACAAACAGTTTTTTCATTTTTGTCTCCATATCATTCTAATAAATTAACTCTTCGTCCACGCACTCATATGTTGAGTAAATCCAATATGCGGATAATAATCCACTGCTTGTGGAGCTGATAAAAGCACGATTTTGGCTTGTGGATGTAACGCCTGTTTGGTGTGTTCAATTAACTGCAAGCCGATACCTTGTTTTTGATATTGTTCATCAACCGCTAAATCAGATAAATAACAGCAATAGGCAAAATCCGTCACGGAACGTGCCACACCTACTAATTGTTCACCATCCCAAGCGGTGACTAACAAATCCGCATGATGCAGCATCGCTGCGACACGTTTTTCATCCTCTAACGGACGGCGTGCCCCGAGCGTTGTTTTATTTAGTAATTCAATAAATTGTTTAACTGAAACTGGTTCATTCACTTTGTAGTCTATCATTTTGCAACCCTATGATATTTGATACTCAACTTGTTATAGCAATTTCGCCGCCGCTTTATCCAAATACCATTCCGTCACTCCATTTTTTGCTTTAATTTTTGCTGCGGGATAAGGCAGATTCTCTGCAGGAGTCGTTTGGATTTCTTTTAAAATATCCGCTTTGCTTTCGCCGGTGACCAAATAGGTAATGCGTTTGGCTTGTTCAATGAGTTTGGCTGTTTTAGAAATGCGAATTTGACCACTTTCAGGGTGTTTGGCAATGACAGCTAGGTTTTCATCATCAAAATTAGTTTGATGTGGGAAGAGAGAAGCGGTATGACCGTCAGTCCCCATACCTAAAATGATCCAATCAAAAACACCGTTTGGAATGACCGCACTTAATTCTTCTTCGAAACGTTTTAACTCAAAGTGCGGTTCATTTTCGCCACGAATTCGGTGGATATTTTCTGCGGGAATTTGAATATGATCAAATAAGCGTTTTTGCACTTCACCGTAGTTGC
Source organism: Parahaemophilus parainfluenzae (assembly GCA_001914055.1). GTDB lineage: Bacteria > Pseudomonadota > Gammaproteobacteria > Enterobacterales > Pasteurellaceae > Haemophilus_D > Haemophilus_D parainfluenzae_V. The sequence continues at coordinate 204,772 of MKXX01000003.1, read as the reverse complement.
TTTCTGAATCTGTTGGCGGAACCATGCGATCATCACCCCACCAAAAATGCAGATTTCTCCAGTTGATTTGTTCGGTATAAGGCGCTTTGGCTAAAGTTTTGAATAACAGCTTAGGCGTTGAACCGCCAGAAAGAGAAATATGCACAGGGTGATTTAATTGGCTATAAATCACAAATTCTTGGGCGATCTTTTCAACAGCATGCTGAGCCGTTGGGAAGGTGATGGTGTTCATGTTTGTTTCTCTCTATTCGGTGATAAGCCTTCTTCTATTCATTGAAGAAGGCGAGATATTGACGACTAAACCTTTTTCTTCATTTTACCGCTTGGTTTACGCCATACGCGACCACTTTTCGCAATGAGTTTTTCGGCTGCAACTGGTCCCCAGGTGCCGGCTTCATATTCATAAACTCGGCCGCCCGCTTCTTTGTAGTCTAAAATCGGTTGAACGAATTTCCATGCAGCGTGTACCGCGTCAGTACGCGCAAAGAGTGTTGCATCGCCTTTCATCGCATCAAGCAATAAGCGTTCATAAGCTGTTAGCACTTGCTCATCGGCTAAATCGGCATAACGGAAATCCATTGAGACTTCTTTCGCTTCGAAGCCTGCACCTGGTTTTTTCAAACCGAAGCGCATTGAAATGGCTTCATCAGGTTGAATACGGATGATCAATTTATTCTCAGGCGCATTTTGACTGAATACTGGATGTGGCGTAGTTTTGAAATGAATCACAATTTCAGTCACACGTGCTGGTAAGCGTTTACCTGTACGCACATAGAAAGGTACACCCGCCCAACGCCAGTTTTCGATTTCGCAACGTAACGCCATGAAGGTTTCAGTGCGAGAGTTAGCCGGCACACCTTTTTCTTGTAAATAGCCTTTGACTTCTTTGCCATCAATTTCCGCGGCAGTGTATTGGCCAAGCACTAAGTTGTGTTCAACGTCATCTTGCGTTAATGGACGTAAAGAATGCATGACTTTGGCCACTTCATCACGCATTGAGTTCGCATTGATGATTGCGGGTGGTTCCATGGCAACCATGGCTAAAACTTGTAATAAGTGGTTTTGGAACATATCACGCATTGCGCCAGAGCCATCATAATAGCCACCACGTTCTTCTACACCAATGGCTTCGGCACCCGTAATTTCGACATAATCAATGTAATTACGGTTCCAAAGTGGTTCGAATAAGCCATTTGAGAAGCGTAAAACAAGTAGGTTTTGTACGGTTTCTTTACCTAGATAATGGTCGATACGATAGATTTGATGTTCTTCAAAGAAACGATGAATTTGAACGTCAAGTTCTTGTGCTGTTTTTTCATCGTAACCAAAAGGTTTTTCGACAATAATACGTTTCCAACCTTCTTCTTCTGTGTTTAAACCATGAGCAGCGAGACATTCTGGAATCACACCATATAAGCTTGGTGGCGTGGACATATAGTAAAGGGTGTTGCCATTCGTTTGATATTTAGTATGTAATTCTTCTAAACGAGGGACTAATTTACCGTAATCCGCAGCATCAGATGTGTTTACCGCTTGGTAATAGAGATGACTACAAAAAGCGTCTAGCGTTTCTGGAGTGGTTTCTTCTGTTTCCAGTAAGGCTTCACGCATTTTTTCACGGAAAGTCTCATCGTTTAATTCTGAACGCGCGACACCTAATACAGAGAATTTGTTTAAACGACCAAATTTGAAGAGATTATAAAGTGCTGGAATGAGTTTACGGTGAGTCAAATCACCGGAAGCACCAAAAATCACGATACAGTTATTATTAGTTTGCATATTATTCCTTATTGTTCCGAGTAGTATCTTTAAATAATGCAATATATTACTGCACTTTACCAATCGAACCAATCAATTAAATTGAAAGACAGATGCCCAATTTTGTGTATTATCTGCCACCATCACAAAGGGTGGATTAATTAAACTTTCACGCTGATTATAGGTGAGCGGCTGATAGTGCGGATCGAAAATCATTCCATTGATTTCAGTTAATAAAATCTCAGCGCCTGCCGTATCCCATTCACCGGTTTTACCGAGGCGAACATAGCAATCAACGGTTCCTTCTGCGACTAAACCACTTTTTAGACTGCTCGAACCAACAACCGTAAATTCACATGCCAAATTCTTCGCTAAAATTGACCGCACTTTCTCTTGTGAGGTGGTGGCGCCTACGGCGATTTTTAATGGTTTGGTAAGATCAATTTTTCTTGGCCGTAAGCGAGTTATCTCTTTGTTACTTTGTTTGAATGCCCCAAAACCTTTCATGGCATAATAGGTGATATTCAAAATAGGGAAGTGAATCACACCCAGTACAGGTTGGTGGTTTTGCACGAGTGTAATTAATACCGAAAATTGATCCGTGCGATCAATAAATTGCTGCGTACCATCAAGGGGATCGATCAACCAATAAGTTTGCCAAGTTTGGCGTTGTTCAAAGGGAATATTGCAGTTTTCCTCTGAAAGAACAGGAATGTCAGGGAAAAGTGCGGTCAGTTTTTCAATTAAAAATTGGCTGACAAATAAATCTGCTTCCGTGACAGGGGTGTTATCCGATTTGGTTTGTATTGTCACGTCCTGTTGGTAAAAACGAGCTAAATGTTTTCCCGCTTTATTAGCGAGCATGCGGGCTTGATCGAGAAGAGATTGAGATAATTGCATGTTTATTTCCTACTTTGATTTCGGTAATAACAAGGAGAGGAAGACTGTCGTATAGATTGCCAGGATAACAGAACCCTCTAAGACGAATAGTATACGGTCAGTCAGATATTGGGTATTTTGTGCGATGAGAAGATTGCCGATACTCCAATAACAAAAAAGAATGATGAATGAAAAAATGAGAATTTTATTCCACTGATGACGTAGATAGCCGCGGTATTTAGCAAAGTAAGCGTTGATTATTGCCGGCACAGTGAGTGGCCAGAATGTTAGAAAGAATCCAAATAATGCAGCATCGAAGTTACCTTCTTTGCAGTAGTCCATTCCGAAAGCGACATAAGCAATAATGCTACCTATTATCTGTGTAACCAATGGGAAGATGATAATTGCTTTTAGATAAGGGGATTGCGTTGACACCTTAAGCTCCTAGAAAAATAGGCTATCCGAGGACAGCCTATTTTCATCCATTATTTTGATTTCTTCGCACGCAATACACGAGAAACGAAAATAAAGACACCGAAGATAAATACGGCAAGACCGAGTAATTCGCCTATATTATCCCAGTTTTCTAACGCTAAGGCTAATGGTGCTTCAGATCCGCCAGATGTTACAGATGCCGCGATAATGAAGGCTAAGATCACGCCCATTAAACTTTCACCGACAATTAAGCCTGCCGCGAAAAGCGTACCGAAACGTTCTGCTTTTTTCTCCACTTCTGTATCGTTAGTGCGTTTTGCATAACTCTTAATATTGCGTGTAATAAGCCATGCCATCACCGCACCGACCACAACTGGCATATTGATTGATGGTGGAAGGTAAATACCAATCCCAACCGCTAATACTGGTAAGGCAAAGCGGCTGTCACTGGTTTTACGCATGAATGCATCCACAATGATCAATACAATACCTAAACCTACACCAGTTAAAATGTAGGTCCATTCTAAATGGTCGGTGAAAATACCTTGTGAAATGGTGGTCATAAGGGTTGCTTGTGGCGCTGAAAGCGCTTGTGCTGGATCCATATCTGGACGTGGTAATGCGCCAGTGAAACCATAAGCGTGGTATAAAATTTCTAATACCGGTGCAATTACTAATGCACCAACGAAACAACCGATAATCAATGCAACCTGTTGTCTCCAAGGGGTCGCTTCAACTAGAAGACCGGTTTTTAAGTCTTGTAAGTTATCGTTTGAAATAGTTGCTGTAGTTAATACGATAGATGCCGTGAATAAGGTCAATGCAGTTAAGAATTTTTGACCGTCCGCTGTTTCAAATAAACCACTGCTTTTACCAATGGTCACTAAAACAAGTGAAATCACGATAACAGAAATGATCCCGATACCAGAAATAGGGCTAGAAGATGAACCCACAAGCCCTGCCATATAACCAGACGCTGCTGCAACGAAGAAACCAATTAACACCGCGAGTAGCGTACACACAACCACTAACAACACGGCAAGCTCAGCAGAAATTGGTGCGGCTGCAATGAAGTGATATAAAGAAATCACGATTAGCACGACAGTCGCCAATAAAATGTAAATGATAGTTTTTGGCGATAAGTCGATATCAATACGATGTTCTGATTCAGCTTGTGAGCCTTTTAACATACGGAAAGAATGAACCATCCCTTCAATCATTGGTTTGAAAAGGATTAATAATGTCCAAATTGCCGCAATACCGATAGTACCCACACCGATAAAGCGAACTTTCGTTTTCCATTCAGTCATGGCATAACTAACAATAGAGGCATCCGTTGGCATATCGCCTGTTGCAGTGAAATAAGGTACCGCAACACCCCAAGCAAGGAATGTACCGAATAACATGGCAAGACCGCCCACGATACCAATTAAATAACCGGCACCCACTAAGGCAAGAGAGAAGCCCATTGGTAATTGGAAAATGGCTTTGCCGTTAGAGAACCATGCGCTTGCGCTATCAGACATGACACGTAATGCGTTGGTTAAGAATGCAACAGTTGCCGCAAAAATACCACCGTAAGCAATATCTTTTACACCACTGTCGCTTTCGCTATTGTTACCTGCTTTTAAGATTTCAGCGGCAGCCACACCTTCAGGGTAAGGTAAGTCGCTGTTTACGACCATCGCACGACGTAATGGAATGGTAAATAGCACGCCTAATGTACCGCCAGCGGCACAGATTAGCACTGTTTGCCAGAATGGGAATTCTTGCCAGTAACCCATCATTAACAGGCCTGGAAGAACGAAAATAACAGAAGACAATGTTCCCGCTGATGAAGCTTGGGTTTGCACCATGTTATTTTCTAAGATACTGGAATCCTTGAAGAATTTTAAAACTGCCATAGAGATAACAGCAGCAGGAATGGAGGATGCAAACGTCATCCCCACTTTAAGACCCAAATAAACGTTAGATGCAGTGAAGATCACTGTAATTAACGCCCCAAGGAACATCCCCCGGAAGGTCAATTCTTTTAAATTATTATGAGACATAGATTTTCCTATATATATTTTTCAAAAAATGGCGATACATTCTCAAAAAAAGAATATTTATGCAAGTTTTCTTTAAAGTTAATCGCTTGCTATTAGAAATTATTTAAATTTATTCAATTAATTTTGGCGTTTTTTTTAAATGATCGCGCAAAGAATAAAGTGCAGCAAGATTTCTGGCCTCATTAAATTCATCACTGACCAAAAGTGCATCAAGTTGCGATAAAGGATAACGCACGATTTCTAATGGTTCAGGCTCATCGCCTTCTAGTTTATTTGGATACAGATCTTCGCCTAATAAAACGTGCATTTTATGCCCCATAATTTGTGGATTGATTTTCATGGTACGTAAAAATGTCCATTTTTTTGCGCCGAAGCCAATTTCTTCCTGTAATTCTCGATTGGCACTTTGTTCGGGCGTTTCTCCCATATCCATTCCACCTTTTACAAAGCCTAACTCATATTGTTCTGTTCCTACCGCGTATTCACGAACAAGAAGTAAATCTTCACCATCAATCGCAATCACCATCACTGAATCTCGATTGAAAGGGCGGAAACGTTCATAAGTGCGGTCAATTCCATTGGAGAATTTGAGTTCGACAGCTTGAATTTCAAATAAACGGGATTTTGCCACGGTGGAAAGGGAGAGAATGTGTGGAAGTTGTTTTTTCATGATATTAGCCCTATTATCTTGTCATTGGCTCATCATACGCAAAGTGAGAGAAATAGGAAGAGTTATGGCTGAAAATAACGAGGTACGATTAGATAAATGGCTCTGGGCAGCACGTTTTTATAAAACCCGTAGCATCGCGAAAGCGATGATTGAAGGGGGTAAAGTCCATTACAACGGTCAGCGTGCTAAAGTGAGTAAAACCGTAGAAGTTGGTGCAATGATTAAACTCCGCCAAGGTAGCGATGAAAAAGAAATTGAAGTGATTGCTTTGAGCGATCAACGTCGTGGTGCGCCTGAAGCACAATTGCTTTACCAAGAAACGGCGCAGAGTGTGAAAAAACGGGAAGAAATGGCGTGGGCAAGAAAAAATAATGCCCTTTCAATGCCACATCCTGATCGTCGTCCAAATAAAAAAGAACGTCGAGATTTATTGAAATTTAAACATCAAGATGAGTTCTAGAAAATAAAAGTGCGGTCAATTTTGACCGCACTTTTGGTATTAATGGTTTTTGTGGCTTGTACTGTAGAGAATTTTGTCGGTATAAGCCATGGCAATCGCTGAAATCAAGAAAGAAAAATGAATAATCACTTCCCACATAATCGTTTTTTCAGAAATTTTTGAGGCATTCACAAAGGTTTGCAATAAGTGAATGGACGAAATACTGATAATTGACATAGAAAGTTTCACTTTTAGTACTGTCGCATTCACATGGCTCATCCATTCAGGTTGATCGGGGTGGTTTTTCGTACGAAGTTTTGAAACGAAAATCTCATAACCACCTAATGTCACCATCACCAATAAGTTCGCAATCATCACTACATCAATGAGATTGAGCACGGCGAGCATAATGGTGTCTGCATCCATTTCATTAACATTGGTGATGAGATACCACAAGTTTTTCATAAACTTGTAGGCATAGATGCCTTGCACGACAATTAAACCTAAGTAAATAGGCACTTGTAACCAACGGCTTGCAAAAATTGTTTTGCTTAGAAAACTGGTTTGTTCGTTATATTTTGCACATGGATCCGTGATTTCTTTTTGTTCCGTTGTCATAAAATTCCCCACAAATAAAAAATTCAAATAAAAAAGCGGCAAGAAAATAGCCGCTTTTAAAGAAAAATTCAACAGGTATGCTTTATTTTACCCCGTTCTCGGTAGTGATAAGGGAGAGTCGCGTTAAATCCACGTCATTATTGAGCAATTCAACGTTTGGCATGCTCTTGTTAGCCTTCGCTGACAAGTCTTTAAATCGCTCTACTTTCCCCACTAAACCTTGTTGGCCCACAAGAGCGGTAACAGTACTGTTATATTGATTACTTACGGTGGAAAGGGTATTGCCCAGTTTGCTCAAACGTTCTGCTACCAAGCAAATCTGGTTGTAAATTTCGCCTGCTTTTTCTGCGATTTCTTTCGCCTCAGCATTACCTCGTTCGATACGCCATAAATTTGCCACTGTGCGTAAAATTGGCATGAGAGTTGTGTGTGAAACCATAATGACATTTTTCTCATACCCATAATTAAACAGACTTGGGTCTAATTTTAAGGCTTCAATATAAGCGGGTTCTACAGCGATGAACATCAAGACAAAATTAGGGCTGCGCATGCCAATCAAATTGCTGTAATCCTTGCGGTGCAAGTCATCAATGTGATTTTTCAGGGCTTTAATATGCTCCCTTAGTAAACGCTCACGTTCAAATTCATCCTCAGAATTGACCGCACTTTCATAAGCATTCAATGACATTTTGCTATCAATGATAATGTTTTTTTCATCGGGCAGATTCAGCACAAAATCAGGATAGTTTCGACCGCCTTGCTCATCTTTAAAATGGGCTTGTGCACTGTAATGCACGTTCTCAATTAAACCAGCCAACTGAAGTGCACGCTCAAGTTGCACTTCTCCCCAGTTACCTAAGGTTTTCTTTTCACCTTTTAGTGCAGAGGTTAAATTATTGGCTTCTTTCGACATGTTTAAGCCAATTTCCAACACCTTTTTGATTTCCGCTTCTAAACCCGCATTGCCTTTCACCGATTCCGAATGGATTTCATTGACTCGTTTTTGAAAGCCTTCGATTTGTTCACGGAAAGGCTTCAACAAGATTTCCAATGCGGTTTGATTGGTTTGATTAAAGGATTGGCTTTTTTCTTCCAAAATACGGTTGGCCAGATTTTGGAATTCCACACCAAGCTGTTGTTTGGATTGCTCAATATGCTGTTGCTGTTCAGCAAAATGTTTTTCTTTTTCAGAAAGCGTCGTTTTTAATTCTGTTAATTCTTGTGAGAGTGCGGTCAATTTTTCCTGCGTTTTTTGCTGCTCTTGTTCTTTTCTAAGTAGATTTTCCTGAGCTTGTTGTAATTGACCTTGCAAGCTTTCGGCTTGAGCGGATGCAATCCCAAAACGTTCTTTTAATGCGGTGATTTGCCCGCCAATTTGATCATGACGGAGCTGTTCTTCATCCAATTCTTTTTCTAAATATTGGATTTTTTCATCACGTTCATTCAGGCGAGTTTGCAAACCTTCTGCATGAGTTTGTGCTTTAACGGCTTGTTGTTCTAATTGATTTTTGACCGCACTTAAAGAATCAAAACGCTCCGCTAATTGATTGTAATCTTCGATAGTTTTATTGAGATCTTGTTGTAATTCTTGCGTATCTCGTTTGCTGCGGCTTAATAGAAAAAGCATCACAATACTGATAAAAACCAGCACGGCAATGATAATTAAATATTGATTAGACGTGAGTTCTGACATAAATAGGCTCCTAGAAACGCAAAAATTTTAGCATATTCCCAGAAACTTTTTAAAAATTAAGATTGTTAATTAGATAAGAAAAGTGCGGTCAAAAATAACCGCACTTTTTAGGAAGATTAGTAGTTTGAGTTAATCAATACTTCTTCACCGTAGCCACCAAGGGTTGGCATTGGTTGATAAGTGGAGTTAGCAGCACGCATTAAACGAATACCACGGATACCAGCTTCTTTTGCTGCGAGGATATCGTCATCGCTGTCACCATAGTGAATACTCACTTTGTGCTCAATAATACCAGGTGTTTTGTTATATTTAGTTGGAAGTTTGCGACCGCCCATGAATTCTACAGGGTGCATGTCTTTAATATTAAAGGCTTTTTGTAGCACTGGTGTCACACCATCTTTATCACCCGCTGTACGACCGGTAATAAAATAAATTTGGTCACCACGTGCTTGGTGCATATTAATTAAATCCACCGCAATTTGTTTTGGAATGGAATATTGGTCACAACCTGCATTCACTTCATTCCAGAAATCTTGATTTTTTAAGTAATCATTTTTACCTGGAGAGTATTTTTCTTGGCCGTGATAGAAACAAGGGCTACTGAAAAGTACAGTATCGTCAATGTCGAAGCTCACATTAATGGGTGCTTTACCTTCCAATTCTTTTTTCAACTGCTCAACAGAGATCCAGTGAATCGGTTTTTGCTCTGTCATTTCACGAGCATTTGTACCTTGTTCAGTGTAAGGTTCTTTGTTTGATGCAAAAGTAGAGACTGCGCTTGCCGCTAAAATTGCAATGGCAGAAAGTTTAAGTAAATTTTTCATGTTTTCCTCATTAAGTAGTTTGTTTTACTTGTAACAAATCATATTCCTTTAAAATAAAGGTGTAAAATAATAGCAATCGTTTGCTATTTAAAAAGGTGATCTTTGTCACATTTTTTTTGAGATGGTTGTTTAATAAAACATCAAAGAAAAATTTCCCCTTGAATTTGGTGGAATCGATCGCCATATAACGAGTAACTTTTCTTAAAAGAAGGATAAAAAGAATGACAACAATTGTAAGCGTACGTCGTAATGGCCAAGTAGTTGTTGGGGGCGATGGACAGGTTTCACTAGGCAATACAGTGATGAAGGGGAATGCCCGCAAAGTACGCCGTTTATATAATGGCAAAGTTCTAGCCGGTTTCGCAGGCGGCACAGCTGATGCGTTCACTTTATTTGAATTATTTGAGCGTAAATTAGAAATGCATCAAGGGCATTTGTTAAAAGCCGCGGTGGAATTAGCCAAAGATTGGCGAACCGATCGTGCGTTACGCAAGTTAGAAGCGATGCTGATTGTGGCGGATGAAAAAGAAAGTTTAATCATTACCGGTATTGGTGATGTGGTACAACCGGAAGAAGATCAAATTCTTGCTATCGGTTCCGGCGGTAATTATGCGTTGTCGGCCGCTCGTGCATTGGTGGAAAATACCGATTTATCAGCACGCGAAATTGTGGAAAAATCTTTAAAAATTGCCGGTGATATTTGCGTGTTTACCAATACAAATTTCACTATTGAAGAATTACCGAATAAATAAGGAAAAATTATGTCTGAAATGACCCCTCGTGAAATTGTTTCCGAATTAGATCAACATATTATCGGCCAAAAAGAGGCGAAAAGAGCAGTTGCGATCGCGTTGCGTAACCGTTGGAGAAGAATGCAGTTGCAAGAACCACTTCGCCATGAAGTCACCCCTAAAAATATTTTAATGATTGGACCAACGGGCGTGGGTAAAACCGAGATTGCGCGTCGTCTTGCAAAATTAGCTAATGCACCATTCATTAAAGTGGAAGCAACCAAGTTCACCGAAGTGGGCTATGTGGGGAAAGAAGTGGATTCCATTATCCGTGATTTAACGGACAGTGCGATGAAATTAGTTCGCCAACAAGAAATTGCGAAAAATCGTGCGAAAGCAGAAGATGCGGCGGAAGATCGTATTTTAGATGCATTATTGCCCCCACCGAAAAATCAATGGGGTGAAGTCGAAAACCACGACACCAACAGCAGCACTCGCCAAGCGTTCCGTAAAAAATTACGTGAAGGACAATTAGACGATAAAGAAATCGAAATTGATGTGTCTGCAGGCGTTTCAATGGGTGTGGAAATCATGGCACCTCCAGGCATGGAAGAAATGACTAATCAGTTGCAATCCATGTTCCAAAGCCTGGGTTCGGATAAAACCAAAAAACGCAAAATGAAAATTAAGGATGCATTAAAAACCTTAATTGACGATGAAGCGGCCAAATTGATTAATCCGGAAGAATTGAAACAAAAAGCCATCGATGCCGTTGAGCAAAATGGTATCGTGTTTATTGATGAGATCGACAAGATCTGTAAAAAAGGCGAATACAGTGGTGCCGATGTTTCTCGTGAAGGTGTGCAACGTGACTTATTGCCATTAGTGGAAGGTTCAACTGTTAATACGAAACACGGGATGGTGAAAACCGATCATATTCTCTTTATTGCATCGGGCGCATTCCAAGTGGCGCGTCCATCGGATTTAATCCCAGAGTTGCAAGGTCGTTTGCCGATTCGTGTTGAATTATCAGCATTAACGGCAGAGGATTTTGAGCGTATTCTAACTGAGCCAAATGCGTCTTTAACGGAGCAATATAAAGCGCTTATGGCGACAGAAGGCGTGAGCATTGAATTTACACAAGATGCCATTAAGAAGATTGCCGAAGCTGCATTCCGAGTGAATGAGAAAACGGAGAATATCGGTGCAAGACGTTTACATACCGTTATGGAACGTTTAATGGATAAAATCTCATTTGATGCGAGCGATATGAACGGACAAACCGTGAATATTGATGCGGCTTATGTGAGTGAGGCATTAGGCGAAGTGATTGAGAATGAAGATTTAAGTCGATTCATTCTGTAATGAAAGTTTAGATAAAGAAAAAGTGCGGTTATTTTTAACCGCACTTTTTCTATCTCTAGTTTTATCTCTAGATTAAGATTAGTGACCGCCGCAACCACAGCCTCCATGACCGTGTCCGTGATCATGATCGTGTTTATGACCACCGCCACAGCAACCACCGTGTCCATGATCGTGATCATGGTGATGATGACCGTGACCGCCGCAACCACAACCGTGACCATCTTCGTCATCATGATGGTGGTGGTGATCATGTGCGCCATGTACGTGACCGTGAGCAATTTCTTCTAATGTTGCTTCACGAGTGCCAACAACTTCCACAGTGAAGTGTAATTCTTGACCCGCTAACATATGGTTACCATCAACTACCACTTCATCGCCATCCACTTCCGTGATCACAACAGGAACCGGGCCAATATCTGTGTCAGCTAAGAAACGCATACCAACAACGACTTCATCAACGCCTTGGAATACATCTTTTGGTACACGTTGAACCATATTTTCATTGTATTCGCCGTAGCCTTCTTCAGGTTGAACACGCACTTCAAATTTGTCGCCAACTTCTTTACCTTCTAAGGCATTTTCAAGACCAATGATTAAGTTATTGTGGCCTTGTAAATATTCTAATGGTTGATTTGCTGGTGCTTCATCAACTAATACACCGTCTTGAGTACGTACTTGGTAAGCAATACTCACAACCGTATTTTTTGCTACTTTCATATTGTTTTCCTTATTAAAAAAATCGTCATTCATTGTATAGAAAATTATTCTTTAAGCAATGCAATTCGCGCATTCACACTGACTTTAATTTTCTCTTTACCACTTTGAGTGTAAGTTTCATCTTTTTCATCCGAGTAAGATAAACTTTTTGCCATCATTGCCCCTGCGGCATAAGGGCGAAAATCATTCGCGGAATCATTGGCAGAAGACACATCAAGGCTTTGTGTGTGATAACCTTTCATCTGCAAAGATTCTTGAATTAATAGGGCTTTATCTTTAACTTTTGCTAAAGCTTCTTTGGTTAATTCTTTTTCTAAGCTATTTAATTTCTCACGTGAAACAGAAGCGCTTACGCGATCAATGGCTAATACGCCATCTAATTCATGTACTAAGGTTGATAATGCTTGAGAATCTTTACTTTCTAAGGTTAATTCTGCACGCGCAATCCAGCCTTGTTGTTTGCCTTTATTGTCATAGCGAATCCAGGTATTGCGAGAATTATCTTTAATTTCAACCGCACTTTGTGCTTTTGCTAACTCAATGGCTTTATTCATTTTTTCTGCCATGGTTTTATTGAGCGCGGATAAATCATTGCCTTCCGCTTGGTAAAAAAGAGACACTTGCAATAAATCGCGTTCTACCTCTCTTTCAGCTTCAACACTAAAGCTGACATCCGTTGGCTGATGAGATACGGGCTCTGCTGCAAAAGAAGTGATAGGCAAGGCAAGTAATGCTAAAGAAAGCGCTTTGAGTTTCATTGTTTCATTCCTATTTGGGTAAGATAAAAATTAAGGGCGGTTTAACGCGCCCTTTGTTATTATTAATGTAAACGTTCGTTGTCGTCTTCGACATCTTCATCGTCAAAAAATTCGCCATCATCGCCGTATTCATCATCTTCCGCATTCGGATCTTCAAAATACGTGCCCCAGCCATCATAAATACCTTTGTATTTTTCCACTAATGGCAGAATTTCTTTTTGCTGTGCATCGATAATTTCGGGCTTTAATTCTACTTCACTGATGATGTCAAAGCAGAAAATCACCTTGCCATTTTCATCTTCAAATTCTTCTGCTTCTGACACTTCATAGCCTGCTTTGAAAGCATCCACGGCAATTTTTTCTAATGTATCAAAATCATAATGAGCGATGTGATGTTCGATAATATAAAGGGCATCCGGATCGCTGCCGTCATTTAATAAATCCGTAATGATTTCACGGGTTTCTTCTTGGAGTTCGTTAAAGTTCGTCATAAGGCATTCCTTTTGTCAGAAAAAGTGCGGTCATTGTAGGGGATAAAGATGAAAATGTCGCTAAAAATTTATTCTCATTTCAGTTTGCCTTGAGGGGGCGGAAAGGTTAAAATTCTGCGCGAATAAATTGTGCTTAACATGCCCAGCTGATCACGCTATTTATTGCAGCGAAAAAGTTGGGCTTTCTTATTTTAGAACGAAAAAAATGGTCAAACATCTCCCTTATTTCACCTTAAAAACACCGCCAAAATCAACCGCACTTTTAAAGCAAGCGTTCTCTGATTTTATTGTTAAAGAAGATCTTGGCTATGAAATGTCAGGCGAAGGCGAATTTGTGGCGGTAAAAATCCGTAAAACTGATTGTAATACGTTGTTTGTGGGCGAAAAACTTGCCAAGTTTGCGGGTGTTTCTGAGCGAAATATGGGGTATGCCGGTTTAAAAGATCGTCATGGCATTACGGAACAATGGTTTTGTTTACAAATGCCGGGGAAGGAAACGCCAGATTTTAGCCAATTTAAGTTGGAAGGCGTCGAGATTTTAGACGTCACTCGCCACAATCGTAAAATTCGTACGGGGAGTCTTCAAGGAAATGACTTTGAGATTTTATTGCGCGGTGCAAAAGAAAGTGATGAGTTGAATGAACGCTTAAATTTTGTGGCGAAATATGGTTTCCCTAACTACTTCACTGAACAACGTTTTGGGCGTGATGGGCATAACCTGACTCAAGCGATTCGTTGGGCTAAAGGGGAGATTAAGGTCAAAGATCGTAAAAAACGCAGTTTTTACCTTTCAGCTGCTCGCAGCGAAATTTTTAATTTAGTTGTAGCAGAACGAATTGAACAAAATGTGGCAGATCAGGTTCTAAGAGACGATATTGTGCAATTAAACGGATCGCACAGTTGGTTTAAGGCTGATGAAAATGAAGATTTAGTGGTCTTACAGCAACGTTTGAACGAACAAGATATTTTGCTCACTGCGCCTTTAATTGGCGAAGAAAATTTATCTGCAAGTGCGGTCGAAAATAAAGTCGTTTTGGAACATCAGATTTTCCAAGAATTAATGAAACAAGAAAGAATGAAAGCCGCTCGTCGCCCTTTATTGATGCAGGCAAAAGATTTCCACTGGACGTTTGTTGAAGAAGGATTGAAGCTCTCATTTTATTTGCCGGCAGGGAGTTATGCCACTGCATTGGTGCGAGAGTTAGTGAATATTAAGGAAGAAGAATAATGCGAATTTTAGTCAGCAATGATGACGGTTTTCACGCCGAAGGGATTCAAGTTTTAGCAAAAGAATTACGAAAAATTGCCGATGTGGTGATCGTTGCGCCCGATCGTAATCGTAGCGCGGCATCAAGTTCATTAACGCTTGTTGAGCCGCTTCGCCCTCGTCATTTAGACAGTGGTGATTATTGCGTGAATGGCACACCGGCTGATTGTGTGCATTTGGCACTAAACGGTTTTTTATCTGGACAAGTGGATCTTGTCGTATCAGGTATTAACGCGGGTTGCAATATGGGGGATGATACGATTTATTCAGGTACTTTGGCTGCAGCATTGGAAGGCCGACATTTAGGGTTGCCAGCTATTGCGGTATCTTTAGATGGTCGTTTGCATTATGAAACAGCGGCTCGTGTAGTGTGTGATTTAATTCCGAAATTACATCCTCAATTATTGAATAAACGCGAAGTGATCAATATCAATGTGCCAGATTTGCCTTACGAAGAGCTTAAAGGCATCAAAGTCTGTCATTTAGGTTATCGCTCATCCGCTGCAGAAGTGATTAAACAAGAAGATCCTCGTGGCGAAAATATTTATTGGATTGGCCCGTCAGGCTTGCCAGAATATGATGGTGAAGGTACAGATTTTCATGCGGTAAAAAATGGTTATGTTGCCATTACGCCAATTCAAGCGGATCTTACGGCTCATCAGTCAATTGCTGCTTTACAAGATTGGCTGGAAAGTGAATAATGTGCCGTTTTGAAACGAATTTTCCCTATTGAAGCAATAAAGGATAAGTGAATGAATATTTTTGGTGCGATGTATGATAAAACAATGCAATGGTCAAAACATCGCTTTGCCGTGTTTTGGTTATCCTTTGTAAGTTTTATTGAGGCTATTTTTTTCCCTGTTCCACCAGATGTGATGTTGATTCCGATGTCAATGTCAAAACCGAAAAGTGCATTTCGTTTTGCACTTTATACCACGATTGCTTCGGTTGTCGGTGGAATGATTGGTTATGCTATCGGCTATTATGCTTTTGATTGGGTTCAAGGTTATATTCAGCAATGGGGTTACCAAGCCGCTTGGGAACAAGCTATGGCGTGGTTTAAAGAATGGGGCATTTTAGTGGTCTTTGTTGCCGGTTTTAGCCCGATTCCTTATAAAGTTTTCACCATTTGCGCAGGCGTGATGCAAATGGCGTTTATCCCCTTTGTGATAACCGCATTTGTATCGCGTTTTGCTCGTTTTATTTTAGTCGCAAAACTGGCTGCATGGGGCGGAGAGAAATTCGCCGCGAAATTACGTAAATCCATTGAAATCATTGGTTGGAGTGTGGTTGCTCTGGCTGTGATTGCTTATCTTATTTTAAAATAACAGGATGACCTTTTTTATGAATAAATTACTCTTAATTATCTCGAGTGCATTGCTGATCTCAGCTTGTACAGGAGAACCACAAAAACAAGATCCCGATGCATTACCTAATGGTATTATGCAACCCGTAGAGGGAACGGGAGCGGTTGCCGGTGGTAGCTTTATGCCGGAAATTGAAAAGAACTCGATGCCAAATCAAATGAAATAAATTTAATGTTAAAGGAAGAATAAATGAAAAAATCGTTTTTATTGCTCCCTGTGAGTATCGCTATTTTAACGGCGTGTAGTTCAAATAGCCCTGCGCCAATTGAAAATGTAGATGGCACACTTTCTCCGGGTGTAATGCAGCCTGTTGATAATAATTCGAGCGGTACATGGCAGCCAGAAATCCAACAAAATACGATGCCAAATACCATGGGCAATAGCGTGCCAACGGGAACTCAAACACCACAACCAAGTTTCCAACCAACTTATCAACCGGTTCAACAACCTGCTGCAGCACAGCCTAAACCAACGCCAGCTCCAGCACCGGTTCAACCACAGACTAAAACAGTAACCAAAACGGTTTCTGATTGCACCAGCTCTGGCGCAATCAATGTGCCGCGTAATCCAAATACCAATGCGCCGGATTACAGCCAAATTCAAAAAGGTTCATACAAAGGAAATACCTATAAAGTAAACAAAGGCGATACCATGTTCTTAATCGCTTACTTGACAGGTATGGACGTGAAAGATTTGGCAAGCATGAATAATATGAAAGAGCCTTATAGTTTAAGTGTGGGCCAAACGTTAAAAATTTCTAATTGTTCAACTAAAACAGTTACTACGACTGTACCAGTGAAAACGACAGCACCAGCTGCACCGGCAGCCCCTGCTGAGCCAGAAGTGACTTATACACCAGGTGCAAACGGTACGCAAATTGGTTCTGATGGTACGGTAATTGGTCCAATTAAATCAGGTGTCGCAACAGGTGGCGCATCAACACCAGCGTTTACCAACAATACTCCTAGCACACCGGTGACAACGACAACACAAGTGGAAACCACAAACAATACACCAGTTAATGCAAATGTTGTAGCACCAGTGGCATCGAATGTAGCATGGCAATGGCCAACACAAGGCAACGTGATCCAAGGTTTCTCTAACTCTGATGGTGGTAACAAAGGGATTGATATCAGTGGTTCTCGCGGACAAGCGGTTAAAGCTGCGGCGAGCGGTCGTGTTGTTTATGCGGGTAACGCATTACGTGGCTACGGTAACTTAATCATCATTAAACATAATGATGATTTCTTAAGTGCTTATGCACACAACGACAAGATCCTTGTGAGCGATCAACAAGAAGTGAAAGCGGGTCAAGAGATTGCGAAAATGGGTAGCACAGGAACCAATGCTGTGAAACTTCACTTTGAGATCCGTTATAAAGGTAAATCTGTCGATCCAGTTAGATATTTACCGAGAAGATAATCTTTTCTCATAAAAAAGTGCGGTTAAAAATGACCGCACTTTTTGTTATACTCTCACCAATTTTTTCTCAATGCTTAGAATCTAAGGTTAATTCAATGCGTACAAGTCAATATTTATTCTCAACACTTAAAGAAACCCCAGCTGAAGCGGCCATTGTGAGCCATCAATTAATGCTCCGTGCGGGGATGATTCGTCCTCTTGCTTCAGGTCTCTATAACTGGATGCCAACCGGCTGGCGTGTGCTCCGTAAAGTAGAAAAAATCATCCGTGAAGAAATGGATAAAAGCGGCGCACTTGAAATCAAAATGCCAGTCGTGCAACCAGCAGAATTATGGGAAGAATCAGGTCGTTGGGAACAATATGGCCCCGAATTACTTCGTTTTGAAGATCGTGGTAATCGTAACTTTGTATTAGGTCCAACACATGAAGAAGTGATTACGGATTTAGTTCGTCGAGAAGTGTCATCATACAGACAACTTCCAATCAATTTATACCAAATTCAAACCAAATTCCGTGATGAAGTGCGTCCTCGTTTTGGTGTCATGCGTTCGCGTGAATTTATCATGAAAGATGCGTATTCTTTCCATGCGGATC
The DNA here is from genome assembly GCA_001914055.1 of Parahaemophilus parainfluenzae. GTDB lineage: Bacteria > Pseudomonadota > Gammaproteobacteria > Enterobacterales > Pasteurellaceae > Haemophilus_D > Haemophilus_D parainfluenzae_V. The sequence goes on along the minus strand of MKXX01000003.1, from coordinate 186,693 downwards.
ATGCGAGCTTGCAACAAACTTATGATGTGATGTACCAAACTTATAGCAATATTTTCAATCGCTTAGGTTTAGATTTCCGTGCCGTACAAGCGGACACTGGTTCTATCGGTGGTAGTGCATCACATGAATTCCAAGTGTTAGCGAACAGTGGCGAAGATGATGTGATTTTCTCTACTGAATCTGACTACGCTGCAAACATTGAATTAGCGGAAGCGGTGGCAATTGGTGAGCGCGCCGCGCCAACGAAAGCGATGGAATTAGTTGATACGCCAAATGCAAAAACGATTGCAGAGTTGGTGGAACAATTCAATTTGCCTATTGAGAAAACGGTTAAAACCTTAATTGTAAAAGGGGCAAGCGAAGAGCAACCGTTGGTGGCGTTAGTCATTCGTGGTGACCATGAATTAAACGAAATCAAAGCGGAAAAATTACCGGAAGTGGCTTCACCATTTGAGTTTGCGGATGAAGCTGCCATCAAAGCAAAAATTGGTGCAGGTGTGGGTTCATTAGGTCCTGTTAATCTCAATATTCCAGTGATTATTGACCGTTCAGTGGCATTAGTGTCTGATTTCAGCGCGGGTGCAAACATTGATGGTAAACATTACTTCAATATCAACTGGGAACGCGATGTGGCGTTACCAAAAGTGGCGGATATTCGTAACGTGGTTGAAGGTGACCCAAGCCCAGATGGTAAAGGTACCTTATTGATTAAACGTGGTATCGAAGTGGGTCATATCTTCCAATTAGGTAAAAAATACTCAGAAGCGATGAATGCAACCGTTCAAGGTGAAGATGGTCGTCCAATGGTCGTAACCATGGGATGTTACGGCATTGGTGTAACGCGTGTGGTCGCTGCGGCGATTGAACAACATTTTGATGATCGCGGTATTGTGTGGCCAACAGATGAAATTGCGCCATTCACAGTTGCTGTTGTACCAATGAATATGCATAAATCTGAAAGCGTTCAAGAATATGCCGAAGAATTGTACCGCACTTTACAAGCACAAGGTGTAGAAGTGATCTTTGATGATCGTAAAGAACGCCCAGGTGTGATGTTTGCAGATATGGAACTTATCGGCGTGCCACACATGGTGGTGATTGGTGAGAAAAATCTCGCAAATGGCGAAATCGAATACAAAAATCGTCGCACTGGTGAAAAACAAATGATTGCAAAAGATCAGTTGTTAGATTTCTTGAAAGGACAAATTAAAGCTTAATTGAGTCTTTGATGATGAAAAAAGGAGATTGAGGCACACGCTTCAATCTCCTTTTTCATTATTGATTAGTAATTGCTTGCAGTATTACCAGAAGTACCCGTTACAATGGCAATCCCTGCGCTTGCACCAATTCGTGTCGCACCTGCTTCAATCATGGCTAGTGCGGTTTGAGTATCACGAATACCGCCAGAGGCTTTCACGCCAATGTTGCCTACCGTTTTCTTCATTAATGCCACATCTTCTACGGTTGCGCCGCCTTTATTGAAACCCGTTGAGGTTTTAACGAATGCCACACCTAGCGCTTTACAGATTTCACAGGCTTTTACGATTTCTTCTTTGGTGAGTAAACACGTTTCCAAAATCACTTTAAGTGGCACTCCATGACAAGCGGTTAATACAGCTTGAATGTCGTCTTTTACGGCATCCCATTTATTTGATTTAATTAAACCGACATTAATTACCATATCGATTTCACCCGCACCCGTTTTGATTGCTTCTTGGGTTTCAAACGCTTTGACAGAGGATAAGTTAGCGCCAAGTGGAAAACCGACTACGGTACAAATTTTGACGTTTGAGCCAGTGAGTTTTTCTTTGGCTAAAGGAATATAGCCTGAATTAATGCAGACTGAATAAAAGCCGTATTGAATGGCTTCATCACAGAGCTTAAGAATATCCTGTTCTGTTTTTTCAGCAGTAAGGGCCGTGTGATCAATATATTGTGCTAATTGTTTACTATCCATATTTTTCTCCTTATTAAATGATGGGGTTATCATAGCAAAATATCTGTAATTTTGACCGCACTTTTCTGATCGATTACAATCCTTTTATCCTAGATCATGGAATTTGTTGTGAAACTTAAAACCTTATTAAAAAATGCGATTTCGCTCTTGCTGACGTTGATTATCGTGAGCAGTATTCTTGATTTTATTCGTAAACCTAATATTCCGCCTGAAATCAATGCAACGGCACTTTATGATTTACAGGGAAATGCCTTCTTTTTACCCCAATTAGATCAAGCTAAGCCGACGATCATTTATTTCTGGGGAAGTTGGTGTGGTTATTGTCGTTATACTTCTCCAGCGATTAATTCACTTTCAGAAGAAGGCTATCCCGTAGTCTCTGTCGCACTACGTTCGGGGACAAATAAGGACGTGGAGGATTATTTACAAACCCATCACTATCAGTTTACAACGGTGAATGATCCTCAAGGCAAGATTGCGGATCAATGGCAGGTGAATGTGACACCGACGATTATTATTTTAAACAAAGGAAAAATGGATTTAGCCACAACGGGTTGGACAAGTTACTGGGGCTTAAAAGTGCGGTTGTTTTTCACAGAGTTTTTTGGCTAAGCGGCACAAAATCTATTACAATACACAGACTTATTTTAAAGAGGACAGAATTATGATTATCGTAACAGGTGGCGCCGGCTTTATCGGCAGTAATATCGTTAAAGCATTAAACGATATGGGACGCAAAGATATTTTAGTGGTGGATAACTTAAAAGACGGGACTAAATTCATTAACTTAGTGGATCTTGATATCGCAGATTACTGTGATAAAGAAGACTTCATTGCGTCAATTATTGCAGGTGATGATTTAGGCGATATCGATGCGGTATTCCATGAAGGGGCTTGCTCGGCGACCACTGAATGGGACGGTAAATACATCATGCATAATAACTACGAATATTCAAAAGAGTTATTGCATTACTGCTTAGATCGTCAAATTCCGTTCTTGTATGCATCAAGTGCGGCGACTTATGGCGACAAAACTGAATTCCGTGAAGAGCGTGAATTTGAAGGCCCATTGAATGTGTACGGTTATTCTAAATTCTTATTCGACCAATATGTGCGAGCGATTTTACCTGAAGCAAAATCACCAGTATGTGGTTTCCGTTATTTTAACGTGTATGGTCCGCGTGAAGGCCACAAAGGTTCAATGGCAAGCGTGGCATTCCACTTAAATAACCAAATCCTGAAAGGCGAAAATCCAAAATTATTTGCAGGTAGTGAACACTTCCGCCGTGATTTCGTTTATGTAGGTGATGTGGCACAAGTTAATATTTGGTGCTGGCAAAATGGCATTTCGGGTATCTTCAATTGTGGTACTGGCAATGCAGAATCTTTTGCGGAAGTGGCAAAAGCAGTGATTAAATTCCATGGTAAAGGTGCAGTGGAAACTATTCCATTCCCAGAGCATTTGAAATCTCGCTATCAAGAATATACGCAAGCTAACCTTGAGAAACTTCGTGCAACTGGCTACGACAAACCATTTAAAACCGTAGCGGAAGGTGTGGCTGAGTACATGGCGTGGTTAAATAAATAAAAATATTGAACAAATAATGTCGTTCAATACTAGAAAATGAATAAAGTGCGGTTAAAATTAGTCTTATTTTTAGCCGCACTTTTGTTATAAGGTCAAGCATGAATATTTTAATTATCGGCCCGTCTTGGGTCGGCGATATGATGATGTCGCACAGTTTGTATCAACAACTCAAACTGCAATATCCCCATTGCCAAATTGATGTGATGGCACCGAATTGGTGTAAACCGCTTTTAGCCCGTATGCCTGAAGTGCGTCATGCCATTGAAATGCCGCTTGGTCATGGTAAGTTTGCCTTGTGTGAACGTTATCGTTTAGGTAAGGCATTACGCAATCAATATGATATGGCAATCGTATTACCAAACTCGTTGAAGTCAGCCTTTATTCCCGCCTTTGCAAAAATTGCGGTGCGTCGTGGTTGGAAAGGGGAAAGTCGTTATTTCTTACTTAACGATTTACGCAATAACAAACGTGATTACCCAATGATGGTGCAACGTTATGTCGCGTTGGCCTTTGAGCAAAATACGGTACTGAAAGCGGCAGATATTCCTGTTCTAAAACCTTATTTAACCGTTGACCCAACTCAACAAGCGGAAACCTTAAAAAACTTTGAAAAACAGACCGCACTTTTAGGTGAACGTCCGATTATCGGGTTCTGTCCCGGAGCTGAGTTTGGTCCCGCTAAACGTTGGCCACATTATCATTATGCTAAATTGGCCGAAATGCTGATTGAAAAAGGCTATGCGGTAGAATTATTTGGTTCACCAAAAGATGTGGAAGCAGGAGAGCAAATCCGCAATGCGTTGCCAGCAGAACTGCAACCGTTTTGTTTAAATTTAGCGGGACAAACGAATCTTAATCAAGTGGTAGATTTAATTGCTAACTGCACAGCAGTGGTGAGCAATGACAGCGGCTTAATGCATATTGCGGCAGCCACAGATCGCTCATTGGTTGCGCTTTATGGCCCAACGAGCCCAATTTATACGCCACCATTATCAGATAAAGCCGTGATTATTCGTTTAATTGAAGGCGATTTAATTAAGGTGCGTAAAAGTACAGATAGCTCAGAAGGGTATCATCAAAGTTTGATTGATATTACACCAGAAATGGCATTAGAAAAATTAGAGGCATTATTAGCAAAATGAACCCTCTCCGCATACACTTACAATTAATCGGAATGGCTATTTTATGGGGGGCATCTTGGCCTTGGGGGCGGGTGGTTGCCCAAGCTATGCCGACATTTGTTGCCTCCAGTTTGCGATTTTTCTTTGCGATTATTCCGCTCATGATTTGGTTATATGCGGCAAATCGCTTCAAATATGCGAAACAACTAAGAGCGAATCAATGGATAGGGTTGTTTGTGACTGCCTTTTTCGGTGTTTTTGCCTATTCCACGTTTTTTATCTGGGGACTGAAATATCTTCCTGCGGGGCAAGCAGCCGTGATTGTAGCAACAAACCCTGTTTTCACGACGCTTTTGGCAATTTTTTTATTTAAAGAAAAATGGAATCGTTGGGTAATAATCGGAATGGTTATTGCCATGAGCGGAACATTATTGGCTCTCACAAAAGGGAATTTTTTACAAATGATGGATTCATTTGGCTTTGGGCAAATATTATTAATTGGAGCGCTAATTTGTTGGGTCGTTTACACCTTATTGGCGAGAAAAGTACTCGCCGGCATTGATTCGCTTACCGCAACCACATTATCTTCTATTTTTGGTTTTTTATTGTTGTTTATTAGTGCTCTATGCATGGAAAGTGCAGACGATTGGCTTACGGTACTGAATTTATCTCAAGGTGAGTGGATAAGTTTGCTTGGCCTCGCATTTGGTGCCACAGTATTAGCCTATGCATGGTATTTTGATGGGGTGAAATACTTAGGCGCAGGTAATGCCTCTGCTTATATTATTCTAGTGCCGATTTTAGGGATTTTATTCTCAGCCGTTTGGTTGAATGAACAAGTGGATTCCTCCTTAATTATTGGAGGCATTTTAGCCGTATCTGGACTTGGAATTATGCACTGGGGAAGAAGGTTAATTAAATGAAAGTATGTGTGATTAAGACTTCCTCTATGGGGGATGTGATTCATACTTTGCCGGCATTGACTGATGCACAGCGTGCTATTCCTAATCTCTCCATTGATTGGGTGGTGGAAGAGAATTTTGCCGAAATTCCACGTTGGCATTCGGCAGTGAAGCAAATCATTCCAATTGCCTTAAGACGCTGGCGAAAATCGCCTTTTTCGATTCAGACCAAAAACGAGTGGAAATCTTACCGCACTTTATTGCAAGCCAATCAATATGATGCCGTGATTGATGCACAAGGTCTTTTTAAAAGTGCCTTTTTTGCAACACGCTTAGCTAATGGCATTAAACATGGCTATGACCGCAAAAGTATCCGTGAGCCGATAGCTTCCTTGTTTTACGATAAAAAATATGTGATTTCTTATCAACAACATGCGGTAGAACGTATTCGTCAGCTTTTTGCTCAAGCACTATCTTATCCGTTGCCGATAGAAAAAGGGGATTATGGCATTGCACGTCATTTTATTTCCGTAAATTCTATTGAACCTTACGTGATTTTTTTTCACTCTACAACAAGAGATGAAAAGCATTGGTCAGAACGAGAATGGCGGAATTTAATCGAAAAACTGACCACACTTTCTATTCAAGTCCGTTTACCTTGGGGGAATGAAAAAGAAAAGGCGAGAGCAGAGCGATTAGCCACAGGTTTATCTCATGTGGTCGTTTTACCTAAACTTTCATTGAATGAATTGGCTGACCAAATAGCTAATGCGAAAGCCGTGGTGTCCGTGGATACAGGGCTTGCCCATTTGACAGCCGCACTGGATAAACCAAATATTACGCTTTATGGCGCAACAGATCCGACCTTAATTGGCTGTTATGGTCAAAATCAGCACTATTTAACAGCGAATTCAATGGAAAATATTACCTCAGACCAAGTATTTTCTGCGCTTAATTTATTAACTAAATAGGCGATAAAATAATCGAATATGTATTTATCTGGATTGATTTTAGTCAAAATATTGCCTATTTTCTGATAGTTAGAAAAATTTAGGGTTGACCATTTAGGTTGTAGTGTATAAACTGCAAAAAGTTCAATTTTTTAATAAACTTCATTAAATAATAGGGAAAGCGTTATGAAAAAAACACTTCTTGCTTTATCTGTAGCGGCATTAGCAGCAGGTTCTGCACAAGCTTATAACTTCCACATTGACCAAACTGGTACAGATGTTGATTTTTACGGTTCTTTACGTGTTAAATGGGAAAGCACCTCTAACAAAACTAACTATGTAGCGGGCGGTGAAAGCAAAGAGCACATCAACCATGCAGTTGATAACGATGGTTCACGTTTTGGCTTTAAATTAAAACAAAGTTTAGGTGGCGATTTCTATGCTTTAGGTCGTGCGGAATGGCGTATGCGTGGTGAAGCGCCTTCACAACATGATTTTGACCATGTTTATACTCGTCAACTTTATGCTGGTTTTGGCCACAAACAATTCGGTGAGTTAACTTACGGTAACATGGTAACTATCACTGATGAAGTAACACAAAGTGATTTAGCAAATACTTATAGCTTGACTGATGGTTTATTAGAGACTTCAGCTCGTCGTGTAGCACAATATGTTTATAATGGTGACTACGGCTCAAATAAAGTGAAATTTGGTGCGTACTATGGCGGTTCAAGCAAACGTGACATCAAAAACGTAGATTTAAAAAATAACCGTAAAAACACTTGGGGTACAGGTCTTATCTTTGATCATGAAATTGATAGTATCCAAAATGTAACTGTCGCAGCAGGTTTCACTCGTGAAATTTCTGAAAATGCTGACAAAACAGCATACTACAGCAATGCTTATGCTTTAGGCTTAGCATATAACTTTGTTCACACTACTTATGGTTTAGACTTTGCTCACAAAGATACTAAAAATAAAGATGGCGCAGGTAACAAGGTAAAAAATAATGAAGTAACCGCAGTAATTCGCCAAGGTTTAAATGAAGACTGGAACGTATATGCAATGTATTCTTATAAAACTGAGAAAACGTTACCTGTGGGTTCTGCATATTCCAAATCAACAGATCGCCAATTCTTAGTGGGTACTGAATACTATGTGTATAATCAAGGTTCATTAAAAGTTAAACCATTCATTGAATGGCAAGCGACTCGTACTAAATACGAGAATACCTTTGATGACGCAGGTAAACAGCTTGATCGTAGCCGTGATTTCAAAACTGTTATCGGTTTACGTGCATACTGGTAATTTATCAGTTTAATTTTATAAAGTGAGCGGATAGTGAAAGCTATCCGCTTTTCTTTTTGGCTTGTAATTTTGATTTTCACCCCCATAATACTGCTCAGGCGCAAAGTGCGGTAACAAAATGACATCTTTTTTGAATGTTTACGATTTATTCGAAAAATTGACCGCGCTTTTTACTCAAAGAATAAATAGGAACAAATAATGAATTACACTCAAGACAATGACAAACTTTACCGCTACCTTTTCCAAAACCGTGCCGTGCGTGGTGAATGGGTGCGATTAAATCAAACTTTTACTGATACGTTGAATACTCATCATTATCCAAAAGCGGTACAAAACTTATTAGGTGAGATGATGGTGGCGACTAATTTATTGACTGCAACATTAAAATTTAACGGTAATATTACTGTTCAAATTCAAGGTGATGGTCCATTAAAATTAGCTTTAGTAAATGGTAATGACCAACAACAGATCCGTGCATTAGCACGTGTACAAGGCGATATTCAAGACGGTATGAGCCTTCATGATATGATCGGCAAAGGCGTATTAGTGATTACGATTGCTCCAACTGAAGGTGAGCGGTATCAAGGCGTTATCGGTTTAGATAAACCAACGATTACGGAATGTTTAGAAGACTATTTTGTTCGTTCAGAACAATTACAAACTCAGCTTATTATTCGCACGGGTGAATATGAAGGCAAACCAGTTGCTGCAGGAATGTTGCTACAGATTATGCCGGATGGCCAAGGTACACCAGAGGATTTTGAGCATTTAACTACGTTAGCTGCAACCGTAAAAGATGAGGAGTTATTTGGATTACCCGCAGAAGAATTGCTTTATCGCTTATATCACGAAGAAGTGGTGGAAGTTTTTGAACCACAATCAGTTTCTTTCTTCTGTGGTTGCTCACCTGAGCGTTCAGGGGCAGCATTATTACTGATTCCAGAAGCTGAAATTGAGGAAATCTTAGAAGAGCATAAAGGCAGCATTGATATGCAGTGTGAATGTTGTGGCACGCATTACTTCTTCAATAAAGAAGCAATCAATAAACTCAAACAAGCACAATAAGAAAAATCCCCGTTCATGATAACGGGGATTTTTTTATGCTCTTTTATTGTTGAACTTGTTCTAAGCAATGTTTGATGGCATCCGGAATCGAGCCACCATGATTTTTATTGGGGATAGAAACAAACGTCACGGAATTACCTTGTTTTTCCAATATTTCCGCTAATTGATGTGCATTGAGCGTTCGCATTTGTTTCCGTTGATTAATTCGTTGTAATTGTTCTTCAGTCATATTTGGATCCTGCTCAGGATGTTCTTCATAATAGCCTAATGTAATCAGGATATGTGATGGTTTTTGGCTAATCCATGGCTCATTTTGAGGTAAAAATGAGCCATTTCCCCACCAAAGAGAAGGGCTTGCCAACGTGTAATATTGAAATAAATCTGGTTGATGGAAGAGCACGTACAATCCAAATAACCCACCAAAAGAATGCCCAAAGAAATATTGTTTTTCCTTATTGATATCAAAATGCTGTTCAATATAAGGCTTTACGTCTTGTTGAATAAAACGTAGAAAATCAGCAGCTTTTCCGCCTTTGGCAAATTCGGCACCTTCTGCAGGAAAAGTGTAGTCTCTAGTGCGTTCTTCAATGACGTAGGCTTTATCTGATACATAACCGATACCGACAATCAGCGGGAGCGGTTTATTGGGATTGACAGCATTCACCGCTAGTGGAAATTGAGCATTGCCATCTAACGTATAAAGTGCGGTCAGTTTTTTCGACGTTTTCGGTGGAACAGCAATAAACAAACGATAATGCTTGCCTTCAAAAGTAAAATCTTTTTGTTGAATTTGATACATTTTTTTCATGCTTTCTTGAATAGGTGGAATTTTAAAATCGGGTTCAGCTTGCGTGTTTTGTGTAAATATCAGCAGGAAAAATAAAAAGGGTAAACGCAGAAATGAGAACATGGTTATCCGGTCTTAATTTGAGAATGGTTATCACTATATAGTAAAAGTAAAGGTGAAATCAACTGCACTTCATCTTGGCTCCCCAAAACACCCTAAAAATAGGTAGGAATTTTCAATGAATGTTCAAAAATTTGATCTAGTTAACATTTTTTTTCTGGCAATTCCCCTACAATAACCATAGGAAAAATTTTTAAACTTTAATCAAGAGGTGAACTATGACTGACATTAAAAATGTAATTAAAGAACTTGAAGCCATTGGTATTCATGACGTAAAAGAAGTGGTTTATAACCCAAGCTATGAACAACTTTTTGAAGAAGAAACCAAACCAGGTTTAGAAGGTTTTGAAAAAGGTACACTTACCACAACTGGTGCGGTGGCAGTAGATACTGGGATCTTTACTGGTCGTTCACCGAAAGATAAGTATATCGTTTTAGATGATACTACAAAAGATACCGTATGGTGGACATCTGATGTAGCTAAAAACGATAACAAACCAATGACTCAAGAAACTTGGTCAAGCTTGAAAGGCCTTGTGACTAAACAACTTTCTGGCAAACGTTTGTTCGTGGTTGATGGTTTCTGTGGCGCAAGTGAACAGGACCGTATCGCGGTACGTATTGTAACTGAAGTAGCATGGCAAGCACACTTTGTTAAAAATATGTTCATTCGTCCGACAGAAGAACAATTACAAACCTTTAAACCAGATTTCGTGGTAATGAATGGTTCTAAATGCACCAACCCGAACTGGAAAGAACAAGGGTTGAACTCTGAAAACTTCGTCGCATTCAACTTGACTGAACGTGTTCAATTAATCGGCGGTACTTGGTACGGCGGTGAAATGAAGAAAGGTATGTTCTCAATGATGAACTACTTCCTACCACTTAAAGGTGTAGGTGCAATGCACTGTTCTGCTAACGTAGGTAAAGACGGTGATGTAGCAGTATTCTTCGGTTTATCAGGTACAGGTAAAACTACGCTGTCTACCGATCCGAAACGTCAATTAATCGGTGATGATGAACACGGTTGGGATGATGTAGGTATCTTCAACTTTGAAGGTGGTTGCTACGCAAAAACTATCCATCTTTCTGAAGAAAATGAACCGGATATCTACCGTGCGATCCGCCGTGATGCATTATTAGAAAACGTAGTAGTTCGTGCAGACGGTTCAGTTGATTTTGATGACGGTTCTAAAACTGAAAATACTCGTGTGTCTTACCCAATTTATCACATTGACAATATTGTTAAACCGGTGTCTCGCGCAGGTCACGCAACGAAAGTCATTTTCTTAACTGCGGATGCATTCGGTGTATTACCGCCAGTGTCTAAATTGACACCAGAGCAAACCAAATACTACTTCTTATCTGGTTTCACTGCTAAATTAGCCGGTACAGAGCGTGGTATTACTGAACCAACTCCAACCTTCTCAGCATGTTTCGGTGCAGCGTTCTTAACTCTCCACCCAACACAATATGCTCAAGTGTTAGTTAAACGTATGCAAGCTGCTGGTGCAGAAGCGTATTTAGTTAATACTGGTTGGAATGGTACAGGTAAACGTATCTCAATCAAAGATACTCGTGGTATTATCGATGCAATCTTAGATGGTTCTATCGAAAAAGCAGAAATGGGCGAGTTACCAATCTTTAATTTAGCGATTCCAAAAGCATTACCAGGTGTAGATCCAGCGATCTTAGACCCACGTGATACTTACGCTGACAAAGCACAATGGCAAGCTAAAGCTGAAGATCTTGCAGGTCGTTTCGTGAAAAACTTCGAAAAATATGCGACTAATGCAGAAGGTAAAGCACTTATCGCAGCTGGTCCAAAAGCTTAATTAGATTAGTATCTAGTTAAAATATCGATAAAAAATAACCGCACTTTGATTTATAAACCAAAGTGCGGTTTTATATTAAGATTATTTGCGAGTTATTCTTTTGCTACGGTAAGAATAGACCAAATATAAGCCAATATAACCAATACCGCAGAAACAGAAAACATGATGCTTATCACATCAACGAAAAAGAAACTTTCCAGAATCGGTTTAGTGAAGATGCGTTCTGCATATCTCGCGACAAAAGTGATGATATAAGCCCATAACCCCCAGGTGATTATATCGAGTACAAAGCTTTTGGCTTTAATCAGCAAGGGAAGGCTGCTACCTTTATTAATTACCATCAATTGTTGTAAAGTGGCGGTTGCCATTGTTTAAACTCCTCTGTCAGGGCTTGTCCAGACAGCTAGCTTGGACTTGTTTCTAAAAATCGCTTTTGGGATTCCAATGAGTAACGTTACAGTATTGAGTAACCAATAAACGTAGGGATACCAAATGCAGGAAATTCCATATTGGATTAATCCTTTTTCATAACGAGAGTCGATGTATAAGCTCAAGAGACACTGTAAGAAGAAGGAAAAAAACATGAGCGAGATATTTGTTTCAAACAATTCCATGTTTTGAATGCCTATACCCAAAGTAATCTTGCGGTATAGTGCAAGAGCAACCAGTGCAACCAATAAGATTGCCCAAGTAGCGGTAACAAAATATTCGGCATACATTGGCCATAGACGGCGGTTTTTCCAGCGCCAGACCTGAGGAAAATATTTGATGATGGTTTCTGCGCCACCTTGCGCCCAGCGTAAACGCTGTTTGTATAAACCATAAAGACGTTCAGGCATTAATACCCAACATAAAGCACGGGGTTCATACATGATGTTGTAACCGGCTGTTTGAATTTTCCAACTGACATCAATGTCTTCCGTGATCATATTGGTGCTCCAACCACCAATTTCTTCCATTACATCTTTTCTAAATAGGCAGCATACTCCAGATACCGTGAAGATGGTTCCCATCAGGCTTTGAGCGCGTTTGATTAAACCAATAATGGAGCTAAATTCAGACACTTGTAAGCGACCTAGGATAGTACTGCGGTTACGTACGCGTGGGTTGCCTGTAACTGCACCGTAAGTGCGGTTTAATTCGAGGGATTGCACCATATAGTCGATTGCATCAAAATCTAATACGGCATCGCCATCAATGCAGGCTACATATTCCCCTTTAGCGACTAATAAGCCATGGTTTAATGCACTGGCTTTACCTTGGTTTTCTTGATGAAGTGCTACAATCCGCTCATCTTCTTTCGCCCAACGTTCAATAATTTCGCCAGTGTTATCTTTACTGCCATCATTGATAAAGATGAGCTCATAGTTTGGATATCTGAGTTGAAGCAAGTAAGGAATGGCTTCATCTAAGTTGTCGCCTTCGTTATAGCAAGGCACCATGATGCTGACCATCGGGACGCGTTCTTTAGGCATTTGTTGGAAGGTCGGTTGCCCAAGTTTCCCTTCCATAAAAAGGTAATAGCAGAGGCTTGCACTAACCCAATATATTGCCATTCCAGCAGGATACATGAATACGAAGATACTCACTGCTTCTAAGAATTGTTGGTTCATGATCAATCCTTATTTTTTTCCTGCATTCGTATTTACGGAAAAATACGGTTTCATTTTGTTCATATCCGGTTGGTTTGTTAAAAAGTTATCCGGATAGTAGCCATAGCTATAAATATGATTTTTTTGCAATAGCGTCATCCAATCAATCAATTCGGATTCAGGAATTGGTTTTTGAGTTCGCCAATTCACCGCTTGGAATTCAAATAAGACTTTATCTAATGGTGCTTGAGCTTTCACATTTTCAATAAGAGAAGCAAACCATTGATAGGCTTCTTTTTGTGAAATAGGCTGCTCATTTTCCATATATGGCATCGCCATAATGGCCGTGGTATCGTAATTTTCGGTGAGCGTTTTTAAGTTTTGAGCCAACCATTCTTCTGCATTTGGGGTTGTGATCACTGATGCATAAATATTACGAGCCGTTTTAAGAGAATATGAACCACGCAAGAAATAAGGTTTTAACGCATCAGTGAGTTGATGGGTTAATTGGATTAAATCCTGTGTTTTTTGTTTTGCTTGTGGACTAACCATGCCTTCAGCGTGAGTGCCTTCTGCACCTTCAAAATCGGTTAGGAACGCATCATCGTGGAATAAGATGCCATTAAATTTGGCATAGAATGACAAATCGTTATAAATGGATTTAATGATTTCAACATTCTGGTTGTTATAAGGTGAAAGGCGTAAATAAGCCTTTGTTGAAGGCTTGCCAGTGCGGCTATCAATGACATATTCCGCCTCTTTTACGCCTTTTCGTAAATCAAAGGCGAGTACAGGCATCCAAGCGTAGACTTGTACGCCCGCGCGCGTTTGCAATTGCCAGGCAATTCGGCCAAAAATATCATCTCGTACAGGAAGGTATTTATTTGGGAAATACAAGGCATCCGCTACACCATCCCCATCGGGATCAGAGAAGGCTTGAAGATAAACTGTCGTCACACCATAGCGATAGATGCGGTCGATTAACTTATCAAGGTTTTTGGCTTGCTGAGCTTTATCCGCATCATAGACATAATCCAAATCAACATGTAGCACACGTTGAATTTGCTTGCTTTCATCAATACCATCGAGATAGTTTTTAACGGTATTTAGATCGGTTTCTGCATTAAGTAATAAACGTCCAATATGTTTATCACCCACTTTATTGATGATTTTCTCACCTAATGAGAAATAGTGTGGCATTCCTGCTTGTCGTGCAATTTGCACCGCAACATCATTAAATTGTCCATAAGGCCACACCATTACACGTGGTTTCTTACCAATATGATTGACTAATGTTTGAACAGTACGGGCAAAATCAGATTTTAATCTGTTTTTGTAGGCATCTTCCGTTTCATATTTTCCGTTTTTATATTCAGGCGCAATCACTGCGGGCAATTGACCACCAGATGGGTTAGCATTAATACCGTTATGAAGATTATGGGTATGGGAAGCAACTTCAACGAGTCCACTTTGTTCCATTTCTTTGACTTGCGACCAAGTAGCAAAAACAGAACGATCTAGCATTTTATCGGCATAAGTGATTTTTTGATTTGCTGGGGTATCCAACCAGCCCGTCACAGGCGCAAAAACAGCAGGGTAGTTATAAGCCTTTAATAGAGGGAAGACCACGTTATACATGGTTTCATAGCCATCATCGAAGCTTAATAATACCGCATTATCAGGCAATGTGCCTTTACCATTTTCAGCATCGATAACTTGTTGCCAACTGATTACGTTATATCCGTTTTCTTTTAGCCAATTAAAATGTTTAATTAAGGTTTGGGCTGAGATCGTTTGAGGAAAATAATGTTTTTGATTTTCAGCCGCACTTTCATCCACAACGGAGTGATAGGCTAATACGCCATAACGATCTTGCGCAAAGGCAAAAGCCGAAAAAAGGGAAAGCGTGCAAATAATGATTTTTGCAAAATGTTTTAGAGATCTCATAAAGTTATACCGATTAAGTATTTAATAATAAATAGAGAAATTTAAATTTCCGAAATTGTTGAATTCAGCACTGCCGTCGTAAATATTCTTTTTACGCCCGATTTCATAAGACACGCCAAATTTTTTACCAATACGCCATTGATGTCCGTAGCTAATCGACCACATCTTTTCTCGATTAAGTTCTGCCTGTTTATAAGTACCTACGCTGGCTTTCAGGTGGTGATTTAAGACTAAGCCATAATTAAGTGGTTGGTAGTAACTTAAATCCGCACCCAATTCCAAACTTGTCGCTTTTGATGGGTTGTAATATTCAGCAGAATCAATGGTTTTGTTTTTGCTGTAATCGACTCGGACATTGTTGGTTAGCGTCCAACGGTCATGTTTGAATGTATTGAGATTCAACCAGAAATTGGCTTCTTTTCTTAAGTTGCCGTCATCAAATTTCATGACGCCACCACCTAGTCCGGCTTGGAAAATATCGGAATAGGAATATGTGGTAGAGAAACCAATATCTTTGGTATACACACCTTTATTGATGGCTTTAACTGGAGTGCCACTACCATTAATATTGGCATTTAAATTAAATGACCAATGTTGGTTGAGGGTATAATTTGCTTCCGTCGCAAAATAGGCTTTATCATTAAGCTTAATGCCTTTCCCGCCTTCCATTTTCACTTGGAGTGGATAGAAATTGAGCTCTGTTCCTACGCCAATTCGACGAGAAATGAGGCTTTCTTTGTCATAAGGGGAGCGAGTTTCTAAGTAATGAACGTAGAGATTGTGACCATTTGCTGTTTTCGGTGTGTAAATCGCATAATCTTGGCTACTTTCATTGCTATAACTTATTGGTGAGGTGCGATGCTGTAAGCCGACACTCCCTACAATTTTGCCAGAACGTGCTTGTTCATTATGCTTAATAAGGGATTGCGCTGACTGACGTCGTTCTTCATTCATTGCATCAATTGTTTTTGAAACTGTTGGTAAATCATTTTGACTTAAGGCAGTTTCAGCCAGGTTATTACGAGCTTCTTGCTGATCATTTTTACTCAAAAAATAACCAGCTTTTTCCGCCCATAATTTAGCATCATCATAATTGCCGCGATTTCGCTCAAGTTCCGCTTTTTGCAACATCACCCATGGATCACCAGGCGTTTTGTTAAATAGGCGATCATCAATCAGTTGCTGAGCTAATTTGCTGTTACCACGCCATAAAGCTAAACGTGCCAAACCAAAATAGCGAGAATCGTAGCCTGGATTCAGAATTTTTGATGTTCGGGTATAGTCATTGATATAAACATTTGAATTCATACGCTCTAAATATTGTTGAGCCAATTCAAATTTGCCCGCATCGCTTGCAGTGAGAGAGAGTTTATGAAGTAAACCATCGTTCACAGCGAGTTTATGGTTTAAGGCTTGTTGTTCAATTGCTTGATAAATCGCTAATGCTTTGTGTGGTGAGCCTTTTGCTGCCCAATAATCACCAAAGGCTTCTTCTAAATACGCGGGCACATTAGGTTGAGCCTGTAATGTATTGAAGTCATCCTCTATTTCATCAAATTTATTTAATCGGACACCCATCACAAAACGATCTTGCAATGCTTGTTGATACAAAGGATGTTCAGGGTTAATTTTGGCCAAAAGTGCGGTCAATTCTTCAAATGATTTTTCTTGTTGTGTAGGCGTTGTCGCATTTTTTGAAGAGGTAATTGTCTTACCATGCTCAAACCACATCATGTCTTTTTGATTGAATTGATCAGGATAGGCTTTTTGTAGTTTCTCTTGTAATGGTTGAAGGTTGTATTTCGATGCCAAACGATACAACTCTCTCATTAAGGTGATATTTTTTGGATTTTGTTCTAACTGACGTTGCCAACGGCCAAGTTTAGCCATGTCGGGTTCGGTGAAATCAAGCAAATAGCTTTCCGCATCAAGGTAAGCATTATCTTGTCCAAAACGTTTCTTATAAACATTCAGTGCATTTTTTGCCGCAGTGTAGTTTTTGGTTTCAGTGGAGGCTAATGCGCCACCAAGCCATCCATTTGGATTATCAGGGAATTGCTTTTGCAATTGGGAATAGAATGCAACAGCACGGTCGTATTGTTTTTCATTTCGAGCGGCTTTGCCTAAATTTTCCAGTTCATTTTGGGAAAATTGCGCTGGTGCGCAGCTTTCGCAAAGTGAAAGTGCTTTAGCGGATTGATTCGTCCTCAGATAGAGTGTAATTAAATCATCGCGTACTTTAATATCGTTTGTCCTCTTAAATAAGGCCTCAAGTTTTGTAATGGCTTGATTTAATTGGGCTTCTCCTTGACGAGATAAAATGATGATATTTTCTCGTTCGGTATCAATAGAGGATTTTTGGGCATAGGCAACCTGTGCTACAGAGGTACTGACACCCGCTAATAGCATTGCCTTAAAGACATGGGCTAGAGATTTCATTTTTTAGTTCTACTATATTAATAATAATTATCTAGTGCTTCGTTATTTCAGACAGTGTAAAAAAGTGTAAGTTTTGCAAAGAGGTCCGACCTCTTTGCGGGCGATGGAAAACATTAATTGTGTATAAATGGAGGGGGGAGATAAAAAATAGGCGTTTTAGTAAAATAAAACGCCTATTTTATATTTAGAGAAGTGATTGAACGTTATTTCAAAATAAACATCGGTGTGTTACTGATAGGATCACGATGAATGATGACATCCAAATCAAACACATCCTTAAGTAACTCTTCGGTCATGACCTCATCAGGTGTGCCTTGTGCCATTACGGCACCTTTTTTCATGACGATTAAGTAATCGCAATAGCGGCAGGCTTGGTTGAGATCATGCAACACCGTAATCACGGTTTTGCCATTTTGTTGCATTTGTCGCATCATGCCCATGAGTTCAGCTTGGCGGTTTAAATCCAGATAAGTAGTCGGCTCATCGAGTAGCACTAATTCGGCATCTTGCGCAAGAGTCATGGCTAAAAATACCCGTTGTTGCTGACCACCAGATAAATCAGAAACTAACTGTTCAGCAAGTTCGGCAGTTTGCGTTTGTGCCATCGCCCAAGTCACCAATTCTTCATCTTTTTGGCTGAGTTTACCCCAGAGGTTTAAGTAAGGCGAACGCCCGTAAGCGATCAATTCGCGTACTTTAATCCCTTCAGGTACCAAGTGTTGCTGCGGGAGAAAAGCCAATTCTTGGGCATATTCTTTAGGGCTTTTTTGCCAAATATCCTGACCTTTATGGGTGATTGAGCCTTGCTTCGGTTTAAGCAAGCGAGCCACCGCTTTTAATGTGGTGGACTTACAGCAACCATTTGGGCCGATTAACGCAATCACTTTATTTTTCGGGAATTTTAGCGACAGATTTTTAACCACGAGTTTATCTTGATAACCTAAAGATAAATTATTGATTTCAATGCTCATTATTTAGTTCTCATCAATAAATAGAAGAAATATGGCGCACCGATAATCGCGGTCAGAATACCCGCGGGTAGTTCAGTTGGAGGGTCAATCACCCGCGCCAAAATATCCGAAAGTTGTAATAAGAGGGCGCCAATAATCAAGGCTGCCGGTAATAGGGTACGATGTCTGCCGCCGACTAAACGACGGGCAAGATGCGGCGCAACTAAGCCTAAAAAGGCAATCGGACCACAAATTGCCACGGCTGTAGTGGAAAGGGCCACCGCTAGCACTAAAACGCTGATTTGTACTTTATTTACGGTCACGCCCAAGGTAGAGGCTTTGTTTTCACCTAAACCAAGGGTGTCGAGATCGCGACAGAAAATAAATGGTAAGGGCAGCAATACCACTAACCATGGCAATACCACATTCAAATAAGACCAGCTGCGCCCCCACAGGCTTCCTGTGAGCCATAACATTGCCGTATTGATCTCGACCGGATTGGTGAGCATCAGATAATGACTAATGGCTGCCCACAATGCGGAAAGTGCAACTCCAATGATTGCCATTTTGATAGGGCGGAAGTTAAAACCGCACACGACCCATAAAATGACAAAAGAGAGCACGCCGCCTAAAAACGCAAAAATTGGCATCCAGTAAAATGCCAAGTTTGGCAAGAACATCAATACCGAAACAGCAACTAACCCTGCCGCATTGTTAATCCCTAAAATATCGGGAGAGGCAAGTGGATTGCGCACCACGCTTTGCACTAACACACCAGAAATTGCTAAGGCTCCGCCTAATAAAATCGCTAATACTGCACGGGGTAGGCGATATTCCATCAAGGTAAAATAGTTTTTATCGTCAGGCTGAAAGGCCGCCCAAATTTCCTCAAAGGAAAGCGTATAAGTGCCAAGGCGAATACTCAACCCAAAGAGTAGTAACATCAGACTAAGCGTGATGACATAAAAGCCGATAGCGCGAAAAGATACATGAGAGGTTCGCATTAGTGTCTTCCTCTGGCAAATAATACAAAGACTGGGGCACCGATTAAGGCAAGTACCGCACCAGCAGGCACTTCGCTAGGGAAGTTGACCGCGCGGGCAATGGTATCTGCAGCCAGCATTAAAATTGCGCCGAGTAACATCGCCATAGGGAGCGATTTTCGCAAGTCATAACCAATCCAATAGCGAGCAAGATGGGGCACAAGTAAGCCAATAAAGGCAACTGGGCCAGCAACACTCACGCTTGAACCTACAATCAATAACGCCATGATGTTAGCGTACCAACGTAAACGGAAGAGATTGATGCCTAACGAACGCGCGGATTCATCGCTTAAATTGAGTAAATTCAAACGACTGGCAAAAAGCAGGCAGAAAAGTGCGGTCAAAATAAAGAACGGAAATAACGTCAATAATTCATTCCAACGGGCATGTGCAATGCCGCCAGCCAGCCAACTCATAATACCAAAGGCATGATCTTCCGCGATAATCAGCACCAATTTCGTGAGGGCGGCACACAGTAGTGATACGGCAATCCCCGCTAAAATCACTCGGCTACGATCTCCACTATTATCTTTCCATCCGTTGCTGATCAGCATCACCACAAACCAACTCAGACCGCCGCCGATACTAGCCACTAAGGCAATGCTATAACCAGAAAGAATCAAGGGGCTAAACGCACTGGCGGTTACCATCGCAAGACTAGCGCCTGAGTTCACGCTGAGTAATGTAGGGGAGGCAAGTGGATTGCGCGTAATGGTTTGTAACAATGCCCCCGCCACCGCAAGATTGGCACCTAAAATCATGCCAACTAATGCGCGCGGTAGACGTAAATCGGTTACCGTAATTTTGGCAATTTCATCGCCATCGGGGAGGAACGCTTGTAACGCTGCAAGCGGTCGAATTTCGATGGGATAATACAAAAACAGGCTTCCCCATAATAGGAAAGCCAGAATGATAAGGGGAAGTCCCCAACGGAAAGCAGACTTCATCATTATTTTTGCTTCACGAAATCTTCAATTTGTTTTGCCATAATTTTGCTTGCTTCTAAACCGCGACCACGCGCCCACATGTCCGAGTCAACGCTGTAAACATGGTTCGCTTTTACCGCAGGAATGGCTTTCCAAAGTGGCTCAGCTTCCCATTTGCGCGCAATGCTTTCATCACGATAATGGGCAATGAACAAGTATTCTGGTTTTTCCATCACTAATTGTTCAAGGTTGATTTCCACGAAAGCCTGATCGCTATTGAGTTTGGTTGGGGCAAAACCTAATGTCGTTAAGAAACTACCCACATAGCCATTGTCATTTTGGATATTAAATTTATCTTCTCGGGAAGTACCAAATGAGGCTTTTTTGCCTTGTACACCTAAATTTTTTGCGATGTTGGCAATGTAATCATTATGTTCATTGATCTTCGCTTTCATTTCAGCGCTTTTACCGACTAAATCACCAATTTTCTGCGCAGTTTCAAGATTTTCTTGGTAGCTTTCATGACGGGAATCAAACATCACCGTTGGCGCAATTTTTTTCAATTCTTCAAATACTGCAGTATGGCGAGATGGATCAGCAATAATTAAATCGGGTTTGAGAGAAGCAATCACTTCAAGACTCGGTTGAGAACGCGTGCCAACGGATTGCCATGCAGCAATTTTTTCGCGCACTTGCGGCAAAATACGATCGATTTTGTTGTCGTCAGCCACACCTACTGGGCTTACACCGACTTGGGCTAAAGCATCCACAAAAGAATATTCCAATACCACAACACGGCTTGGGGTTTTATCAAGGGTAAATTCACCTTTCGCATCTTTAACCGTCACGGCGCTAGCGAATGCGGATACCATTAATAATGCGGAAGCTAAAGTAGTTTTGAATAATTTTTTCATGTTGTGTCCTCAATAATAAAAAGCATTTGGATTATACACTCAAACAATGTTATTGAGAATAGTTATATTCTAGCTATTTGGTCGGATTTCTCTATTTTGCCCGCATTCTGGCAAGTAAACTGACGGCAATAATAATGACTAATGAACCAATCCAGAAATTTAGGCTTGGTACGTTATCCCAGAAGAACCAGTCACAGATGCTGGAGAAAATCACGCCAGTAAAAGCAAAAGGCGTGATGACATTGGCAGGGGCGTATTTAAAGGCGCGAGTGAGTAATAATTGGAAAATAAGACCAAATCCGCCCACTAAAAGCAGTAATGTGAATCCATGTAGTGTTGGTATTTCCCATTGAGTAATAAAAAAGAGTGGCAATAAAATCGAGCCTAATAAGTGGAAGTAAAACACGATATTTTTAGGTGAGTTGTGTTTATTGAGCTCTTGTAAGCTGATAAATGCCATGGCCGCCAATACTGCAGCACCTAACGCATAGCCTACATGGATAGGGTTGATATTCATTGAACCGTTGGTCAGCATAATGATGGATACACCGATAAACCCCATAAAACTGCAAGCTAATACTTTTAATGGCGTTCTGACTTTAAAGAAAAACAGCAATAAAGGCACAAAAAGTGCGGACGTATTCATCAATAAAATCGCAATAGAAATCGGCAAATATTTAATGGCGTAGAAGGTTAGCAACATACTGGCAATGCCGGCTAGATTACGCAAAATGAGAAACTTCCATTGCGACATATCGACTTTGAAATCTCCATCTTTAATTAAAAAGGGCAAGAGAAAAACAAAACCAATAAAGAAGCGGGAAAATAAAATTTCACTGGACGGTAATTCATCAGAGGCGTATTTTACAAATACACCCATTAAGGCAATGCTGATGTAAGCTAACACCATACAAACAACAGCTTTTTGATAATTATTGCGGAGATGTATGTTTGGCATAAAGGTTCCTTGCACAAAGTGCGGTAAAAAATTGCCTTATTTTGTAAGAAAATGGGCTTGTCTTCGTCTAATGAAATGCAAGCTGAAGATTTTTCTATAATAAGGAAAGAAAATGAAATATACAAAAACATTTCTCATATTGACCGCACTTTTTGGCGGTTTGCAAAGTAGTTTAACGTATGCTGATCACACAGAATCATCAAAGGAGCAAAAAATGACAATGGAAAGTAAACAAGAACAACAAATTATTTATCTTGCCGGTGGTTGTTTTTGGGGACTAGAAGCTTATATGGAAAGAATTCAAGGCGTGACTGATGCTGTTTCTGGTTATGCCAATGGAAAAGGTGATACCACTAACTACCAATTATTGCATGCGACAGATCATGCGGAAACGGTGAAAGTCACTTACGATCCAAATAAAATTTCGTTAGATAAATTACTGCAATATTATTTCCGCGTTATCGATCCAACCAGTATTAACAAGCAAGGCAATGATCGAGGCAGACAATATCGCACCGGCATTTATTATCAAAATGAGCAAGATAAAGCCGTTATTGAAGCGGCATTAAAAACCTTACAAAGTAAATATCAAGTGCCGATTCAAATTGAAGTAGAACCGCTGAAAAATTATGTGGAGGCGGAAGAGTATCATCAGGATTATCTCAAGAAAAACCCGAATGGTTATTGCCATATTGACATCAAAAAAGCCGATGAGCCATTAATTGATGATAAAAAATACCCAAAACCAAGTGATGCAGAATTAAAGCAAAAACTGACCGCACTTCAATATGATGTGACGCAAGGCAAACATACCGAACGCTCTTTTAGTAACGAATATTGGGATAATTTCGCGCCGGGTATTTATGTGGATATCACCACGGGAGAACCGTTATTTTCTTCTAAAGATAAATTTGAATCAGGTTGCGGCTGGCCAAGTTTTACCAAACCGATTGCCGCTGAAGTGGCGGAGTATCAAAGAGACAATAGCTTTAATATGACTCGCATTGAGGTATTAAGCCGCAGTGGCCATGCCCATTTAGGCCATGTGTTTGATGATGGTCCGCGCGATAAAGGTGGTTTGCGTTATTGCATTAATAGCGCATCGATTAAGTTTATTCCATTAGATGAAATGGAAAAACAAGGCTATGGCGATTTGATTCCCTTTGTGAAATAAGAGGAAAAAATGAGAAAAATATTGACCGCACTTTTATTGTTTTTGAGTCCATTGAGTTTTGCACAAGAGAAAGTGTCTTTGGCTGATGTTCCCTTGAAAACGTTGGATAATCAAACCGTCTCTTTATCACAATATCAAGGCAAGCCGCTTTATATCAAAATGTGGGCATCCTGGTGTCCAATTTGCTTGGCTGGTTTAGCGGAAATTGACGATCTTAGTGCTGATAAGAATTTGGATTTTAATGTGATTACAATTGCCTCACCTGGACAAAAGAACGAACAAAATAGCCAAAAATTTATCAATTGGTATAAGGGGCTAGATTATAAAAATATCACGGTATTATTGGATGAAAAGGGTGAAATCATTAAACGAGCTAATGTGTTAGGCTATCCGTTTAATTTGCTATTGGATAAGAATTTAAATCTTATCAAAGCGCAGCCAGGTCATTTGAATTCAGATCAAATTAAACAATTTGTGAAGGAATAAAAAAGTGCGGTCATTTTTGACCGCACTTTTTATATTGGCTTGATTATGCAAATGCCTGTAATTCAGGGTTGATTGGGGTTTCAGCGATGTTGTTCACATAGTTACATAATGTGGCGAGGCTGACACCTAAAATCACATCAATGGCATTTTCTTGGGTATAACCAGCATCAAAGAACGCTTTAAGCTGCGCTTCCGTTAATTTTGCTTTTTGCAAAATAACAGCAAGGGTGAAACGCGCTAAAGTATCCAGTTTTTTATCACTTTCAATACGAGCTGTCGCACGAATTTGATGTACAAGCTCTTCTTCAAGTTTTAACACTTTTAAAGCGATCTTCGTGTGGCCTGCTACACAGAAACCACAGCCATTGACTACGGCAGCAGTAATTTGTACCACTTCGCGTTCTGTTGCAGTTAGGCTGTTACGACCATTAATGCCGCCCACTGTGCGATAAGTTTCAAGTGCAGTAGGGGCATTTGCGAGAACACCAATTAAATTTGGAATAAACCCATTGGCATTTTGTACGGCTTTTAAGGCTTCTTGTGCTGCTTCAGGTGCTGATTCAATGGTGTGAATTTTAAATTGAGACATAAACTACTCCTAAGGGATAAATCATAAATTTCTGCTTGATAATACCTTTCTAACTTAAATAAGAAAAAGAAGAAAAGCTTATTTCATATAGCCAAAAGTTATGATTATTTTGGCGTCGCTATGCCAAATGTGTTTTGACGATAGACAGTAATCTCTCCAACTCTTTTTTGCCTTTTTCGGAAAGGACTTTGTTGTCGCGCAACATTTGGGTGGCACGAGCTTCAATAAAGCGGAGATAATCGCTGTTTTGGGTTTCTTGGAATTGCTTTTCGGCTAACTGCATTTCGGTGAAGTCTTTATTGGTTTGAGCAATCAGCATTTTTTGCCCGATTAACACAATTAGTGCAGCAATTAAAGCGATGATGGCACCATAGCCATTAGTGGGGTAATAAAGAATGCCCGCCAGAACAAAAAGTGCGGTTACTAAATTAGATGAATTTTTGATATAGCCTTCAGCCGGTGGTGGCTTGATGAGATCTTTCAGGTTCATAGGATTTATATGTCATGCTAAAAATTTGCCTTCCCTTAAGCGAAAGAGGGAAGGCAATATCATAATATATTACGCTAACACACCAAAATGATAGCCTAAAATACCCACGCCGAATAAGGCGAAGATGATGTACATGGCGTTGACTTTTTTACGTAATAAATACATACATAAGAAAGTTAAACCTAATGCTGCAAGGCCAGGGAGAAGATCGTTTAACACGCTTTGTACGGTGGTCACCACTTCTTCGCCCATTTGGTTTTTATAGCGAGAAAGTTCTAATGGAATATTAATACTTGTCCATTTCGATACCAGTGACCCCATGACAAAGAGACCGAGGATAGACGCCCCCTGCGTCAATTTTTGTAAGCGGCCGCCGCCCATATCGTTAACGATTGTAGTACCTTTTTCATAACCGTATTTGAAACCATACCAACGAGTTAACGCACGGCAAAGGTTGATACCGATGAAGAAAAGTAATGGCCCCAAAAGGCTACCGGTAAGGGCTAAGCCCGCGCCAAGTGCGGCTAATACAGGACGTAATGTTCCCCAGAAAATTGGGTCACCTACACCGGCTAATGGTCCCATTAAACCGACTTTCACCCCGCTGATTGCAGAGTCATCAATATCGTTGCCGTTCGCACGTTCTTGTTCCATTGCGGCGGTAACACCGATGATAGATGATGCCACCCAAGGCTGAGTATTAAAGAATTCTAAGTGGCGTTTTAATGCCGCTGCTTGATCTTCTTTTTTGCTGTAAAGACGTTTAATGGCTGGGATCATCGATACACAGAAACCCATTGCTTGCATACGTTCAAAGTTGAAGGAACCTAGCAAGAAAGTTGAACGCCAGTAAGTGCTACGAATATCGCCTTTTGTTAATGATTTTTTAGTTTGTTCAGTCATAATTTCTTCCTTATAGTCCTTCAAGTTCATCATCAGCTAATTCACGTTTTGCAACCGCTTGTGGAGCAGTAGATTGATGGAAACGTGGGTTTAATTGAATGTAAATCATCGCTAAGCATGTGCCTAAAATACCGAGACCTACAAGGTTGTAATTGGTGAAAGAGGCGATCACGAAGCCTAGGAAGAAGAATGGCATTAATGCGCCTGCACGCATCATATTGATGACCATCGCATAACCGACGACCACGATAAAACCACCAGCGATTTGTAAACCGCGAGTAACCACTTCTGGAATCGCATTCAATGCTTCAGTCACCGTATCAGTACCTGCCACTAACGCAACGAAGAAGGTTGGAATTGCCACACGTAACGCTTGTAATGCAAGACCGCTGAAGTGACAGAATTCAATGCCACGGAAGTTCGCTTTTGCGGCAAAATCATCAGCTTTGTGTTGAAGGAAGATAGTTAAAGTACGAACAAAGATGGTTAATACTTGACCTGCTGCGGCCACTGGAATAGCAATCGCTAATGCGCTCCCTTTATCTTGGCCGCCTTTGATAACGAGGATAGTTGCAATCACACTGGCTAATGCCGCATCCGGTGCCATTGCTGCACCCACGTTCATCCAGCCTAATGCCACTAATTCAAGGGTACCACCGACAATAATACCGGTTTCTAAATCACCTAATACTAAGCCGATTAGGGTACAGGCAACTAAAGGACGATGAGTTTGACGTTCGTCCAATACACTCCCCATTCCGCAAATGGCGGCAACGAGCGTGACTAAAATAATTTCCATTGTTGTCATAATGAATTGTCCTCGTAATTAAAATTGAATCGCATCAAGCTCTTTGTGTGTGAGCATTGATTTCGGGCTGCTCGCCACTTGTTGTAAGCTTAATTCCACGCCTTTATCTAAAAGCTGTTTAAATGCGGCAACATCTGTTGGGTTAACCGCAACCGCTTGAGAAATAAGTTTATCGCCTTCGCGATAGGTCATACCGCCCACATTGACCTTATCAATTTTCACGCCACCCTCGATTAAACGCAGAATGTCTGTTGGGTTGGTTACCAACCAAAGAATGTTTTTGCCTGCATATTTCGGGTTGTGATACACCTTAATGGCTTTTTCCACTGGAATCACATAAGCTTTCAAATGTTCAGGGGCGATTTGAAGTAATAAATCACGACGAAGTGCATCATTCGCTACATCATCATTTACCGCAAAAATCGCTTCACATTTCACTGCTTTCGCCCAAGAGGTCGCCACTTGACCGTGGATTAAACGGCTATCAATACGCAATAAGGAAATGTTCATATTGCCAGAAAGTGCGGTTGGATTTGGAGCGGTTTTTGGTGCTTCAGCTGGTTTAGCAGCGGGCGTTGGAGCAGGCTTGCTTTCTTTAGGTTGACGGAAGGATTTCACGGCAGCGACCCCGACTTCTTTTGCGGTTTCTACCAATTCATCTAAGCTAGCGCCATCTTTAGCATCAAGTATTTCTAGCAACATCGGTAGATTAATGCCGGTGACGATATCAGTATTATCTCTTTCACTGGCGACTCGGCTTGCCGCGTTATAAGGGCTACCACCAAATAAATCGACCAAAAAGAGTACCGGTTCATTTTCAGGCAGCGTGGCAATAATCGCATTGTATTTCTCGATTAAATGCTCACCGCCTTCACCCGGTAAGAAAGTCACTACATGGCAGTTTTCATCTTCGCCATACACCATAGCGGCGGAATTGACGATTTCTTCAGAAAACTTACCGTGCGTTGCAACGATAATGTGGGTCATGGATATTCCTCCCATTGAGTTGATAAAATCAGTCTATTTTGCTTTCAATACGCATTGCGCAAACGATTGCTCCGAATGGAGTTTAGTGTATGGATTTGAAGATTACCGTCAAATAAAGAATAGTCAAATAGTGATCGAGATCAAATAAACAGGTAAGATGACTTACAACTTTTGAGGTATTGATGAATGAAATGCAAAGTGCGGTAGATTTTTTGATTATTTTTCAGAATAGAAAGCATTTCGCGACAAGATAAATAGGAAAAGGTTAAAATAAGCCAAATTTTCTGTTGGGAGTTTCGATGTTTTTTGTTTATCTCATTATCGCCTTAGTGGCAGGTGTCGCACTCGCGACGCAATCAGCCATTAATACGCAATTGGCGAAAGCCATGAGTGGCGAAGCGGTGATCGCGACCTTTATTTCTTTTGCAGTGGGAACAATCGTTCTCTTTTTTATTGCTTGGGTAAAAACCGATTTATGGGGCAATTTATCAACCGTCCCTTCACAACCTTGGTGGAAATTAATTGGTGGGATACTCGGTGCAGTTGTCGTGTTCACAACGGTTTTGCTTGCACCTAAGCTAGGCATTACCGCGATGTTATTTTTTATCATCGTCGGACAATTAATTACTGCAGCTACTATCGATCATTTTGGTCTTATCGGTATGCCGATTCGAGAAGTCAATATCACGAAATTTATCGGCTTAATTATTGTCGCCTTTGGATTAGTATTTTATTTCTTTGGGGATAAGTTAGTTGAGCTATTTGGGACGAGATAAGATAGAATACGCCTCTGTTCATTTATTTATCGCGTAATTGGGGAAACTATGCGAAAGCGTTGCCTGTGGGCGTTGATTATTTTGTTGCTGTTGCTCGTAGTAAGCGTTGGCTTAGTACGCGTTTTTGCGACCCCGAAACGTGTGGAACAACTTGCAAATCATTTTTTAGCACCACATTATCACATTGAATTAGCGAATGACTGGCAATGGAAAGCGACAGGTTTAACGCTACCTGAGCTAAAATTGAAAACAGACCAATGTACCCTCATAAACCTCAATGATGCGCAACTCACTTGGTGGAATACGCATAGTCTTGATATTGAAAAGGCGAGCTTGGATTATGATTGTTTAACTCATTTACCAAGCGATAATGCTGAAAAAACACCACCAAATTTAACCGCACTTTGGGCGGCATTACCTATTTCTGATGTCAAAGTTAAACACTTTCAATTAACAAATACCGATGCACTGAAACAAGCCGCATTGCAGCCTTTTTTATCGGCTGATTGGGCGTTAGATGCCAACTATAATGGCAACCAATTAGCCCTTGAAGCTCAAGCCAATAATGACGGTCTTGAGCTTCATCATCAATCGACTGTCACGCCACAAGATGGCATTTTCCAATGGGCGGGGAGTAGTGAAATCAAACAAGCGGGAGATAAAACCTACGATCTTCATTTCTCTGCGAATTTTGATCCTGATCTGTCTCAACTCCCTCAACAAGGCAATGTTTTACTCAATTGGAATAATCCTGATCTCGCTGTGACAAAAGGCGAGGCAAAAGTCTCTTGGCAAGGCGCAGATGGCCAGTTAAATGCTCAAGATTTAACGGCAAATTCTCCTTTATTGGATGTGCCTTTTGTGTTCACCAAAGATGGCTTGGATATTTCATGGGGGAAATTTTATTGGACCTTCGATAGCTATCAACCGATTAAAGGCTTCCTTGGGTTATCTATTCACCGTGCGGCAGAAGGCTTGTTGCCATTAAGCATTGATATGAACGTGATCTTACAAACCTTTGGTGAAATGGGCAAAGGGGAGATCGTGATTTCAGGAAAGAATGGTGAAATCGGTGGGGGCGATGACAATAACGAATTGGATTTTGAGCTGAAAACACGGGGGGATTTGCGTTATAACTCGACGGTGGCTTTTACTAATTTAACCTATCATTTTGGCGGGATTTTTACACATCCCGTGGTGTATTTTTATCCGGGTTCTGTCTTTAAAATGGATACTGTTCAACCCGATACCAAATTGCACGTTCGTTTACCGTTAGATGACATTATTATCGGTCGTTATGGCTTGGAAGGGCGTTTGCTCGCAACATTAAAGGGTACGACACCACAGTTTGAAAATCTCGATTTAAAATTAGACGGAAATGCTCATGAGTTTATTGCGGGTATTAAAACCGTGTTTGACTTGCGAGATGAAGAGCATAAGTTGCAGTCTGTGGAAAAACAAGCGACAAACCGTTGGGATTGGATTATCAATGGAAGTGCAAACTGGAAATCCTTAAATACGCCAGTCAAAATGGAAGGTAAGGGTTTTTGGGAAGCCGATCATATTGAATTAAATCAACTTTCTGCTCATTCCAAAGAAGTCAAAATGAAAGAGGTAAAAATGGCACCGCTTTCGTTGGAACTTAAAGATCGACTTCGTTGGGATTATGAAGAAGAGCATATTCGAGGTTTGTTGCAAGCGAAAACAGATTGGATTGAACTGGCTTATGGCGGCCGTTTTGTTTCGCCTGTTTTCGGTTTAGGTATTGATGGTAAGAGTATCAGTAACTTCAATTTTGCAGGTGATTTAAAGGCGGGTTCGCTTGGACCTTTAGATGTTTTGGGTGTATATCAGAATACTGCACTTTCAGGCAAAATCAGCTGGAAAGAACAATCTGCAAAAGTATTCCAATCACTTTTCCCTCAACAATGGAATTGGTTAATTCATGAGGGCAGCATCAAAGGACAAAGTGAATTCGCAATTAATAGCAATGGCGTAAAAATGAGCGGGGAATTGAACCTAAAAAATGGCAAGATCACCATGCCAGATGGTGAAGTGTATGGCTTGAATATTCGCTTCCCAATGAATTATGAAAACGAGGCATTACAAGTGGCCTCAGGTAAGCCAATTCATATTTCGACTAAAAATATTCGCTATGGCGCGCTTTCCGTCGCAAATGGTGAATTGGATTTGTTTGGACGTTATCCGAACACCATGAAAAATCCGCTTACTTTGAGAAATGTGAAACTTTCCTTATTTGATGGTGTTTTGACGGTGCCTCAGCTCAGTTTCCCACAAAGCAAAATGGCAACGCTTTCTTTTACCAATATTGATTTAGCCCAAGTATTAGCTTTAGCACAATATAACCAAGTAACCTTAACCGGCCGCGCCAATGCGACCCTGCCATTTTGGCTTGGTCACAAGGAATGTTTGATTTGTAATGGTACATTGGAACAAGTGGGAAATGTGTCCATCAAATTAACCGATGAAATGGTGAAAGGGTTGAAAAAAGGTGGTTGGACAGAAAATATTTTGGTGGATTTATTAAAAGAAATAGAACTACAAAATTCCCATGCGGCGGTGACGCTCGATCCTAAAGGGCAAATGACATTGCGGGCGAGTATTAGTGGATTTAATCCAACCAAGCGAACCCATAATCCGATAACGTTAAATTATACGCACCAAGAAAATATGTTTGAATTGTGGAATATGATTGACTACGGCTCGCAATTTGAACAAAATCTGCAATATAAACTTTATAAGCAATTAGACAAAGAGAAATGATAAAACACCTTAAATTTCAACCGCACTTTTTTATTTTAGCGGCAATGTTTACACTTACAGCTTGCACACCAACCATTCAATTGGATACACCAAAGGAAGGCATCACCATTAATATGAATGTGGTGGTGGACCACAATATTAAAGTGGAAATGGATGAGAAATCTCAGAAAGCTGTGGGTGAAGTAGAGCCTGTGAAGAAATAATCGAATAAATTGAAAAGGCCATCTGAATGTTAGATTTCAGACGGCTTTTTTCTTTTAAAGTGCGGTTAGATTTCAAAGCATTTTTGCAAATATTTTATCCCACTAAAACCGACGTCATACTGAGCGAACCCGCAATCAAATTATCATTGAAAAACGTAATCTCGTCTTGCGGTTCGCGTAATGCCATAATGTAAAGCAACGGCAAGTAATGATCGGGTGTTGGCACAGAAAGCTCGGCTTTTTCACCTAACTGCTCATAATGTACCAAGGTTTTATCATCTTGTGTTGCAATCGCCTGATTGACTGTTTCACGGAAAGCAAACGCCCAGTCATAACCTGCATCGATTTGATCGATATGCTCCCAACTGATCGCCCTCAGATTATGCACAATGTTGCCGCTGCCGATAATTAACACGCCTTGTTCACGCAAAGCAGCTAATTTTTTCGCCAAATTGAAATGCCATTCTGCCGATTGCAAACGGTTAAGGCTCAGTTGCACCACGGGAATATCGGCATCGGGATAGAGAAATTTCAACACTGCCCAAGCGCCATGATCAAAGCCTCGTGTTGGGTTTAGCTCGACATTTTCCGGCTGTAATAATGATCGCACTTGCTCCGCCAACTCAGGCGAACCAGGCGCGAGATATTGCACTTGGCTGAGTTCATCGGGGAAGCCGTAGAAATCGTAAATCATTTCAGGGTGTTCACCTGATGTCACCTGCAAACGGCTGCTGTACCAATGCGCTGAAATCATCAAAATGGCTTTTGGTTTTGGAAAGTTTTGTGTAATTAGGCTGAAATTCTGATTGAACGGGTTTTCTTTATCTAACACGTTCATCGGGCTACCATGCCCAACAAACAATACAGGCATTTTTTTCATTATTTTCTCCTCAATATTTGATGGAGCAGATTGTACGGTTAAATCTTTGTGTGAAAAATACCACTTTATGAACAACATCTTTTACTAATCGGAAATAATGAATGGTAAGGTTTAGAGATATGGGCGTATTAAATAGGGGAAATATGACAAAGTGCGGTTAAATTTCACGAAAATTTTACTTAATTTTTACTTCATTTACAGTTTATTATCTTTATATTTAGGCGTATGATGACTATTAGTTTTACATACCCCCTAAATTTAGGTAAATATATTATTTCTATTTAATAGGAGATTGAATAATGAAAAAATTATTCACAGCAGTACTTTCTGCGGCAGCGATTGCTGTACCTTTTTTTGCTTCTGCGAATACTGCACCACAAACAGAACAAAGCGCAGTACAACCGGAAAAAGCAAAAGGCGTTTGGATTGATGTGCGTTCAGCCGAGGAATTTAACGCAGGTCATTTACAAGATGCTGTGAATATTCCACACGATAAAATCATTGCACGTATTCAAGCGGTGAGCCCAGATAAAAATGCGCCCGTTAATCTCTATTGCCGTAGCGGTCGCCGTGCAGAAGCTGCATTGAATGAGTTGAAAAATGCAGGCTATACCAATGTGACCAATCACGGCGGTTATGAAGATTTGGTTAAAAAAGGTTTGAAATAAATATCACATCATTTAAAGAAAAATCCCCTAGATTTAGTATTTAGGGGATTTTTTTACTCCAAAGCACGGCCAAATTTTGAGGTATTTTTGCAGATCATCTTAAAAATTCGACCGCTTGTATTGTACTCATTACATTAATTCTTATCTATTCGCTTAATCAATAAAAAGACGGCCAGTACTAATGCAATCGCACCGCAAATCAAGCTTGGTATTGGGATGCCATTACGCTGAGGGAGATTTTCGTTCAACGATAAAATAGACGCTGCAATAATGAGTGCGGCAATAATCAACATAATGCCCACTCGTTCGACAGTCTTACGAAAACGCTCTAATCCGTGAATTTCATGTTCAAGACGAATTTCCTTATTGCTGATTTTTTGTAAGAAAATTTTGACTTCTTCTGGAAGCGAAAGCCAGTTGTTGTAGCTGTCAGCAATTTTTTCGAAACTTTCACTAATCACGCGTTTAGGTGAAAATCGTTTCTTGAGCATTTGTGTAACATAAGGTTTAAGTACGGCTGCAATATCTAATTCAGGATAGAGATAACGTCCGATCCCCTCAATCTGGGCAAAACCTTTTGCTAGCAAATAAACGCCCTCAGGCATAATAATGCTATTTTCGCTCATAATTTTGGTAAAACGATTCATCAATTCACCGATATCTAACCCTGCCAAATTGCTTTCAGTGAGGAGCATGAAAATCTCAGAAAGATCATTTTCTAGTGCTTTTTCATTCGGCACATTATAACTGACAGCAAGCTGCTTAATGGTCTCGATGATTTTTCGCACATTTTTTTGAGAGGCATAGTACAAACAATTTCCGAGTAATTCGCGTTCTTTAGGGCTGAGTTTGCCCATTGCCCCCAAGTCAATAAAAGCAATCCGCCCGTCAGGCGTTAATAGAATATTGCCAGGGTGGGGATCAGCATGAAAGAAACCAAACTCAAATACTTGTTTCATATAGAGATCTAATCCAAGTAAAGCAACATCTTTAGCCAGTAAACCTTGTTGTTCAATCTGTGCTTTATTGGTCACTTTTGAGCCATACACAAAATCCATACAAAGAATGTTATTGTTTGATAAATTCGAATAGGTTTGTGGGACTAAAATACGTGAATCTTGCTTAAAATTATTAGCAAAACGTTCAATGCTACGACGTTCACTTTCAAGGGAGAGTTCTGTTGTAATGGATTCTTTGAAGGTATTTAATAACGCTTTAGGTTGAAGGTTAGAAATAATGTCGTTGCGTTGTTCTAGAAAATTCACGAGATCTTGTAAGATAAGTAAATCTGCCTTAATGACTTGATCAATGCCTTCTCGCTTGATTTTTACCGCAACATCTTGTCCGTTTTTCAAGCGCCCTTTGAATACTTGACCGATAGAAGCTGATGCCATAGGCTCTGAAGCAAGCGTTTCGAAATGTTCATGAATATCTATGCCTAATTCACGCTGAAATTTCTCTGCAATATTAATGGGCTGAACTTCTACTTTATCTTGCAATTTTTGTAGTTCAGTAATCATTTCAACTGGTAGCAAATCTCGGCGATCACTTAACATCTGCCCTAATTTAACGTAAGTTGTGCCCAGCTCTTCCATCGCTCGACGGATACGTTCATATACAGACACGCTTCCACTTGATTCATTGGCTAACTTATTTGAAAGGGATTCCGGTAACCACTTCTCTAAATTACTGCGTTCAAAAAACTCATCTAAACCATAACGTAATAAGATTTCTGCAACCTGCTTGGTACGTTGAAATTTGTTAAAAATAGCCATTGTAACTTTCCTCTTTGTGCATGCTATTTGGCGAGTATTTAAAATAAGGTTGATTTGCGACTAAATTGAGACAGGTCTTTTACATCTCTAACTGAAGATTTTCGAAAATTGCTGATGATTTCAGTTTATCCATTCTTCAATTGGATCTCTACAATTATTTCCAAGGCAAGCCACATTAGATTTTTTTAATTTAATACTAATAATAAAAATCTCAATGCGCTAAGTTTTGAAGGCTTTTGATTTAAAAGAGCGGTCAAATTTTGAGGTGTTTTTGCAAATGCTCTTCAAAACTTGGCCGCTTGTATTTTTACTTTAATTTAACTGTAGTAGTCATTGTTTAAAGTCGTGTTTTCAATGTTGGCAATATTGCATCCCAAGCGGTTAAAGCTTCTTTCTCACTGAGTGGCGAACCCTTGGTATTTTTCTTATTGGCACCGAAAGTCATCTTAAATCTCACACTGCCATCCTCTTTTTCCCAAATAAATAGATATCGATTTCCCTGCCATTTCACCAATTTTTCATTACCCGCCATACCATTAATATCGCGCTTTCCTTTGCGGATGGTGCTGTATTTCGCCCATGAGAAGAGTTTATCTAAAGCACTATCTTTAGCGAAAAGATCTCGTTCTAATAGCGGTTTATCACCTTCTTCCAAAGATCCACCCGTCGTTAGCTCGGCATAAACGTCTTTATAGTCTTTGATTTTGATGCCCGCACTGCCAAAAAACGGCTCAGTTCCCTTATCGGCAATAAATCCTTCTGTTAAACAGACACCTTGTTGCTGTGGCATTTCAGTATCTTTACGATCTCTCAGCTTGTCGAAAAAATCATTCCGTATCTGTCCAGTAGCTTCGTCAACTTTACTTTTTTCCAGCTGTTTCAGGTTTGGGGGGGCTTTGCCATTGACAGGCATAATGCGTACAAAGGCTCTAATGGAATAGGCATCGTTCTTACCTAACTTGAAACTAAAATCAACATTATAAAGCATTCCATTTACCTGAGTTAATAATGGGCTATCCCATGAGGCAGAAGCCTGTGTCACCGTAACTATCGCTTTGTTGGGAATAATAGTGCGGTATTCTATAAAATGATCACTTCCATTATATCCTTTTTCTTTAACCTCTAATTCAGATTCTACTTCCAGATTCCAATAATCTGGTCGCACTCTTATCTGCCAACCATTGTATTTAAGCCAACCAGTCCCACTTATTCGGTTAGATGGTAAGTTAATTTGGTAGCGCCCACTACAAAATGGCTGCTCGGTCCAATACGTTGCCTCATTTTGAGTATAGTTGCTTGCTGTATTTTCTACTGTTGATTGGGTTTGGGCGTGTTGACTGCAAGAAGACAACATAATACTAGTCAAAACAGTGCTATAAAACATCAGTCTAGAAATTTTCATCTTTGGCATGTGATCTCTTCCTTAGTGTAAATTTGAAGATGTTAAATAACATGGAAATTCTGCTAATACTTTTCTTTCCATATTGATCTTAATAGATGAGTTTACATGTTTTAAGTGTAAAGTGCAACTCTTCACTATTCAAAATGGTATCGAGTTAATTAAGAGAGGATTCAATACATTTTAGGGAGAATAAAAGGCCTTTTGACATTTCAAAAGACCTTTTTCACGCCAAAGTGCGGGCAGATTTTCGTTTACTAAATACAATAATCTTCTTTTAATAAGTGGCGATAGGCGTACAGATAAGATGCGCCGACAAATGCTGCACCACCGGTAACATTGCCTAAAAATACAGGAATCATATTGAAGAAGAATTGGCTCCAAGTCACATTAGCACCAGCAAAAATCCCGGCGGGAATAATAAACATATTGGCGACAAAGTGTTGTAATCCGATAAGCACAAAAATCATCACTGGGAACCACATGGCGAGAATACGACCGGAGGTTTGTTTGGCGCCAAAATAGAACCAAATACCCATGCAGACCATCCAGTTACAGGCAATAGCTGAAACAAAGGCACGACCAAAATCCATTTGCACTTTAGCCTCGGCAATCGCGATGGTTTTAGCGGCAGCAGCACCTTCTGATAAACCGACATAATGCCCTAAGAAATAGGCCATAAACAGCGCACCGAGCAGGTTGCCCAAACTCACTACAATCCAGTTACGAAATAATTTTTTAAGGCTTACTCTTTTTGTTAAACGGCCTAATGCCATCATCATCATATTTCCCGTGGCTAATTCACCACCACCGATTAATATACAAATCAAACAAATAGGAAACACAGCCGCACCAAGTAATGTTGATAGCCCACTCCACTCTGGAGGAATACCGCTCACTACTTTTAAATAGGCCATATAACCAAAACTCACATAGCCGCCACCTAAAAAACTTAAAATAGCCAGTGTTTTTAAGTGCCCTTCCGACTTAGCATAACTTTTATCAATAACATCTTGTAAGATTTCATGGGGATAAAGATCGCGATGCTGCATAATTGTACCTCTAGTGAAAATAAGACGGTAAAAATGTAGCAAACCACATAGCAAAATCGAAAGAATTGTTAAATATATGTACTGATTTTTAGTTATAACGAAATTGAATAATAATCTGAACCTAAAATTAGGTGTCTAGGTTCTTTTTTTGAGGGGCAAAGTGCGGTCAAAATTTAATGAATTTTTGCAAGAAATTATAAAAATTTGACTGCTTGTATGTATAGAAAAAGCGTTGTTCTAGCGATATAGAACAACGCTTTTGTTTTTAAATTATATGTAACTTAAAAGGGTTGTTTCTATATAAGGAAAGAATGAAAAATAAAACTCTAATTATTTCAACTTGTTGCAATCAAATATTGATAACTTCCTTAAAAATACGTAAAAATAACCCCGATAACAGAGTAATTATATCATTATATTTTACAATATTAACGTAAAATTTTTACACATTGCTTTCAAGAGCCAACCATTTATGTTCTCTGTTTTACTTTTTGAAAATAAAAACAGAGGACTTCTATACTTTGGTGTAAATAATTCTCTTGAATAAATTTCTGTTCTATAGCTATGCTCTATTTTTGAGTTTCAAATGTAGTATGGAGTTATCAAAATTGACAACTCCATAAATAATATTCTTATTCTTTGTTTAATCTAACAAGAAAATGCTTAAATTGTTCTTCGTCGTTATTCAACTTTCCGAAAAATAACTCATCAATTTGCTCAATTAACGGAACAGCTGTTTGTAATATTTTTTCTCCTTTTGAGACCTTTGCAAAATCCCCTCAAAATCCCCTAAATTCCCACCAAGACATTTAGGGGATTTTTCATGAGCACCTTCTTCCAACAAACCGTCCAAGCCATGATTGCCAAACACATCGACCGCTTCCCGCTATTGAAGTTGGATCAAGTGATTGATTGGCAGCCGATCGAACAGTACCTGAATCGTCAAAGAACCCGTTACCTTAGAGACCACCGCGGCCGTCCAGCCTATCCCCTGCTGTCCATGTTCAAAGCCGTCCTGCTCGGACAATGGCACAGCCTCTCCGATCCCGAACTCGAACACAGCCTCATTACCCGCATCGACTTCAACCTGTTTTGCCGTTTCGACGAACTGAGCATCCCCGATTACAGCACCTTATGCCGCTACCGCAACTGGCGGCGCAAGACGACGCCCTGTCCGAATTGCTGCAACTGATTAACCGCCAACTGACTGAAAAAGACCTAAAAGTAGAGAAAGCATCCGCCGCCGTCATTGACGCCACCATTATTCAAACCGCCGGCGGCAAACAGCGTCAGGCCATAGAAGTCGATGACGAAGGACAAGTCAGCGGTCAAACCACACCGAGTAAAGACAAAGATGCCCGTTGGACAAAGAAAAACGGTTTATACAGACTCGGTTACGAAACAACATACCCGCATCGATTCTGAAATCGCTTTCAGATGGCATTTCCGTATCAAGTGCGGTCGTTTTACAACCAGTTTTTTAGCAGCCCGCGAACAAATCGTTCAGCCCTTCGGCGATGGTCGGGTGGGTGAAGATTTGGTTTTTGACATAGCGGGCAGGGACGCGGAAATCGATTGCCATTTTAAACAGGTTGATGATTTCGTGCGCTTCGGCGCAGAACAGGGTTACGCCGAGGATTTCGCCGCTGTGCGCGTCCACCACGGCTTTGAGCAGGCCGTCGGTTTGGTTGAGGATTTTGGCTTTCGGAATCGCGTCGGCTTTCAGTTTCAACACTTTCACCTCGCGCCCCGATTGCTGCGCGGCGGTTTCGGTTAAGCCGATATGGGCGAGCGGCGGCTCGGTAAAGGTGGCGGTCGGGAACGGGGTGCGGTCGGCGCGGTTGCGTTTGCCGTCGCCGAAAAGCTGTTCGCGCACGATGCGATAGTCGTCGAGCGAGATGTAGGTGAACATCGGGCTGCCCGCCACGTCGCCCATCGCCCAGATGTGGTTTTTGCCTTGCACGCGCAGATGGTCGTCAACGAGGATGAAGCCGCTCGGGTCGGTTTCGATGCCCGCGTTTGCCAAGCCCAATCCTTGCGTGTTCGGCACGCGGCCTACGCCCACCAGCACCGCGTCGGCGGTAAATTCGCCTTGCGAGGTGATGACGCTGGTGTCCGCCGTATTGTCGCGGAACGCTTCAATTTTCACGCCTTGCAACACCTTGATGCCTTTGCTGTTTAATACGCGCAGCATTTCTTCGGCGATGTCGCGATCTTCACGCGGCAGGAAGCGGTCGCCGCCATCGAGAATGGTGATTTCGCTGCCGAAAGCGTGGAACATAAAGGCAAATTCCAAGCCGATGTAGCCGCCGCCGATGATGACGAGGCGGCGCGGGCGTTCGTTCAGCGCGAGTACACCGGTGCTGTCCAGTACGCGCGGGCTGTCTTCGCCCGCTACGCCCAGGCGGCGCGGGGTGGCACCGGTGTTGATGAAAATGCGTTCGGCGGTAAGGGTTTGCTCGCCGCCGTCTGGGTCAGTCAGTTTGACCGTGCGATCATCGAGAAACTCGGCGCGCGCGTTGAGCACGGTTACGCCGTCCAGATTGTCCAGTTTGGCGAAATTGGCGGCGCGCAATTTCGGAATCAGGGTGTTTTTCGCGTTCATCGCCGCCGCAAACACCGCCGCTTTGTCGGCGTTATGCCCGCGCTGCTCGCTCTCGACAATCAGTTTTTTGCTGGGAATACAGCCGATGTTGATGCAAGTGCCGCCGTACATCTGCGCCGACTGTTCCACCAGCACGACCTGTTGCCCGTGTTTCGCCAAATCCGCCGCCAGCGTTTTGCCCGCTTTGCCAAAGCCGATAATAAGATTTTGTGTGTGCATAATTTGTCTCCGTGAAATGATGGATTGCGCACCAATTATAGACCTTATCGATTTGTTTTTACATAAGACCTTTGCAAAATTCCCCCAAAATCCCCTAAATTCCCACTAAGACATTTAGGGGATTTTTTATGACTACCTTCTTCCAGCAAACCGCCCAAGCCGTGATTGCCAAACACATCAACCGCTTCCCTCTATTGAAGTTGGATCAGGTGATTGATTGGCAACCGATCGAACAGTACCTGAACCGTCAAAGAACCCGTTATCTCCGAGACCACCGCGACTGTCCCGCCTATCCCCTGTTGTCCATGTTCAAAGCCGTCCTGCTCGGACAATGGCACAGACTCTCCGATCCCGAACTCGAACACAGCCTCACACTGCAAATGCTTGATCCCGAAATCGCCATTGAGTTTGACAGCGACCCCAAACAGGCACGCGCCAGCCGCCAAGACGCGCTCAAAGATGCCGCCACACGTAAAATCTGGATAGCTGGCGCACATATGCCCTTCCCCGGCATCGGACACATCCGTGCCGAAAGCAACGGCAGCTACACTTGGCTGCCGGTGGAATATACCCCGATCGA
Organism: Parahaemophilus parainfluenzae; assembly: GCA_001914055.1. Lineage (GTDB taxonomy): Bacteria > Pseudomonadota > Gammaproteobacteria > Enterobacterales > Pasteurellaceae > Haemophilus_D > Haemophilus_D parainfluenzae_V. Next base: position 145,913 of record MKXX01000003.1, on the reverse strand, counting down.
AATCGACGGCAAAGTGCAATAAATTAACAAAAACCGACCGCACTCTTCTTAGAGGAAGCCGTCAAATGACGACTTTTTTGTGTTACGGCGATTTTCCTTTATAATACGAAAAATTTTTATGAATTAACAAAGGCAGGAATTATGGCGGTAGAAGCAGCTGACGGCGATTTATTGCACGTGGTGGTGTTATTGGGGGCGGCGGTAGTTGCCGTGCCGTTATTTAAACGTTTAGGTCTAGGCTCGATTCTGGGTTATTTGGCTGCGGGGCTGGTTATCGGACCCTTCGGATTAAAGCTCATTACCGATTCCCACGCTATTTTGCATATTGCGGAATTCGGCGTGGTGATGTTTCTGTTTTTGATCGGGCTGGAAATGAAGCCGTCGCATTTATGGAAATTGCGTAATCAGATTTTCGGCTTGGGTACCCTGCAGGTGACGCTTTCCAGTCTGTTCCTTACCCTAATCGGGCTAGCTTACGGTTTTTCTTTAGTGATGTCGTTTATTGCGGCGGTAGGTTTTACACTCACCTCCACCGCAATGGTCATGCAGATTATGGACGAACGTCATGAAATCAGCACACCGCAAGGTCAGCGCATTGTCTCCATTTTGCTGTTTGAAGATTTGCTGATTGTGCCCATGCTGGCGATTGTAGCATTTCTAGCGCCCGATAATCCCAATGCCGTTGCCGATGCCGTACCGCTATGGCAGAAAATCGGTGTTGCCGCGCTTTCTTTGGCAGCGTTGATTGCGACAGGTATTTGGCTGCTCAATCCGCTGTTTAAAATTCTGGCAAAATCCAAAGCACGCGAGGTGATGACTGCCGCCGCGCTGCTGGTGGTACTCGGTGCGGCTTATTTAATGGAGCTGGGCGGTCTGTCTATGGCGATGGGTGCGTTTCTGGCGGGAGTGCTGCTGTCGGAATCCGACTTCCGTCATCAGCTTGAAGCGGATATCGAACCGTTCCGAGGCCTTTTGCTCGGGCTGTTTTTCTTAGCTGTCGGGATGTCGCTGGATGTGGCAACGGTGCTCAATAACTGGAAGGTAATTCTTTCCGCCACTGTACTGATGATTATCTTGAAATGCTTTGCCATTTATGGAGTGGCGCGTTTTGCCAAAGCAAGCCATTTCACCGCGATACACCGCGCCGTACTGATGTCGCAGGGCGGTGAATTCGCCTTCGTATTACTCGCCTCCGCTGCCGCACAACGGGCGATTAATGCGGAAGTGCTAGCGAATATGACGGCAATCGTGGTGCTCTCCATGATTACGACACCCTTCAGCGTTATGCTGTTCGACCGCTATTTCAAAGAACCCAGCGCAGCTGCGGCAGTGGACGATGTGGAAGAACATGCGGGCGAACTCAACGGCAACGTGCTGATTATCGGATTCGGGCGCATGGGGCAGGTGGTCAGCCAAATGCCGCTAGCCTACGGTGCCACCATTTCCATTCTGGACAACGATCCCGACATCATCAACGTCGCACGCGAATACGGTTTCAAAGTCTATTACGGCGAAGCCACCCGCGCCGACGTGCTGCATGCCAGCGGCGTGGAACACACCGACATCGTAGCGGTATGCGTGGACAACGGAGAAAGTGCGGTCAGAATTGTGGAAAATATTCATCATATCAACCCGAACGCCAAGGTGTTCGTGCGCGCCTGGGACAGACGCAATGCGCTGGCCCTAGTGAAAGCGGAAGCGGATTTCGTAGTGCGCGAAACCTTCTATTCTTCCATGAAAATGGGCGATGAAATCGTCAAGGCATTGGGTGCTAGCGTGCAGGAATTACGTGCCGTACACGACAAAGTACGCGACGCCGACAAAGAACGCTTCGCTTTGGAAATTGCCGGCAAGGAATTTGAAGGGCGCAGATTACTGTTGGGGAATATAAAGAAAAATTCGTAAAATAGACCGCACTTTTGTAGCTGCAAGCGATGGAATTTAAGCGAAAAATTGCAAAAATTCCACCGCACTTTTACGCCCGTTCGGAACGCAGGCGGTGTTGGCGGATGTTTTTCAGCAGGCGGAACAGTTCCGCCCACGCGGAGCGTTTCGGCTGCGGGGTGTTGCCTGTGCCGATGAGCTTCATTTGATAAGCATACCAGCCCAGTTCGAGGAAGACGCCATAAGCCTCCAGCGCCAGTATCTGAACTAAACGCAGCTACTGATTTAAGCTCGCCTCCATAGCCTAGTTCCCAGCCTTTCCAGTCTTTTTCAGTAGCATTTGTCATATTAAAGTTAATAGCTTTGGATGTATGATTATAGACTTCAATCGGCAAGCTACTCGTATCTAAATGACTGCTACACGCAGTCAGAAATGAAGATAAGCCTACAAATAATAATGCGATTATTTTTTTTCATAGTTTACCTTTTATATTTATAAAAATAATTAGAGTGAACTCTATCTATTATACATTTGGTGTACCAGCAAGTCATCATGTGATTACTGAATTCTTATTCAGTGATAGTGATCTATTTCTCTAATTTCGCTTTAAAGCTTACCACTGCGTTTTTTTCTTCTAAAGTGCGGTCGGTGGTGGAACAATGTCGTCCAAGTTAGAAACGGTATAAGGAAACATCATCTGTTACATTTTTCTATAAATCAAAATCCGCGTAAATTCAGTCGGGTAGTCCAATCTGAATGTCGTACCGGGTGAATGGTAGAGACGAAACTCAACGGTAACGTTAGGGTATTTATCGATAGAAAATTCATAGGAAGTGAAAAAATATGTGGTTTCATCAAAAACTCTTCTCAATGTTTCTGATTTCTCCTCACTTTTTTTAAGATTCAGATGAAAGTATTTTGTCAATTCATCTTTGTCAAATAGGATATTTATTGAACCTTCGCTTTCATCCCAATAGAGATTAAGTTTCGTATTTTGTTTTAACTCTTTAGGTACAACCAAATGAACTTTTGATTTTTCCAAAGTGTAGCTTGTATAACCGTTTTTCATATTTGTATGAGTAAGAACCTTGATATTCCTACGTTTATATTGCAATGAATCAGGATCAACAGATTGTTTTTTCTCCATAATTTCAGATCCAATATCAATCATTTCTGCTAAATAGGCTTTTTCCAATTGGATTTCTGTTTGTGTCATGGAAAATATATTTTGCGAATAGAACAATAAAAAAATAACAGATAATTTCGAAAGAATTTGTTTAAAATTTTCCATATATTCTTACTCCTGAAAATGTTCAAAGGAAATAAAGCAAAGATACATCGTGTTCTTTTTTCTGGTTCTAGTAATGTTGCTTATCTAAGATATGTTCTCCTTGATATTTATACTATTTTCCAGTATTCAAATAAAGATATATTAGATTCGGATGCGGTGCAATAAATTGAGTATTTATTGTGTTTTAGTGCTTGAGCGAGATAAGGCGCACGAATAATTGATGTCAAAATGAGAGATAAAAAAGAGACCTTTCAATGAAAGGTCTCTCTTCGTATTGATAATCTTGTACCAATACAATTTAGAATGGAATGTTGTCATCAAATGCGTCCATTGGTGGCTCAGCTTGTGGTGCTGGTGCAGATTGTGCTGGACGAGATTGATAGCTTGGTTGTGGTGCTGATTGTGCAGGTGCATAACCGCCCATCTCTTGATTGCGACCACCTAACATTTGTAAGTTATCACCCTGGATTTCAGTGGTGTAACGATCTTGGCCGTTGTTATCTTGCCATTTACGGGTTTTTAAACGACCTTCAACATAAACTTGTGAACCTTTGCGTAAGTATTGCCCCGCAATTTCTGCTAAACGACGATATAACACGATACGGTGCCATTCGGTCACTTCACGACGTTCGCCCGTGTTTTTATCTGTCCAGCTTTCACTTGTTGCCACGCTGATATTTGCTACCGCTTCGCCATTTGGCATCGTGCGGATTTCAGGATCATTACCTAAATTACCCACGATGATTACTTTATTAATACCTGCCATAGAATCCTCTATATTTTAGAAATAAGATGAAAAATTTTGGCTATTTTGCCTTAAAAGAAACAAAAGATCCATAAAAATTAACTGGATATTTGCACAGATATTGAAATATGCGATAATAGTCGCAATTTTTGAATTTATTTTCTTAAGGCAATCGCTTTTTTTATGGATACTATCGACATTCGTGGTGCTAGAACCCACAACCTCAAAAACATCAATTTAACCATTCCGCGCGATAAATTAATTGTGATAACAGGCTTGTCCGGTTCGGGCAAATCTTCTTTAGCATTTGATACGCTTTATGCGGAAGGGCAGCGCCGTTATGTGGAATCGCTCTCTGCTTATGCGCGTCAGTTCCTTTCTTTGATGGAGAAACCAGATGTGGATTCGATTGAGGGCTTGTCGCCGGCGATTTCTATTGAGCAAAAATCCACTTCTCATAACCCGCGTTCAACCGTGGGCACTATCACCGAAATTTACGATTATCTGCGTTTGCTGTTTGCTCGCGTAGGGGAGCCGCGTTGTCCTGAGCATGATGTGCCATTAACGGCACAAACCATCAGTCAAATGGTGGATAAAGTTTTAAGTCTGCCAGAAGAAAGCAAAATGATGTTGCTTGCGCCCGTGGTGAAAAACCGTAAAGGTGAGCATGTTAAGTTGTTAGATAGTTTAGCGGCACAAGGTTATATTCGTGCAAGAATTGATGGTGAAATCTGTGATTTATCTGATCCGCCAGAACTTGCTTTACAGAAAAAACATACCATTGAAGTGGTGGTGGACCGTTTTAAAGTGCGGTCAGATTTAGCCACACGTTTAGCAGAATCTTTTGAGACAGCTTTGGAGCTTTCTGGGGGGACGGCTGTGGTGGCTGATATGGATGATCCTAAAGCGGAAGAGTTGGTTTTCTCGGCGAATTTTGCTTGCCCGCATTGTGGCTATTCCGTGCCCGAATTAGAGCCTCGCTTGTTCTCATTTAATAACCCAGCAGGGGCGTGTCCAACTTGTGATGGCTTAGGTGTTCAGCAGTTCTTTGATGAAAGCCGTGTGGTGCAAAATGAAAGCATTTCCCTCGCAGGTGGTGCGGTGAAAGGTTGGGATCGTCGCAATTTCTATTACTATCAAATGCTTACCTCGTTGGCGAAACATTACAAATTTGATATTGAAACGCCATACGAAGATTTGCCACAAAAAATTAAAGATATAGTGATGCACGGTTCAGGCAAGGAAGAAATTGAATTCCAATACATGAACGACCGTGGCGATGTGGTGATCCGCAAACATCCTTTTGAAGGGATTTTGAATAATATGGCACGCCGTTATAAAGAAACGGAATCCATGTCTGTGCGTGAAGAGTTGGCGAAAAATATCAGCAACCGCCCTTGTGCAGATTGTGGTGGCTCGCGTCTTCGTCCAGAAGCTCGTAACGTGTATATCGGTAACATTAACTTGCCACAAATTTCAGAGAAAAGCATTGGTGAAAGCCTTGAGTTTTTCCAAGGGCTTACTTTAACCGGTCAAAAAGCGCAAATTGCGGAAAAAATCCTGAAAGAGATCAAAGAGCGGTTAGAATTTTTAGTGAATGTGGGTTTGAATTATCTTTCCCTTTCTCGTTCTGCCGAAACCCTTTCGGGTGGTGAAGCGCAACGTATTCGTCTTGCGAGTCAGATTGGTGCAGGTTTAGTGGGTGTCATGTATGTGTTGGATGAGCCTTCTATCGGTTTGCATCAACGTGATAATGAACGCTTGCTAAATACGCTGATTCACTTGCGTAATTTGGGCAACACCGTGATCGTGGTGGAACATGATGAAGATGCCATTCGAGAAGCTGATCATATTATTGATATTGGTCCTGGGGCGGGTGTGCATGGTGGTCAAGTGATTGCTCAGGGGACAGCCAAAGAGATTATGGCAAACCCAAATTCGATTACAGGTAAGTTCTTATCGGGTGAAGAAAAAATCGAAATTCCGAAAAAACGAACCGCACTTGATAAAAGCAAACTTTTAAAATTAAAAGGCGCGACAGGGAATAATCTTAAAGGCGTAAATTTAGAGATTCCAGTGGGCTTATTTACTTGTATCACGGGGGTGTCAGGTTCAGGTAAATCAACGCTAATTAATGATACGTTATTCCCATTGGCACAAAACGCCTTAAATCGTGCGGAAAAAACAGATTTTGCGCCTTATAAATCCATTGAAGGCTTGGAATATTTCGATAAAGTGATCGATATTAACCAAAGCCCGATCGGTCGTACACCGCGTTCTAACCCAGCGACTTACACAGGCTTATTCACGCCAATTCGTGAATTATTTGCGGGCGTGCCAGAAGCGCGTGCACGTGGTTATAACCCAGGACGTTTTAGCTTTAACGTGCGTGGTGGGCGTTGTGAAGCCTGCCAAGGTGATGGTGTGCTGAAAGTTGAAATGCACTTCTTGCCGGATGTGTATGTACCTTGTGATCAATGTAAAGGTAAACGCTATAACCGTGAAACCTTGGAGATCCGATACAAAGGTAAAACTATTCACCAAGTATTAGATATGACGGTAGAAGAAGCCCGTGAGTTTTTTGATGCCATCCCAATGATTGCACGTAAATTGCAAACCCTAATGGATGTCGGCTTGTCCTATATTCGTTTAGGTCAGTCTTCTACCACGCTTTCAGGTGGTGAAGCTCAACGCGTTAAGTTGGCAACGGAGCTTTCAAAACGCGATACCGGTAAAACCCTTTATATTTTGGATGAGCCGACAACCGGCCTGCATTTTGCCGATATAAAACAACTTCTCGACGTGTTACATCGCTTACGCGATCAAGGCAATACCATCGTGGTGATCGAACACAACTTAGATGTGATTAAAACCGCAGACTGGATTGTGGATCTTGGTCCAGAAGGGGGCAGTGGCGGTGGTCAAATCATCGCAACAGGCACACCGGAAGAAGTCGCCAAAGTTAAAGGTTCGCATACTGCGAGATTCCTAAAAGACATCTTGGCAAAAGGCTAGAAAAACCAACCGCACTTTTGAATATCATCAAAGTGCGGTTATTTTTTTGAGGTTTTTTAATGGCGATTTCCAAAAGGTGGTTTGGCGAACCAGACGATAATGAATAATGCTAGGAAAGTAATTGCCGATAACCAGAAAATCTCATTAGCGCCAATAATAAAGCCCTGAGCGGTGATTTGTCTAGCAAGATATGATGCTGTTTGTTGTTCGTTTAAACCAAAACTTGCCATCGTTTGGAAAAACTGTTGGGAGATTGGGTTATATGGGTTAATCGCTTCCGTGAGTTGAGTATGATGCACAGCTTCACGGTTATACCACATAAATGTCGTGAGAGATGTGCCTATTGAGCCGGAAAGGGTTCGAAGGAAATTAAATAAACTCGACGCTGAAGCCATTTTTTCGGGCGGTAAACCAGAAAGCGTGATGGTTGTCAGAGGCATAAAGAAGCAAGCAACCGCTAAACCTTGCACAAATTGTGGCAAGGCAACATCGGCAAAGGTCATTTCAGGCTCAAAGGTCACGGCTCGCCAATAAAAGGTCAGGGCATAAACCATAAAGCTGATTGTGACTAAAATTCGCATATCAATTTTATGCCCTAATTTACCGATGATTGGCGAAAGTAAAATTGGGAATAATCCCACTGGGGCGGCTGCGAGCCCAGCCCAAGTCGCGGTGTAGCCATAAACTTGTTGGAGTAAAAGTGGGATAAGCACAACCGACCCCAAATACACCAAAAAGGCGAGACTAGTTGAAAGGCAGCCTACGCTAAAGTTGCGTGATTTGAAAAGTGAAATATCTACAACGGGATTGTCATCCGTCAGTTCCCAAATGGTGAGCGCGATCAAACACACGACTGCAATCACGGTGAGAACAATAATCTCCGTTGAATTAAACCAATCTTGCTCTCTTCCTTGGTCCAGCATTAATTGCAAACAGCCTACGCCTAGAACTAATAAAACAAGCCCAACGGTATCAATAGGCTGATGAGAAATTTGGCTTTCTCGATTACCTAGAATTTTCCAACTCATTAAGACGACAGCCAATCCAATGGGAACATTGATGAAAAAGATCCAACCCCAATGAATGTTATCGCTGATCCAACCGCCTAAAATGGGCCCGAAAATAGGAGCGACTACCACAGTCATTGACCAAAATGCCAGTGCCATGCCGCGTTTTTTAGGCGGATAGTTATTGAGTAATAAACTTTGCGAAAGAGGGATGATTGGACCGGCTACCGCACCTTGGAGGACGCGGCAAATAATCAACATTTCCAAACTATGTGAAATACCACAAAGCCAAGAAGCAAGGACGAAAAGTAAGGTTGAGATTAAAAATAACCGCACTTCACCGAAACGTTTTGCCAGCCAACCGGTGATAGGAATTGAGATCGCATTAGCTACACCGAACGAAGTGATGACCCATGTACCTTGGCTGAATGAAGCCCCTAAATCACCTGCAATAGTAGGAATGGCAACGTTAGCGATGGTGGAATCCAACACCTGCATAAAAGTGGCAAGCGAGAGTGCTAACGTGAGAATAACCAGTGCACCGCCTTGTACCGGCGTAAAATGAGATTGCGACATCGTGAAACCTAATAGCTATTGTCGCGAATAATGGATTCGATCAAATTATTGACTGCACTTTCATCATATTGCAGTACATTTGTGGAATAAAGCGTTGTAGCGGGAGCTTGGTCACGCAAGGTTTCACCTTGGCTATCGGTCACATTCACTTTCACAGTCGCAGAAAGACCGATGCGTAATGGATTTTCAGCCAGTTGTTGCGGATCTAATTGAATACGCACAGGCACACGCTGCACCACTTTGATCCAGTTCCCTGTCGCATTTTGAGTAGGCAATAATGAGAATGCACTGCCTGTACCCATTTCAATTCCGACAACTTTACCATCAAAGGTTTTATCTTTTCCGTAGAGATCGAAGTGAATTTTAACCGGTTGACCAATTCGCATATGGGTTAATTGTGTTTCTTTGAAGTTGGCGTCTAACCACATTTGATCGGTGGTAACCACTGCCATTAAAGCGCCACCAACAGAAACTGCTTGTCCTACTTGCGCATTGCGACGAGCCACATAGCCTTTAATTGGGCTGCGGATTTTTGTGCGTTCTAAATTCAACCAAGCTTGTTTAAAATTACTGACCGCACTTTGAATTTGCGGCTGTTCACTTAAAGGCCCGTCTAACAATAAGGCTTGATTTGCCTCAAGTTGGTTTTGTGAAGTCGTTAAGTTTGCTTTGGCGAGTTCAACCGCTTCTTTCGCGTGTTGGAATGATTCTTTATCTATTGCGCCATCTTTGACTAATTGCACACGACGGTTCAAGTTTCCTTGCGCTTGAGCAAGGGTAATTTCATTCGCACGAACGGCCGATTTTAATTGTTTTACGGTGTAATTCAGTTGTGAAACTTGGCGAACCGCATTGGCTAAATTGCTTTTAGCTTGCTCAAAACTTAATTTGGCATTGGTATCATCCAGCTCTAATAACACATCACCAGTCTGTACGGGATCCATATTATCGACATTAATTTTCGAAATATTTCCCGCGACTTGTGATGAGACCATTACCTGATTGCCGCTCACATAGGCATCTTCGGTTTCTTCAAAGTCTTTAATAAAGAAAAACCAATAAGCCGCAGAACCGATTGCAATCAAAAGAAGCAACAGAATAAAAATGGAAAGCCCTTTTTTACGTTGTTGAGATTTATTATTTGAGGACGTTTGTGTATCTGTTTGTTGATCGGACATAATGCGAGCCTTATGAGAAAATGCTGAAGTAAAAGACTTCAGCCTATAAAATATGAATATTCGTTCATTATGAACGTGAATTAAAATTATTTCAAGAATGACCGCACTTTGGCGTAATAAAGTACATAGTTCAAAGGCTACCTTTCAACGTCGTATTAGTTTACCCGCTGCGTCCTTATGTTAGAACTTATAAGAGTTTGTAATGAATTTTATCAAGGCAGAGAGTGGGATTTTGTTATAGTTTATAAGTATAAAAATAAAATAAATATGTGTTTGTTTTTTTAAGATAATTTATTTACATACTTTTACAAAAATTATATTGAAAATGCCTAGATTTTATTAAGCGTGTGTTAGATAATGGGGATTGGTTTCTGCTTTTGCGTTTTGAGGTAGGATCATCGTTTTATAATAGTTAAATTTATGCAAAGGAGTTTTATTTTTTTATGAATAAGATTTTTAAAGTGATTTGGAATCGTACTACTCAGTCGTTGGTAGTAACGTCCGAATTAGCAAAAGGGCAAGTGAAATCATCTTGTGACACGCACGGGGAGAGCAAGTCCTCATTAGGCAAAATTTTTAAATTATCGGCATTATCTTTATTGCTTTTAGATGTAACGGGTATTGCATATGCTGCAATTCCTGAAGGCACAGTGACTCGAACTGCTGGTCAAGCGATAGCAATTGGTAGTGGAAGTTGGACGGATGGGCCTGGTGCTGTTGTTGTGGGGGCATCATCAAAAGCAACTGGAGGGGTTAAAGGTATCGCAATTGGTCATACTGTTTATGCTAATGGGCAAGATGCAGTCGCTATTGGTTCGAATTCAAATGCTCAAACTCAATCTGTTGCTGTAGGACGTTTAGCTAATGCTGCAGCTAATGGTGTAGCTGTCGGTAATACTGCAATTGTTCGTAAAGATAATGCGATAGCAATTGGTGCTGAAGCTGAAGCTGCTGGACTTAATTCTACTTCGATTTCACAGGGTGCTAAAGCAGTAGGTGCATATAGTGTTGCTGTTGGTCCTGAGGCTAATGTTACTGAGGCCGCGAATTATGGTTCTGCATTTGGGGCAAATGCATTTGTAAGTGGCGCTTCAGGTACCGCTTTAGGTACTAGAGCGAATGTAACAGCTACTGGCGCAGTAGCAATTGGTATGCTTGCTAAGACTGGTGTTGAGTATGGTGTGGCATTAGGTGCGCAATCTGAAGCTAAAGAAAATAAATTCGATGACTCAGCTAAAAAAGCAACATTTAATGGCAAACCCGTTGATTTTGCTGGCACTACAGGTTTTTCTGGAGCAGTTTCTGTTGGTACAGAACAACAACAACGCCAAATCCAAAACGTGGGTGCTGGTCGCCTAAGTAGCACTTCTACAGATGCTGTTAATGGTAGCCAACTTTATGCAGTAATGACTAATGTGGGCTTTAATGCTGCAGAAAATGGTTTATCAAAAGCACGTATTAACAATGATAGTAAGCTTAATTTTAAAAATGGAACAGAAACTATTGCAACTGTTTCTAGCACTGGTGATGTAGTTTACGATCTTTCTACTACAGCTAAAGCTAATATTAGCAATGCATTAAGCACAGCAACTGTAGCTAACACAACTGCTAATGCGGCTAACACAACGGCTAATGCAGCTAACACAACGGCTAATGCGGCTAATACAACTGCTAATGCGGCTAACACAACTGCTAATGCGGCTAATACAACAGCTAACGCAGCTAATACAACAGCTAATACAGCATTAGATGCAGCAAATCAAGCATTAAATACAACTAACTATTTCCATGTAAATAATGGTTCTAATGATGCGTCTTCTGATGCTGCTAAAACTACTAATAATGATAAAGTTGGTTTAGCAGGTGGGGCACAAGGCAGAAACTCTATTACTGCAGGTGTAGAAGCCACTACAACAACAGCTGCAGCTGGTGCCGTTGTGATGGGGTATAAATCTTCAGCAGCATCTGAAGATGCAATTGTAATTGGTTCTGGTAGTGCTGTTTATACTGATGCAGCAAATGCAACAGTCATTGGTAAAAACTCAAGCATAAAAGCGGGTAGTACTAATGCAACTCTATTAGGTTCTAACTCAGAAGTTCAAGCTGGTGCCCAAAATGCGACTGTTGTTGGTCAATTCTCTGCTGCAGGTAAAGATTCTGTGAATGCAACCGTTGTAGGTTCAAGAAGTTATGTTCGTCCAAATACGAATGATGGCACAGCATTAGGTCATTACGCTGGTGTGGATAACAGCACAACAAATGGTACATCAGTTGGTGCTCGCACTTGGGTTGGCGAAAACGTGAATAATGGTACAGCTTTAGGGGTATATAACCTTGTTGGTAATAATACTCAAAATACCATTGCTGTAGGTGTTGCAAATAACGTAAAAGATGGCGTTAAAAATAACACGATTATTGGACACGGGAATACTATTGCATCAAACGGTACAACCGTATTGGGTAATAACTTAAATATCGCTGCTGGTTTAGATGAAGCAGTTGTATTAGGTAATCATTCAACTACAACAGGTTCTCATACTATTGCAAATGTAACTGAAGCAACTGTGGGTAATTTAACCTATAGTGGCTTCAAAGGAACCGTTGTAGGTGCCGGTAGCTTCGTAAGCGTCGGTGCTGCAGATGATGAGCGTAAATTGATCAATGTGGCAGCAGGAAATATTTCCGCAACTTCAACAGAAGCGATCAATGGTTCACAACTTTATGCAGTAACCTCGCAATTAGATAAAACAAACGAAACAGCGAAAGCAGCAGCTTCAGCGGCAACATCAGCTGCGGAAGTGGTTAATAACAATTTAGATAAAATTGAAAGTGCGGCATCTGCAGCTGTAAGCTCTGCTACAGCCGCATCAAATAGTGCATCTTCTGCACAATCATCTGCAACAGCAGCAAGCTCTTCAGCTTCAGCAGCAGATTCTTCTGCAACCGCAGCAAGCTCTTCAGCTTCAGCGGCAGATAGCTCAGCAACCGCAGCAAGCTCTTCTGCTTCAGCGGCAGATTCTTCTGCAACCGCAGCAAGCTCTTCAGCTTCAGCGGCAGATAGCTCAGCAACCGCAGCAAGCTCTTCTGCTTCAGCGGCAGATTCTTCTGCGACAGCAGCAAGCTCATCCGCATCAGCGGCAGATTCTTCAGCGACTGCAGCAAGCTCTTCTGCATCAGCGGCAGATTCTTCAGCGACTGCAGCAAGCTCTTCTGCATCAGCAGCAGATTCTTCAGCGATTGCAGCAAGCTCTTCTGCATCAGCGGCAGATTCTTCAGCGACTGCAGCAAGCTCTTCTGCATCAGCGGCAGATTCTTCAGCAACTGCAGCAAGTTCATCCGCTTCAGCGGCAGATAGCTCAGCAACAGCAGCAAGCTCTTCTGCTTCAGCAGCAGATAGCTCAGCGACAGTTGCAAGCTCATCAGCTTCAGCAGCAGATAGCTCAGCAACCGCAGCAAGCTCTTCAGCTTCAGCAGCAGATAGCTCAGCAACAGCAGCAAGCTCATCTGCATCAGCGGCAGATTCTTCTGCAACCGCAGCAAGCTCATCAGCATCTGCGGCAGATTCTTCAGCGAAAGCCGCAAGCTCTTCAGCTTCAGCAGCAGATAGCTCAGCAACAGCCGCAAGCTCTTCAGCTTCAGCAGCAGATAGCTCTGCAACCGCAGCAAGCTCTTCAGCATCAGCAGCAGACAGCTCAGCGACTGCAGCAAGCTCATCAGCATCAGCGGCAGATTCTTCAGCGACTGCAGCAAGCTCTTCAGCTTCAGCAGCCGATTCTTCAGCGACTGCAGCAAGCTCTTCTGCATCAGCGGCAGATTCTTCAGCGACTGCAGCAAGCTCTTCTGCATCAGCGGCAGATTCTTCAGCAACTGCAGCAAGCTCTTCAGCTTCAGCGGCAGATTCTTCAGCGACTGCAGCAAGCTCTTCTGCATCAGCAGCAGATAGCTCAGCAACCGCTGCAAGCTCATCCGCTTCAGCAGCAGATAGCTCAGCAACCGCAGCAAGCTCTTCAGCTTCAGCAGCAAACAGCTCAGCGACAGCAGCAAGTTCTTCAGCTTCAGCGGCAGATAGCTCAGCAACCGCAGCAAGCTCATCCGCTTCAGCGGCAGAAAGCTCTGCGACAGTAGCAAAAGAGGAATCAGCATCAATTAAACGTGTTGTGAAATCAACAGATGAAAACGGCAAAGTAAACAACGTTGAATCTGAAGTCGATGGCAACAATGCGACTGCAGTAGGTTCAGGTGCGAAAGCGAAAGGTGATAATAGCTCTTCGTTTGGTACAAATGCTAACGCAAATGGTAAGAATGCAACTGCAATTGGTCAGGGGGCTAATGCTTCAGCTAATAATGCAACGGCTATCGGTCAAGGTGCGAAAGCCACCGCAAACAATTCTGTGGCATTAGGTCAAGGCTCTGTAGCAAATGAAGCGAATACTGTTTCAGTGGGTTCAGTTGGTAATGAACGTCGAATCACCAATGTGGCAGATCCAGTTCGTGGTACGGATGCGGCAAACAAACAATATGTTGATCGTTCTGTTGGTGCAGTTCGTAGCGAAATGAAGAAAACTGATAAGAAACTTCGTGGTGGTATCGCAGGAGCAACTGCTGCAGCGAATATTCCACAAGTGACTAAACCAGGTGGTTCAATGGTTGGCCTTGGTGTAGGTAACTACAAAGGTGAAAGTGCAGTTGCAGTAGGTTACTCACGTGCGAGCGATAACAATAAAGTTATCTTCAAAGTGAGTGGTGCAGCAACTACACAAGGTGATTACAATGTTGGTGCCGGTGTAGGTTACCAATGGTAATAATCAACTAATTAAGATAAATCACTCGGGTAGGAATATCCGAGTGATTTTTATTATTTAAATCATTTGAAAATACGTTTATTTTTGACCGCACTTTCAGATGATTTAAATAATAAAAAGGAAGAGAATTATGCGTAAATATAAAATTGGGATCACCTTTAATTTAGAAGCAAAAGTCACAGATATTTGGGCAAATGGTGCGAATCAAAATGTTATTCACCTTTATCATTTATTGCAACATTCATCGATTGTAGAAGATGTTATTTTGGTTTCATGGGGACCAGAAAAACGCACTACACCTCCAGAAGGGTTTATGCTTGATGGATTAAATTTGAAATACGCTTATATTGAGGATGTAATTGATCAATTAGACGTATTGATTGAGGGAACATTGGTGATTGAACCTAATCAAGTTACTCGAATGCATCAACATGGTGGTAAAGTTGTTTGCTATAAAATGGGTAATGACTTTATTATGGATATGGAAAATTTCCTTTTTGATAAGAAAGCAGGAAGAGTGTTTAACGGTACGTTATTTGATTCTGTATGGATGATTCCACAGCATGAGAATACCTGTAAATCTTATTTTTCCATTATGTATCGTTGTCCTGCTTATGTGGTGCCTGCAATTTGGTCGCCGGTATTCTGTGATCAGGTGATTAAGCGAATTAAAGAGAAGCATAATCTTACTTTTGGTTATAAACCAGATGCTGAGAAAAAAGCTAAACGTATAGCCTCTTTTGAAGCCAATATTAACGTAGTGAAAACTTGCTTTACGCCAGTGTTAATTGCTGAACAAGCCTATCGTGAAGCTCCTGAGAAAATTAAAAATGTCTATATGTGCAACACCTACGATAAAAAAGATAATCCAACCTTTTTCAATTTCATAGGACGAACTAATCTTGTCAAAAATGGAGTAATGACGGTAGAAGGGCGTTATCAAATGCCTGATTTTCTTACTCGCTATGTAGATATTGTGCTAAGTCATCAGTGGGAAAATGGTTTGAATTATGCTTACAATGATGCTTTGTATGGTGGTTATCCATTTATTCATAATTCAAAACTAATTCCGAAAGGTGTAGGGTATTATTACGATCAGTTCGATGCATTTGAAGGTGCAAAAGTATTACTTGATGTGATTGATAACCATGATAAGCATCATGAAGAATATGTGAAAAGAGCAAATGAATATCTAGATTCGCAATTACCAACTAATCCTGTGAATATTTATTTGTATGAGAAAGAGATCAAGCGGTTGTTTTCTGAATAAGACTTGTGAAAATCCCTTAGTGAGCGCTAAGGGATTTTTTATTCAACTTATAAATCTTGATTAGTATATCTATAATATTTACCACAACGCATTAAATTCTTTTTCGTATTTTTCTTTCAAATTAAGAAAATCTACTTTTTCATTCTCTGGCAACAGTTCATAGCATGTCATTACATACCCATAAATATCATCTACATATTTTTTAAATCCAGGCAACAACTCATTGTTGAGTTTCATATTTTCTATTTCAGTTATTACATCAGATAGATTTTGAAATAGACTTACTTGATTTTTAGAGGTCGCAACAGAACTAATTGAACCTTTTCTTTCTCTTCTATACATATAAAAGCAGTTTTTATAAATCGCATAACTACTAATATATTTAGTAAGAAAAAAACTCCATACCACATCTTCAAAAGATCGCCCTTTTATAAAAAAGAGGTGGTTTTTTAAAATTAATTCTCTTTTTATTGTTTTTGTAAAGGGGAACCCAAGATAAATTCCATCTTGATAAAGACCTTGAAAGTCTTCCCTAAAAGAACCTATTAGCTTATCTCGGTTGATGTAATGGTTCACAATTTTTTCAGGATAGATACTGCTCATATAATTGAAGATAGTATCGGGATTATTTTCAGTAATTATCTTTTGTAAATCAGAGAGAATAGTTGTTCCTTCCCAATAATCATCACTATCTAAAAACATTAAATACTCTCCTCGAGCAATTTGAATGCCTGCATTTCTTGCGTCGGATACTCCACCGTTAATTTTATGGATAAAAACAATATTAGAATATTGTTTAGCATATTTGGCGCAAATATCGATAGAATTATCTGGTGAACCATCATCAACTAAAATAAGTTCATAATTCTGATAATCTTGCGCTAAGACAGATTCAATACATTGTTCGAGGTAACGTTCAACATTATAGATTGGTACAATGATACTAAATAGTGGATTTTCAACTTTATCTTGTTGTTTTTGGCTTGGATTTTCCCCCAATAGATAACGTGCTTGAGCAATATTTTGAGGCTCATGGAATGCAGTAAATTGATCTGCAAGCCAGTAGGGTTTTGTTTCACTTAAAAGTGCGGTTAATTTTTTTGCGACATCTTTGCGGATGAGATAAAGCGAACAACCATAGTTGTACTGATTTGTATCACCATAGATTAATGCATCAGGCTCATCACTAGCTTGGTATAGGCGTTCACAAGCAGGAGTTTTACCATCGCGCTGTAATTTGATAATTCCGTAAGAAGAGTATTTATTAGCATAATTGATAGCATGCTGAATGAAGTTTTCAACAGGCTGAATTTCACTTTCAGCAATTAAAGCAAAATCATTGTTTTGTAGCAGTTCATTTTCAGCAATAGCTTTCCAGCATTGAATATGAGATAGCGTTTGGGCGATTTCTTTGTCATTGGGAGTGCGCTCAAGTAGTTCTTCTGCTTTTTTAATATTAAATAAGACTGAAGAATGAGCGAGTAAGCTAACCTGTTCTTTAGTTACTGCAGAAATAGGAACAACATGAGAGTCAGAGGCGCATTGTAAAAAATGACTCAGTCTCTCTATTTTTTCAGATGCATAAATCACATAACAGGTTAGTTTTTCCATCGTTTTGATTACCCTTTATTTTTCGCGGTAGTCACTTTCAACGCGATATACCCCAAAATCGCAGAAACAGTGGAGCCTAATAAGATCCCTAATCGAGAAAGCGCGTTAATGCTTTCACCTGCATCAGCATTGAAGGCAAGGCTGGCTAAGAACATCGACATGGTGAAACCGATACCGCATAAAATCGCTACAGCAAAAATTTGTTTGAAGTTAATGCCTTGCGGAAGTTTTGCTATGCCTAGTTTAACGGAAAGGTAGCTGAAACCAAATACACCAAGTGGTTTTCCGATAATTAAGCCTAAAGAAATCGCAAATAATAATGGTGATGAAAGCATGCTTGAGTCGATACCATCAAAACTTACCCCCGCATTGGCAAATGCGAATAATGGCAGGATAACAAAGGATGACCAAGGGGAAAGAATATGCTCAAAGTCATGTAACGGTGTTTCACCATTTTTGCCTTTCAATGGAATACAAAATCCGATGATAACGCCTGCAAGGGTAGCATGTACGCCTGATTTTAATACCGAAGCCCATAAGATTGTTCCCACCACCATATAGGCACAAAGTGCGGTCACTTTAAAGCGATTTAATGCGATAAGTACAGCAATTGCAATGGCAGCAAAGACAAGTGCCTGCACACTTAATCCATGGGAGAAGAAGAGTGCAATTACGACAATGGCACCTAAGTCATCAATGATGGCTAAAGCAAGTAAAAAGATTTTAAGTGGGAGTGGCACTTGTTTACTTAATAACGCCATGATACCCAGTGCAAAGGCAATGTCTGTCGCCATTGGGATTGCCCAACCATCGGCTAAAGTAGGATCTTGTTGTGCAATAAAAATATAAACCAAGGCAGGAATAACCATTCCGCCAACGGCAGCAATAGCAGGGAAAACCGCTTGTTGATAGCTTGAAAGGGAGCCCTCGAATAATTCTCTTTTGACTTCCATTCCCACTAAAACAAAGAATACTGCCATAAAACCATCGTTGATCCAGTGAATTAAGGTTTTATCAATAGAAAAAGATCCTACTTGAATGCTGACTGGTAAATTTAAAAAGTCATTATAGGTTTGATTAAGCGGTGAATTGGCTAATAGCATTGCAATTACCGCTGAAAAAAGTAATAAAATTCCACCAGCTGATTCCAATTTGAAAAAACGCTGAATTTGTTGAATCAAACTCAGTTTATTCATTCATTCTCTCCTAAAAAAGTAATAATAAAGCTTGGATACTATCACAAATTTACTGATTTTTGGGAAAAAGGCGGTGGATAATGTGAGATTTAATCGGAATGTGATGGATTTTGTGATCTATTTCACAAAATTTATTTTCATTTTTGGAATAAAAAACAATTTAATAGTAAAATCCTTAAAATTTATTTATTCGAGAATACTTATGTTTTCAAAAAAAGACATCATCGTGTTAGGTATGATGATTTTTGCTTTATTTTTAGGTGCAGGAAATATTATTTTTCCACCGATGGAAGGTTACTCCGCAGGTAACCATTGGGCAACCGCTTCGCTAGGATTTGTGATAACAGGCGTACTCATGCCATTTATTACATTGGTTGTTGTGTCAGTATTAGGACGTGGTGAAGAACTGACTAAGAACTTACCCAAGTGGGCAGGTGTAGCTTTTTTAACCATTCTTTATTTAGTCATCGGTTCAACCTTTGCCATGCCTCGAATTACCAATGTCGCTTATGAAATGGCATGGTTACCATTGGGGCTCGTTGAAGATAGTGCGACGACACGTCTTATTTTCTCTGTGATCTTTAATATTATCGCGATGGGATTCATGATTCGCCCAAGTACCATTATTTCAACGGTGGGTGAAGTGATGACACCGGCTTTGTTGGTCTTATTACTTGTTGTAGGAATCACAGTTTTTGTTTCACCGCTTTCTGACATTGTTGCTCCGTCGCAGTCGTATGCCGAGAATTCAGCATTAACCACAGGGTTAATTAGTGGTTATCAAACGATGGATGTACTTGCAGCGATAGCCTTTGGTGGCATTGTTGCACGGGCGTTATCTGCAAAAAATGTGACTAATCCCCAAAAGATTGTTCAATATACTATTTCAGCGGGTTTCGTATCTGTCATTTTATTAGGTTGCTTGTATTTCGCCTTATTTTACTTAGGGGCGACTTCTGATGCTGTGGCACAAGGCGCAACAAATGGTGGGCAAATCTTCTCTCGTTATGTGAACAGTTTATTTGGTTCTGCGGGAACTTGGATTATGGCAGGGATTATTACTTTAGCAAGCTTAACCACATTAGTGGGTGTAACCAGTGCGTGTGGTGATTACTTCTCCAAGTTTTCGACGCGTTTTTCTTATCCATTCTGGATTGTTTTCTTCACTACCATGACAACAATCATTTCACAGTATGGACTAACAAAATTACTCCGTGTCACGATTCCTGCATTATTCTTGATTTATCCGATGGCGATTATGTTGGTGGTTTTACAGCTTGTGCGTAATAAATTGCCTTCTATTCGATTGAGCTATTACACCACTATTTTTGTGACGGTTTGTTTTAGTTTAATTGATAGCTTGAAAAACTTGGATATGTTACCGGAAGGCTTACATCAAATCATGACTCATTTCCCGCTCTATTCACAAGGGCTTGCGTGGCTTGTACCCGCATTATGTACTTTAGTGCTTTCCATGATATTCGGGAAAACGATTTCAAAATAACAAAAATGCCGACAATGATTTATCGGCATTTTTTTATATCAAGTGCGGTCGTTTTTTCACGTATTTTTAGGTTGCAAGACGTTGTCTTACAATTTCAAATAAACACACACCTGTTGCAACAGAAACATTCAGGGATGAAACAGAGCCCGCCATCGGAATACTAATCAGCTGATCGCAGTGTTCACGAGTAAGACGACGCATGCCTTCACCTTCGGCTCCCATCACTAAGGCAAGAGAACCTGTGAGTTTACTTTGGTAAATGGTTTCTGTTGCTTCGCCAGCTGTACCCACCACCCAAATATTATGATTTTGTTGTAGATCTCGCAAAGTACGAGCTAAATTGGTTACGCGAATTAATGGCACAGTCTCCGCAGCACCGCAAGCCACTTTACGTGCGATAGAAGTGAGTTGAGCGGATTTATCTTTTGGTACGATAACAGCGCTCACTCCAGCAGCATCTGCAGTACGTAAACAGGCACCCAGGTTATGGGGATCAGTTACGCCATCAAGCACTAACAAAAGTGGATTTTGCTTACGAGTAAGAAGTTCATCCAGATCATGTTCATTCAGCTCTTTCGCTTCTTGCACTCGAGCAATCACACCTTGATGGACTTCACCGTTGGATTTTTTATCTAATGTTTGACGGTTTACAAATTGTACCGCAATGCCTAAAGCATAGAGCTCATTGAGTAAGGGTTGTAGGCGTTTATCTTCACGGCCTTTCAGCACAAATACTTCAATTAAACGCTCAGGGCTATTTGCTAAAATGCTGTTTACAGCATGGATACCATAGATATTTTCTGACATAGGGTTCTCTTATTTATTATTTTTTCCGTTTTCTAGTCGGTTTCTTAGAAACATCTTTATTTTTAACCGCACTTTTACGTTTTTTTGACGCTTTAGGTGGCAGTTCCTTAAAGACTTTTTTTGCTTTTTGTTTCGCTGTTTTGCCAACACGACGTGGTTTTCTGGCACTTTCGACTAAACTGAAATCCACCATTTTTTGTTCTAAATGAACGGCGACCACGCGAATTTTGACTTTATCGCCAAGGCGATAAATCATACCACTATTTTCACCGATTAAACGTTGTTTAGCTGCATCAAATTGATAGTAGTCGTTATCTAAAGTAGAAATATGGACTAAGCCGTCAATGAATAAATCATCTAAACGTACGAATAAGCCAAAGCCCGTTACAGATGAGATCACCCCGCTAAATTCAGCACCCACGTGATCTTGCATATATTCACATTTCAACCAATCTGCTACTTCTCGAGTGGCATCATCGGCACGGCGTTCTGTCATCGAGCAGTGATCGCCTAATAAATCCATTTCATCAAAAGAATAATGATAGCCACCAGTATCTGTGGTTTTACGTTTAGCGCCTTTTTCTTTCGCTAATAAATACTTAATCCCACGATGTAGGGTTAAATCCGGATAACGACGAATCGGGGAAGTGAAGTGTGCATATTCTTCTAACGCCAAACCAAAGTGGCCGATATTATCGGCATGATAAACCGCTTGGCTTAATGAGCGAAGTAACATGGCTTGAATAAGCTCGTGATCTGGGCGATCTTTCACTTGCTCTAACAATTTCGCATAATCTTTTGTGGTTGGTTTCATGCCGCCTTCAAGGCTTAAACCGCATTCACTTAAGAATGCACGGAAAGACGTCAGTTTTTCTTCGCTTGGTGTGGCATGAATACGATAGAGTGCAGGCTCTTTATGTTTTTCCATAAAGTTTGCTGCTGCAATATTCGCAAGAATCATGCATTCTTCAATGATTTTGTGCGCATCATTTCGCACAACAGGTTCAATGCGATCAATTCGTCCCATGGCATTGAAAATAAATTTGGTTTCAATGGTTTCAAAATCGATAGCACCACGTTGTTTGCGGGCATTGAGTAATGCTTGATAGAGATGATGCAATTCTTCTAAATGTGGAACAAGTCCTTGATAACGGGTGCGGAGCTCATCATCGCCGTCTAAAATCGCCGCAACTTTCGTATAGGTTAAACGTGCATGAGAGTTCATTACCGCTTCATAAAAACGATAGTCCGTGAGTTTACCTCTTGCAGAAATGTGCATTTCACATACCATACACAAGCGATCAACTTGTGGATTCAGTGAACACAATCCGTTGGATAAAATTTCCGGTAGCATTGGCACGACACGATTTGGGAAGTAAACGGAGTTACCTCGGTTATAGGCTTCAGTGTCTAATGCCGAACGTAAACGCACATAATAGCAGACATCGGCAATTGCCACCCAAAGCTTCCAGCCTTTACCGCTTTTTTCGCAATATACAGCATCATCAAAATCGCGTGCATCTTCGCCATCAATGGTAACCAGTGGTAGATTGCGTAAATCCACACGGCCTTTTTTGG
Source organism: Parahaemophilus parainfluenzae (assembly GCA_001914055.1). GTDB lineage: Bacteria > Pseudomonadota > Gammaproteobacteria > Enterobacterales > Pasteurellaceae > Haemophilus_D > Haemophilus_D parainfluenzae_V. The sequence goes on along the minus strand of MKXX01000003.1, from coordinate 123,448 downwards.
CTTCTTCAGGCACTTCTTCCGTGAATTTTTTCACGTATTTTTCGACCGCACTTGGGAATTGGTGAGGGATGTCATGATTACGAAGGGCGATCTCCACTTCCATCCCTTTTGCCATATTGTCACCCAGAATTTCGGTGATGATGCCAACAGGTTGAGTAAAGGAGGCAGATCGTTCTTGCAATTCAACCACGACAACTTGCCCCATTCGGGCACCATTGCGATGTTCATTAGGGACTAAAATATCTCGTCCGATACGGCTATCATCAGGCACCACATAGCTAAAGCCATTTTCTAAGAAGAAACGGCCGACAATTTGTTTTTTGCGACTTTCAAGTACGCGAACAATACGGACTTCACGACGACCACGGCGATCCACGCCTGCAGGTTGGGCTAATACAAAATCACCATGCATTACACGTTGCATTTGGTGATTAGGAATAAAGAGATCCTCTTTTTTGCCTTCGACTTGTAAAAAGCCATAGCCTTCGCGATGGCCGATGACCATGCCTTTGAATAAATCCAATTTTTCAGGCAAGGCATAGCGTTTACGTTTAGTGAAAACTAACTGTCCATCATTCTCCATGGCACGCAAGCGACGACGCATGGCTTCTTGTTGTTCATCACTTTTAATTGAAAGTGCGGTCAGAATTTCTTCCCGACTCATCGGGGCATTATTTTCACGAATAATTTGCAGAATGTAGTCTCTGCTTGGGATCGGATTACCATATTTTGCTAATTCTTTTTGATAATTTGGATCCGCTTTTTTAAAAGATTTTTTGGCCATTTATTGTTTATTTTATGATTAATTTTTAAGTTGTGGGGTAGTTTACAGGTTAAAGGGGGGAATGCAAGCTCGTTATGGGGCGTTTGTGGCAGGATGGTTTACGGCAAACAAAAACCGCACCAAAGTGCGGTTTTATTTTTAAGCTGTTTTAATGCTTTAATTACGCTAATTTTTTGATTTGAGCAGCTAATTTAGCTTTGTGGTTTGCTGCTTTGTTAGCGTGGATTAAGCCTTTAGAAGCCATACGGTCAACAACTTTTTGCATTTCAACGAATGCTGCTTCAGCTGCTGCTTTTTCACCTGCTGCTACTTGAGCATATACTTTTTTGATGTAAGTACGCATCATAGAGCGTTGGCTTGCGTTGTGTTGGCGGCGTTTTTCAGATTGAACCGCGCGTTTTTTTGCTGACTTGATATTAGCCAAGGTCAAACTCCTAAAATTTCTGTTAGATGATTATGACAAAATAAGGGCGTAGAATATGCCGATTTTTTATACTTTTGTCAATGAATAATTTGTGTTGATTTCGGTGAGACACAACCGAAAGTAAGCATCGTTATTTAAAAAAAGCGCTTTCTATTGGCTCACACAAACGATGTGGGCAAGATTTTATCAGTTTTTTTCGTTGGAATATAGCGTAAAAACAAAAATTCTATACAATTAAGGCAAATTTTTTTGAAGAGACCCCTATTTTGAGTAAACGACTTTTAAAATCCGGCATTATCGTGAGTGGGATGACATTAGTGTCCCGTGTGTTAGGTCTAGTCCGCGATGTGGTAATAGCACATTTGATCGGTGCAGGCGCGGCGGCAGACGTATTTTTATTCGCTAACCGGATCCCAAATTTTTTACGTCGTTTATTTGCGGAAGGGGCATTTTCTCAGGCTTTCGTCCCAGTGTTAGCCGAATATCAAAAATCGGGCGATCTTTCTAAAACCCGAGAATTTATCGGGAAAGTGTCGGGTACGCTAGGCGGTTTAGTCAGTATTGTCACCTTGCTTGCGATGGTGGGATCACCTGTTGTTGCGGCGATCTTTGGGATGGGCTGGTTTACCGATTGGTTAAATGACGGACCGGATGCGCACAAATTTGAACAAGCGTCTTTACTCTTAAAAATTACTTTTCCTTATTTATGGTTTGTCACCTTTGTGGCACTTTCCGGCGCGATTTTAAATACGATAGGTAAATTTGGTGTGATGTCGTTTTCGCCTGTTTTACTCAATATCGCCATGATTGCAACCGCACTTTTCCTTGCGCCAAGATTAGACAACCCTGATCTTGCCCTTGCTATCGGGATCTTCTTAGGCGGTTTATTACAATTTTTATTCCAAATCCCTTTCTTGAAGAAAGCAGGCTTGCTCGTAAAACCAAAATGGGCATGGCATGATGAAGGGGTAGCGAAAATCCGTCGATTGATGATTCCTGCCTTGTTCGGGGTTTCTGTGAGTCAAATCAACTTGCTGCTTGATACGGTCATTGCCAGTTTCTTAATGACGGGATCCATTAGTTGGCTTTATTATTCTGATCGTTTATTGGAGTTTCCACTTGGGCTATTTGGTATTGCAATTTCCACTGTGATTTTACCGACGCTTGCTCGCCATCATGTGAATCGAGAAGATAATTCTTCCCAAAGTGCGGTTGATTTTCGCAACACAATGGACTGGGGCGTACGAATGATTTTATTACTCGGTGTGCCTGCCGCGATTGGTATTGCCGTATTAGCCCAACCAATGTTACTGGTATTGTTTATGCGTGGTAGTTTTACCTTAACAGATGTGCATGCAGCCTCTTATTCTTTATGGGCATTCAATGCCGGTTTGCTTAGCTTTATGCTGATTAAGATCCTAGCTAATGGCTATTACGCACGCCAAGACACTAAAACGCCCGTGAAAATCGGGATCATCGCCATGGTGAGCAATATGGGCTTTAACGTATTGGCGATTCCATTTAGTTATGTGGGTTTAGCAATTGCTTCTGCCATGTCTGCAACCTTAAATGCTTATTTGCTTTATCGAGGCTTAGCCAAAGCGGATGTGTATCATTTTTCACGTAAAAGTGCGGTTTTTTTTCTGAAAGTTTTAGGCGCAGCCTTAGCCATGGGCGGCTTGCTTTGGTATAACTGCCCGTCTATTGAAGAATGGGCAGCTATGACATTTTTAATGCGTGTCTATTGGCTAGCTTGGTTAATCGGACTGGCTGCAGTCGTTTATTTAGGTGTATTGGTGCTATTGGGTATTCGTAAACACCATTTACTGACAAAACATTAAGTTACCGCTATAATGCACCGATTATTTTTTGTTTTTTGGATAAGATGTAATGCAATTAATTCGTGGGCTTCATAATTCACAGCCATATTTGTCAGGGTGCGCATTAACCATTGGCAATTTTGATGGGGTGCATTTGGGGCATCAGGCGATTTTGCGTCATCTTCGTCAGAAAGCGAATGCGCTGAATTTACCTATGGCAGTGATGCTTTTCGAGCCGCAACCGCGCGAATATTTTATGGGTGACAAAGCCCCTGCGCGCTTAATGCGGTTAAGAGATAAATTACATTATTTAGCTCAGTCGGGTGTGGATTTGGTCATCGTCGCGAAATTTGACCGCACTTTTGCTGATCTTCCTGCAGAACAATTTATTGAAGGTTGGCTTGTTCGCAAATTAAATGTGAAATTTCTCAGTATTGGCGATGATTTCAAATTTGGTGCGAAACGTTTAGGCAATTTTGCGATGTTGCAACAAGCCGGAAAGCAGTTTGGTTTTGAAGTAGAAGACAGCCGCACCTTCTGTCTAGACGAGTTACGTATCAGTAGCACGGCTATCCGTGAAGCGCTGGCTAAAGATGATTTACAGCATGCGCAAAATTTACTCGGTAAGCCTTATCGTATTTTTGGTCGCGTGATCCATGGCAATAAATTAGGCCGAACCATTGGTTTTCCTACCGCGAATGTTCGCTTACATCGTCAAGTGAACCCAGTAAAAGGGGTTTATGCCGTGAAAGTGAGGTTGAAATCAGGCGAGATTTTTGATGGCGTCGCTAACATGGGAAAACGCCCAACCATTAACGGTACGATACAATTATTAGAAGTCCATTTGTTTGATTTTTCTCAGAATATTTATGGACAAATGGTCGAAGTGGAATTCTGCCATAAGATTCGAGATGAGATAAAATTTCCGTCTTTTGAGGCGTTGAAAGCTCAAATTGAACAGGATGTAAAAACAGCGAAAGCATTTTTTGCAAAATAGAATTATATTGAAATATAAAATTGGAAAATAACATGACAGTTGATTACAAAAACACGTTAAATTTACCAGAAACAGGTTTCCCAATGCGTGGCGATTTAGCTAAACGCGAACCTGTAATGTTAAAAAATTGGTATGACAAACAGTTGTATCAAAAAATTCGCCAAGCGACGAAAGGTAAAAAATCCTTTATTTTGCATGATGGCCCTCCATATGCGAACGGTAACATCCATATCGGTCACGCCGTTAATAAAATTCTGAAAGATATTATTATTAAATCTAAAACGGCGTTAGGTTTTGATTCGCCTTATATCCCGGGTTGGGACTGTCACGGTTTGCCAATTGAATTAAAAGTAGAAGGTTTGGTGGGTAAACCAAATGAGAAAGTGACCGCTGCTGAATTCCGCCAAAAATGCCGTGAATACGCCGCAGAACAAGTAGAAGGTCAGAAAAAAGATTTTATCCGTTTAGGTGTGTTGGGCGATTGGGATAATCCTTATTTAACGATGAACTTCAACACCGAAGCAAACATCATCCGTACACTCGGTAAAGTGATTGCTAATGGTCACTTATACAAAGGTTCAAAACCAGTGCACTGGTGTTTGGATTGTGGCTCTTCTTTAGCAGAAGCAGAAGTGGAATACGAAGACAAAGTTTCTCCGTCTATCTACGTGCGTTTCCCTGCTGTAAGTGCGGTTGAAATTGAAGAGAAATTTAACGCAGTAGGCAAAGGCCATGGCAAATTATCAGCAGTGATTTGGACTACCACACCTTGGACAATGCCATCTAACCGTGCGATTGCAGTAAATGCAGACTTAGAATACAACTTAGTACAACTTGGCGATGAGCGTGTGATTTTAGCTGCTGAATTAGTGGAATCTGTGGCGAAAGCGGTGGGTGTAGAACACGTTGAAGTGTTAGGTTCAGTAAAAGGTCAAGCGCTTGAGTTAGTACGCTTTAACCATCCTTTCTATGATTTCACTGTACCAGTGATTTTAGGTGATCACGTGACCACTGATGGCGGTACAGGTTTAGTACATACTGCACCAGATCATGGTTTGGACGACTTTATTGTAGGACAAAAATATAATTTACCAATGGCGGGTCTTGTATCGAATGACGGTAAATTTATTTCAACGACAGAATTCTTTGCAGGCAAAGGCGTATTTGAAGCCAATCCATTGGTTGTTGAAAAATTACAAGATGTGGGCAACTTATTAAAAGTTGAGAAAATCAAACACAGCTACCCACACTGCTGGCGTCACAAAACCCCGATTATTTTCCGTGCAACCCCACAATGGTTTATCGGTATGGAAACACAGGGTTTACGCCAACAAGCATTAGGCGAAATCAAAGGCGTACGTTGGATTCCAGATTGGGGTCAAGCACGTATCGAGAAAATGGTTGAAAACCGCCCAGACTGGTGTATTTCTCGTCAACGTACTTGGGGCGTACCGATGACCTTATTCGTGCACAAAGAAACCGAAGAGCTTCATCCGCGTACCTTAGAATTGCTTGAAGAAGTAGCGAAACGTGTAGAGAAAGCCGGTATTCAAGCATGGTGGGATTTAGACGAAAAAGAATTATTAGGGGCTGACGCAGAAACCTATCGCAAAGTGCCGGATACTCTTGACGTGTGGTTTGACTCAGGATCAACCTATTCTTCTGTTGTCGCGAATCGTCCGGAATTTAATGGCCAAGATATCGATATGTATTTAGAAGGTTCTGACCAACACCGTGGTTGGTTTATGTCTTCTTTAATGCTTTCTACCGCAACAGACAGCAAAGCACCATACAAACAAGTATTAACCCATGGTTTCACCGTTGATGGTCAAGGCCGTAAAATGTCAAAATCTATCGGTAACATCGTGACCCCACAAGAAGTCATGGATAAATTCGGTGGTGATATTTTACGTTTATGGGTCGCTTCTACCGACTATACCGGTGAAATGACCGTTTCTGATGAGATCTTAAAACGTGCCGCGGATAGCTATCGTCGTATTCGTAACACCGCACGTTTCTTATTAGCAAACTTAAATGGTTTTGATCCGCAACGTGATGCGGTTAAACCGGAAGACATGATTAGCCTAGATCGTTGGGCGGTAGCTTGTGCGTTAGATGCACAAAAAGAAATTAAAGACGCGTACGATAACTATCAATTCCACACGGTGGTACAACGTTTAATGCGTTTCTGTTCTGTGGAAATGGGCTCGTTCTACCTTGATATTATCAAAGACCGTCAATATACCACCAAAGCAGACAGCCTTGCGCGTCGTAGCTGCCAAACAGCGTTATGGCACATTGCAGAAGCATTGGTTCGTTGGATGGCACCAATCTTGTCATTCACCGCAGATGAAATTTGGGGCTACTTGCCACAAACGGCGACGCCACGTGCTGAATTCGTCTTCACTGAAGAATTCTACGAAGGCTTATTTGGTTTAGGCGAGAATGAAAAATTAGATGATGCTTACTGGCAACAACTGATTAAAGTGCGTTCTGAAGTGAACCGTGTATTAGAAATCGCTCGTAACGACAAAGTGATCGGTGGTGGTTTAGAAGCAGAAGTAACAGTCTATGCTAACGATGAATATCGAGCATTGTTAGAACAATTAGGAAATGAATTACGTTTCGTGTTAATTACCTCAAAAGCGGAAGTGAAACCATTAGCTGACAAACCAGCAGATGTAGCTACTGGTGAATTAGACGGAATTGCTGTAAGCGTCGCACGTTCTAACGGTGAAAAATGTCCACGTTGTTGGCATTATTCCGACAAAATCGGCGTGAATCCTGAACATCCTGCACTTTGCCCACGTTGTGTGGAAAACGTAGCAGGTAACGGTGAAGTACGTCAGTTCGCGTAAACTTAAAATCATGAAGAAAAGATCGGTCAAAATTGACCGCTCTTTTTTATGTTGAAATGAACAGAAATAAAAAAGGCTGACATGAATCAGCCTTAAAGATTTTATTGGTTAAAAGTATTACACACAGAAGGATTAGCGCTTTGTAAGCCTTTTCTGAACCATTCTAGACGCTGTGCAGATGTACCGTGAGTGAAACTATCCGGTACCACATAACCTTGGCTGCGTTTTTGTAAACGGTCATCGCCCACAGCTTCTGCTGCATTAAACGCTTTTTCTTCATCACCGCGTTCAAATAAACCACTTTTTACCGCTTGGCTCGCCCAAACACCGGCGAAGCAGTCAGCTTGAAGTTCTAATTGAACAGAAAGTTGATTTGCAGTTTTACGATCGCTGCTTTGTTGTGCGCGATTCACTTGCGGCAGAATGCCGAGCATATTTTGTACGTGGTGACCGACTTCGTGCGCAATCACATAAGCAAAGGCTGAATCACCTGCTGCACCCAATTTATTTTTCATTTCATTATAGAACGATAAATCAAGGTAAACTTTGCGATCGCTCGGGCAGTAGAATGGACCCATTGCAGATTGACCGGTGCCACAAGCGGTTGGCGTTACACCATTGTAAAGCACCATGGTTGGCTCGCTATAAGTTTTACCCATTTGTCTGAAATATTGTCCCCAAACGGTTTCAGTGTCTGCTAATACAACTTTAGAAAGACTCGCAAGTTGTTGTTCTTCTTGAGTTTCTAACTGTTGAGAGCTTTGTCCTGAAAAACCAGGCGTACCCACTAAGCCTGAAAGATCCACGCCATAATAAGCGCCGACTAAAAGAATGATAATACCGAGCACACCAGTGCCTTTTCCGCCACCGAAGTTACCGCCGCCAGAGCCACGTCTATCTTCAATATTTGAGCTTTCTCTACGACCTTCCCAACGCATAATTTGTCCTTTTTCAGTGAGTAAATTAAAAATCGGCGTATTCTATCAAAGTGCGGTCAATTTTAGATCAGTTTTCTTGAAATATTTACATAGCTTTACACTCTGATTTATAGACTTCTTAAGGGAATTTCAGTATCGTAATACTCCCTTAAACAAACATACAAAAGGAACTTTAAAATGGGTTTATTTGATTTTGTCAGTGACATTGGTAAGAAAGTTTTCTCTAAAGAAGAAGATGCATCTAAAGCAGTGACTCAACACATTGCGGAAGACAATCCAGGTGTAGAAAACTTATCTGTTACCGTTGAGAATGGTGTAGCAAATATCCAAGGTGTGGCGGCAAACGCGGCGGCATTAGAAAAAGCAGTGTTAATGGCGGGTAACATTCAAGGTATCCACTCAGTAACAAGCGATGCAAGCATCAATAACGGTGAAACCTTAGGCAGTGATGAAACATTCTATGTAATCCAAAAAGGTGACACCTTGTGGAAAATCGCTGAGAAAGCTTACGGAAATGGCGCGAAATACACCGCTATCGTTGAAGCGAACAAAGAAGTGATTAAAGACGCGGATAAGATTTTCCCAGGTCAAAAAATTCGGTTACCGAAAGGTTTATAATTCGATAAAAAGTGCGGTTATTTTTGACCGCACTTTTTTCTTTATCAAAAATTGTTGATAAATTGTGCAATTTTAGCTAGTTTTCCAGTGAATTTTCCGGTTTCTATCGACTGTTTGATTTTCTTTCGCTATAATTTGGCGGTTTTTTTATTTTTACAAACAATAACGTGTTCGGTGTGGTTTTTACCGAGTGCAACATTAATTGAGGTTACAAATGTCATTAAATATTGAAACAACTCAAGGTTTAGAGCGTCGTGTGACGATCACCGTTCCAGCTGAAGCTGTAGAAAAAGCAACTCGTGAAGAATTCAAACGTGCAGCAAAAAATGTACGTGTTGATGGTTTCCGTAAAGGTCACGTGCCAGCTCACATCATTGAACAACGTTTTGGCGCATCAATCCGTCAAGATGTATTAAACGATTTATTACCACGTCATTTCTTTGACGCAGTAATCGCTGAGAAAATCAACATCGCAGGTCGTCCAACTTTCGTAATCGAAACGTTCGAACCAGGTAAAGATTTATCATTCACTGCAACTTTCGAAGTGTACCCAGAAGTTGAATTAAAAGGCTTAGAAAACATCAAAGTTGAGAAACCAACTGTTGAAATCACTGAAGCTGATATCGATAAAATGATCGATGTATTACGTAAACAACAAGCAACTTGGGTTGAAAGCAAAGCAGCAGCTAAAGCAGATTCTCGTGTAACCATCGACTTCGTTGGTTCAGTAGATGGCGAAGAATTCGAAGGCGGTAAAGCAACTGATTTCGTTCTATTCATGGGCCAAGGTCGTATGATCCCAGGTTTTGAAGAGGGTATCGTAGGTCACAAAGCAGGCGAACAATTCGATATCAATGTGACTTTCCCAGCGGAATACCATTCTGAAAACTTAAAAGGTAAAGATGCAAAATTTGCGATCACCTTGAAAAAAGTAGAAGAAATGGAATTACCTGAATTAACAGATGAATTCGTTGCTAAATTTGGTCCAAACACCAAAACTGTGGCAGATTTACGTGCAGAAATCCGTAAAAACATGGAACGTGAATTGAAAAACGCATTAGTTTCACGTGTTAAACAACAAGTAATCAACGGTTTAATCGAACAAAACCCAATTGATGTTCCAGCTTCTGCAGTAGAAGAAGAAATCAATGTATTACGTAACCAAGCAGCACAACGTTTCGGTGGCAATGCACAACAAGCGGCACAATTACCACGTGAATTATTTGAAGCGGATGCAAAACGTCGTGTTCAAGTCGGTTTATTATTCTCTGAAGTGATCAAATCAAACGAATTGATAGCGGATGAAGAACGTGCGAAAGCAATGATCGCGGATATCGCTTCTGCTTACGAACAACCAGCTGAAGTCGTTGAATATTACAGCAAAAATGAAGAGTTAATGAACAACATTCGCAACGTAGTATTAGAAGAACAAGCAGTTGATGCCGTTCTTGCTGAAGCTCAAGTGACTGAAAAAGCGTCTTCATTTGATGAGATCATGAATCCACAAGCATAATAATTGATAGAACGTGAATTAAATTCACAAGTATATCATCGAAAAGTGCGGTTGTTTTTTTCAATGAAAAGCGACCGCATTTTTGTTTTTACTGATTTTCGGGTAGAATATTGCCCGATTTTTTAGCACATATTTAGGGGCAAAAATGAGTGTAATTCCTATGGTTGTCGAACAAACCTCTCGTGGTGAACGTTCGTACGACATTTATTCCCGCCTATTAAAAGAGCGCGTGATCTTCCTGAGTGGTGAAGTGGAAGATCGTATGGCAAATTTGATCGTGGCACAGTTACTTTTCTTAGAATCAGAAGATCCGAAAAAAGATATCAATATTTATATTAACTCACCGGGCGGTTCAGTGACTGCGGGTATGGCAATTTACGATACCATGCAATTTATTAAACCGGATGTGCGTACTCTTTGCATTGGTCAAGCTTGCTCAATGGGCGCATTTTTACTTGCAGGAGGTGCTGCAGGAAAACGTGCTGCATTACCAAATGCACGCGTGATGATTCACCAACCGTTAGGTGGTTTCCGTGGACAAGCATCCGATATTCAGATCCACGCACAAGAAATTTTAAAAATTAAACAAACCTTAAACGAGCGTCTTGCTTTCCATACTGGTCAAAGCATCGAACGTATCGAAAAAGACACCGATCGTGACAACTTTATGTCGGCGGAAGAAGCAAAAGCTTACGGCTTAGTGGACGATGTGTTGATTAAACGTTAAGGATTTAACATGACAACAAATGATAACGATCTTCACTGTTCTTTCTGCGGAAGAGAGAAAAGTGAAGTAGGTAAATTAATTGCGGGTACAGATGGTTATATTTGTAACGAGTGTATCGAGCTTTGCCACAGTATGTTGGAAGACAGTGGAGAAATCGAAACACCTAGCGAACTGGCAGTTGAAGAAAAATTACCAACCCCACACGAAATTCGCGCTCACTTAGATGATTATGTAATTGGGCAAGATTATGCGAAAAAAGTCTTGTCAGTGGCGGTTTACAATCACTATAAACGCTTACGCACGAACCACCAAAGCAATGATGTGGAATTAGGTAAAAGTAACATCTTGTTAATCGGTCCAACAGGTAGCGGTAAAACCTTATTAGCTCAAACCTTAGCGCGTCGTTTAAATGTACCTTTTGCTATGGCCGATGCGACGACGTTAACTGAAGCTGGTTATGTGGGCGAAGACGTGGAAAATGTTCTGCAAAAATTATTGCAAAACTGCGATTATGATACAGAAAAAGCAGAGCAGGGCATTATCTATATTGATGAAATTGATAAAATCAGCCGTAAATCAGAAGGTGCGTCTATTACTCGCGATGTGTCTGGTGAAGGTGTGCAACAAGCCTTATTGAAATTAATTGAAGGCACTATCGCATCTGTACCGCCACAAGGTGGACGTAAACACCCACAACAAGAAATGTTGAAAGTGGATACCTCAAAAATCCTCTTTATATGTGGTGGAGCATTTGCCGGCTTAGATAAAATCATCGGTAAACGTACACAAACTGATACCGGAATTGGTTTTGATGCGAAAGTAGAGAAGGAAGAGGAGAAAGAAAATCTTTCTGAATTATTCCGTCAAGTTGAGCCGGATGATTTAATGAAATTTGGTTTGATTCCAGAATTTATTGGTCGTCTTCCAATGATTGCGCCATTAAGCGAATTAGATGAAGAAGCGTTGATTCAGATCCTGACTCAACCGAAAAATGCACTGACCAAACAATATCAAGCATTGTTTGGCTTAGAAGATGTAGAGCTTGAATTTACACCAGAAGCATTGAAAGCGATGGCGAAAAAAGCTCTTGAACGTAAAACTGGTGCGCGTGGTTTACGCTCAATCGTTGAGGCTGTATTGTTAGATACGATGTATGATTTACCTTCAATCGAAAACTTGAAAAAAGTGATTGTGGATGAAGAAACGATCGTTGATAACAAACCACCAAAACTCGAATATAAAAATTAACAGAAAGTGCGGTTGTTTTTTCTGACATTTTTCATAGGCAATTCCGAAAGAAAATGCTACAATCGCACGTTCTGAAATTAATCTAAAAATTATTTATCCCTTATTTTATACGGATTCAATTATGGCAACTGAAATTGTTGAGAAAAAGAAACACGACCAAGAACAAGTCGTAGAAGGAAAATCAAAAGGCTTAAACACGCTTCTTTGGATTCTTTCTGTGGCATTTTTTACCGCAGCAGCAATTGGTAACGTTTATTTTAAAGAAGCCTTTTCTTTACCTGTGCGTGTAGTTGGCGTAGTTGTCGCCTTATTAATTGCCTTTGGTTTCGCTGCAATTACCAACCAAGGTACAAAAGCTCGTACATTCTTTAGCGAAGCAAAAGTTGAAGGTCGTAAAGTGGTATGGCCAACTCGTGCAGAAACACGTCAAACAACTTTAATCGTTATTGCGGTAACCGTGCTTACCTCTTTATTCTTCTGGGCAATTGATTCAATTATCATTGCATTGATTAACTTCTTAACTGATTTGAGATTCTAAAATGAGCGAAACTGAAAACGTATCCAAAAAACGTTGGTATGTATTGCAAGCATTCTCAGGCTTTGAGAGTCGTGTTGCAATCACATTGCGTGAATATATCAAACAACAACAAATGGAAGATCAGTTTGGCGAAGTGTTAGTGCCGACTGAAGAAGTCGTTGAAAACGTAGCAGGTAAACGTCGTAAAAGCGAACGTAAATTCTTCCCTGGCTATGTATTAGTTGAAATGGCAATGAACGATGACACATGGCACTTAGTGAAAAGTGTACCACGTGTAATGGGCTTTATCGGAGGTACTCCAGATAAGCCAGCACCAATTTCTAAACGTGAAGCAGATTTAATTTTAAATCGTTTAGAGCAAAGTGCTGAAAAACCACGTCATCGTAAAGAATATCAACCAGGTGAAGAAGTGCGTGTGACAGAAGGTCCATTTGCTGACTTTAATGGTACGGTTGAAGAAGTAGACTACGAAAAAGGCCGCTTAAAAGTGTCTGTATCTATCTTCGGTCGTGCAACACCAGTTGAGCTTGAATTTGGTCAAGTGGAAAAAACACGTTAATTTCCTTTTTCCAAAACAAGAGATTTAATGACCGCACTTAAACAATAAAGTGCGGTTGTTTTTCGAGTAGTTTTTCTACTTGAAATTTCGAGGCTGATTAATTAAAATACAGCCTTTCATTAACAGGGGAGCCGATTTCGGCGTTATCACCCATTTAGAGGAAACTAAAAAATGGCAAAAAAAGTCCAAGCATACGTTAAGTTGCAAGTTGCAGCTGGTATGGCAAACCCATCACCACCAGTTGGTCCTGCATTAGGTCAACAAGGTGTGAACATCATGGAATTCTGTAAAGCATTCAACGCTCGTACTGAGAGCATTGAAAAAGGTTTACCAATTCCAGTTGTTATCACTGTATATGCAGACCGTTCATTCACTTTCATTACTAAAACTCCACCAGCAGCAGTATTATTGAAAAAAGCTGCAGGTATCAAATCTGGTTCTGGTAAACCGAACAAAGATAAAGTGGGTAAAGTAACTTTAGATCAAGTTCGTCAAATCGCTGAAACTAAAGCAGCAGATATGACTGGCGCGACTATCGAAACTAAAATGAAATCAATTGCTGGTACTGCTCGCTCAATGGGCTTAGTGGTGGAGGAATAATACGATGGCTAAATTGACTAAAAAAATGAAAGCAATCAAAGCTGGCGTAGATTCTACTAAAGCATACGAAATCAACGAAGCAATCGCGTTATTAAAACAATTCGCAACTGCTAAATTCGTTGAAAGTGTTGACGTTGCAGTAAACTTAGGTATCGATCCTCGTAAATCAGACCAAAACGTTCGTGGTGCAACTGTATTACCACACGGTACTGGTCGTGAAGTACGCGTAGCTGTGTTCACCCAAGGTGCTAACGCAGATGCAGCTAAAGAAGCTGGCGCTGATTTAGTCGGTATGGAAGATTTAGCAGAGCAAATCAAAAAAGGCGAAATGAACTTTGACGTTGTTATCGCTTCTCCTGATGCAATGCGTGTTGTTGGTCAATTAGGTCAAGTATTAGGCCCACGTGGTTTAATGCCAAACCCTAAAGTTGGTACCGTAACACCAAACGTTGCTGAAGCAGTTAAAAATGCTAAATCTGGTCAGATCCGTTATCGTAACGATAAAAACGGTATCATCCACACAACAATTGGTAAAGCAAACTTCTCTGAAGTTCAATTAAAAGAAAATCTTCAAGCATTATTGGCTGCTTTAAACAAAGCAAAACCAACTACTGCAAAAGGTATCTTTATCAAGAAAGTAAGCATCTCTACAACTATGGGTGCTGGTGTGGCTGTTGATCAAGCTTCACTATAATTAAGCGTTAAAACTTAATTCAAATTAACCGCACTTTGGGTAACTAAAGTGCGGTTATTTTTTACATGCTTTTCAATAAGTGAAATGTTGAGAATATAAAAAGAGTGGTCAAATTCAAAATACAATGAAATTTGACCGCTCTTTTTTATGAGAGATTACTTCGCTAAAGCGAAAATAGCTTCAATAGCTTCTTTGGTATACGTTTTTTCCACTTTCGCTCTGATTGCAGTTTGAGCCGCATTTTCAATAATTTCAGATAAGGTTTTATCATCAATGCCAAGTTGTTCAAGAGTCGTTGGTGTACCAATTTTATTAAACCAGGCTTTTAAGGCTTGAATACCATCTTCAGCCTTATCTAAGCCAAATATTTCTTTAGCAAAGCGTTTGAATTGAGCAGGTCTTTGAGATTGATACCATTGCATCCATGCAGGCATAATTACAGAGAGTCCAGCTCCATGTGGCACATCTGAAATCGCACTCATGGAATGCTCAATCATATGATTTGGGAAACCGTAAGGTGAGATACCTAAATGCGTTAAACCATTTAACGCAAGTGTAGCCGCCCAGGCAAATTCACCACGTGCATTGAGATCTTGTGGATCATTAAGCAAGATTTCAGTCGTACGAATAACGGTTTTAATATTGCTTTCTACTAAGAAATCAATAATTTCAGGGCGATATTCCGCCGTGAAATAGGCTTCAATCGAATGAGCGATGATATCTGCAGCAGAATACACTAAATAATCACGACTAACGGTCGCTTGTAATTTCGGATTAATGACTGATACTTTCGGAAATAAATAATTGCTGTGAATTGAATATTTTTGCTGCGTTTCTTCGTTAGTAATGACTGAGCCCCAGTTCATTTCACTGCCTGTTGCTGCAAGGGTGATCACATCGAAAATCATCAATGCTTTTTGAACTGGTGTGCCTTTAAAGAAGTCCCAAGTATCGCCGTCATAGCATGCACCAGCTGCGATCGCTTTCGCACTATCAAGGCAAGAGCCACCACCGATACTCAACACGCTGTCAGCTCCAAAGTCTTTCGCCATTGCAACAGCTTCACGAACTTTGCTGATTGTAGGGTTGCTTTTTACGCCACCACATTCAATGTATTCAATTCCATGCTCACGCAAGCTTTTTGCCACATCTTCAAATAAACCGGATTGTTTGACACGCTCACTGCCATAGATAATTAAGGCCTTTTTTGCACCGTATTCGTGCATATAATTACCCATCTCCTTTTCTTTATCGAGGCCAAATTCAATACGAGTAGGGTTTTGAAAACTAAATGGATACATATTTATCTCCTTATTATCTGTTAAGTGCGGTCAGTTTTTGCGTTGTTTTTATTCCACAAAATAATAATGCGGAATGAAGTGGCTATCATTGCCGGTAACTGGGGTAAAATCTTCTCTTAATCCAATTCCACAAGCCACATCACCCACTACCCAAGAACCAATCATAGGATACATACCATCAAAATTTGGCAGTTCAAATTTTTGTTGATAGATGTAACCTGCTTGATCGTAAAAGGCAGAATGTTCGCTACCTTTGGCAGCAAATTCTAGACCATTACGTTTTTCATAGTAAGAAACATTGGCACCCTCACGGCCCAACGTCGGTTTTTTCACCCATATTGATTGACGATCGGTAATATCATGTTTACTAAAGTAAGCGGGTAGTAATAAAGGGTGGTTTGGATGTTTTTGCCACAATTTCGCTAATAGCACTTTATTGCTTAATAGTAATTTCCACGCTGGTTCAATAAAAGTGGTGGATGAATTAAGCATGTGTGGCGCATATTCTGTGGTGGTCATCCATTCGAGCGGATAGAGCTTAAATAAACAATCAATAGGTTGATTATTCAGATCGAGGAATTGCTGACTGTCTTTATCGTAGCCAACATCTTCAATGGCAAGTTGATGAATATGCCAACCTGCGTTGTAAGCCACATCCGCTAAGTAATCAATATTGCCCCAATCCTCACGGCCTGCCTCTTGCATGGCACTAAAATGGAAATCGTTTAGTCCTGTTTGCTGTTGAATAAACTGAAAGCGATTAAGTAATTCTTCGTGAATCCAATTGAATTGATCACGATGTGCTAAGCCTTCAATTTGCTCTAACCATTGCCATTGCACCACAGCCGCTTCAAGCAGGGAAGTAGGGGTGTCGGCATTGTATTCAAACATTTTCAGGTTTTCACCGTCATAACCAAAATCAAAACGGCCATATAAGTGTGGTACGTTTTTAGCCCATGTTTGTTCAATCAGATTTTTCTGTAAATCGGTGAAGCGATAATGGGCATAATCACCTTGTTTAATTTCATCGGCAACAAAGTCCATACACATCGCGTGCAATTCGTTGGTGGCGTCTTCAATACGATCGATTTCCGCTAGGGTAAATTCATATGCTACATTGTCCGACCAATAATGGGAGCCATCAGAGGAAGGCAGGTTATAGTAATCAAAGCCCACATCTAATAATTGTTGCACCATATTGGGGCGAGTAGGAAAGCCTGTGATTCGTTTCATATTTAACCGCCTGAGCTACGGTTACTGCTTGAATTTGAGCTTTTAAAGCCACCGCGTGAAACCGGTTTACTGTAAGTGCTGCCTGCATTACCTTTCACTAATACAGGCTTACCGACAGAACGATTAGTTTGCGGTTGAATAACTTGGCCCGTTGGCGTTGAAACGGCTCGGTTACTTGGATTGTAGCTAGGCCCTAAAAATGAGCCCATCGTACGAGCGATCATATAACCCATTGCGGCACCAGCAATCGCACTGCCCATACTGCCGTGTCCTTCGCCTGTTGCAGAGCTAGTGTGGCTTGTTCCTTCTGAACCGCTTGAGTTGCCAGAGTGAGTTGCTCCATCTGGATTTAAGGTTTGTTTGACGGTCTGATTGTCTTCTGACCATTCACTATTATTGCTTGGACGAGTATTTAAATTGCCCGAGAGAGAGGAGCCAGATCCAGCATGTGCAGTCGTGCTGCTGTTATTTTCATTAGATTGGTCAGCTTCGCACAATTCAATTTTTTGCCAATCGGCTAAACAATCCTCAAGGCTATTATAAACATCTCGTTGGACTTGCTCTTCTGAGCAACCGCCCAATAAAGCCACAATGGAAAGGCTGACGAGAACTTGATTTTTCTTTTTCATCATAGGGTTAAAGTGTTAATAATTCAGTTAAATGATTGATTTCTAATGTAGGCAAAACACTTGCTTCAGTAAATGAATTGAGGTTTTTACCCGATAAATTAATCCATACAGCTTGGCAGCCAGCTTGAATGGCGCCTTGAACATCCGTGGTTAAGTTATCACCGATATGTAAAATTTCACTCGGTTTTACGCCAAAATAATGGGCGGTTTGGTGGAACAAATCTTGATGAGGTTTCGCTCTGCCTTGTTCTCCACCACGTAAACTCAGCTGAAAGTGTTTAAATCCAATACGTGTTGCAATCACATTACCGTTAGTAATCACGCTAAGTGGGTAGCGATCTTTCAGTTGATTCACCACTTCGATGCTTTCAGTGGGGACATTAATTTTATGTCGCCATTCAATAAATTCTTCCATGGCAAGCGCTAAAGTGCGGTCAATTTCAACCGCACTTTTACCATGATGTGTCAGTAAGTTGCGTAACGTTTCGACGCGCCAGGCAATCACATCTTCAGCAATCAAGGGATCTTTCTCCGCCAATTGCCATTTCCATTCTCGCCAATATTCTGAGGTAAGATCGCTCAGTTGCGCGTGTTCTTGCACACATTGAAGAAAGCGTTCTTCGGCTAAACGAATGACATCACTGTTATCGTAAAGGGTATCATCAAGATCAAAACTCATGACCTTGAAAGGCTGAAGACCGCGGTAAAATCGCATAGTTAATCCTATTTAATGGAATTGACACCAAGCCATGCTGTTGCACGTTCATTGGTGATTTCTTCGTGTGTCCACATGCTCATTAAGTCAGGCTGAGGATGCTTGTTGGTGTTATAGCCGATCAAATGAGCAAAATCAAATACGGCATGTGGATAGCCGTTAATAAGCAATAAGGCTAAATAACCACTTTCATCCCAGCAGATTTCTAATTTACGTGCTTCGTGGTGATTGCGAGTGTTATCGACGTTATAAACATGTAAGCAATCGACAATAGGCTGCGCATTTTGACGCATATCTAACGCATAAAAATAGCCTGTTTCACCGTCATCTTCAAACATCACCGCCAGATGATCATGCACTGTCGAGTGTGTGCCGACTTGTTTTGGTTGACCGAGAAAGAGTTGATCTTCGAGGGTTAAATGTAACATGGTATTTCCTAATCAAATTGTGTAGTCCAGTGACTACTATGGTGTGCTTGAAAGCAAAGTTCAACCTGTGCGGGCGTATTTTTTTCTTCATTCATTGGTGGCAGTTCACTCAACGCAAAATAGGCAGATTGAACGGTTTCACTATTTGGTTGAAATTCACCACTTAATGGTTCGCACATGACGAAGGTTTTGAGTACAGGATGCGCAAAAGGCGGAAAATTTCGTTTATGTTGTTCGTGAATAGCAATAATGAAAGTCGGTTTAACATTAAGCCCCGCTTCTTCGCGTACTTCTTTAATCGTATTACTATGAATGGTTTCTAGCACATCTATCCAGCCGCCAGGCAGTGACCAAAGTCCATCATTTTCTTGTACTAATAAAATTTTATCATCTTTGAAAATAGCTGCGCGCGAATCGATTTTAGGGGTTTGATAACCTGCCTCATTGCAGAAAAGTGATCTAACGGTTTCTTTTGGGATTGCTGTTTTATAAGCGAGCATTTCAGCAGACAAATCCCGCAAGCGTTCATAGCGTTCAATATCATAGATATTTTTGCAATAAGTTAGCCCGTTTTGTGCAATGCTTTGAATTTCGATAGCCCAAGATAACCAAGGTTCAGTAAGCAGTGAATCAGATTGTGTCTTCATAAAAACACCTTAAAAAAACACCGCACTTTTGTGCAAAGTGCGGTGATATTTTATAGTAAATTCAGCGTGAATTACGCTTGACCTTTAACCGCTTTTAAACCTAAGAACGGAGCTGGTGTGCCAGCACGTTCTAATGCTTCTTCGATACGGATTAATTGGTTGTATTTCGCAATACGGTCAGAACGGCTCATAGAACCAGTTTTGATTTGACCTGCTGCTGTACCAACCGCTAAATCAGCGATAGTCGCATCTTCGGTTTCACCTGAACGGTGAGAGATTACAGCGGTGTAACCTGCATCTTTAGCCATTTTAATTGCCGCTAAAGTTTCAGTTAAAGAACCGATTTGGTTGAATTTGATTAAGATAGAGTTTGCGATACCTTTTTCAATACCTTCTTTTAAGATTTTGGTGTTAGTGACGAATAAGTCGTCGCCCACTAATTGAACGCGGTCGCCTAACACTTTAGTTTGGTATGCGAAACCATCCCAGTCAGATTCATCTTGACCATCTTCGATAGACACGATTGGGTATTGTTTAGTTAACTCTTCAAGATAGTGTGTGAACTCTTGAGATGTGAATGAACGACCTTCGCCTTTCATTTCGTATTTGCCAGTTTCTTTGTTATAGAACTCAGAAGATGCACAGTCCATTGCTAAAGTGACGTCTTTACCTAATACATAACCTGCTTTTTCAACTGCTTCTTTGATACATGCTAAAGCGTCAGCGTTAGATGCTAAGTTAGGTGCGAAACCACCTTCATCACCTACAGCCGTGCTCATGCCTTTAGATTTTAATACTTTCGCAAGGTTGTGGAATACTTCAGCACCGATACGAAGTGCTTCGCGTAATGTTTTCGCACCAACTGGTTGAATCATGAATTCTTGGATATCAACGTTGTTATCTGCGTGCTCACCACCGTTGATGATGTTCATCATTGGTAATGGCATAGAGTAAACGCCTGGCGTACCGTTAAGTTCTGCGATGTAAGCGTAAAGAGGTAAACCTTTAGACGCTGCAGCGGCTTTTGCATTTGCTAAAGATACCGCTAAGATTGCGTTTGCACCGAAGTTAGATTTGTTTTCAGTACCGTCTAAATCGATCATGATTTGGTCGATTTCAGCTTGGTTAGACGCTTCTTTACCCACTAATGCATCTGCGATAGGACCATTTACAGCCGCAACCGCTTTTAATACACCTTTACCTAAGAAACGAGATTTGTCGCCGTCACGTAATTCTAATGCTTCACGAGAACCAGTAGATGCACCTGATGGAGCAGCTGCTAAACCAACGAAACCACCTTCAAGATGAACTTCAGCTTCTACAGTTGGGTTACCACGAGAGTCGATGATTTCACGACCAATGACTTTAACGATTTTTGCCATTTTGTTTTCCTCTGTTTAAAGTTAATTAAAATTAGTTAGGCGAACCTAAAACGGGAATATAATAAAGCAAATTTAGAAATTTGTCTTGGAAAAATGACCGCACTTTGATCTGTATCTTATTTTTCAATCAAGTGCGGTAAGTTTTTGTCTCTTTTTCGCCAATTATTTCTTTTATTTCAGTGGAATTGCCTTCAAAAGTTGGTTACAGTTGCACGAAATTTCGTATTATTTTACGACGAATTATTTATTCTTAATTGAGACTTTATTGCATTGAAAAAGGAATCATTATGTCTCTTTCGACTTTTTTTCACCAAACCAAAACACGAATAAAATCAGCGATATCCACCCATCCGATTGAAATCTTCATGATTGCTACGTTTGCTCTTGGGATTTGGTTTGTGGATATGAATTCAGAAAAAGATCATTTAGCTTATTGGCTATTTGAGCCAATGCTGTTTGTCTTTATTTATTTATCTCGCCCTTATGCCTGGTATCGTTTTTCGTGGATTGTACCGCTTATTGCCGTTTTCATCATTTGGCAAGTGAATGATAATGCTGATTTTTATGCTTATAGCCCTAAGTTTTGGGGCGCTCAATTTATTGTATTATTGATATTATGTGGCTTTCCATTTGTTAGAAACAATCAAGCCTTTACTTATCGTAATTTTACGACGCTATATTACATCACGTCATCCATTGCTGGCTGGGGGCTCGTCTCTGGTTTGGTAGCCGCAATTTTGGCTTCAATCAGTGCATTATTTAACATTGATTTTAGTGAATGGTTTCAAAAGCATCTTTATTCCTCAATTACCGCATTTTGCCTTCCTTTGTTCTTTTTGGTCTTTCAACAGCGCCAAGAAAATACAGAGATGACGCTAAATCGTAGCATTGAAATTTTAGTAAATTTGATCTTAGTGCCAGCCTTAATGATTTTTACTGTTCTACTTTATGCTTACGTTGGCAAAATTATCTTAGCAGGGGCGTTGCCAAAAGGGATGGTGTCGAATATTGCGTTGCCTTATTTAGTTGGTGGCTTAGGTGTTTACGCTTTACGTAGTATTAGTGTTAAACCAAATTGGGATGGTTTCTTTAAGTTTTTCCCATACCTTTCCATTGTGCCAATTGCATTGTTATGGTTGGCAATTGACCGTCGAATTAGTGACTATGCTTGGACTGAACAACGGATTTATTTAGTGGCATTAGCCTCGGCGATTACGGTGGCTTATGCCATTTTAATCATCCCTAAAATTCGCCAATATCGTTTGATTTCTGTCGTTGTAATGGCCGCAATTTTTGCCATGACTTGGGTGGTGAAACCAAAAGAAATCGCTTATCAAAGCCAAACGGAACGTTTTGAGCATTTACTCACAAAGCTTAATTTATCTGATGGGCAAGGAAAAATTCGTGATGATGTGGATTTTTTTAGTCGTTTAGAAAATATGCCAGAAAACGAACGCCAAGATTGGAATGAATTAGATGATGTATCTGATTATTTAGTCCATCGTTTGGACTTAGGGCCTTATGACAGCTCTAATTATGAAGAGAAACGAAAAGCCTTTGTACAAAGATATGGTGAAAAAGCGAATGAACTGATTTCATTGGATGTTTATGAGCATTCTTTCCGTATCAATGATAGCGACATTATGGCGCAGCAAAATAGTCCGATTAGAGAAGCGGAGTTCGAATGGTCGTCAATTGATGTAAGCTCGTATAAAAAATGGATCCATGTGCCAGTCTATCAATTCTATCGTGTGGACGATAACAGCTCGAAAAAAGAAGAGAATGAGTCAAAAGAACGAGCCGAAGTTTGTTTTGTTGAAGAGCATGATAGATATTGTACCGATATGGATCAGCATATTAAACAGGCCTTTCAACAACATCATTTAGACTCAATGAAAAAACTGGCGGAATCAGATCTTAAACTCATCCGTAAAGACTTACTAAAAATTGATGCGCCAAGTTTTGCTATCTATTTAGGTTCGCTTGAAATGCAATTTAGTCAAGAAAAGGGCTATCATTACAAGGAATTAACCGTCGAAGCCATTTTTGAGAAATAGGTTAGATATGTAAAGTACGGTGATGTTATTGCAAAAAATTTGGCTAAAAATGACCGCACTTTGATATTAAAACGGATAAAAATTTCCCTAATCCTATTCAGATTGGGGAAGTAGTCTGATGAAGTAAAAGCTTTATTGCGTTCTTTGATACAAAAGCTTTTTCAAGAATTGTGTATGTGCATCTAAAATACTAAACATCGTTTCCCGATCTTCACCAAATAGTGAGATTTCATTATTTGAACGAACTTTGTCATAAGCTGAAAAGGCGATTTCAAACTCTTCAGTGCGTAATTTAATGCTTTTCCCGTGCAGTATAAGGCTCAGTAAACTGACTTCTTTAGGTGTTAATTCTGGAAATAAATGACTTATCCATAGCTCCATAGAGTATTGAACTGCTTCATTTATTTTTTCTTGTTTTTTACTTTCTTGCCCTGGGTGTAGCCGATAAAGCAACAAGGGTTCTGGTAAATTCGCAAATGTCTTTTTGTGTAATGCACATTGTACCCACATATGAAAATCGGGAGCGGTGGCTGTTTGGGCATAATTTATTTCAAGGGTTTTGATACTAGAATGTCGCCACATTGAAGAGGGATTAATAATATTATCTCGAGCTAAAGAAAAATGTGCTTTTATATCTTTATCTAAAAGAGGAAGTGTACTTACTTTAGACGCTTTATCAGTTTGCCCATCATTAAAGAGCAGTGCATTACTTCCTAAAATATCAATTTCGGGATGGTCATCTAAATATTGAACTTGTTTTTCAAAACGGTGTGACACACAAATATCATCGGAATCCATACGTGCAACATATTCAACATTCATATAGTTAAGCATATCCATGGCAAATTGCATTACAGCAGGCTCACCTTGGTTTTGTGGTAAATGGTAAACACGTAAGCGAGTATCTTTTGCCGCATAATTTTCGAGAATGTTACCTGTGTTATCGGTAGATGCATCATTAACCGCAAGAATACAAAAATCACTAAATGTCTGATTCAATAATGAATCTAAACATTCAGCAATAAAATTTTCTGCATTGTATGCGGGTAAAATAACAGCAAGTTTCATTTTTGGTTATCCATTATTAAATGAGTGAATAAGGTACAGATGATATTATTACCTATTAATACAAAGTGCGGTCAAAAACACAAGAATTTTTGACCGCACTTGTTTATGGAATTATCAGTAAATTACTTTTCAGTTTTTAACTGATTTTCTCTGGCTGCTTTGACAAAGCCTTCAAATAATGGGTGGCCATCACGCGGTGTTGATGTAAATTCTGGGTGGAATTGACATGCCACAAACCATGGGTGGTTTGGTACTTCAATGATTTCCACTAATTTACGATCCGCCGATAAACCAGTTACTTTAAGGCCCGCTTTTTCAATTTGTGGAAGCAGGTTATTGTTCACTTCATAGCGGTGACGATGACGCTCTTCAATCGTTTCTTTGCCATATAATGTACGCGCTTTTGAGCCTTCAATTAAATGGCATTGTTGTGCCCCTAAACGCATCGTGCCACCGAGATCTGAATTGTCGTCACGGGTTTCAATGTGGCCTTCCGCATCTTGCCATTCTGTAATCAAACCAACAACAGGTTGCTCACAGTTACGATCAAATTCAGATGAGTTGGCTTTTTCAAGACCTGCAACGTTGCGCGCGTATTCGATTAACGCAATTTGCATCCCTAAACAAATACCGAGGTAAGGAATATTGTTTTCACGCGCATATTTTGCTGTCAAAATTTTACCTTCTACACCGCGATAGCCAAAGCCGCCAGGTACTAAAATACCATCTACGCCTTTTAATACGTCAGTGCCTTTGGTTTCAACATCTTGAGAATCAATGTATTTGATATGCACGCTTAAACGGTTTTTCAAGCCTGCATGTTTTAAGGCTTCATTCACTGATTTATACGCGTCTGGTAATTCAGTATATTTACCAACCATACCGATGGTGACCTCGCCTACTGGGTTTGCTTCTTGATAAAGCACTTGTTCCCATTCAGAAAGATCAGCTTCAGGGCAGTCTAAGTGGAAACGTTGGCAGATGAATTCATCTAAACCTTGTGATTTCAATAATGCCGGAATTTGGTAGATTGAATTCACATCTTTTAATGAGATCACCGCACGTTCTGGCACGTTACAGAATAAAGCAATTTTTGCACGCTCGTTTGGTGGAATCATGCGATCTGAACGGCAGACAAGCACATCCGGTTGAATACCAATCGAAAGTAATTCTTTTACAGAATGTTGCGTTGGTTTGGTTTTTACTTCACCCGCAGTCGGGATGTATGGCACTAAAGTTAAGTGCATAAAGATAGTATGCTCACGACCCACTTGTACGGCAAGTTGACGCAGTGCTTCTAAGAATGGAAGTGATTCAATATCACCCACAGTTCCGCCTACTTCCACGATAACCACATCATGACCTTGCGCACCGGCAATCACGCGATCTTTGATTTCATTGGTGATGTGCGGGATAACTTGAATTGTTGCACCTAAATAATCACCACGGCGCTCTTTGCGTAATACTTTAGAGTAAATTTTACCTGTCGTGAAGTTATTGCGTTTTGTCATTTTGGTACGAATAAAACGCTCGTAGTGACCTAAGTCTAAATCGGTTTCCGCCCCGTCTTGTGTCACGAACACTTCGCCGTGTTGGGTTGGGCTCATTGTACCTGGATCCACGTTGATGTAAGGGTCTAATTTCATAATAGTCACGTTTAAGCCACGTGCTTCTAAAATTGCTGCCAATGATGCTGCAGCAATACCTTTACCTAACGATGAAACCACACCGCCTGTGACGAAAATATAATTTGTAGCCATAGTGAGAGACCTAAAATGTTGGGATAAAAATGATTATAGCCAATCATCTTTTATGCAAATTTGTGCAGAATACTGAAAAGTGCGGTCAAAAATAAAAGAAAAAGATGATTAGCTATCAAGACGGGAGGATAGTTTACAGGATTTGAGATTTTTATACAATCTTGTCTTGTCAGGAATGTATGAAAATTAAATGGCTTATCATATTCTCCATTCTACGATAGAATACGACGGCCTTTCAGCTATATATGATGCATAAATAGAGTAAGGACACTGAATCTAAATATATTAATTATTCTAGGTAAAAAATAGATTACCTAATTTATAAAATAAGTTAAATTTAGCAAGATTTTCATTTCACTTGCTTGATATAAAGGAATCAAGATGACTACATTACAACTTGGCATAGACCTAGGTACAACGAATAGCCTGATTGCACAATTTATTGATGGTGAAACTAAACTTATTCCTAATCGTTTGGGGCATTTTTTAACTCCATCTGTCGTTAGTATGGCTGAGGATGGCACTATTCTTGTTGGTCTTGCAGCTAGAGAACGTTTATCTACGGCTCCAGGTCATACTGCTGCTGCATTTAAACGTTTTATGGGTACGGATAAACGTTTTCATCTAGGTAATCAGCAGTTTAGAGCGGAAGAGCTTTCGGCATTAATTTTAAAAAGTTTAAAAGAAGATGCGGAAGCATATTTACAACAAGAAGTTAGAGATGTAGTAATAACCGTACCTGCTTATTTTAATGCAATCCAGCGTCAGGCAACACAACAAGCAGCACAGATGGCTGGGCTTAATGTATTGCGATTACTTAATGAGCCAACAGCTGCTGGACTTGCCTATAATTTACAGGAAAAACCAGATAATACTCGTTTCCTTATTTACGATTTGGGTGGAGGTACTTTTGATGTATCAATTTTAGATTATTTTGATGGTGTCGTTCAGGTTTCTGCCAGCGCAGGAGATAATCATCTCGGTGGAGAGGATTTTTTGCAAGCTTTGAAACATTGTTTCTTGCAACGCTGCACTGAGCTTTCTAAGTCAGATATTGAAAAATTGAATTTACAGAAAGATATTTGGCAACCACTTGAAATAGCTAAACGTCAATTGAGCCAAGAGTCAGAGGTTGATATTTCGATTAACTTTGAAGGGAAAGAATATAAAGCAAGAATTACTCGAGAAGATTTTCAACAAGCTTCTAGTGTTCTTTTTTCTCGGTTACGCCAGCCATTAGAACGAGCCTTACGTGATGCGCGATTAAATCCTGAACAAATTGATGGTATTATCCTCGTAGGGGGGGCAACTAGGATGCCAATGATTAGCCGTTCGATTGTTCAACTGTTTAAAAAAATTCCCCAGTTAGGAGTTAATCCAGATGAAGCTATTGCAAGAGGTGCGGCAATTCAGGCTGCATTAATTTTCCGTAATCAATATTTGGAAGAAGTGATTTTAACAGATGTAATGCCTTTTTCTCTTGGTACTGACACGTCAATTAATCTTGGTAATGGGCGTATGTCTCATGGGCATTTTAGTCCAATTATTGAGCGTAATATGCCAGTTCCAGTTTCTCGTTCTAAAAACTTTGTTACTGCTCTGGATAATCAAACTGAAATCAAATTTGATATATTGCAAGGTGAATCACCTTTAGCTAGAGAAAATCTCCTATTGGGTGAGATGATTATCAAAATCCCTCCTCTTCCAGCAGGTGAAATTAGTATTGATGCAAGATTTAGCTATGATATCAATGGGTTGTTGGAGGTTGATCTTATTAACCAAGAATTAAATATTAATGCAAATAAAGTTTTTAAACAAAATGCGCTTACATTAACCGAGGATGATATTAAGCATTCTCGTGCGAGGTTAAGAGCTTTAAAAATTCATCCTAGAGATCAAGAAAAAAATATTTATCTTATTGAAAAAGCCAAACGTATATATGAAGAATATCTTGGTGATAATCGTCATATGATAAGTCAATATTTGGCTCATTTTGAAAGTGTATTAGATAGCCAAGATCAAGTAAGTATTTTACGCGAACAAAAAGACTTTGAAGCGTTTTTAGCCAAGTTTGACGGTGGATGGATACTATAAATGAATTGTTGGGAAGTTTTAGAAATTGAGCCTACAACAGATGAGCGTGAGATTCGTCGTGCTTATGCTAAAAAACTAAAAGTAACTCGTCCAGATGATGATCCAACTGGTTATCAAGTGCTTAGAGACGCTTTTGATGAAGCGTTAAGAATAGCACCTTATCTTGATAAATTGGAGGACGAAGTCGATATTAAGGAAGATTTTTGCGAGAAATCTAAATCTGAAAATACGATTGATTTTTTCGGAGATTTGTCAAAAAACGCACCACTAGAAATTCAACCATATGAACCTGAAGATCCTTATGATGAATCTCAATATGAGTTCGAAATTCGAGATATTAATCAGTCTGGTGCTAGTGAATTTACTTATACTGAATCTGATGCATTACTCAATGAGGTTTATCGTATTATCAATATGGAAGGTGAGCAAGAGTTAGAAAAACAATGGAATAGATTTTATCTTGCCTTAAATCAACTTCCAATGGAACAAACAGAATATATTTCTTGGCAGATGTGGAATTTGCTGTTGGATGTTCGGCTTGAAAATGTATTTGTTTGGAAACAATGGTCAGAGTATTTTAACTGGCATAGTGATTATAAGTTTGCACAGAATTGCAATCCAGAGTATTTGATTTATATTCAAGATAAGGTTCAATTAGCAACGGATCTAATTAAGGATAAAGAGGATTACACGACAGAGCTAAGGCAAATACCAATGCCAATATTAAAAGCTGTGTATCAAAGAATATCTCAAAGAATGAGTTATATATTGACATTATTTTATCTTATTCTGATTTCTCCCTTTACAAAGGCGGAAGAGGCTAGATATCAGTGGGAATATAACCAAATAACAAGTCAAATCCCTAGATTGCAAGATGTTTTCCTTTATGCTGTTATCTGCAGAGCAACATTACTAATAGGAATAATGATTTTTTATGTACCTTATATTATGTTTGAAAGTACAGGGTTTGAATATAATACGAAAATTAGATTGCTAAGGTTTTTAGTACAGTCATACGCATCTTTTTTTATTATATTAATTATAGGAGGGGTATTTGCTTCGTTGATTATTTATGCAAAATCTCTTATCTATAAGCCTTCTCTGCAAGTAACAGAGAAGAGTATGATTATAGAAGGAATAATTCCTCTTATAATTTTGATTATCTCTATATCCCTTGTATCTGATATGGTTAATAATCCAATTTATAATTTTATTATTACTTCAATAATTGCTTTGGCTATATCAAAATCTTTAGATGAAGACTATAACTTTTGGGCTTCACATTTTGTGCCTGGGGCTATTATTGTCGTTATTTTATTAAGCTTTGGTATTATAACTATTTATAGTTTCTATATCGTTATCGCTAGTATTGTATTGTGGGTAAATATTAATATCTTAGTCGTTAATTTTAAATTTAGTATTATTAAGCGGTTTATGGATGTTGATTGTGGATTGTCTGATAAGTTATTTACTTTAACTAATATCCTAAGATTACCAATTAACTTTGTTGGTTTGATTTTCTATTGGATTTTCTTTTTACCATTTCATTCGGCAAGATTGTATTTTTATGTTCGAACAAGGGTAGTTTTCTTCGATATTACAGTGTTTGCGTTGATTTTAAGTCTTCCATTTTTATCTTTTGTTGGGGATTATTATGCTTTCCTTTATGCCTTAATGATATATTTCTCAGTCATTATCCAATTTCAAATTAAGAATTGGGTGTTTAGGCAGTTAAGTATTGTCTTGTAGTTTATTAGGCACATAATAGTAATTTTCATCTATCGATATGTTATGTCAAAGATAAGTGCTTATCAGTTTGTTCTACGATAGAATGAATAAAATTTTAGTAGTAAGGGGAATTTATGACAAATAAAGCATTAAGCGTGGTGATTTTAGCGGCTGGTAAAGGCACTCGTATGTATTCTGATTTACCTAAAGTCTTGCACAAAGTGGCAGGTAAACCGATGGTAAAACATGTGATTGATACGGCAAATCAATTAGGTGCGGAAAATGTGCATTTGATTTATGGTCATGGTGGCGAATTAATGCGTGAGCGTTTGGCAAATGAAAGCGTGAACTGGGTGTTCCAAGCGGAACAGTTGGGTACAGGACATGCTATGCAACAAGCAATGCCTTTTTTCCGTGATGATGAAAATGTTTTAATGGTGTATGGCGATGGCCCAATGATTACACCGGAAACATTGCAAAAATTAATCGATGCGAAACCTGAAAATGGTATCGCAGTGTTAACGGTCGTATTAGATAACCCAACAGGTTATGGTCGAATCGTACGTGAAAATGGCAAAGTTATAGGGATTGTTGAACAAAAAGATGCAACGCCTGAGCAACTCAAAATTCAAGAGATTAATACAGGTGTGTTAGTTTCAGATGGTGCAAGTTTCAAAAAATGGTTAGCGCGTTTAGATAATAATAATGCACAAGGCGAGTTTTATATTACTGATGTAATTGGCTTAGCTCATCAAGATGGTTGTCCGATTGTAGCTGTTCAAGCAACTGATTTTATGGAAGTTGAAGGGGTAAATAATCGCCTACAATTAGCCAAAATGGAACGCTATTATCAACGTAAACAAGCAGAAAAACTTTTACTTGCAGGCGTGATGTTGATTGACCCTGAGCGTTTTGATTTACGCGGCACATTAGAGCACGGTAAAGATGTTGAAATTGATGTGAACGTGATTGTGGAAGGCAATGTGCGCTTGGGTGACCGTGTAAAAATCGGTGCAGGTTGCGTATTGAAAAACGTGACCATTGGTGATGATGTTGAGATCAAGCCTTATTCTGTTTTAGAAGATGCGACAATTGGTGAGAAAGCGGCGATTGGTCCATTCTCTCGTTTACGTCCAGGTGCTGAATTAGCCGCTGAAACCCATGTGGGTAACTTTGTGGAAATTAAAAAATCCACAGTAGGTAAAGGTTCTAAAGTAAACCACCTCACTTATGTCGGTGATACCGAAATAGGTGAAAACTGTAATATCGGTGCTGGTGTTATTACTTGTAACTATGACGGTGCGAATAAATTTAAAACAATCATTGGTAACAATGTATTTGTTGGATCGGATACGCAGTTAGTCGCGCCAGTTACCGTCGCAGATGGAGCAACCATTGGTGCTGGTTCAACGATCACTCAAAATGTTGAGAAAGATGAGCTTGTAATTACTCGTGTGCCACAACGTCATATTCAAGGTTGGCAAAGACCAGTGAAGAAAAAGTAATTAACATTGAAAGGCGAACCAATGTGTTCGCCTTTTATGATTTGATGCCTTTTACTTTATAAAGGCTATTCGAGTTGCTAAAATCATCGTCCATTTATAAAGACAGATAATTTCCTATGACAAAAAATAAAACAGGACTTTCATTCCTTTGGATAAGTGCGGTCGCTTTTATCTTTGATTTACTGACCAAATATATTGTGGTGCAACGCTTTGATCTCTATGAAAGCGTGAAGCTATTACCCGTTTTTAATTTAACCTATGTGCGTAACTATGGTGCAGCGTTTAGCTTCCTTGCTGAACATGATGGCTGGCAGAAATATTTCTTTATCGTGCTTGCGATTGGAATTTCTTTAATGCTGGCTTACTTTATGAAAAAGAATTCTGCAGAACAAAAATTACAAAATTCAGCCTATGCACTGATTATTGGTGGTGCATTAGCCAATATGGTGGACCGTGCGTATAACGGTTTTGTGGTGGATTTCTTAGATTTTTATTGGGATATTTATCATTATCCGGTATTCAATGTGGCAGATATTGCGATTTGTATTGGTGCGGGTTTATTAGCATTAGATGCCTTTAAAGGTAATAAAAAGAGCGGTCAAAAATGAAGATAATTTTAGCTAACCCTCGCGGATTTTGCGCAGGTGTCGATCGAGCCATTAGCATTGTTGAATTAGCACTTGAAATTCATGGCGCACCGATTTATGTGCGTCATGAAGTGGTGCACAACCGTTTTGTAGTAAATGGTTTGCGTGAGCGAGGGGCGATTTTTGTGGAAGAACTGAGTGAAGTACCAGATGGCGCCATTGTGATTTTCTCTGCTCATGGCGTGTCACAAGCCGTTCGTCAGGAAGCGAAAGATCGTCAGTTAAAAGTATTTGATGCAACTTGTCCGTTGGTAACCAAAGTACATATGCAAGTGGCTCGTGCAAGCCGTAAAGGGACGAAGGCGATTTTGATCGGACACAAAGGCCATCCAGAAGTGGAAGGCACAATGGGGCAGTACAACAACGAGGAAGGTGGTATTTTCTTAATTGAAAGCGTGGAAGATATTGCTCGTTTGCCGGTTCAAGAAAGTGATGATTTAACCTTTATGACACAAACTACGCTTTCTCTTGATGATACAGCAGAAACTATCAGTGCATTGAAAGACAAATATCCTGCTATTCAAGGCCCACATAAAAACGATATTTGCTATGCTACAACCAATCGCCAAGAAGCAGTGCGTGAATTAGCGAAACAATGTGAGCTAGTCGTGGTTGTAGGCTCTAAAAACTCATCGAATTCTAACCGTTTAGCTGAGTTGGCATCGCGTATGGGTGTGAAATCAAAATTAATTGATGATCCAAATGATGTGGCAGCAGATTGGTTTGAAGGCGTTGAAACAATTGGCGTAACAGCAGGCGCTTCAGCACCTGAAGAGTTGGTTCAATCCGTGATTGGTCGATTAAAAGAATTTGGTGCCGATACTATCGAAGAGCTTCAAGGCTTAGAAGAAAATATGTTCTTTGAAGTGCCAAAAGAGTTAAGAATAAAAGAAGTGTCCTAATTTTATTAAAAAAGTGCGGTTAATTTACCGCACTTTTTTTGTGTTATTTTATTTTTTATTGTGCACTTTAAGCCATTTTTGCATTTGTTCAATTTCTGCTTGTTGAGCGTTAATAATATTCTCAGCAAGCTTACGCATCTCAGGATCTTTTCCGTATTTTAATTCAACTTCTGCCATTTTTACTGCGCCAATATGGTGTGGCAACATACCTGCTGCAAAAGCAACATCAGGATCTTTATATTGCGCAGCTGCCATCATGTCTTGATGCATTTGATTCATACCTTGCATAAATTCTTGTTGCATTGCAGAATCTGTCGACATTGGCATATTCATGTGTGCTTGATGCGGTTGTTCATTAGCTTGGGCATAAATTGAAACTGCAGCAGCGCTAAGTGTGATAAAAGTCATAAGTTTTTTCATGTTTTTCTCCTATGTGATAACTGAATGAGCACCAATCATAAACGTTAACCTAAGGTTAAGGTCAATATTTATTCCGAAAATTTTTGGTGAAATGCTAAAATAAGACAATGTTTGATATGAGGGACAGAATCATGAAACAAAAAATTGTGCTTGCCACAGGTAATAAAGGCAAAGTAAAAGAAATGGCGGATGTATTAGCTAATTTCGGTTTTGAAGTGATTGCTCAAACGGATTTAGGTATTGAAAGCCCCGAGGAAACTGGCTTAACGTTTGTCGAAAATGCAATTTTGAAAGCACGTTATGCATCTGAAAAATCAGGCTTACCGGCCATTGCAGATGATTCCGGCCTTGTGGTGGATGCGTTAAATGGTGCGCCAGGATTGTATTCTGCTCGTTATGCCGGAGTAGATGGTGAGGAAGCTGATGCCAAAAATCGTGAAAAATTACTGGCAGAGTTAGCCGATGTACCGACTGAACGTCGCCAAGCAAAATTTGTGAGTACGATTGTGTTATTACAATACCCAAGTGATCCTTCTCCGATCATTGCTCAAGGTGAATGTGACGGTCAAATTATTTATGAAGAAAAAGGTGAAAATGGCTTCGGTTACGACTCGCTCTTTTTTAGCCCGGAAAAAGGCTGTACCTTTGCCGAATTGGAAACCGTAGAGAAAAAGAAAATTTCTCATCGTGCGAAGGCATTAGCTGTTTTAAAATCAAAATTAACGGCCTAAAGTGCGGTTGATTTTCAACGAGAATTAAAGGATACAAAATGATTATTACCACTACGCCTAATATTGAAGGTAAACAAATCGTAGAATATAAACAAGTCGTCTTTGGGGAAGTGATTGCTGGGGCGAACTTCATTCGTGATTTTTTTGCGGCCATTACCGATGTGATTGGTGGGCGTTCGAGTGTTTATGAGCGTCGTATTAGTCGTGCACGCCAAGATGCCTTGAAAGAGTTGGAAGAAAAAGCAATTGCTTTAGGGGCAAATGCTGTGGTTGGCGTAGAGATTAATTACGCAACAGTAAGCAATAAAAGTATGTTTATGGTGATTGCGAGTGGCACAGCTGTAGTGGTGCGATAAGGTCGTTTTTTTATTTGCTTAAATGTAATTTTTGCGATCAAGATCGCAAAAGTGCGGTCGATTTCTTGCGTGTTTTCTGTGTTTCTTAAAAATGTCACTGTTGATATGAATCAACGGTACTTATTTGTTAATAAAGGGCATTTTTATGAAATTGATGAAACATTTATTTAGTTCATTATTTATTGCTGGCGCGATGTTGAGTACACAAGTGCTTGCAGAAGAAAAAACAGCAGAGCAGGCTCAACCTCAAATGCAAGTGCAGCAACAAACTGCTATACAAGCTCCATCACAAACTGTACAACAAACGGTGAGTGATAAATTAAATATCAATACCGCGAGTGCATCAGAGATTCAAAAAGCGCTGATTGGTATTGGGGCGAAAAAAGCAGAAGCCATTGTGCAATATCGTGAAAAACATGGCAATTTCACTGTGGCAGAACAACTACTTGAAGTACAAGGCATTGGTAAAGCTACGCTAGAGAAAAACCGAGATCGTATTGTGTTTTAATGTTGTTATTTTTATATGAAAAGCGGAATAGTGATATTCCGCTTTTTTATTTTTTGAGCAGAAAATTTACCAAAACTTGCAAAATATCAAATTTTTTTGGAATAAATAGGGGATTTCTTGCAATGGTTTTTTAAGAGAGTAGAATACCAAATGGGTATAGGAATACCTATGTTGTAGTATAAAAATAACAAACCAACTATTTGGAGTTAGATATGGCATCAGAAAATTTAAATCAATCTTCTGTTGCTCTCACACCAGTTGAAGCAACGGATTATGCTGAAAGCGTCGCTGCGTATAAAGCGCAAAAACGCCCATTTTTATCATTTCTGTCTGGTATTAGTGCTGGGGCTTGTATTGCTTTAGCCTTTGTATTCTATACGACGACACAAACAGCAAGCGCAGGAGCGCCTTGGGGATTAACCAAGTTAGTCGGTGGGTTAGTCTTCTCTTTAGGCGTAATTATGGTGGTAATTTTAGGATCTGAATTATTCACCTCTTCTACTTTAACCTTAGTTGCCCGCGTAGGCGGTAAGATAACCACAACACAAATGATCCGAAATTGGATTGTGGTGTATTTGGGCAACTTTGTCGGCGGTTTATTTATTGCTGCAGTGATTTGGTTTGGGGGGCAAACCATGGCAGCAAGTGGCCAATGGGGTTTAACCATCTTGGCAACCGCTCAACATAAGATTCACCATACTTGGTTTGAAGCATTTAACCTTGGTATTTTATGTAACATTATGGTGTGTGTAGCGGTATGGATGTCTTATTCAGGTAAAACCGTTACAGATAAAGCATTTATTATGATCATGCCGATTGGTTTATTTGTTGCATCAGGTTTTGAACACTGTGTGGCAAATATGTTTATGATTCCACTAGGCATTATCACAGCTCATTCTAGTACGCCAGAATTTTGGCAACAAATTGGTGTGGATCCAATGAAATATGCAGATTTAGATCTCTATCATTTCATTGTGAAGAATTTGATTCCAGTAACGTTGGGAAACATTGTGGGTGGTGCGGTTTGTATCGGCTTATTCCAACGTTATCTAACCAAAGCTCACTAATGTACTAACGAACTAAACAAGACTTATTTTTTATCAATTAAAAAAGGAAATGACTATGTCAGAACTTAATGAAGCACAAAAAGTTGCGTGGGCAGGATTCGTTGCCGGTGATTGGCAAGAAAACGTCAACGTGCGTGATTTTATTCAAAAGAACTACACCCCGTATGAAGGTGATGATTCTTTCTTAGCAGGTCCAACCGAAGCGACAACAAAACTTTGGGAAACTGTTATGGAAGGGATTAAAGTTGAAAACCGCACACATGCGCCATTAGACTTTGACGAACATACGCCTTCAACGATTACTTCTCACGCACCAGGTTATATCAATAAAGACTTAGAGAAAATCGTAGGTCTTCAAACCGATGCTCCATTAAAACGTGCCATTATGCCATTTGGTGGTATTAAAATGGTGGAAGGATCATGCAAAATTTACGGTCGTGAATTAGATCCTGAAGTGAAAAAAATCTTCACTGAATATCGTAAAACCCACAACCAAGGTGTATTCGATGTTTATACGCCAGACATTTTACGTTGTCGTAAATCAGGTGTATTAACTGGTCTTCCAGATGCTTACGGCCGTGGTCGTATCATTGGTGACTACCGTCGTGTCGCACTTTATGGTGTTGACTTCTTAATGAAAGATAAATACGCACAATTCACTTCTTTACAAAAAGACTTAGAAGATGGCGTAAATCTAGAAGCAACTATTCGTTTACGTGAAGAAATCGCAGAACAACACCGTGCATTAGGCCAAATGAAACAAATGGCAGCAAGCTACGGTTACGATATTTCTAACCCTGCAACTAACGCTAAAGAAGCAATTCAATGGATGTACTTTGCTTACTTAGCAGCAATCAAATCACAAAATGGTGCAGCGATGTCATTCGGTCGTACTGCAACCTTCATCGATATCTATATCGAACGTGATTTAAAAGCGGGTAAACTTACTGAAACTGAAGCGCAAGAATTAGTTGACCACTTAGTCATGAAACTTCGTATGGTTCGCTTCTTACGTACACCTGAATACGATCAATTATTCTCTGGTGACCCAATGTGGGCAACTGAAACCATCGCAGGTATGGGTTTAGACGGCCGTACATTAGTAACCAAAAATACATTCCGTATTTTACACACCCTTTACAACATGGGTACTTCTCCAGAACCAAACTTAACAATTCTTTGGTCTGAACAATTACCTGAAAACTTCAAACGTTTCTGTGCGAAAGTATCGATTGATACCTCATCAGTTCAATACGAAAACGATGATTTAATGCGTCCAGACTTCAACAATGATGACTACGCAATCGCATGTTGTGTATCACCAATGGTTGTTGGTAAACAAATGCAATTCTTCGGTGCGCGTGCAAACTTAGCGAAAACATTGTTATACGCAATCAACGGCGGTATCGATGAAAAATTAGGTATGCAAGTAGGTCCGAAAACTGCACCAATCACTGATGAAGTGTTAGATTTCGACACAGTCATGACTCGTATGGACAGCTTTATGGATTGGTTGGCAAAACAATATGTGACTGCCTTAAATATCATCCACTATATGCATGATAAATATTCATACGAAGCAGCATTAATGGCATTACATGATCGTGATGTATACCGTACCATGGCTTGTGGTATCGCAGGTCTTTCTGTTGCAGCAGACTCACTTTCCGCAATTAAATATGCGAAAGTTAAACCAGTTCGTGGCGACATCAAAGATAAAGATGGCAATGTTGTAGCAAGCAACGTAGCGATCGACTTCGAAATCGAAGGTGAATATCCACAATATGGTAACAACGACAACCGTGTTGATGACATCGCTTGTGATTTAGTTGAACGTTTCATGAAGAAAATTCAAAAACTTAAAACTTACCGCAATGCTGTGCCTACACAATCTGTATTAACCATTACTTCTAACGTGGTTTATGGTAAGAAAACAGGTAACACTCCAGATGGTCGTCGTGCCGGCGCGCCATTCGGACCAGGTGCTAACCCAATGCACGGTCGTGACCAAAAAGGTGCGGTAGCATCATTAACTTCTGTAGCTAAACTTCCATTTGCTTACGCGAAAGATGGTATTTCTTATACCTTCTCAATCGTACCAAATGCGTTAGGTAAAGATCCAGAAGCACAACGTCGCAACCTTGCGGGCTTAATGGATGGTTACTTCCACCACGAAGCAGCAGTAGAAGGTGGTCAACACTTAAATGTGAACGTGTTAAACCGTGAAATGTTATTAGATGCGATGGAAAATCCGGATAAATATCCGCAATTAACTATTCGTGTATCTGGTTACGCAGTCCGTTTCAACTCTTTAACTAAAGAGCAACAACAAGACGTCGTCACTCGTACATTCACAGAATCGTTCTAAAACACGATAAAATTTAACCGCACTTTAGCGGGAACATAAAAATTATGAGCCTGATTTA
The DNA here is from genome assembly GCA_001914055.1 of Parahaemophilus parainfluenzae. Lineage (GTDB taxonomy): Bacteria > Pseudomonadota > Gammaproteobacteria > Enterobacterales > Pasteurellaceae > Haemophilus_D > Haemophilus_D parainfluenzae_V. The sequence goes on along the minus strand of MKXX01000003.1, from coordinate 85,526 downwards.
AGTCAGGCTCATTTTTTATAGATGATATTTTTGGTAAAATTTAGCTAGATTTATTTTTTGGAAATTTATGTATGTCTGTTCTAGGAAGAATTCACTCCTTTGAATCCTGTGGAACCGTGGATGGTCCCGGCATTCGTTTTATTTTATTTATGCAAGGCTGTTTAATGCGTTGCAAATATTGCCACAACCGTGATACTTGGGATCTTGATGGTGGTCGCGAAATCAGTGTGGAAGAACTCATGAAAGAAGTCGTGAGCTATCGCCATTTTATGAATGCAACCGGTGGTGGTGTAACAGCATCAGGTGGTGAAGCCATTCTTCAAGCTGAGTTTGTACGAGATTGGTTCCGAGCTTGTAAAGCAGAAGGCATTAATACTTGTTTAGATACTAATGGGTTTGTACGTCATTATGATCACATTATTGATGAACTGATCGATGTAACCGATCTTGTTTTGCTTGATTTAAAAGAACTGAACGATCAAGTGCACCAAAACCTTATTGGTGTACCAAATAAACGGACACTTGAGTTTGCGAAATATCTGCAAAAACGTAATCAGCGAACCTGGATTCGTTATGTAGTGGTTCCTGGCTATACCGATAACGATCATGATGTTCATCTGCTCGGACAGTTTATTGAAGGTATGACCAATATTGAAAAAGTCGAACTTCTCCCTTATCATCGATTAGGCGCTCATAAATGGAAAACCCTTGGCTTTGAATATGAGCTCGCAGATGTTTTACCACCGACGAAAGAATCACTTGAGCATATTAAAACAATCCTTGAAGGATATGGACATACGGTAAAATATTAAGCTAAGGTGTAAAAAGATTAACAGCAGGCTTTAGAAAGCTTTAAGGAGGAAAAATGAAAAAATTAGCATTAACGTTTTTAGGTGTAGCCCTTTTAGCAGGCTGTTCAGCTGTTCAATCGCCAGTTACACAAGAAGAGGTGACATTAACGCCCCCTTCAAAAGATAGAGTAGGGTATGTTCGATTAGTAAAAGATAAAAATTACTACATTGATACCGATTCAATTTGGGTGGACAACCAAGATTTAAACCAAGTGCATTTTGATGCCGTGGTGAATTTGGATAAAGGTTTATATGTGTATCCAAATGAGAAAAGACGTTATGCACGTTCTGTTCGCCAATATAAAATCTTAAACTGTAAGAACTACCATTTAACCCAAGTTCGGACTGATTTTTATGATGATTTCTGGGGCGAAGGTTTGCGTGCCGCACCGAAAAAACAAGAGAAATACACAATTAGCTTAAAACCTAATACAACGCTCTATGCGGCGGCACAAATCATTTGTGTTAACTCAGATAGAAAACCTTCTTTAGATTTAGAAGGCTCAAAAGCGAAATAATCAATCAAAGTGCGGTTAGAAATAACCGCATTTTTTATCTCTATGAAACTAATGAGCAGGCAATAAAAAACGGCCAATATTTATCAAATATTGACCGCTCTTTTTATCTCTCAATGAAAGATTATTTCACACGAGAAACGTATTCGCCTGAACGAGTATCGACTTTAATCACTTCACCGATTTGAACGAAAAGAGGTACTTTCACCACAGCACCAGTACTTAATGTTGCTGGTTTACCGCCTGTACCCGCAGTATCACCTTTAAGACCAGGGTCAGTGTCGATGATTTCTAATTCTACAAAGTTTGGTGGAGTGACAGTAATTGGCGCACCGTTCCATAAAGTCACGATACAATCTGCTTGGTCTAATAACCATTTTTCTGCATCACCCACTGCTTTTGCATCAGCAGAGTATTGTTCAAATGTTTCTGGGTGCATGAAGTACCAGAATGCATCATCTTTGTATGAATAAGTGAGGTTAAGATCCATAACATCAGCAGCTTCAACCGAAGTACCAGATTTGAAGTTTACATCTAATACTTTGCCTGAAATTAATTTACGAATACGAGTACGAGTAAAAGCTTGGCCTTTACCTGGTTTAACGAATTCGTTTTCAACGATCACACAAGGCTCACCGTCTTGCATAAATTTTAGACCTGGTTTGAAATCACTGGTAGTATATGTAGCCATATTAAAAATATCCTAAAAAATAGAGATTGTTTGAAAGTGCGTATTTTAACCCGAAATATTGCGATTAGAGAAGAACAAAATTGGTTAGAAACCCTAAAAAATGCGATTTCTGATCCGAAAATCTTGTTAAAAACCTTAAATTTGTCTGTTGAAGATTTTGCCGAGGATATCACCGCTCGTAAACTTTTTGCTATGCGAGTGCCTTTACCTTTTGTTGAAAAAATGGAAAAAGGGAATCCTAAAGATCCACTTTTTTTACAAGTGATGACAGCTCAACAAGAATTTATTGAGGCCGAAGGGTTTAGCCAAGATCCTTTAGATGAGCAGCAAAAAAATGCGGTGCCTAATATTCTGCATAAATACCAAAATCGCTTGCTGTTCATGGCAAAAGGAGGCTGTGCCGTTAACTGTCGTTATTGTTTCCGTCGCCATTTTCCTTATGATCAAAACCCAGGCAATAAAACGAGTTGGCAACAAGCAATAGACTATATTGCGGTCCATCCAGAAATTGAAGAAGTGATTTTTTCGGGTGGCGATCCGATGATGGCAAAGGATAGTGAATGGGCATGGCTATTAGAACGCCTTGAAAAAATACCGCACTTACAGCGTTTACGTATTCACTCTCGTTTGCCAGTCGTGATTCCAGATCGCATTACGGATGAATTTTGTGATTTATTGCTAAAAAGCCGATTACAAGCGGTGTTTGTAACACATATCAATCATCCAAATGAAATTGATGAGGCGCTTTCTTTGGCTATGCAAAAACTGGCAGGCGCTAAAGTTACCTTACTTAATCAATCAGTCCTTTTAAAAGATGTGAATGATAACCCATATACATTAAAAGTATTGAGCGATAAGCTATTTCAAGCGGGAATTTTGCCTTATTACTTGCATTTATTGGATAAAGTGCAGGGGGCGAGCCATTTTTATATCTCAGATGAGAAAGCATTACAAATTTACAAAGAATTACAGGCTCTCACTTCTGGCTATTTAGTGCCCAAATTAGCACGAGAAATTGGCGGAGAGCCAAATAAGACTTTATACACCGCTTAAGATCCGATAAAATACGATTCAATTTTTCACCGCACTTTTGTGCGATCTTTAGTTTAGCAAATCGAGGTAATACCGTGGATAATAAAAATCAACCTAACGACAATTCATCTCAAAATGAATTAGATTTAGGATTTAATCACTCTGACTCTGTGACACCAAGAAAACCGGTTCAACAAAGTGGCTCAATTTTTGATAAAGCCAAAGGTTTATTTGGTAAAAAAGAACAGCCAGATACACAATTCCATGTTCGTCGCGAACCAACTTTTGGTGCGGTAGCAAGTCAACCTTTTTCACCTTCTCAAGCATACCAAAGTGAAAATACTGAACAGTCAGTGCAATCAAGTGCTTTCGGCGCTCAAGAACCTGTTGAAAATGTTCAAGTAGAAAACGCAGCGGAAGAAAAAGTGATTTTTGAAAATTCACCTGCAGAAGAGATTGTGGAAGAAGTGAAAACTCAAGCAGAAACCGTTGCACCAGCAACAGCTGCTGCAGCAGCAAGCTTGAAATCACCTGAAAAATGGAAGGTTCTACAAATGTTACCAGAAAAACATCGCCGTTTATTTATTGCTATCTTGGGGTTAGTGGTCTTGCTGATCATTTTCTTCACCCTAAAACCAAACTCAGATACGGTAGAGTCTTTTGAACAACAAAACAGCAATGAAATTCCAGTTCAATTCCAATCATTGGATCAGTCTCAACCGGTTGAAACCACAGTATTAGATAACAATAACAATGCAGCGCCGGCAACGACAGAACAAGCTGCAAATGACGCTAAATCAGATACACCTCCAGCCATGGAGTACGTAGGTGATAAAGCAGATGCGGCGAAATCACAACCTGCAGAGCCTGCACAACAAACTGTTGGTCAACAACCAGCAACTCAACCAGCACCGGTTCAACCGGCTGTTGCTCCTGCACCAGTTAAAGAACCTGTGAAAACAGTGCAACCAGCTGTAGAAAAACATACCGCAACAGTTGAGCATAAAGCAGAACCTCGTCGCGAACAGACATCTGTGGTTCAAGAGAAAAAACAGCCTAAACCTGTAGCTGAAAAAGCAACAGTTCAGCCGACTCAAACCGTGAAAAAAGAGTCAAGCAAAATTCAAGAAGCAAAACCGGTTGCGACTAAAGACAGTAAGGTTCAAATTGTGGAAGCAAAATCAGCAACCCACAATACAGTGAAAGCAGCTGAACCTGCAGCACAAACCGCTTCAACCGGTGCAACAAAAACATTAACGGTGCCGCAAGGTGTTTCATTGATGCAAGTATTCCGTGATAATAAATTGAATATTTCAGATGTGAATGCCATGACAAAAGCAAGCGGTGCAGGCAATGCATTAAGTAACTTCAAACCTGGTGACAAAGTACAGGTTTCGGTGAATAGTCAAGGTCGAGTGAGTGAGCTTCGTTTATCAAATGGTGGCAAGTTCATTCGTCAAGCCGATGGTTCATATCAGTATAAAAAATAATTTTTAGTGGGCGAGTAATCGCCCATTTTTCTAGATAAGATTGTTTATCCTTGCTCATTTCGCAAAGTGAGCAATCATAAACAAACCTTGATGGAAATAGAATTCATGTTAAAAAAATTAAGCGTAATTTTGACCGCACTTTGTCTTTCTGCTTGTTCACAAAATGTTGAATTAAGCAAACCAGCACCACAGAAAATGAAAGTGCAAACCGTGGATAAAAAGTCCCAAAAGGGTTCGGCGACGGTTTATTTGTGTAAAGGCAATAAAGAAGTGAGTGTGGTTCATACCAAGCAAAAACAGAAAAGTAAAAAAACACTCAGTCAGGTGACCGTTACTTTTAATGATGTAACCGAAAAATTGACACGAGTGATTTCTGAGCGTGGGAGAAATTATGCGAATATTCGTTGGTATTGGCAGGAGCGTGATGACTTCAGTCAATTACAAACTAGCGTAGGTGAAGTGCTTGCTGAACGCTGTGTGAAACAACCAAGTGAATTAAAATCAGGCAAATAATTCTTTTATGGATCTCCAACGCGGCTTTGTGTTACATCGTCGTCCTTATAGTGAAACCAGCCTTTTAGTGGATTTATTCACTGAAGAAACGGGGCGTTTGACGGTTATTGCAAAAGGTGCACGAGCGAAACGTTCGGCATGGAAATCTGTCTTACAGCCTTTTACGCCATTATTTCTTCGTTGGTCAGGAAAAGGCGCATTAAAAACACTCACGAAAGCAGAGCCCGCAGCAATTACGCTGCCTTTACAGCAAACGGCTTTATACAGCGGGTTTTATGTAAATGAGCTGATTACTCGAGTGATCGAGCCAGAAACGGCCAATCCACAACTTTTTCAGCATTATCTTCAATGCTTAACAGGCTTAGCCACTCAACCACAGGTTGAGCCTACATTGCGTCTATTTGAATTTCATTTACTTAAAATCTTAGGTTATGGCATTGATTTTTTGCATTGTGCAGGCTCAGGTTTACCAGTAGATGAATCGATGACTTACCAATATCGTGCGGAAAAGGGTTTTATCGCCTCGTTAGTGAAAGATAACTTAACCTTTTATGGCCGAGATTTACTTGCTTTTGACCGTTTGGAATTCACCGATGAGTCCATCTTGCAAGCAGCAAAGCGCTTTACTCGAATCGCGCTCAAACCTTATTTAGGCGATAAGCCGCTGAAAAGTCGAGAGTTATTTACGCAAAACGTGCTTTATTTAAAATAATCCTTTTCTTTGATACAAACAGATTAATACATCATCATGGCTTTACTTTACGCTCCACAAAAAAAACAGAAAACCACCCAAAAAGTTGTCGCTGAAATTCAGGATTTAGATTATCAAGGGTTAGGTGTCGCAAAAATTCAAGGTAAAACCTGGTTTATTGAAAATGCTTTGCCAACAGAAAAAGTGGAAGCGGTAGTGACTGATGAAAAGCGTCAATATGGTTTAGCCTCGGCACAAAAATGGCTACAAAAGAGTAATCAGCGTGTTGAGCCACAATGTCATTATTATGGCCGTTGTGGTGGATGCCAAGGTCAGCATATTCCTGTGGAAATGCAGCGTAAAGCGAAAGAGAAAGCCCTTTTTTCTCGATTAAGTAAACTGCAAGCAGAGCCTATTCAATTAATGCCAATGATTTGTGGCGAACAATGGGGCTATCGTCGTCGTGTACGATTAAGTTTGCTATGGAATGCTAAAAACAAAACTGTTGAAATGGGATTTCGTCAGAAAAACTCCAATCAGTTAGTGAGTATTCAGCAATGCCTAGTCGCAGAGCCTGCAATCAATCATCTTATCCCCAAATTGAGCGCACTTTGGGCTCAATATTCAACTCCGAAACAATTAGGGCATATTGAATTAGTTCCAGCGGATAATGGCGTAGCCATGTTGTTACGTTACAAAGGAAATTTAGCTGAAACTGATCGCACTTTGTTACTCGAGTTTTCACGTGTCAATGGTGTGAATTTGTTTCTGCAAGATGATCAAAGTATTCAACTTGTGCATGGTGAAATGCCTTATTATTCTCTGGGCGATATTCGTTTATCTTTTGATATCCGTGATTTTATTCAAGTGAATACGCACCTAAATCAGCAAATGGTTGAGACTGCTTTAGATTGGCTTGATTTGAATCAGAATGAGCATGTCTTAGATTTATTCTGCGGCATGGGCAATTTCACGTTACCTTTAGCCAAACGCGTGAAAAGTGCGGTTGGAATTGAAGGGGTTTTTGATATGGTGAAAAAAGCCCAAGTCAATGCTCAGTTTAATCACATCGATAATGTTGAATTTTATCAAGCCGATTTAGACCAAACTTTTTCAGAACAACCTTGGGCAAAACAACATTTCAATAAAATTCTTCTCGATCCGCCTCGCAGTGGCGCCGCTTTTGCACTGAATGCGTTATGTGAACTGGGTGCAGAAAGCATTCTCTATGTATCTTGCAATCCCGCAACCTTAGTACGGGATGCTGAGATTCTTCGCGCTTTCGGGTATCGCATCATCAAAACGGCCATGATTGATATGTTCCCGCATACCAGTCATTTGGAGTCGGTGACATTATTTATCAAATAAGATGTAAATTCTGATAGAATAGTCAGACTTTTTTGTTGTCTTAAAAAGACAACTCGGCTGACAGGATGTTGCCGAGCCATATTCATCAACAAGGGGGTATTATGGTTGCAGTTCGTGGTTCTCACTTATCAAATCCACATGATTTTGAGATCGAACAATGGTGTTCGAGCCTTAAACTTGCTGCCCCCGCAGAAAAGTCTCTGATTGATGCATGGTATTATGCCCAAGCCAAAATAGCTGAACATGCTGATCAAATGGAGAATGCAATCCTCACATTGCAATCCGGTGTGGAAATGGTTGAAATTCTGCATGAAATGAATATGGACAGCGAAAGCTTACTCACCGCTATGCTATTCCCCTTAGTAGCAAACAAAATTGTCGATTGGGAGCAAATTCAGGAACATTTCGGTCCTAAAATCACCAAACTGCTTAAAGGTGTGGAGGAGATGGATAATATCCGTCAGCTCAATGCCAGCCATTCTGCCAATGCCTCTCAAGTGGATAATGTGCGCCGTATGCTCCTTGCTATGGTGGACGATTTCCGTTGCGTGATCATCAAACTTGCTGAACGTATTACGTTTCTTCGTAATGCGGAAAATCACTTTTGTGAAGAAGAAAAAGTATTGGCTGCCAAAGAATGTTCCAATATTTATGCCCCATTGGCGAACCGTTTAGGTATCGGTCAATTGAAATGGGAGCTTGAAGATTACTGCTTCCGCTATTTGCATCCAGAACAATATCGAAATATTGCCAAATTATTACATGAGCGCCGCTTAGATCGTGAGCAGTATATTGCGGATTTCGTCACAGAATTAACCGGTTATTTAAAAGAAAATATTGACCAAGTTGAGGTTTACGGACGTCCAAAACATATTTATAGCATTTGGCGAAAAATGCAAAAGAAACATTTGGAGTTCAGTGGCTTATATGATGTCAGAGCGGTTAGGGTGATCGTACAGAAATTGCAAGATTGTTATACGGCTCTCGGTATCGTCCACACACATTTCAAACACTTGCCAAAAGAATTTGATGATTATGTTGCTAATCCAAAACCAAATGGCTATCAATCCATTCATACTGTGGTGTTAGGAAAAGGTGGTAAGCCAATTGAAGTGCAAATTCGTACCCAGCAAATGCATGATGATGCGGAGCTTGGTGTAGCCGCCCACTGGAAATACAAAGAGGGCACGACAGGTAGCCTTTCCGCTTATGAAGAAAAAATCACTTGGTTGCGTAAATTACTTGCATGGCAAGATGATATTACGGACTCTGGCGAAGTGATGGCTGAATTACGTAGCCAAGTCTTTGATGACCGCGTATATGTGTTTACACCGAAAGGTGAAGTGGTTGATTTACCCGCGGGATCAACGCCTCTCGATTTTGCTTATGCGATCCACAGTGAGATTGGCCACCGTTGTATCGGGGCGAAAGTTGGTGGGCGTATTGTGCCATTCACTTATCACCTGCAAATGGGCGAGCAAGTGGATATCATCACGCAGAAAAATCCTAACCCAAGCCGAGATTGGGTCAATCCGAACTTAGGCTTTACCCATACCTCAAAAGCGCGCGCCAAAATCCAAGCATGGTTTAAGAAACAAGATCGTGATAAAAACGTTCCTGCTGGTAAAGAGCAGTTAGATAATGAACTTGCTCGTTTGAATATCAATTTGAAACAGGTTGAGCAGCTTGCTTTGCCGCGTTATAACTTAAAAAACCTTGAAGATTTATACGCGGGCATTGGTAGCGGAGATATTCGTTTAAATCAGTTGATGAATTTCTTGCAAAGCCGATTGATCAAAGTGACGGCTGAAGAAGCGGATCAAGAAATTCTCCGCCATGTGGCGAGTAAAAGCGCGAATACTGCACAGCAAAAGGCGCAACAGAAAGCCGAGCAACAACAGAATAAAGGCTATGTCATTGTTGAAGGGGTCGGTAATTTAATGCACCACATGGCGCGTTGTTGTCAGCCTATTCCAGGTGATGCGATTGCAGGCTACATTACCATGGGACGAGGTATCTCAATTCATCGTTGCGATTGTGAACAGTTTATTGAATTACAAGCTGCCCATCCGGAACGCGTAGTAGAAGCCCTTTGGGGAGATAATTATGCGGCCGGGTTCCATATTAATATTCGCATTGTGGCCAGTGATCGCAATGGTTTATTACGCGATATTACGACCGTGCTTGCAAATGAAAAAGTCAGCGTGTTAGGGGTTTCAAGCCGTGCAGACACCAAAAAACAAGTGGCGACGATGGATATGGAAATTGAACTGAAAAATGTTGAAAGTTTAAGTAAAATACTGGCCAGATTAGCGAAGTTAGACGACGTTATCGAAGCAAAACGTTTATAGATTACAACATAGGAACTTTTATGTATAAAACCACGGGATTAACCCATTTAATTAACTCGACGAAATATTCTTTACAAGGCTTAAAAAGTGCATTCAAAAATGAAACCGCATTTCGCCACGAATGTTTTCTTGCGTGTATTATGATTCCGCTCGCCTTTTGGCTAGGTGACACTAAAATTGAAATCGCACTAATGATTTCATCGGTTTTACTTGTGATGGCAGTAGAGCTATTAAATAGTGCAGTTGAAGCGGTGGTGGATCGTATTGGCACAGAACGCCATGAGCTTTCTGGGAGAGCCAAGGACCAAGGCTCAGCAGCGGTATTTATTGCACTTTGCATTGTTGTCGTGGTTTGGGGAAGTATTTTATTTTTCTAAAGTGCGGTCAATTTTCAGTAACAATTTCGGCTTATGTGTTTTACATAAGCCGTTTTTGTAGGTGGAAGTCGGACAAGATTTTATTCCTCTACTTTTGCTGATATAAATAAGAAAGATTTTTGCATATTCATATCAACAGGAGGATGCTATGCCAACAGTCTCAGCCTTAGGTGCGCTCATTGCACTTATCGTCGCTATTTTCCTTATTTTGAAAAAAGTCTCACCAGCCTATGGTATGTTAGTTGGGGCTTTAGTAGGGGGATTAGTTGGCGGCGCTGATTTATCTCAAACCGTGAGTCTCATGATCGGAGGCGCTCAAGGTATCACTACCGCAGTCATGCGAATTCTCGCAGCAGGGGTATTGGCGGGAGTACTGATTGAATCCGGTGCGGCTAATACCATTGCTGAAACCATTACAAACAAGTTAGGTGAAACAAGAGCATTATTAGCGTTAGCGTTGGCCACATTAATTTTAACCGCCGTTGGTGTATTTATTGATGTTGCCGTGATTACGGTCTCTCCAATCGCCTTAGCACTTGCTCGTCGTACTGACTTATCAAAACCTGCTATTCTCTTAGCGATGATTGGTGGGGGAAAAGCAGGAAACTTAATGTCACCTAATCCCAATGCCATTGCTGCAGCAGATACATTCCATCTTCCTTTAACGTCAGTGATGATGGCAGGGATTATCCCCGCTATTTTTGGCTTAATATTGACGTATTTTTTAGCAAAACGTTTAAGAAACAAAGGTTCGCGCGTTTCATCCCAAGAGGTTGTCGCAATAGAAACACAGAATCTACCCTCATTTTTGACCGCACTTGTGGCGCCTTTGGTTGCCATCTTCTTACTGGCACTTCGTCCGTTAGCCGATATTAAAGTCGATCCTTTAATCGCTTTACCACTTGGTGGTCTGATTGGCGCATTATGCATGGGCAAGCTTCGCCAAGCCAATAACTATGCGATTAGCGGTTTAGGGAAAATGGCTCCGGTGGCGATTATGCTACTTGGTACGGGCGCTTTAGCCGGTATTATTGCTAATTCCGGTATGAAAGATGTGCTTATTGAAGGCTTAAAACATTCGGGCTTACCTTCTTATATCCTGGCGCCAATTTCAGGTGCACTCATGTCGCTTGCAACGGCATCAACAACAGCAGGTACAGCGGTTGCTTCGAATGTGTTTAGTTCAACGTTATTAGAGTTGGGAGTGAGTAGTCTGGCAGGTGCCGCGATGATTCATGCGGGGGCGACAGTTTTCGATCATATGCCACATGGTTCTTTTTTCCATGCAACTGGTGGTAGCGTAAATATGGACATGAAAGAACGCTTAAAATTGATTCCTTATGAAAGTGCAGTGGGGTTAATTATGACCATTGTGTCCACCTTAATTTTTGGTGTATTTAGTTAGTTTAAGGAGAGAATATGAAAATTGTCATTGCGCCTGATTCATTTAAAGAAAGTTTAACCGCACTTGAAGTGGCTAATGCGATTGAAACTGGTTTTAAACGTATTTTCCCAAACGCTGAATATGTGAAATTACCAATGGCAGATGGGGGAGAGGGAACCGTACAATCTTTGGTAGATGCCACTCAGGGGCGCTTAATTGAGGCAGAAGTCACTGCACCGTTAGGCAACCAAGTAAAAAGCTTTTTCGGTTTATCAGGTGATGGTAAAACGGCGATCATTGAAATGGCGGCTGCGTCTGGATTACATCTTGTTCCAATGGATAAACGTAATCCTTGTCAAACCACCAGTTTTGGCACAGGGGAGCTAATTAAGCAAGCTCTTGACCTTGGTGTTCAACACATCATTTTAGGGATTGGTGGGAGTGCCACAAATGACGGTGGTGCGGGTATGCTGCAAGCATTAGGCTTACGTTTATTGGATAAAAATGGGCAATCCATTGGCTTTGGTGGTGCAGCATTATCTAATCTTGCTGAAATTCAACTGGTTGATTTAGATCCTCGATTGCAACACGTACAAATCGAAGTGGCTTGTGATGTGAATAATCCACTTTGTGGTGAACGAGGTGCCTCTGCAATTTTTGGCCCTCAAAAAGGTGCGACGCCTGAGATGGTGAAGGAACTCGATGCGGCATTAGCCCATTTTGCCCAAATTGCTGAGCGGGATTGTGGTAAAAAGATTCAAGATCAACCAGGTGCGGGGGCGGCAGGTGGTATGGGTGGTGGTTTATTGCTCTTACCTAATGTGCAACTGAAAGCTGGTGTGCAGATCGTGTTAGATAATTTGAAACTCGCTGAGCAAGTTAAAGAGGCTGATTTAGTGATTACTGGTGAAGGCCGTATGGATGCGCAAAGTATCTTAGGTAAGACACCAATCGGTGTAGCGCGCATGGCGAAACAATTTAATAAGCCAGTCATCGCGATTGTGGGGTGTTTACGTGAGGATTATGACGTGGTGTATGAACATGGCATTGATGCGGTGTTCCCGATAATTCGCAGTCTGGGGGATTTACCAACAATTCTCAAGCAAGGCGAGCAGAATTTAATCTCAACAGCTCAAAATGTGGCGAGATTGTTGTCATTGAAATAAGCTTTTCATACAAAAGTGCGCTCAAAAATAATGATAAATTTGACCGCACTTTTTTATTTTATCCCCTCGGATGAAATCTTTCATGAAGGTGTTTCAAGCGTTCTTTAGCTACGTGAGTATAGATTTGCGTGGTGGAGAGATCGCTGTGTCCGAGGAGCATTTGCACAACACGGAGATCTGCACCATGATTCACCAAATGTGTCGCAAAGGCATGACGAAGAACGTGTGGCGAAAGCGCATCCGTACCGATTCCCGCTAACACAGCATAATGCTTTATACGATGCCAAAAGGTTTGGCGAGTCATTTGCTGAGCCCGTTGACTTGGAAAGACCACATCAGAACTTTGTCCATTGAGCAAAATAGGGCGACCATAAAGTACGAATTGTCGCACCCAAAACGCTGCTTCTTCTCCCATTGGTACGATGCGTTCTTTGTTACCTTTACCAATCACACGCACGACACCTTGTTGTAAATTCATATTCTCAATAGTGAGCGTGACCAATTCCGTGACACGTAATCCAGTTGCGTACAGCAATTCCAACATGGCTTTATCGCGTAACTCGAGCGGAATTTCGACATCAGGTGTATTTAATAAATCCGTGACTTGTTGCTCGGTTAAATATTTAGGTAAGCGGCTTGGCAATTTAGGTGAGCTCAGTACGGCACTCGGGTCATCCGTACGATACTTTTCACGATACAAATATTGGAATAATTTCCGCATCGCACTCAACATTCGCGCGGTGCTAGTGGCTTTGTAGCCTTGTTCTAAACGGCTGCCTAAAAATTGTTGCAGATCTAAGGGTTCGAGGGTTTCGAGGGATAAATTTTGTTTATCCAACCAATCACAAAGTGCGGTTAAATCAAGACGATAAGACTGCACGGTGTTTTCAGACAATCCTTTTTCAATCCAATATTCATTCAAGAATAAATCGACTAGCGTAAGGTTATTCATGTTTACACTCTATGTACCAAAAAGGCTTTCACGCCACGTGGAGTGATAAATAATCCGATGAAAGCAAAGGCGGCCATTAAACTAAAGGCATAAACTGGCGAAATTGGATAAAGTACGCCAGAGAGCGCAGTGAAAATCGCAATGGCTGCACATCCCGCCAAGGCATTGTATAAGCCTTGTAATTTCGCAATATGGGTTTGTGGTTGAGTAGTGATGTAACGCACAGTTGCGTAATGACCGACCACATAAGTAAGACTGTGAAAACATTGCAATAGGACGATTTCAACAAAGGTATCGGCATAACCGAACGAGAGCCAACGCACGATAGCCGCAATACCGGTGAGATAGAAAAGGGCTGTAATGGTCCAGTTTTTGAATAATCGAGTAGAGAAGAAAAAGACCACGATTTCAGCTAATACACTGATTCCCCAAAATAAGCCTGCATCGGAAACGGAGTGGCCATGATTTGTCCAAAAAATAGTGCTATATGAGTAATAAGCTGCATGCGATCCTTGAATGAGTGAAATCGCAATAAACAAACGAAGGGTCGTTTTATTTTTCAGTAAGTCTAAAAATCCAACGGAATTTTCGACCGCACTTTGGGGTTCATCCTGCGGCATTGGGTTCGGATGAAGTAATTGCACAATACAGTAAAAAACGAGTATGCCTGTGATCATCCAAGTAATATATTGCTCACCCACGAGTCCAACAAAATACCCGAATACCATCACACCAACAACAAACGCAAAGGAACCAATTAAGCGCGCTTTGCCATAATCTAAATGAATTTGTTGTTGCCATGTACTGGCAAGGCTATCACCAATCGGCATACCGGCCGCATTCACCATGGAATACAACGCAAGTCCAATAAATAATAGCCAGAAATTGTGCGACATCAGTCCAATTAAGGCCATTGTAATGGCACTGGCCACGCCTAAATAACGTAAGCCATTTACTAAGAGGGAAACGCGTTTGATTAAGCCGGAAAATAAAATACCGCCACTAAAACGGAAAATGTAGGCGCAGGCAAGCAATAAGCCGATGCTTTCTTCGCTATAAGATTGCGTTTTCAACCATGCCGGGAAAAGGGGAAGAAACACACCGTAGGCACAATAGTAGCCAAAAAAGCTCAAGGCGAGCCAAGTAAAAGGACGAACTTGCATTAGAATAATTTTTCCATTTCTTGTGAGCGTGCCACACAGGCCTGCATCGCTTGTTTAATGATGTCGTTAAACTGGTATTGATTGAACATATTTAATGCGGCTGCGGTGGTACCGCCTTTTGAGGTGACATTTTCTCGTAAAGTCGAAAGGGCTGTTTGAGGATTTTCAATCACCAGCTTTGCCGAGCCTAACATGGCTTGTTGTACCAACTCACGAGATTGGTTTTCATCTAAGCCCATTTCTATTAAGCCTTGTTGCATAGCTTCTAAAAATTGGAAGAAGTAAGCCGGACTACTGCCAGATGCCGCGGTGACTGCATGCATGTGATCTTCATCCGACACCCAAGTGGTTTTCCCTACTGCAGAAAGTAAATCTTCCGCAAAAGTGCGGTCAATTTCAGGTGTGTTTTTATCAGCAAATAAGCCAGCCATACCTTCACCCACTAATGCAGGTGTGTTTGGCATCACGCGAACAATGGATTTTGCTGTTGGAAGGAGTTCAGCTAATCGGGCAGTCGAAATTCCTGCTGCAATAGAAATAATTAATTTATCAGAGAAATCAACCGCACTTAATGGCTTGCAAACATCGGCTAGCACTTGTGGCTTAACGGCAAATAACACAACTTGAGATTGTGTGATGGATTGATCGTTATCCGTAGAAACTGCGACGCCATATTGAGCAAAAAAGGCTCGTTTTTCTTCATTAGGATCATTAACGATAATTTTATCGGCAGGATAACCTTGTTTTAATAGGCCGAGCACAATGGCTTGTGCCATATTGCCACCACCGATGAAGGCAATTAATTTCTGTTGCATCATTTTTTCCCGTGAGTTTATGGGCTACAATGTCGCGTATTTTACCCTATTATGAAGGAAGTGTTACGATGTGGTTTAAAAATTTAATGTCATATAGGCTGACTAAGCTCCTAGATTGGGATCTTAATGAATTACAACGCCAGTTGTCAGATTGTGAATTTCATCCTTGTGGCTCACAAGATCAAAGTAAATTTGGTTGGGCTAGTCCCTTGAAAGGCAGCGAGTTATTGCATTTTTCAGTGGGTAAACACATTTTGTTAGTTGCGAAAAAAGAAGAGAAAATGTTGCCGGCGAATGTGGTGAAACGTGAATTAGATGAACGCATTGAAAGCCTTGAGCAAAAAGAAAACCGCAAATTGAAAAAAACGGAAAAACAAACGTTAAAAGATGATGTGGTGATGAATTTATTGCCGCGTGCATTCACTAAAAACCAGCAAACTTCTGTGTGGATTGATACGGAGAACAACCTTGTGCATGTCGATGCGGCATCCAGTAAACGTGCAGAAGATGCCTTAGCATTATTGCGTAAATCCCTCGGTTCGTTACCCGTTGTGCCGTTGGCTTTTGCCAATGAACCTTCGACCATTTTAACGGATTGGATTGTGCAGGAAAAAATTCCGCATTGGCTGGTGGCGTTAGAAGAGGCTGAATTGCGTGGAAGCCAAGAAGACAGCGTGATCCGTTGTAAAAAACAGCCTTTAGAAAATGAAGAGATTCTCGCGCTTTTACAAGATGGCAAAAAAGTGGTGAGTAAGCTCGCATTGGAATGGGAAGATACGCTGACTTTTGTATTTAATGAAGATTGTACGCTCAAACGTTTGAAATTTGCTGATGCCGTGCGTGAGAAAAATGCGGATATTTTAAAAGAAGATTATGCACAGCGTTTTGATGCTGATTTTGTATTGATGACGGGGATTTTATCTAAACTGACAGAAAACTTACTCGATGAATTCGGTGGCGAGAAAGTCAGATTAGGCTAGTTTTAATCATGAAATAAAAAGGCGAACATCATGTTCGCCTTTTGTTTGTTTAAAAGTGTGGTCAAATTTCCGCACGTTTTTAATTGTGTGTGCTCGTACTGGTTGTCGTACGGTTTGCACGTTTACGATCGTTTTCCGTTAAGAGTTTTTTACGGATACGGATCGACTCTGGTGTCACTTCCACTAACTCGTCATCATCGATAAACTCGATAGCTTGTTCAAGTGTAAATTTTACCGGTGTGGTTAATACGATGGCATCATCTTTACCCGATGCACGCATATTGGTGAGTTTTTTACCTTGCAAACAGTTTACCGTTAAGTCGTTTGTGCGGCTGTGAATACCGATGATTTGACCTTCGTAAACCTCTACGTTAGCTTCGATCATTAATTTACCACGCTCTTGTAAACCAAATAGCGCATAAGCTAATGCTTTACCTGTCGCGTTAGAAATTAACACACCATTTTTACGTTGGCCAATTTCACCTGGTTTGATGTCATCGTAGTGATCGAAACTAGAGTAAAGTAAACCAGTACCTGACGTCATGGTCATGAATTCACCACGGAAACCGATTAAGCCACGGCTAGGGATGATGTATTCTAAACGTACACGACCTTTGCCATCTGGCATCATGTCACGAACTTCACCTTTACGGATACCTAATGCCTCCATGACAGAACCTTGGTGTTGTTCTTCTACATCGATGGTCACTTGCTCATAAGGCTCTTGTTTTTTACCGTTGATTTCACGGTAAATTACTTTAGGACGAGAAACCGCAAGTTCATAACCTTCACGACGCATATTTTCAATTAATACAGAAAGGTGTAATTCACCACGACCAGAAACACGGAATTCATCTGGGTTTGGTGTTTCTTCTACGCGTAATGCCACGTTGTGAACTAACTCTTTGTTTAAACGTTCAAGAATTTGACGAGAAGTCACATATTTACCTTCTTGACCCGCAAACGGTGAAGTATTTACACAGAAGAACATGGTTACAGTTGGTTCATCAACGGTTAATGAAGGTAGTGCTTCAACGGCGTTGATATCACAAATTGTATCCGAGATATTTAATTCACCTAAACCGGTAATCGCGATGATATCGCCTGCGTAAGCAACATCTTCTTCATAACGTTGTAAACCAAGGTGACCTAATACTTGACCTACACGACCTTGGCGAGTTTTGCCTTCACCATCAATAATCGTTACAGGTTGATTTGGTTTGATTGCACCACGTTTGATACGACCGATACCGATAACACCCACATAGCTGTTATAGTCTAATTGTGAGATTTGCATTTGGAATGGTGCATCAAGTTCTACTTTTGGCGGTTCAACGTGTTGAACGATCGCTTCAAATAACGGCGTCATATCTTCCGCTAATTCTTCGTGTTCGAGACCCGCAACACCATTTAATGCTGAAGCATAGATAATTGGGAAGTCTAATTGCTCATCGGTTGCACCAAGGTTAACGAATAAATCGAATACTTGATCCACCACCCAATCAGGGCGTGCACCTGGACGGTCAACTTTGTTGATAACTACGATTGGTTTTAAACCATGAGCAAAGGCTTTTTGGGTTACGAAACGTGTTTGTGGCATTGGGCCATCAAAAGCATCTACCACTAAAAGTACAGAGTCCACCATAGAAAGCACACGTTCTACTTCACCACCGAAGTCGGCATGTCCTGGAGTATCTACGATGTTAATGCGATAGCCATTCCAGTTAATTGCAGTATTTTTTGCAAGAATGGTAATGCCACGTTCTTTTTCAAGATCGTTTGAGTCCATTACGCGTTCATCAACATCACCACGAGTTGATTCAAATGTACCGGATTGTTGAAGAAGTTTGTCAACGAGGGTGGTTTTACCATGGTCAACGTGGGCGATAATTGCGATATTGCGCAATTTATTAATATCAATGTCGTTTTTCATTTATTACGTTCTTACAGTTTAAGTTTTGTAGGGTGGGATTTTTATGCCACCAAATAGTCCAAGTAGTTTAAGTTGGTGAGTCAAACTCACCCTACGAGAATCTCGAAAGGGCAAAAATTATACACGATATTTCGTTACTCTGCTATGCCAGTGTTTAAAATAAATCCCATGAAAAAAGTAAGCGGTTGCGTTATAATGCTCTTTTAATTTTTATAAAGATTATATACATAGCAAAATAGAGGACTCCTTATGCCAAATGCAAATGCAATTGCCAACGTATTCAAACTGATCGAAGAGAACGATATTAAGTTCGCGCTACTTCGTTTCACCGACATTAAAGGTAAAGAACACGGTGTTTCTATTCCGGTTAGCCTTGTCGATGAAGATATGTTTGAAGATGGCAAAATGTTCGATGGCTCTTCGGTTGAAGGTTGGAAAACCATTAACAAAGCCGATATGCTTTTAATGCCAATCGCTGAAACTGCGGTAGTCGATCCATTTGCGCAGATTCCAACCCTCTCTATTCGTTGTAGTATTTATGAACCAACGACTATGCAAAGCTATGACCGTGACCCGCGTTCAATTGCTATTCGTGCCGAAAACTATATGCGTTCAATCGGTATTGCGGATCAAGCATTCTTTGGTCCTGAACCAGAGTTCTTCTTATTTGATGATGTCCGTTTTGATGTATCAATGAACCGTGCTTCTTTTGCCGTTGATGACATTGAAGCTGCTTGGAACACCAACAAAAAATACGAAGATGGTAACAACGCTTATCGTCCATTGAAAAAAGGCGGTTACTGTGCGGTGGCACCAATTGATACAGCACATGATATTCGCTCTGAAATGTGTTTGATTTTAGAAGAAATGGGCTTAGTAGTAGAAGCACACCACCATGAAGTGGCTACTGCAGGTCAAAATGAAATTGCAACGAAATTCAATAGCTTAACCTTGAAAGCGGATGAAACACAAATCTATAAATATGTGGTTCAAAACGTTGCGCTAGAACATGGTAAAACCGCTTGCTTTATGCCTAAACCAATCACGGGTGACAATGGTTCAGGCATGCACTGTAATATGTCATTAAGCAAAGACGGTAAAAATATTTTCCAAGGTGATAAATATGCCGGCCTTTCTGAAACCGCACTTTATTACATCGGCGGTATTATTAAGCATGCTAAAGCATTAAATGCATTCACTAACCCTAGCACTAACTCGTATAAACGTTTAGTGCCAGGTTTTGAAGCGCCAGTATTGTTGGCTTACTCTGCAAGCAACCGTTCTGCTTCAATCCGTATCCCTGCAGTAACCAATCCGAAGGCAATTCGTATTGAAGCACGTTTCCCAGATCCATTGGCAAACCCATACCTTGCATTCGCTGCATTATTGATGGCGGGTCTTGATGGTGTGGTAAACAAAATTCATCCAGGAGATGCAATGGATAAAAATCTTTACGATCTTCCACCGGAAGAATTAAAAGATATTCCAGCAGTCGCGAGCTCGCTAGAAGAAGCGTTGAATTCATTAGAAAAAGATTATGAATTCTTAACGCAAGGTGGTGTGTTTACGAAAGACTTTATCGAAGCATTTATTAATATTAAACGTAAAGAAGTAGAACGTTTAAATATGACACCACATCCTGTTGAGTTTGAGATGTATTATGCTTAATTAAGATATAATTGTTTGATTTTTCAGATATAAAAGATACCACTTTCAAAGTGGTATCTTTTTTGTTTGCATTAATAATTTATAGAGTTATTACAGTTAGCCATTGTTCATTAGGGTTATTTTAATTCTCTTGTTAGAGTAGGGGAACTCAGGTAGAATGCAGTAAGTTTATAGTATGTTCAATTGACATAAAAGGATTAATAATGAGTGATAGTCGTTATCAAAAATTAAATGAGTCGGATGAGATTGATTTGATTGAATTAATTAAAATTCTATGGAATAAAAAACTATGGATTATTTTATCTGCTTTCGTTTGTACCGCCATTGCGGCAGGTTATGCTTTTACGGCTAAAGAACAATGGACATCTAAATCAGTAGTAGTTGCACCCAAGGTGGCTAATCTAGGTGATTATTTGTTATTTCGCGGTGAATATGCATCTATTCTGGAGATTAAAGATTTTTCACAAGATAAAGTTTCAGAATCAGTATTTAATGACTTTAAAACGGCTTTATTTTCACGTAGTTTGAAAGAGGCATTCTTTTCTCAATCAAAATGGTTTGATACTTATGCAGCTAGGAATGCCTCTTCTGAAGAGGCTAAACTGAAACTGTTATCTAATTTGGTCGATAAAAATCTGATTGTTACAGTACCGGATCCTAAAAAAGATCCGAATGTTATTGGTGTTAATGTTAGTTTTGCTGCCGAGACGCCAAAAGAAGCACAGGACGTACTAGCAGCTTATATCCAATTTGTAAATCAATGGGTAGTTATTCAAAGTAAAAAAGATTTTCTAGCTGATATTAGTGTAGTACGTGGCGGTTTAGAAATACAAAAGAACAAGATTAAGCAGGATGCTGAAAATGCTCGCCAAATTCAATTAGAAAATCTTACAACAGCTTTAGATATTGCTAAATCAGCAGGGATTCAAGATTATTCTAAGTCGTTAAGTGGAAATATAAGTTTACTAGAAGTATCTCTCAGCGATACACGAGTGCCATTCAGTGATTCAAAACTAGGTGATGGTACATATTTATTTATGCAGGGAGAAAAGTATTTACAAGCTCAAGTTGATACCTTAAAAGGTGCACCTTTAGTTTATCCATTAAGTTATTACAACTTAGAAAAAAAAATTAATTTATTAGCTTCATTAGAACATAAAGTAGAAAGAGAGGATGATATTAGTGGATATTATTATTTGAGTGCACCTGATTACCCAGTAGTTAAGGATAATGGTAGAAAACTACCAATATTGCTAGGGGGATTAATTATAGGAGGAATATTTGGTATTTTCCTAGTTGTTGTAAATATTCTTATAAGAAAATATAGTTCTCAGTAAAGGTCAATTTTATGTTTGTGACTGTTTTTACGCCTACTTATAATAGAGGTTATTTATTAACGCGGTTATATAATTCCCTTTTAGAGCAAACAGATATTAATTTTGAATGGATCATTGTAGATGATGGTTCTACTGATTCTACTAAGGAAATTGTATCTTCTTTCATAGCGGATAAAAGAATAAAGGTTATCTATGAGTATCAAAATAATGCTGGTAAGCATGTGGCCGTCAATAGGGGAATAGATTTAGCTTCAGGTGACTATTTTGGTATCGTTGATTCAGATGATTATTTGTTACCTAATGCGATTGATTCTATAAGAACAGCATTTAATACTTTAGAGCTTAGTAAAAATTTTGCTGGGATTTCTTTTAATAAAGGATATTCAGAAAATGAATGTATCGGTAAGACGTTTTCTGGAGAGTATATTGATGCCACATCTATTGAACGGAAAAAATATAATATTTTAGGTGATAAGTTTGAGGTATTTTTTACACGGATACTAAAGGAAAATAAATTTCCTGTTATTGAAGGTGAGAAATTTATGTCAGAAATTGTGCTTTGGACTAGAATTGCAGCACAAGGATATAAAATTAGATGGTTTAACAAAATAGTTTATATTTGTGAGTATTTGCCTGGCGGTTTAACAGATAGTAACGATAAATTAATAGCTAGTAACTATAAAGGGTATGCTTTACGCATTAGAGAGCAAGTATCTTTAGCTAATATTAATATTAGAGAAAGAATGGGGTATTACTCTGCCTATTATAAAAACCGAATGAACCATGCCAGTATAACAGATATAGCAAAAGAACTTGATGCTAATATAATTATATTACTACTATCAATTTTTGCTAGAAAACTAATGAGAAAGTAAATGTTAAGTAGATTATTGATATTTAAAAACATTATTTCTAATTTATTTTATCAATTAATAAATATTCTCTTCAATCTTATTCTAACTCCTTTAATACTAGCAAAATTTGGTTCTGATGTTAACGGTTTGGTTCAAACAATTAGACAAATTCTTAATTATGCAGCATTAGTTGGATCGGGAATATCTGAATCTACTGTGGTAGCATTATACAAACCTATAGCAGAAAATGATCAAAAGAAGATAAGCTCAATTATGAATGCATGTAATCGAGTTTTCTTTAATACTGGTTATGTCTTTTCTATACTAGCTTTAATAATATCAGTAATTTATCCTTTATTAGTTAAAGGCTCTCTAGATTACTACAGCTCTAGTATTTTAGTCTTAGTATTAGGCATATCTGGAGCGAGTGAGTTCTTTGTTATAGGAAAATACAGAGCATTACTGATAGCTGATCAACGAATATACATAGTAAACATAATTCAATCTTTTGCATTGGTCTTAGGTTTAATTGTAGCTTATATATTAATAAGGAATGATTTTAACATAATAGTTGTCCAACTTGGAGTATCATTATCCTTCGTTCTTAGGGTTGTTATATTAGGTGTATATATAAATAAATTTTATCCTTTTTTAGATAGCTCTATCGATAAAGATATGGAAGCTTTATCTAAGCGTAAATCAGCAACAATTCATCAGTTAGCAGGTATAATCTCATTTGGAAGTCAAATCACAATTGTATCTGTATTTTGTGGAAATAAAGATGCAAGTATATATTCTGTTTATTTACTTGTTTTTAATGGGTTAGGGATGTTGCTTTCAACAATTTCCTCAGCTCTAATAGGAGCATTTGGCAATATTTTAGCAAGAAAGAACACTTTTCTTGTTAATAAGGGATTTAGATTTTATGAAAGTATTTTTTATACTCTAGGGTTTTCTAGTTATATTACAGCATATTTATTAATGGATTCATTTCTAAAACTATATTTAAATGCGGTTAAGGATATGTCTGATTATATACGTCCATCTACAATATTATTATTTTCTTTGTTAGGTCTTGTGAACAGCCTCAGAACACCTGCAGCGACAATTATTAATGCTGCGGGTCACTATAAAGAAACTCAGCGCAGCGCAATAATTGAGATGATTATTTGCTTTTTAGGGCAGCTGATTTTAGTTTCTTCCTATGGGATTGATGGTGTTATTTTTGCAAGCCTAGTAGCCTATTTATATAGATTTATTGATGTAGATCGATATATTAATTTAAATATCTTACAAAATAATAAATTAAGAAATTTATTTAGAATTATTTTGTGTTTTTCCTTGTCGTGTTTTATAGTTTTTTTGTTTAAAGATAATTTAATAGAGATAAGTAGCTACATTCATTTTTTTATATATGGGGGGCTATTCTTTATAATATCTTTTATTTTATTATTTTGTTTGAACTTTTTGTTTTATAAGATTGCGATAAAGGAGCTAAAAGGTAATGTTATCCAAAATTAGGAATTTTTTTAGAGCTTTACATTTACGCTATAAGTACAGTCCTTTAAAAACAAAGATAATTACTACCAAATTAGGTAAAAATTTTTCTTGTGGAAAGTATTGTTTGATTGGGCGTGATGTTACAATTAGAAATAATGTTAAGATTGGAAATTTTTCTTACATAAATTCTACGGATCGTCCAGTTATTGTTGAGAGTAATGTCACTATTGGAAGTTTTTGTTCTATTGCTCCTGGCGTATTTATTGCTCCTGGGCAACATTATTTAGAACTAGTAACAACTCATCCTATAATGTACAACCCTTATTATTTAAATTTAATGGGAAGCAAAAAAGAAACTAAGATAATTGGTTTAAAAGACGCTAATATAGAAACTAAAATAGGTAATGATGTTTGGATAGGTCTAAATTCAATCATTATGCCTGGTGTTTCTATAGGCAACGGCGCTGTTATTGCTGCTGGAAGTGTAGTAACAAAAAATGTTCCTGAGTATAGTATCGTAGCAGGTGTACCCGCAAAAGTAATTAAGTATAGATTTAATAATGATTTAGTGACTAAGTTAAAGGATATAAGTTATCCTTTTTGGGAATGGCCAGAAGATATATTGGAAGAAAACTTTGATATATTATCTGACATTAATAAATATATCAGCCATAATATAAAACCTTAAAATAATATATGATTTCTTTATTTGCTACCCTAAAGCATTTTTTATATGCGATGTTGTTCTTGATCTTTGTTTTTTTGTATTTTTCTAATTGCAATGATATTGATATTTTTCTTATTTTTGATGTTATTTTTTTATTTTTAAATATTTTCTTTTCAAAAGGTATCGCTAAAAATTTAATTTATATAATGTTTAATCTAATGATTTTTTTGTTTCTACTAAGTAGACCTGTTATTGAATATTTATATAAAATAGATTATTGGGATGTTAATTTAGAATTTTACACAATGTCTCTTTTTATTATAGGTTTATCTTTGTTTTCAATTAACTTTGGGTATTCTATTAATAATAGGTTAATGGTTAAAAAGGAAATATATAAGTTATCAAAGAGTTCGGAAAATATCTTGTTCTTTATTGTTTTATTTCTATGGGTTATAAATTTTATTGTTGGGGTGGATAGATATTTATTATTGAGGGACTTACCTTATACAGATAATTATCTGGCTTTTCAGGGGAGATTGCCGTCTTTCTTAGTTTCCATTTCAGCGTTTTATATTTACTTTTTTATTTTTTTTCTTGCTGCAATTCCTAATTCTAAAAAAAGAATTTTAGTAATTATTTTTCATTTAATAAGTTTAGTTCCTGTTTTATTAATAGGTGAAAGAAATGGCGTGGGGCAGTTTTTTATATTTTTAATTTTGTATTATTTTTTATTAAATGAAAATCTAGGTTTTAGTAAAAATATAAGCTTTAAAAGAATTTTTTATATCATTTTATTTTTAATTTCTTTAATGGCATTATTTAATTATGTTGGAAATCTTAGAGAGAAAAATAGTGATGTAGATGTAATTTCTTCTCAACCATATGAAAAAAATGCTATTGTTAAGTTCCTATATCTACAAGGAACTTCTTTTTATACGATTGTTCAAGGATTAGAAATTGAGAAACTATTACCAAATAGGGAAGATAAAGTTTATTCTTTTGGTATGGTTATTGACTCATTACTTCATAATTCTATTTCATCAAAAATATTTTCTTTCCCAGAACTTGGTTCTGGAAATAATATGTTGGCTGTTTTAAATAGTAATAATTTAGCCCATCCATTATCTTATTTAGTAATGGGGGATAGTTATCTTATGGGGCATGGAAGAGGAACTTCATATGTTTTAGAGAATTATCTAGATTTTGGTTTTTTAGGGGTTGTTATTTTATCAGCTATACTAGGAAGAGTTATATCTTGTTTGAATAGTTCATTATTTTTCAAGTCTTATTATATTAGAATACTTGCTCTATTAACAATGTTAAACTTGATATTACTTCCACGATTTACATATTCAGGATTCTTTTATTACTTCTTTGATATGAAATTTATAATATCTATTACTATAATGTTTTTTATAGATAAGTTGTTTTCTGAATATAAGGTGAAGAACTATGAATAAGAATAAAATTGTTGCATTTTTACTATATGATATAACTTTGCTTGGTGGCGCGGAAAATATAACGCTACAGTTAGCTAATGAACTTTCAAATATTTATGAGGTGCATATTATTTCACTTTTTAAAAAGAATGATAGTTCTATTATACATTTAAATAATAAAATAAGAATTCATTATTTGTCCATTGGGTGCGGTAGTATTTATAGAAGTATTATAAGATTTTCATATAATCTAAGTTTAATTTTAAAAAGTAACAAAATAAGTCTATTATTTTCTATTACAGCCGGTCCTAATGAAATTGCTTGGCTTGCATCTAAACTAGCTAAATCAAAATGGATTTACTGTGAGCATTCTAATTTAGAAAATCAAACTTATGGTAAAATACATTATTTAAGGCAGTATATAGGAGCCAAGTTTTCAGATCATATTGTATGTTTAACACAAAGAGATCTGAGAAATTTTGTTAAGAAACTTAATGTATTAGAAAAGAAATTGTCTGTAATTCCAAACTTTGTTGATTTTAATAAATACTATAATGAGAGTTATAATATTCAGTCCAAGAAAATTATTAGTGTAGGTCGCTTGGTTTCTGTTAAGCAATTTGATCATGTTATTATGATAGGGAAATATATTTTTAATAAATATCAGGACTGGATATGGAATATTTATGGTGATGGAGAGCTAAAAGAAAATTTACAGAATCTAATTAATAAAAACAATCTTGAAAATCATATTTTTTTACGAGGAAAAGTAAATAATATTATGGGGATTTTACCTGAGCACTCATTCCTTGTTATGACATCTAAATATGAAGGTTTACCTTTAAGTTTACTAGAAGCTCAATTTTGTAAGTTACCAATAATTTCTTACGATTGCCCAACTGGACCCGGAGAAATAATTAGTGATAATAAGAATGGTTTTTTGATAGAAAACCAAAATCTAAAAGAGATGCAGCAAAAAATAGATTATCTGATTTCTAATGCTGATTGTAGGTTGAAGTTCTCAAAAAATGCTTGCTTGAATATAGATCTCTATAAAAAAGAGAATGTTTTAAAGAGTTGGATAAAATTAATAAATAGTTTTAAATAATAGGCCTTATATGATAGATAAAATAGATTTTGTTTTACCGTGGGTGGATAACCAAGATCCTGAATGGCAAAAGTCTCGACAACAATATGCTGAGAATCGGTCCTTATCAGATGCAAATTCGAGTGCAAGATTTCGTGATTCAGGCACATTAAAGTATGTACTTCGTTCTATTGAAAAAAATTGTCCTTGGTATAATAAAATTTACTTAGTTACTTGTGGACATTATCCAGAATGGTTGGATATTAATTCACCTAAGATTGAATTAGTTAAGCATAGCGATATTTATGATAATAAAGAGCATTTGCCGGTATTTAACTCAAGTTCTATTGAGATGAGTCTGCCAAATATTGAAGGACTGTCAGAGCGTTTTATTTACTTAAATGATGATACTATTATTTTTTCTAAAACGGATGTGGAGCGTTTCTTTGTCGATGGAAAAGCTGTTGATTTTTTATGTCACGGGTGGGTGGCTCGTAATAAATTATTTGGAATGCTTAAAGAGATAGATACATGGGTTAATTCTTTAAATAATAATATTTCTCTTATAAATAAATTCTTTAAGCCATCAATGTTAGATAACAAACTTCTTTACCATAAAAGTTACTCGACTTTAAATAAAATGAGTAATTTTCTATTGAAGAATATTTATAGAAAATATTTTTGGTTTGAGCACTGGCATCATCCGATTCCTTATGTGAATAGCACCTTACAAGAAGTGAAAAAATATTGTTTTGATGAAATGCAACTCTGTTCCAGTAATAAATTTAGGCACAATACAGATTTGACACAGTATTTATATCGTTATTGGCGTTTAGCTAAAGGAGATTTTTACCCCTATAAGCATGATGATGGGGTTGAAACCAATATTTTAACACTAGAGGATCTTCATAATGCGATTCGAGATTGTGAGAAATTAAATCCAAAATTTGTTTGTTTTAATGATTCTCCAAGCTTATCTGATAGTGAATATGTGCAGATTCGAGATGAAACTCTCATATTCTTTGATAAAAGATTTCCAGAAAAAGCCTCTTTTGAATTATAGGACATAAATAATGTTATCAGTGTTAATGTCAATTTATCATAAAGAAAAACCAGAATATTTTGATCAAGCAATGGATAGTATTTGGGAACATCAAACGGTGAAACCTGATCAAGTTGTATTGGTT
Source organism: Parahaemophilus parainfluenzae (assembly GCA_001914055.1). GTDB lineage: Bacteria > Pseudomonadota > Gammaproteobacteria > Enterobacterales > Pasteurellaceae > Haemophilus_D > Haemophilus_D parainfluenzae_V. The sequence continues at coordinate 57,515 of MKXX01000003.1, read as the reverse complement.
GAAGATGGCCCTTTAACGACAGAGTTATATGATGTCATAAAGAATTGGAAAGTGAAGCTTGGTGAGGTTTTGGATATTATTTCTTTAGAAAAAAATCTTGGAACTGGTGGTGCTAAAAGTATAGGGTTGGAAAAATGCAAAGGTGATTATATTGCAGTGATGGATACTGATGATATTTCTACACCGGAACGTTTTGAAAAACAAATTAAATTTCTTGAAAAAAACACTGATATTGATGCAGTGGGGTGTTTTTTGGAGGAAATAAATGAAAAAAATGAGATAATTAAGGATTCAGTTATTTATCCTCAAACACATTATGATCTTCGGAGGTTCTTCTCTAAGAGAGATCCTATAGCTCATCCTACAACTATGTTTAGAAGACGATTTTTTGAAAAAGGAGCAAAATATCTTTCAAGTTTAGTAATGGCCGAAGATACATTATTATGGTATCAAGGTTTTCTAAATAACTGTAAGTTAGCCAATATAGATTATATTGGATTAAAATTCAGGCGCAGTTCCGACTTTTATAAGCGCAGAGCAAATTGGAAAAAAACAATTGGGCTACTAAAATTCCGCCTATTTCATATAAATAGAGATTTAAATTATGGTATTAAAGCAGATATCTACGCAATTGCTTATTTTTTGATGTCTATTTCTCCAAGCTTTGTGAAAAAATTATTATATAAATTATTTAGATAGAAAGGATAAAAACATGAAAATTCCATTTTCTCCTCCATATGTTAATGAAGATGTAATCAATGAAGTTGTAGATTCTTTACGTTCAGGCTGGATTACCACAGGACCTAAAGTTAAAGCTTTAGAAGAAGAAATTAAACAATTCTCAGGGGCCAAAGAAGTGCTTTGTGTAAACTCTTGGACTTCTGCAGCGATTATGATGCTTCGTTGGTTCGGCGTAAAAGAAGGCGATGAGGTAATTGTGCCTGCTTATACTTATAGTGCAACAGCTTTAGCGGTATTGCATGCAGGAGCTAAACCAGTAATGGTAGATACTTCAGAAGATTTTAATATTTCTTTGGATGCGATTAAAAAAGCAATTACACCAAGAACGAAAGCTATTATGCCTGTTGATATTGCTGGATTCCCTTGCGATTATGATGAAATTATGGATTTAGTGAAATCATCAGAAATTCGACCGCTCTTTAAGGCTGAAAGCGAAAATCAAGAAAAACTTGGCCGTATTTTAGTATTAAATGATGCCGCACACTCTTTAGGTGCTTGGTACAAAAAAGGCATGAGAACAGGAAGTGAAACCGACATCGCTATTTTCTCATTGCATGCCGTAAAAAATGTTACAACGGCTGAAGGTGGTGCAATTTGTATTAACTTACCAGCACCTTTTGATAATGCTAGACTCTATGGTGAGCTTCGCCAAATGGCATTAAACTGTCAAACTAAAGATGCTTTCTCTAAGAGTAAAGCTGGTGGTTGGCGATACGATATTACTGGCCTAGGTATGAAAATTAATATGGCAGATGTGAATGCAGCGATCGGCTTAGCACAAATTCGTATTTACGAAGATTTATTGAAAGAACGCAAACGTGTTTTTGATACTTATGGCGAAGCATTTAAACAATATGATTGGGCAATTTTGCCGCCATCGAAACAAGGTGAAAAAGAAACATCGTATCATTTGTATGCGCTACGTATTAAAGATTTTACTGAAGCGCAACGAGATGCGATGATTGATGAAATTGCTAAGAGTGAAGTGGCTGTAAATGTTCACTTTATCCCAATGCCAATGCTTACTTTATTTAAGAACTTAGGGTATAAAATTGAAGATTACCCGCAAGCATATAATAACTATAAGTGTGAGATTTCTCTTCCTATCTATCCTCAATTAACAGATGAGCAGGTGAAATTTGTAATTGATACTGTTGTTAATGCCTATAATAAGGTTAAGTAAAAGTGATTCGTTTTTTTGATTTTATTTTAAGTTTAGTTGGGCTAGTTGTTCTAGCCCCTATTTTGATTGTATTAGCCATTTGGATTAAGATTGATTCAAAAGGTCCTGTCTTTTATAAGCAAGTTCGAGTTGGACAGAATGGTATCGATTTTGGTCTGTTTAAGTTTCGCTCGATGGTAGTTGATGCTGATAAAAAAGGGTTAATCACTGTAGGTGGTCGAGATCCTAGAATTACCCGTTCAGGTTATTTTATTCGTAAGTATAAACTTGACGAGTTACCACAGCTGATTAATGTACTAGTTGGAGATATGAGCTTAGTTGGTCCTCGTCCAGAGGTAAGAAAATATGTTGACTTGTATACTGATGAGCAACAAAAAGTACTTTCTGTAAAACCAGGTATTACAGATTATGCTTCAATTGAATATATGGATGAAAATGAGATTTTGGGGAAATCAACCGATCCTGAGAAAACATATATTGAAGAGATCATGCCTGAGAAGATTAAATATAATATGAAGTACATTCAGAATAAAAATGTATCAGAATACTTTAAAATAATCTTTCTAACATTGTTGAAGATTGTTAGGTAGATTATTTAACCAATTTTACTAACTTAAGGATATTTGTATGATTTATTCTCTAGTATTTGGAATGTCGAGAACTAAAAAGAGAGTAATTAGTCTTTTTATTGATGTGGTCTTATTGATATCTGCATTTTTTCTAGCTTACTGGACTCGACTAGGCGGCATAGTTGCATTTGACAATACAGAAATTTGGATAACTCTATTATGCACAATTGCGATAACTCTTTTTACATTTATTAAATTAGGGCTTTATCGTGCGGTCTTACGTTACATATCTTTTAAGGCTTTAGCAATGGTGGCTGGAGGTGCTTTTGTTTCAGCTGTTAGTCTTATTTTCTTTTCTTTCTTCATTGATTCAGATATACCTAGAACTGTACCTATTATTTATTTTTCCTATGTGTTCTTGCTATGTGGTAGTGCAAGAATGCTGGTTCGATATTATGTTAGTTTAATTTTAGATAAAGATAATGAATCTGTTTTGATTTATGGCGCCGGTGCAACAGGGCGTCAACTAGCTGTGTTACTTAAACATGCTTATCGCTATCGCATTCGTGGATTTATTGATGATAACACTAAGCTACATGGAAATTATCTTTTAGGAAATAAAATATTTTCGCCAAATGATATTTCAAAACTTGTTCAAAAATATAATGTTAAAGTTATTTTGTTAGCGATTCCTAGTGCGTCACGTAGCAAGCGTAAGACAATAATTGATAGCTTAATTCCTTTAAAAATTAAAGTCCAAACTATTCCGGATATGGAAGATATCTTGCAAGGGAATGCAAAAATTGATGAGCTACGAGAAGTTCACATTGAGGATTTGTTAGGTCGAGAGCCAGTATTACCAAATAAAGATTTATTACAGAAAAATATTCTTCGTAAATCTGTTATGGTAACAGGAGCTGGTGGTTCAATTGGCTCTGAGTTATGTCGTCAAATTATTTTAAATGAGCCAAATGCTTTAATTTTATTTGAACTTTCAGAATTTTCTCTTTATTCCATTCATCAAGAGTTATTAGAGATTGCGAAGAAAAATAATATTACAAACACTAAAATTTATCCTGTTTTAGGAAATGTACAGGATATTGAACGCCTAGATCGCGTTTTATCTCATTTTAGTGTTGATACTATTTATCATGCTGCAGCATATAAGCATGTTCCTTTGGTTGAGTATAATGTGATTGAAGGTGTTAAAAATAATGTATTTGGTACATATAATGTTGCAAGATGCGCCGCAGAACATAATGTGAAATCGTTTGTACTCATTTCAACAGATAAAGCAGTTCGCCCAACAAATGTGATGGGGGCGAGTAAGCGTATGGCTGAGCTGTGTTTACAGGCGTTATCAGAACAATTGAAAGACTACCAAACTTGTTTCAGTATGGTTCGTTTTGGTAATGTATTGGGCTCATCAGGTTCAGTTATTCCCTTGTTTAGAAAGCAAATTCTAAAAGGTGGTCCTATTACTATTACACACCCTGATATTATTCGTTATTTCATGACTATTCCTGAAGCAGCTCAGCTTGTTATTCAGGCTGGAGCAATGGCAAAAGGTGGTGATGTTTTCATTTTAGATATGGGAGAACCAGTTAAAATAGTGGATTTAGCTAAAAACTTAGTTCAGTTGTCAGGGCTATCGGTTAAGGATGAAAACAACTCGAAAGGTGATATTGAAATTACTTATACTGGGTTGCGACCAGGAGAGAAATTGTATGAAGAGTTGTTAATTGGTGGTGATAACGTTCGTAAAACAAGTCATCCTCGTATTATGACAGCTGAAGAGGTTTATTTACCATTTGAACAACTATCAGACGTGTTGGTTGAATTAGAGGATGCTTGTAAAGCTGCAGATTATATTGCTATTCGTCAAACATTGTTAAATGCCCCTACAGGCTTTAAGCCTACGGCAGAAATTGTAGATGTATTATATAAGGATTAAGATTTATGCTTAATATAGGAATTTCCCCTAAGTTGTTTATTAATGCATCAATATTTTTATTTTTTACTTTACTTTTGATGTTTCCTAAAGGATATAACTACGGTTCGACGGCATTATTAGTTTTAAGTATATTATTTTTGTGTTATTTGCTCTATAAGAGAGTAGGTTTTTTAGAGGTGGTAAGGCAGAATAAAGCCATTTTTGGGGTGACTACTTTTTATTTTTTAGTTTCACTTTTCTTTATTTTCTTTCATGGGGAAAAAATTAAGCTAATAGATAATCCATTAAGAGCATTTTTATTTCTTTCTGTGATTATTTTTATAGTTTATAGTTCAGTTAAATTTGATATTTTGCTCTATAGCATTCCTTTAGGTTCTTTTATTTCAGGTGTTGTAGCTCTCTATCAGTATTATATTTTAAGCTTAGAAAGTGCTTTTTATAACCAAATGAAGATACAGTCTGGGGATATTGCGATGTCATTAGGCTTATTTAGTTTTGGTATCTCTTTTTATTTTTTAGACGCAAAGAAAAGTAAGTTGGCTTTATTTTCAATTGGTTGTGGTATATTCGGCGTTTTGGCTAGTATCCTTTCATTTACTCGTGGAGGATGGATTAGTGCTCCATTCATAGTAATAACCCTTCTTTTTTTATATAGATATTTATTATCAAGAAAGGTATTAATAGGACTTTCGCTGATTTTGTGTTTTAGTGGAGCATTATTGATGATGAATAATCAATTTACTGGGAGAATTTCTGATGCAAAATATCAATTAGATGTGTATTTATCTGGTTATAATAAAGTAAGCTCTGTCGGTGAACGTTTAGATATGTGGAAGATTGGTTCAAAAGCTTTTTTAGAGCACCCAATTTCTGGGTGGAGTTTAAAAGAATTAGATTATTATAAAAAAGATTTAGCTGATAAAGATGTTGTAACTAAGACGTCAATCTCCTTTTCACATTTACATAATCAATTTATAGACGAATTAGCAAAGAAAGGGATATTGGGAGGAATTGCCATATTAAGTATTTTTATTGTCCCTTTACACTTATTCTACAGAAAGGTAGTGGGCCAGAGGAATAAAAGAATAAAATTTATTTCGATATTAGGTATTATTCATGTACTATCAACGATTATTTACTGCATGAGTCAGGCATTTCTTGCACATAATTCAGGAAATATCTTTTACTTCTTTGTTCTATTTCTATTTTATTCTTTCATGGTTAATGAAAGTACTAGATCCGAATAAATTCTACTTCCTTTTATGAGCAAAAGAATCCTCATCACCGGCGGTTCCGGCTTCATCGGTTCCGCCCTCATTCGATATATCATTAATCATACTCATGATTCTGTTATCAATGTTGATAAGCTGACTTATGCGGCAAATCAATCGGCTTTGAAAGAGGTAGAAAATAATCCTCGTTATGCTTTTGAGCAAGTTGATATTTGTGATCGTAAGGCGATAGAAAGCGTTTTCGAAAAATATCAGCCGGATGCGGTGATGCATTTGGCGGCTGAAAGTCATGTTGATCGTTCTATTACGGGAGCGGCTGATTTTATTCAAACCAATATTGTTGGCACTTATACGTTGTTAGAAGTTGCTAAGAATTATTGGTATACCTTAGACGAAGCTAAAAAATCTGCCTTTCGATTCCACCATATTTCTACAGATGAAGTGTATGGGGATTTATCCTTTTCTGAACCGGCCTTTACCGAACAGTCTCCTTATCATCCTAGTAGTCCTTATTCAGCCTCAAAAGCAGCAAGTGATCATCTGGTACAGGCCTGGCATCGCACTTATGGTTTGCCGGTGATTATCACAAACAGTTCCAATAACTATGGGGTTTATCAGCATGCTGAAAAGCTCATTCCTTTAATGATTTCAAATGCGCTGATGGGGAAGCCTTTGCCAATTTATGGTGATGGGCAGCAAATTCGTGATTGGTTATTTGTGGAAGATCATGTTCAAGCCTTATATTTAGTTTTGACAAAAGGTCGAGTCGGGGAAAACTATAATATCGGTGGAAATTGTGAAAAAACAAACCTTGAAGTGGTTAAAACAATTTGCCAATTACTCGAAGAACTTGCACCAAATAAGCCTAATCACATTAAGTATTACGAAGATTTAATGACTTTTGTAAAAGACCGACCTGGTCACGATATGCGATATTCATTGGATTGTTTTAAAATTCATGCAGAATTAGGTTGGCAACCACAAATAACCTTTGAACAAGGACTTCGTCAGACGGTAAAATGGTACCTAGAGAATAATAGATAAATAAAGGAGAAGAACCACATGCAAATTACATTATCAACGACTCCCGCTTCGGGGAGTTGGGGCAAAAATGCCATTTTAAGTTTTAATCAAGATCAAGCCGTTATTCATCTCAAAGATGATGAAAAATCGAACCTTGTTTTAGTTCAAAAAGCCGCACGTAAGTTACGTGGGCAAGGTATTAAAGATGTTGAACTTGTGGGGGATGCATGGGAATTAGAAAAATGCTGGGCATTTTATCAAGGTTTTTATTCGGCGAAGCAAGATTATTCGATTGAATTTCCTCATTTAGATGATGAGCCACAAGATGAGTTATTAGCGCGTATTGAATGTGGTGATTTTGTACGTGGAATTATTAATGAACCAGCAGAAACATTGACGCCAGTTAAATTAGCGGAGCGTGCAGCTAAGTTTATTTCTCAACAAGCCGAAAATTATGCCGATAAAAGTGCGGTCAGTTTTCAAATCATTTCTGGCGAAGCGTTAAAAGAGCAAGGCTACCACGGGATTTTTACTGTGGGTCGTGGTTCTATTAATCCAGCAGCTATGTTGCAATTAGATTTTAACCCAACTAATGATCCAAATGCGCCGGTATTAGCATGCTTGGTCGGTAAAGGAATTACTTTTGACAGTGGTGGTTATAGCATCAAACCAAGTGATGGCATGAGCACCATGCGTACTGATATGGGCGGAGCTGCGTTATTAACGGGGGCATTAGGATTTGCGATTGCGCACGGTTTAAATCAACGTGTAAAACTCTATCTATGCTGTGCAGAAAACTTGGTGAGCGGTAATGCATTCAAATTGGGTGATATCATCACGTATAAAAATGGTGTAACCGCTGAAATTCTAAATACTGATGCAGAAGGTCGTTTAGTATTAGCAGACGGTTTAATTGAAGCCGATAGTCAAAACCCACAATTTATTGTCGATTGTGCAACCTTAACGGGGGCGGCGAAAGTGGCGGTGGGTAATGATTACCACAGCGTGCTTTCTATGGATGATGCGTTGGTAAATAGTTTGTTCCAAGCTGCGAAAGAAGAAAATGAACCGTTCTGGCGTTTGCCTTTTGAGGATTTCCATCGTAGCCAAATCACGTCTTCTTTTGCGGATATTGCAAATACAGGTACTGCACCAGTTGTGGCGGGGGCAAGTACTGCAACGGCATTTTTATCGTATTTTGTGAAGAACTATCAAGAACGTTGGTTGCATATTGACTGTTCGGCTACTTATCGTAAATCAGGTAGTGATTTATGGGCTGTAGGTGCAACCGGAATTGGTGTGAAAACTTTAGCAAATTTATTAGTAACGAAAGCAAGTTAAGTAGGATTTTATGGTAGAACGTACTTTTTCGATTATCAAACCCGATGCAGTAAAGCGTAATTTAATTGGCGCTATTTTAGGACGTTTTGAATCACAGGGATTCCGTGTCGTTGCGCTTAAAATGATGCAATTAACCAAAGAGCAAGCGGAAGGTTTCTATGCAGAACATCAAGGTAAACCGTTTTTTGAGCCGTTGGTGGAGTATATGCTCTCTGGCCCGATAGTGGTTTCTATATTGGAAAAAGAAAATGCCGTAAAAGATTACCGCACTTTGATTGGTTCAACGAATCCAGCTGAGGCGGCAGAAGGTACTATCCGTAGAGACTTCGCGTTAAGCCAGCGTGAAAATTCTGTTCATGGTTCTGATAGCGTTGAAAGCGCAAAACGAGAAATTGCTTATTTCTTCGTAGATTCAGAAATCCAACCGTAATTCATTTCTATAAAAAAGCACTTAGTGAATCGCTAAGTGCTTTTATTTTTATTGCTTTTCAATTTTTGCGATAGTCTTTTCCTGAGGATCAATCTCAGCACGAATATGAAAGGCTTTCGCCAAATTTTCCGCATTTAATACGGCTTGCGTTTCACCGACTGCTAACAATTTGCCTTGTTCTAATAGAACAATTTCATCACAAAACTGATAAGCCAATGAAAGGTGATGAATGGCAACGACACAAGTATGTTCCGGTGTGAGTGATTTAAGCTGTTCCATCATATCAATTTGATAATAAGGGTCGAGTGGCGCAATCGGCTCATCGACCAATAAAACAGGAGATTCTTTAATGCAGCAGCGGGCGAGTTGTGCGCGTGCTTTCTCACCGCCTGAAAGTTGTTGAAATGGCTTGTCGAGCAAATGAGTTACCGCAAATTTTTCTGAAAACGTTTGAATTTTTGACCGCTCTTTTTCTTTTGGCAACGGAGCTGCCAAGCCTAATGCAATCACATCATAAACGGATAAATCCCAATGTATTTGCGTATTTTGTGCAAGATAAGCAATGTATTGGCTTTTTTCGGGAGCATTCATTTTGCTTAATGGTTGATCATCAAACCAAATTTCACCTTGTTTGAGGGGCAAGATACCCGCAATGGTTTTTAATAAGGTAGATTTCCCCGCACCATTGGCGCCCATAATGCCAATCAATTTACCTGATGGAAGCGTACAGTTGATGTCATTTAAGCAATAGGATTGGGTGAGCTTTTCAATTTTAATCATAGATTTTTCTCTGTTGCGTTAATAACATCCAAATCAAGCAAGGGGCACCGATAAGTGCGGTCAATGTGCCGATGTAAATATGTGAAAACAGTGGGATATATAAAATCGCCAAATCAGCCAATAAGAGCAGTAAAGCCCCAATTAACGCACTGGTGAGGTAAAGCTGTGACGGACGAGCTTTTAATAAAATACTGGCGAAGTGTGGTGCGATTAAACCGATAAAACCAATAGTACCGGTTTGCGGAATAGTCGCACCGACTAATAAAGCCACACCAAAGGTGCTGATGAAGAAGCTACGTTTGGGATCCACGCCCATGGTACTCGCTGTTTCTTCACCAAAGGTGAGTAAATCTAAGTATCGGTGAGTGTGGTATAAACAGAAAATTCCCGCCAGAACAATCGGGAGTGAAATAAGCAGGGTATCTAATTTTGCCCACATCAATGAGCCTTGTAACCAACGATAAAGTTCAGCTAATGCCCATGGGCTTTCTGCGTTGGATAGCAGTAATGCAATTGCTGAACCAAGTAACATATTGACCGCTAGCCCGCTTAGAATCATCATCGTGGTGCCGTAGTTTTTAGCAATCAAATACACGATTAAAAAGCTTAAAAGCGCACCAATCACACCACCGGCTAAGAGCAGTGAAAATGGCACGGCAAAATAATAGAGGATAAATACACTAGCGGCTGTTGCCCCAGCACTACTGCCGAGTAAGCCTGGACTCGCTAATGGGTTTTGGAAAATACCTTGCATCGCATTGCCCGCTATTGCTAGGCTAGCGCCTGTCAATAAAGCTAAACCAATGCGCGGAAAACGAATATCCCACAGCACCATTGAACGCATATCGGTGAGCACGCCATCCGCATTTTTGAGATGGGCGAAATCACCTAGCTGATGATAAACCGCAAAGCCGCTAATCAATAGCAACGCGAAGAAAAGTGTGGTATTTAATTTGAGTGTTTTGGTCAATGATCAATTTCCTATGTAATCCAAATATCATTTGTTAATTTGAGTTTGTCAAATCTCCCCTAACCCCTCTTTGCTAAAGAGGGGAATTATAGTGTAGGGATTTATAATTCTGATGTTTTATTCTAATCATTTATACATAAAGACATATAAATATGTCATCTAGGGTTAATTTAATAATGAAATTCCCCTCTTTAGCAAAGAGGGGTTAGGGGAGATTTGTCAGCTACATTATTTTAACTGTTGATAAATCTTCTCCGCTCCTTGCCATACGCCGTGATCAAAGCAATAGGTATATTTCATCGGGATGCTGACAAGCGGTTGGTTTTTGAAAAAATCTTGCAACATAGGGTGTTGCAGCAATTCGGCTTGTGCATTGTAACCTTGTTTGTCGGTCAGAGAAATCAGTACATTCGGTTGGCTTAAAATCACTTTTTCTAATGAGAAATTTTGTGCGGTAAGTGGTGTTTTTAGTGGCGTTAATCCGAGTAAATTTAACAGTACAGGATATTGTGGGTAATAACTCTCTACCACACCTGTTTCCGACAAAATCAGTGTATCAGTAAGCGGTCGATTTAAGTTAAAGTTTTGCGATTTGAGTTTTGTTACTAAATCTGCCGCCTTTTGCTCATTACCCAGTTGTTTGCCTAAATCTAAAATCAGTGCAAACAATTCATCAGGCGTTTGTGGGCTGTCGTTAATCGGGATAATCTTCACATTGAGTTTTTTCAGCTCTGCGACTAATTGTGGATAAAAGGTTTCGTTAATCAGAATCGTTTTATCCAAATAGGGCAATAACTCCGTTAATTGTGGTTCTAGAACAGGTTTGTCGATATTGATTTTGTCTAACATCATCAACGGATTTTTTGAATAAGGTGACTGCGCAGCAATTTGAGAAGGCTCCGCCAGTTCGATAAGTAGCCTGTCACTGCAAAGCGTAAGCGAGACAAATTCTTCCGAAGCCTGAGAGGTAAACGGAAGGAAAAGTGCGGTTAAAATTAAGCGAGTTTTTTTCATATAGATAATGATACGCTACGCCATCAAGAATGTAAAAAGGCGTGCTAAGCACGCCCTTATTAGTGGGTAATAATTAGAACGATCCTTTCAACCCAACGTAAACATTACGTCCTTCTTGGCCATAGCCCAGTACGTTTTCGTATTTTTTATTGAATACGTTGTTAAGATTTGCATAAATCGTCAAGCTATCCACCACTTTATAGTTCACGCCGAAGTTTGCCAAGGTGTAGGATGGTAATTTCACTTTATGCGTGCTGTAAGTCGGTGAATAGTAGGTATCCATGCGTTTGCCTGTGTAAGATACATTTACATCCGCACCCAATTTTTCAGTGATTTGGTATGCTAAGCCCGCGTTCGCTAAATGTTTTGGACGACGTGCTAATTCAGCGCCTTTGCTGTCTCGGGTTTGCGTGTAGGTGTAGTTTGCATAAGCGGTTAATGCATCGGTGATTTTACCGTTATATGCCACTTCAACGCCTTTCACTTTGCTCTTGCCTTCAAGGTTTACGGCACGGCTTGCATAAGTAGTAAAGTTGATTACTTCGCTGCTAATCGCATTTTTCACGTTGCGAGCGAAATAAGTCACATCAAAGCTGTGACGGTTGTCATTGGTTTCAAATAAGAAACCTACATCGCCACCTAAACTTTTCTCAGGTTGTAAATTCGGGTTGCCGATATAACGCGCGTTGTAACCGTAATATTCCGTGATCGTCGGGTTTTGAATCGCTGAACCGAAACTTGCGTGTGCTTTCACGTTATTGTGTAAACGGTAAGCGCCTGCGATACGGCCAGTCCATGAGTTTTCATATTCAGAGCTGTCAGTGTAACGACCGCTAATATTTAAACTATGATCTTCATCGTGCAATAAGCGATATTCAGCCGCTAAGCTTTTCTCAACAAGTTTTTTATTACCTGCATTGTTGAAATAAGACGAGTTGAAATCAGTTTTTTGATAGTCAGTTAAGAAGCTTAAACCTTGCGTGAGAGCTCCTTCATGATCGAAATTGACGTCTAATTGATAGTTTGCGTTGAGTTTTTTCGCATCGTAAGCCGATGTGTAGCCAACGGTATCGCTGTCAGTTTTGAGATGGCTTACCCCAACTTTGTGTTTAAGCAATTCATCATCGTTACCTAAGAAACCACTTAATTTGAATAAGGTGTCACGTGTGCGAGTGTAGTGGCCTTTTTCATCCGTTGCGCTGTTATCAAAGTTAGCAGTTTGGCTGCTGTGAGAGGTTAAGAAGTCGAAACCTTTTTGGTTATCGTCATAGCCGAAACGAAGAGAAGCGTTATCACGGTGGAATTTATCGCGTTCGCTTGAACCACCGGTATTTACAGCTGTACCATCTTGCGCGGTGTAGTTAAAGCGGTTTTTGCTGAGTGCTGAAATGCCTTTGGTATGGTGGCTGTCACTGTGTAAAGCATAATAGAAACCGTTGTTTGAACCTGAAAGGGTTAATGAACCATCTACCGTACGATTAGAGCCTGTGCCGAAATCGTAATCAACATTGAAGGTTTTGCCTTTTTCTAAGCCTTTCTTCGTGGTGATATAAATCACACCGCCCATGGCATCACTTCCCCAAAGAGCAGATTGCTCACCGCGTAATACTTCGATGCGGTCAATGTTGCTTAATGCTAAGCCTCCGAAATCAAAGCCATAGCCAGAAACAGGGTTTACTTTCACGCCATCAATAATCACGGCAGTGTGGTTTGCATCCGCACCACGTAAGAATACATTAGTTAATGTGCCACGACCGCCTGAAGTGCTCACGGCTAAACTTGGTACAGTTTTCAACACATCACTGACATAAGTCGCGCCACGTTGTGCAAAATCTTTTTCGGTTAAAACGGTAACGGATGAAGCTGTTTGATGAAGGCTAGTTGGGGTAGCTGAGGCAGAATAGACATTAATCACATCTAATTTTGCTACCTCTTCAGCGGCCGCTAATGCAGGAATCGCTAATAAAATCGCTGAAGTAATCACATTTTTTTTCATTTTAAAATCCCTAGGATAAAAGTCTATATAAAAGCGCCAGCAGTTTACACATTTGAGGCTTGGCAAGCAAATCTCTCATGATGAAAATAACTCATCATGAAAATGAATGAAATTTAAGAGAAATAAAAAATTTAAGGATTTTTCTGACCGCACTTTTTCGCCTTTATCCGCCTTATAGTTTCAAGTATAATGCCTGTATTTTTCATCACATTGTTATTAAAAAATTATGAGTACAAAATTCAACGTAAAAACATTCCAAGGCATGATTTTAGCCTTGCAAGAATATTGGGCAAATCAAGGTTGTACCGTTGTTCAACCTTTTGATATGGAAGTGGGCGCAGGGACTTCTCACCCAATGACCGCATTACGCGCATTAGGCCCAGAACCAATGGCATTTGCTTATGTGCAACCTTCACGTCGTCCGACCGATGGTCGCTATGGCGAAAACCCAAACCGCTTACAACATTACTACCAATTCCAAGTGGTGATTAAACCGTCTCCAGACAACATTCAAGAACTCTATTTAGGTTCACTTGAAATGCTCGGTTTCGATCCAACACAAAACGACATCCGTTTTGTTGAAGATAACTGGGAAAACCCAACCTTAGGGGCTTGGGGGTTAGGCTGGGAAGTCTGGTTAAACGGTATGGAAGTGACCCAATTTACCTATTTCCAACAAGTGGGCGGCTTAGAATGTAAACCCGTAACAGGTGAAGTGACCTACGGTTTAGAGCGTTTAGCCATGTACATTCAAGGCGTGGATTCTGTGTATGACTTAGTTTGGTCTGACGGCCCGCTTGGCAAAACCACTTACGGTGATGTGTTCCATCAAAACGAAGTCGAGCAATCCACTTACAACTTTGAATACGCGGATACTGATTTCTTATTCTACTGCTTTGATCAATACGAAAAAGAAGCGAAAAGTTTATTAGAATTAGAACGTCCGTTACCATTACCAGCTTACGAGCGCATTTTAAAAGCCGCACACAGCTTCAACTTGTTAGATGCACGTAAGGCGATTTCGGTCACAGAACGTCAACGCTATATTTTACGCATTCGTGCATTAACCAAAGGCGTGGCGGAAGCATACTATGCGAGCCGTGAAGCCTTAGGTTTCCCTGGTTGTAAAAAATAAAGCGAAAAGCGACCGCAATTTAAGCATTAACACAACGATATAAGGAGAAAATGATGAAAGATTTTCAATACCCAGACGATATTTATACTGAAGCAGAAACTGATCCTAATACACTCGCGAATTTAGGCCCATTGGCAAAATTAGCGGGTGTTTGGGAAGGTAAACGCGGTGTGGATATCAACCCGAAAGCAGAAGGGCCAGAAAAAGATCCTTATATCGAACGTTACGAAGCCCATCCAACCGATGCGCAAACCAATGGTCCGCAACTCTATTATGGATTACGCTATCACACCCATATTGTACAACCAGGCGAAGTGGAGACGTTCCACGATCAAGTGGGCTATTGGTTATGGGAGCCTGAAACAGGCAATATTTTATTAACAGGTAGCATTCCACGTGGCCAAACGTTTATTGCTGTCGGTAATGCACCGGCTGATGCGAAAGAGTTTACGGTAAAAGCAGTACGTGGTTCACTAACAAACGGTATTATTTCGAATCCGTTCTTAGAGCGTTCATTTACCACGGAAAGTTTTGAAATGACGGTAAAATTTCATGATGATGGCTCTTGGTCATATGATCAAACCACAACCATGATTATCCCGAATTATGATGCGCCATTTGAACATCGCGATCGTAACCGTTTAACGAAAATTGCTGACCCGAAATTAAATCCAACTGCGGCAGCAGAACAAGGAGGTGAATAATGAAACCTATCCTTTATTATGCAGCAGATTGCCCTGATACTGTGCCATTTGTGGCAGAGTTAAAACGCTTGGGCGTGGATTATGAGGCAGTGGAAGTACTATCTTCCATCCCGAATTTGAAACAATGGTTGCGTTTGCGTGATCGTCATGCCGCATTTGATGATGCAAAAGCACAAGGCTATGCGGGCTTTCCGGCATTATTGTTAGATGATGACCGTGTTATTTTAGATGAATCCAAATTAAAAGAGATTTTTTAAAGTAATGAAGAAAGTCAGTTTTTTGCAATTTTTATTTAGAATTGGTGATGACTATTTAATGTTTTTGCGAAATTTAACACCCGCTGTGTTGTTTTTATCACTCGCGTTATTTATGTATTCTGAGCTGAATTGGACACATTGGGCGTGGAGTAATGTTCTCGTGCTGTTTTTGAGCTTGGCCTCAGGATTTATTGCACTCAGCGTCATGGCAATAAATACTGTCGCTTTTGTACGCAAGATGCTGAAAACCTTAAGAACACTAAGCGGAGAGTGCGAACTTGATGAAAATATTGGTACGCTCGCATTATTTAAAATGCTCTGGGTGGAGAGCAATAGTAAACAACTAATCTTTTTTGCGGTAGTCAATATTGTTGCAGTATTTATGGTGTTAGTTTACGGCACCAAATATGCCTTGAATTTTTATAGCTCAATTTCAACATTAAATGATTAAGTCTCGAATATGAAAAAAATAACCCTAAAATTCACCGCACTTTTGCTTGGCTCAGCTTTAGCAAGTAGTGCGTTTGCAACAGAAAATGGTCAAACTTCCTCAAGTTCTGATTATGAATTAGAGAAAGTATTGATTTTCAGCCGACACGGATTGCGTTCACCAGTGGAAAAAGATCCGCAAGAAATGGCGAAATATTCCCCTTATGAATGGGCAAAATGGAATGTACCATCTGGCTATCTCACTGCAAAAGGGACGGTGCTAGAAACCTATTTCGGACAGTATTTAGGTCAATGGCTTGCAGATAAAGGGTTACTAACAACAGAACGTTGTGCATCGGGCGAAGGCATTTTTGCTTATGCAAATGGTGTGCAACGTACCATTGCAACAGGGCAAGCGATTGTTTCTGGTGCATTTGCGGGCTGTAATGTTCAACTGCAACATCACGGTAAAATTGGTTCAGAAAAAGATCCGATTTTTAATACACAAGCGCATAATCCAAGTCAAGCCTTGATTGAATCTGCAAAAAATAACGTTGATTTAACCGCTTTACAGCAAAAATTAGCGCCAAATTATGCACTATTGAGTGAAATCATTGATTACAAAAACTCACCAAATTGCTTACAAAAAGGTGAGTGTGATTTAGGTGGAAAAGTCGGTGAATACAGTATTAAAGATGGCAAGTCGGTCAAGATTACTGGCTCTATCAGCACAGGAAAGAAAATTGTCAGTGCATTATTGCTCGCGCATTATGTGGGTAAGCCTGATTCAGAAATCGCAAACGGCCGTGTGGATAGCCAAGAAAAATGGCGTGCAATTAACGAAATTAAAAACGAATATTACCGCACGTTATTTAAAAACAACGAAGCGCTGGCACAAAATGCCTCATATCCGTTGTTAGCATTTATTCAGCAACAGCTAAACAGCGAAAACAAAATTAACTTATTAGTTGGACACGATTCTAATATCGTCGCTCTGCTTGCGGCACTGGGTGTTGAACCTTATGAATTGAATGATTCATTAGAAAATATCCCAATCGGTGGCAAGTTACTATTTGAAGTGTGGAAACACAAACCCAGCGGCAAACTCAAATTTAAGTTGGATTATGTGTATCAAACCACCGAACAGCTGATTAACATCACGCCATTAAGTTTAGCGACACCACCAAACCAAACAGCATTAACCCTCAAAGGCTGTGAAAAAGATGCAAATGGTTTTTGTGATTACGAACGTTTTCAACAGGTATTGAGTGGGAGTATTGAAAACGGTAAGAAGTAGCGTTCATGCAACCCTATGAAAAATACTTAAAAGAAAATTCGCAAAAACTTCGCAATAATCAAACCGATGCAGAAAATAAACTTTGGCAACGGATTAATCGGGATCAGTTATTAGGCTTTCGGTTTAATCGGCAAAAGCCACTTTTAAGCTATATCGTTGATTTTTATTGTGCGAAAGCAAAGCTGATTATCGAATTAGACGGTAGTCAGCACTATGAGCCCAATCATCAGGAAAAAGACGCATTGCGAGATGCAGAATTAAATTCACTTGGTTTTACGGTGATGAGATTTAACAATGATGAAGTCATGCGTGAAATTGAAGCGGTAGTAGAGCAGATTTATTTGTTTTTAGAGAATGTAAGGGCTGATTGAGTATGAGCGTTAAGTAGCTCTACCAAATCTCCCCTACCCCTCTTTGCTAAAGAGGGGGGCGTTCTTGAGTGAATTGACAGTAACGGGCTATTTATATTTTAGAATATGAGGGATTATTGAGTATGAGGTTGGATTAACCTCTGCCACAAACGCAAGCGTTTGAACGTTGCTTTAGCAACGGCACGAAGTGCGAGCGAAGCGAGTAAATCTCCCCTACCCCTCTTTGCTAAAGAGGGGGGGAATTCTTGAGTAAATTGATTGTAACTGGCTCATTTACATTTTTAATTTCAATAGAGATTAAATTATCTGCTTTCAAAAACGTTAAAGTAAAACATAGATATTTAACTCTCCAAAGATCCAATCCCCTCTTTAGCAAAGAGGGGTTAGGGGAGATTTGGCAGAAGTAATAACGAAGAAAATAAGAATTTAAATCTACAGAATTTTTAAATAAGAGAAACAAAATGACAACCCAAAACTTCCTAGTAGAAATCGGCACAGAAGAGCTGCCACCAAAAGCTCTCAAAACATTAGCGACCTCTTTTGCGGATAACGTTGAGGCGGAATTAAATCAAGCGGGTTTATCATTCGACAAAATCGAATGGTTTGCGGCACCACGTCGTTTGGCGGTGAAAGTGTTGAACTTAGCCACACAACAGCCAAGCAAAGAAATCGAAAAACGCGGGCCGGCAGTATCAGCTGCGTTTGACGCGGAAGGTAAGCCAACTAAAGCGGCAGAAGGCTGGGCGCGTGGTTGTGGGATTACCGTTGACCAAGCAGAACGCATTGCAACTGATAAAGGCGAATGGCTCGTTCATCGTGCAAAAATTGAAGGTCAACCGACTAAAAACTTACTTAACGACATTGTGGTAAATGCGTTGGCGAAATTGCCAATTCCAAAACCAATGCGTTGGGCAGACAAAACCGTGCAGTTTATTCGTCCAGTTCACACGGTTACTATGTTATTGGGTGACGAGTTAATTGAAGGTGAAATTTTAGGTGTGGCAAGTGCGCGCACTATTCGCGGTCACCGTTTCTTAGGCGAGAAAGAATTTGAAATTCAACATGCAGACCAATATCCACAATTATTACGTGAAAAAGGTTCTGTAGTCGCAGATTTCAATGAGCGTAAAGCAGAAATTTTGGCAAAATCTCAAGCAAAAGCGACCGCACTTGGTGGCGTGGCTGACATTGAAGAAAGCTTGCTTGAAGAAGTGACCTCATTGGTGGAATATCCAAACGTGTTAGCGGCAAAATTTGAAGAACGTTTCCTAGCCGTGCCTGCGGAAGCTTTGGTTTACACCATGAAAGGCGACCAAAAATATTTCCCAATTTATGACAAAGACGGCAAATTATTACCGCACTTTATTTTTGTCTCGAACATCAACCCAGAAGATCCAACCGCGATCATCGAAGGGAACGAAAAAGTGGTTCGTCCACGTTTAACCGATGCGGAATTCTTCTTCAAAACCGACTTAAAACAAAAACTGGTTGATCGTTTACCGCGCTTAGAAACCGTGTTATTCCAACAACAACTGGGTACATTAAAAGACAAAACTGACCGCATTGAACAACTTGCAGGCGAAATTGCAAAACAAATCGGTGCAGACGAAGCGAAAGCAAAACGTGCGGGTTTACTGTCAAAATGTGACTTAATGACCAACATGGTGTTTGAATTTACCGACACGCAAGGCGTAATGGGCATGCACTATGCTCGTCATGACGGTGAAGATGAAGAAGTGGCGGTAGCCTTAAACGAACAATATATGCCACGCTTTGCGGGTGATGAATTACCAAAATCACTCGTTGCAAGTGCGGTCGCTTTAGCGGATAAATTTGACACCCTAACGGGTATCTTCGGTATCGGCCAAGCACCAAAAGGCAGTGCAGACCCATTTGCGCTTCGCCGTGCAGCATTAGGTGCGTTACGTATTATCGTTGAGAAAAATTTACCACTAGATTTAGAAGATTTAGTGAAAAAATCAGCCGCACTTTTCGGTGATAAACTCACGAATCAAAATGTGGTTGCTGATGTGGTGGACTTCATGCTTGGTCGTTTCCGTGCATGGTATCAAGATGAAGGTATTGCAGTGGATGTAATTCAAGCGGTATTGGCGCGTCGTCCAACTCGTCCGGCTGATTTTGATGCGCGTGTACGTGCGGTTTCACACTTCCGTACTTTAGATTCAGCAGAGGCGTTAGCAGCAGCAAACAAACGTGTAAGCAATATCTTAGCGAAAGCGGATGCTGCAATTGGCGAGATCAATTTGACCGCTTGCGTAGAGCCAGCAGAAAAAGCCCTTGCTGAAGCGGTACTTGTATTACGCACTGAAGTACAACCGCTTATCGCGCAAAGTGATTACACGGCTGTATTAGATAAATTAGCGAACTTACGTGCACCGGTAGACAGTTTCTTTGATAACGTAATGGTAAATGCTGAAGATCCAGCATTACGCCAAAACCGCTTAGCGATTTTAAACACGTTACAAGGTCTGTTCTTACAAGTGGCGGATATTTCGGTATTGCAATAATAGATCTAAAAAGGATGGTCAATTTTCAAACGACCATCCTTTTGTATATAGACTTCAACGGATTATTTCTCTATAATCACCCGCACTTTCCCCCCTTAGCTCAGTCGGTTAGAGCAGGCGACTCATAATCGCTTGGTCACTGGTTCAAGTCCGGTAGGGGGGACCATTCACAGAGATCGCATTAGGCGGTCTTTTTTATTGCCTTTCTCTGATGCGTTTTAGGTTGTTATATCCTTTCAATAATTCAGCCCAATTTTCTTCATTGAATTGAATATTCATTCTGCCGACTTCTTTGACAAAAGAGCGGTGTAATCTTTCTAAGTTGCTTTGTTTCCAAAAATCGCCTGATTTTTGACCGCACTTATCGAAATCAATGAGCCAACATTTTTGTTCATTTCCAAGTTGTTGAACGAGAATATTGTGAGCGTTGAGATCCGTATGGCAAATTTGTAAATCATGTAACTGGCGAATTAATTTACCAATGGCTTGCCAGATATCATTCGGTAGCTGCTGGGTTTGCAAAAGTGCGGTCAGATCCTGGGCATTTTCGATCTTTTCAATCAATATATCCGCTTGGTAGCAAATACCTAATTTGCCTTTTTTAACACGTGCAGCAATCGGTTTGGGTACGGCTACACCTGCTTGATGGAGTTGATTTAAAAGCTGAAATTCCGCCACGCTGCGAGTTTCAGTAAATGATTGAAAACGATAGCGATCTTTGTTGAATTTTCCCCATAAACCACCGCGATAATAGTGACGAAGGGCTGTATTTACACCAAACAGATCTTTTGTATCCAGGAAGTAGGTTGTGCCACGTCCTTTGGCTGAACCGGTAATACGTTGTTGTTTTTCCCAAAACGCCGATTCAAAAAATAAAGCGGGCTCCGTTGGTTTTTCCGTGAGATTAAAAAGAAAGAATTGATTATCTTGTTGGAATTCAAGCATTTTAGTTGAACCGAATAATAGAAAATGCTCTCATTCTACTTTAAAATAGGTGGAAATTAAATGCGCGAGGAACTCAAATGTCCCATTCTCCACTTTTTACCTCTCCCCCTAAATCACTTTGTATTTTGCGTTTGTCTGCGGTGGGTGATGTTTGCCATGCACTTGCGGTGGTACAACATATTCAACGTTATTGGCCGCAAACAAAATTAACGTGGATTGTGGGTAAAACAGAAATGGGCTTGCTTTCTGGTATAGAAGGCGTGGAACTTGTTCCTTACGATAAAAAGAGCGGTTGGAAAGGCGTATGGAATTTATGGATGTTTTTGAAAAATAATCAATTTGATGCGCTTTTGAATATGCAGACGGCATTTCGTGCTTCTATTATCTCTCTTGGTATTCAAGCGAAATATAAAATTGGGTTTGGCAAAAAACGTTCTCGAGAAGGGCAGTGGTTGTTTGTGAATCGTCGAGTTCAAGATCCTGAAACGCCTCATGTACTAGATGGTTTCATGGCTTTTGCAGATTATCTTGGTGTACCACCGGCAGAGATGCTTTCTTGGCAATTGGCAATTTCTGATTCAGATCGAGAATATGCCAAACAGTTTATTGATCCTACACGTAAAAATCTGATTATTTCCCCTTGTTCTAGTAAAGTCGAGAAAGATTGGTTGATTAAACGTTACGCGGAGGTGGCGAACATTGCTCATCAACATAATGTGAATGTAATTTTTTGTAGCTCGCCGGCAAAACGTGAATTAGATATGGTGAAAAAAATTACCGCACTTTGTGACTTTCAACCGGTTGATGCTTCAGGAAAAACCAGTTTGAAACAACTTGCTGCATTAATTCATCAAGCAAATTTAGTCATCTCGCCTGATTCTGGGCCCGCTCATATCGCGACCACGCAAGGAACACCTGTCATTGGATTGTATGCCTATCATAATCCATTGCGCACCGCGCCTTATCATAATCTGGATAATGTGGTGTCAGTATATGAAGAAAATGTGCAAAAAGAACAAGGAAAACCTTCATGTGAATTACCTTGGGCAACAAAATTAAAAGGCAAAAATTTAATGGCTGAAATTCAGGTAGAGCAAGTGGTAGCTCAGATGAGAGCGTTGAATTTATTTTAAAGTGCGGTCAATTTTAGAGATAAAAAAGCCCTCAAATGAGGGCTAAAAGAATCATAAAGTTCCTTGCGAATTATTCGCCTTTTTGTGCGTTGTAAGCTTCTAATGCACGAAGAGAGTAGGTGTAAGCTGCACCTGCATTTAATGCGATAGACATCGCTAATGCTGCTGCCACTTCTTCTTCAGTTGCACCTGCTTTCACTGCTTCATCAGCATGTACGCCAATGCAGCTTTCACAACGTGTTGTTACGGCAACTGCTAATGCAATTAATTCACGGGTTTTGGCATCTAATACGTTACCTTCTGCCGCCGCCGCACCTAATGCGCCGTAAGCTTGTAACATTTTAGGGTATTTTTTACCTAATGCACCGAATGATTTTTTAACGTGTGCTACATCATTTTTCCAATCTGCAAACATTGTTTTTCTCCTTAAATTAAGTACAAATTTCGAGAGGAATTATAAGCAGATTAGCGTATGATACTTGTCAAATTGTCTTAACTTTTAGACGGAAAATCTCACAATGGATTATTTAGATAAATTAACTCAGCTAGCGCAAGTGCGTGGGGAAATTAATATTCGCTGCTTGTTTCAAGGGGATTGGCAAGTTGAACATCAGCCAGATACGGCGGAATATCAAGGTTTATTTCATTTAATCGAGCAAGGTGAGTGCTGGGTAACCTTGGCGGGAAAACAGTTTCATTTGAAGAAAGGCGATCTCTTTTTTCTCCCTCAAAATCGACCGCACTTTTTGGGCAGTTCTCAACAAAAAAGAGAGAATAGTCTACAGAGAGCGCAATCAAATGCACTTTTTCATGTTCATCAAATAGGAGCAGGTACGCCCGATCTGAAGATGTTTTGTGGAACATTTTATTATCAAAAACCGTCATTATTAATTGATTCGTTACCAGATTATTTACATCTTTCGCTGCAAAATACACCTGTGCAGCCCTTGGTTTCACTTTTTTTACAAGAAGCCGAGAAACCAGAGCAAGGCACAAAATCCGTGATCGACGCACTATCAAATGTGTTGTTTATTTATATTTTGCGTCATGCACAGCAAATAGGTTTGCTCAATCAAGGCTTATTAGCCGCGTTACAGGATAAAAGGCTGAATCAAGTCCTTGAAAAAATTCTGTTTTCACCTCAATTAGATTGGAATATTGAGCAATTAGCAGAGTTGGCATCGATGTCTCGAGCGACCTTTATGCGGATCTTTCAACAGCAATTAGGGATGCCCCCAGGAAAATTTCTCACACAAGTGCGGTTAGAAATGGCAGCCGTTTTATTGAAAAATACACAAAAGACCATTTTAGCTATTGCCCTTGAAATAGGGTATCAATCAGAAGCGCATTTTAGTAAGGCGTTTAAAGCGATTTATGGGCTTTCGCCGAGTCAATTTCGCAAAACCTAGCCCATCGTTTAAAACTTACGTTATAATGACCGCACTTTAGGCGGCTCTGTCGCCTTTAATTTTTTAAGGTATTGTTATGTTTAATAAAATATTTTCATGGTTTGAAAACCGTTTAAATCCTTATCCAGAAAGCAATCCAACAACGCCTGAAAAAGGCTTGTTCCGTTTTATTTGGTCAAGCATTGATGGCATGAAAGGCTGGATCTTTTTGCTCGCAGTATTGACGGTCGGTACTGGTGTAATGGAAGCCTTGCTTTTCCAATTTATGGGGTTATTGGTGGATTGGCTAGGCGCTTATACCCCAACCACGCTTTGGCAAGAAAAAGGGCATTTGCTTGCGGGTATGGTTGCCTTGCTCATTTTCAGTATTGTATGGTCATTCGTGGGCGTGAATGTACGCTTACAAACGCTACAAGGGGTATTCCCAATGCGTTTGCGTTGGAATTTCCACCGTTTGATGCTAGGACAAAGCTTAAGCTTCTACCAAGATGAATTTGCAGGTCGTGTATCGGCTAAAGTGATGCAAACCGCCCTTGCGGTGCGTGATACGGTGATGACCATTGCGGATATGCTGGTGTATGTTGCCGTGTATTTTATTACTTCAGGCTTGGTACTTGCGGCTTTAGATACCTGGTTTTTAGTGCCGTTTTTTTTATGGATTGTGGCATTTGTGACTATTTTACGTTTGCTTATTCCACGTTTAGCGAAAACAGCACAACGACAAGCCGATGCGCGATCTTTAATGACTGGGCGTATTACGGATGCTTACTCAAATATTGCAACGGTAAAACTATTTTCACATGATGCGAGAGAAGCGAATTATGCAAAACGTTCCATGGAAGAATTTATGGTCACCGTGCATGCACAAATGCGTTTGGCAAGTTCATTAGATACCTTAACTTACGCAACCAATATCTTCTTAACGTTAAGCACTGCAATTTTAGGTGTGGTGTTATGGCAAAACGGTCAAGTAGGCGTGGGAGCAGTGGCAACTGCAACCGCGATGGCATTACGTGTGAACGGACTTTCTCGTTGGATTATGTGGGAATCTGCTCGCTTATTTGAAAACATCGGGACGGTGAATGATGGTATGGCAACGCTAACCAAACCACACACCATTGTTGATAAGCCAAATTGTGTTGCGTTAGAAGTAAAACAAGGCGAAATCAAATTTAACGATATCTCGTTTGCCTATGATCCAAATAAACCGTTACTTAACCATTTTAATCTCACTATCAAACCGGGTGAAAAAGTGGGCTTAATTGGTCGTTCTGGTGCAGGTAAATCAACCATTGTGAATTTACTTTTACGTTTCTATGAAGCGCAAGAAGGTTCAATTACCATTGATGGTCAAAATATTTTAGATGTAAGCCAAGAAAGTCTTCGTAGTCAGATTGGTTTAGTGACACAAGATACTTCACTTTTACACCGTTCTGTCCGCGATAACATCATTTATGGTCGCCCAACAGCGACGGACGAAGAAATGATAAATGCAGCTAAACGTGCGGAAGCGGCAGATTTCATTCCTTATCTCAGCGATGCACAGGATAGAAAAGGCTATGATGCCCATGTTGGTGAACGTGGGGTGAAACTGTCGGGTGGTCAACGCCAACGTATTGCTATTGCGCGTGTCATGTTAAAAGATGCGCCAATTTTACTGTTGGATGAAGCGACCAGTGCACTAGACTCCGAAGTGGAAGTGGCGATCCAAGAAAGTCTTGATAAGATGATGGAAAATAAAACGGTTATTGCCATTGCTCACCGTTTATCCACTATTGCGGCAATGGATCGTTTAATCGTGTTAGATAAAGGACAAATTGTCGAGCAAGGGACTCACGCAGAATTGCTCGAACAAAATGGCCTTTATGCTCGCCTTTGGAAACACCAAAGTGGTGGCTTCTTGAGTGAGCATGTCGAGTAAAACACAGGAAAAAATGACCGCACTTTGTAAAGGTGTAAATCTTGAGAGAGTTTAGATAGCGATTGAACTTTTCTCATAATTAGTGCGAATTTCCTTTGACTATTTTATTGACAACAGGTAATATTCGCACCCTATGCAAAAGGTAAAACTACCCCTAACCGTTGATCCAGTTAAAGACGCTCAACAAAGAATTGATTATGATGGTTACTATACCGCTAGTCAGTTAGTGCGTTTAGCTGAATCTACGGGGAAAGTGCTCAGCGATGCACAGGTAACATTATCGTTTTATATTGATCCACAAAAATTAGTGGTGATGAAAGGGCAAGTACAAGTTGACGTTGAATTAGAGTGTCAACGTTGTGGCGAGCCATTCAAACAAACATTGGAATGTCATTTTATGTATAGTCCAGTGGCTAATTGGGATCAGGCTGATGACTTGCCGGAAATTTATGAGCCAATCGAATTTAATGAGTTTGGTGAAATAGATTTACTTGGTGCAGTGGAAGACGAACTTATTTTAGCTCTACCGCTTGTTCCAATGCATTCATCTGAACACTGTGAAGTGTCCGCGCACGAACAGGTTTTTGGCGAATTGCCTGAAGAATTGGCAAAAAAACCGAACCCGTTCGCTGTATTAGCTAATTTAAAGCAAAAGTAAATTAAATTTAGGAGTATAGCCAATGGCTGTTCAACAAAACAAAAAATCTCGTTCACGTCGTGATATGCGTCGTTCACACGATGCATTAACTACTGCTGCAGTATCAGTGGATAAAGCAAGCGGTGAAACTCACTTACGCCACCACGTAACTGCTGACGGTTACTACCGTGGTCGCAAAGTGATCAATAAGTAATTTTTACTTATAAGGTATTCACTTGAACCGTCTAACCTTAGCGTTAGATGTGATGGGCGGGGACATTGGTCCCCGTATTACTATCCCCGCATCTCTTTCAGCGTTGGAAGCAGATCCAATGCTCTCTTTAGTGCTGTTTGGCGATAGCCAACAAATTTCCCCTTTACTGGAAAATGCACCTTCTTCTCTTTTAGAACGTATTCAAATTCATCATTGCACTAAGACTATTGATAACAATCAAGGTATTTCTCATGCATTGCGTCATAGCAAAGGCACGTCGATGCGTTTAGCTATTGAAATGGTTCAGAAAGGCGAGGCGCAAGGTTGTGTCAGCGCAGGAAATACGGGCGCATTAATGGGATTGTCAAAGGTTCTCTTACAGCCTTTAGAGGGGATTCAACGCCCAGCGTTGGTATCCTTATTACCGTCAATGACGGGTGATAAAACCGTGATGTTAGATTTAGGCGCAAACGTAGAATGTTCTGCTCAAAATCTTTATGAATTTGCCGTTATGGGCTCGATCTTTGCCGAAAACCGATTGAACTTAGTTTATCCACGTATTGCCTTACTCAATATTGGTGTGGAAGAAATTAAAGGACATCAATCCATTCGTGAAGCCGCGAATTTATTAGAAAAATCGACCGCACTTAATTATACCGGCTTTATTGAAGGTAACTTTTTATTAAATGGTGTGGCTGATGTGATCGTGAGTGATGGGTTTTCGGGAAATATTGCATTAAAAACCCTTGAAGGGGCCGCTAAGAATCTGTTATCTCTTCTGAAAGGAAAAGAAAAACAGCCTATTTTTAAATCGCTTGCCAAATTTATTCTGCGTTTTTTCTTTAAAGATGCTTATCATCGCTTGAAACGCATTAACCCTGATGAATATAATGGGGCGTCTTTACTCGGATTAACGGCTGTTGTGGTGAAAAGCCATGGCAGTGCAAATGTGGATGCATTTGCTCGTGCAATTGCGGATGCAGCTTTGCAAGCGCGTTTGCAAATTCCACAAAAAATCTTGGCGGGTTTACAACGTTATTAATTAATAAGTTTTGATATGATGAATAGTAGAATTTTATCCACCGGTAGCTATTTGCCGAGCCATATTCGTACCAATGCGGATTTGGAAAAAATGGTTGATACTTCAGATGAATGGATCGTGACTCGTTCAGGCATTCGTGAACGTCGTATTGCAGCAGCAGATGAAACTGTTGCAACAATGGGATATGAAGCAGCCAAAAATGCACTTGAAATGGCCAACCTTGATCCTCAAGAAATGGAGTTGATCATCGTTGCGACAACCAGTGGTTCTCATGCTTATCCAAGTTCAGCTTGCCAAGTTCAAGGTTTATTAGGCATCGAAGACGCAATTTCTTTTGACTTAGCGGCGGCTTGTACCGGTTTTGTTTATGCTTTAGGCGTAGCGGATAAATTTATTCGTTCAGGCAGCGTGAAAAAAGCCCTTGTGATTGGTGCAGATCTTAACTCGCGTAAATTAGATGAAACCGATCGTAGCACTGTCGTGTTATTTGGTGATGGTGCAGGTGCGGTGATCTTAGAGGCATCAGAGCAAGAAGGCATTATTTCAACGCATTTACATGCATCGCCAGATAACAATGCGGCATTACTACTTCCACAAGCTGAACGTGGTGTGGAGAAATCTGGTTATATTGAAATGCAAGGTAACGAAACCTTTAAATTAGCGGTACGTGAGCTTTCTAATGTGGTGGAAGAAACCCTTTCTGCTAATAATCTCCAAAAAACAGATATCGACTGGCTTGTGCCACATCAAGCGAATTTACGTATTATCACCGCGACAGCGAAAAAATTAGAGATGGATATGTCGCAAGTCGTGGTAACGCTTGATCGTACAGCGAATACCAGTGCGGCGACTGTACCAACCGCTTTAGATGAAGCAGTGCGAGATGGTCGAATTCAACGCGGTCAATTGCTTTTACTCGAAGCTTTTGGCGGTGGTTGGACTTGGGGTTCAGCATTGGTGCGATTCTAATTAATTTGTTAGAATCTCGACAGAATTTTAAAAGTGCGGTTAAATTTGACCGCACTTTCAACATTTAAACGATGAAGAAATAGGAAGAAAACATGAAAAAATTCGCAATGGTTTTTCCAGGACAAGGTTCTCAAGCTGTTGGCATGTTAGCTGATCTTGCTAACGAATATCCGGTAGTCACCGAAACTTTTAAACAAGCATCTGAAGCGCTTGGCTATGATTTATGGAACTTGGTTCAACAAGGGCCAGCAGAAGAATTAAATAAAACTTGGCAAACTCAGCCGGCATTATTAGCGGCATCCGTTGCGATCTTCCGTGTATGGCAAGAAAAATACCCACAATTGCAACCAAGTGTGATGGCTGGTCACAGTTTAGGTGAATATTCAGCATTAGTTTGTGCAGGTGTCATTGATTTTAAAGATGCGATTAAATTAGTGGAATTACGCGGTAAATTAATGCAACAAGCAGTACCAGAAGGTACTGGTGCAATGTATGCGATTATTGGCTTAGATAATGAAGCGATTATCAATGCATGTAAACAAGCCGAGCAAGGCGAAGTGGTATCTGCGGTAAACTTTAACTCACCAGGTCAAGTAGTCATTGCTGGAGCGAAAGAGGCAGTTGAACGTGCTGCTGCATTATGTAAAGAAGCGGGCGCAAAACGTGCTTTACCATTAGCGGTAAGTGTTCCTTCACATTGTGCATTAATGAAACCAGCTGCTGATCAATTAGCTGTAACACTTGAAGAGATTACGCTTAATGCGCCAGCAACACCAGTATTAAACAACGTAGATGTTAAAGCGGAAACAGAAAGTGCAGAAATTCGTACCGCACTTATTCGCCAATTATATAGCCCAGTTCGTTGGACTGAAACCGTTGAGAAAATGGCACAAGATGGTGTAGAGGTTTTAGTTGAAATCGGCCCAGGTAAAGTATTAAACGGTTTAACAAAACGTATCGTGGCAGAATTACAAGCAACATCAGTAAACGATGTGGCATCATTAGATGCTGTTGAAGCATTATTAGCATAAAAGGGGATTAAAAATGCAAAATAAAATCGCATTAGTGACAGGTGCAACACGTGGTATTGGCCGCGCAATTGCAGAAGAATTAGCATCAAAAGGTGCATTTGTAATTGGTACCGCAACCTCTGAAAAAGGTGCTGATACAATTTCAGCTTACCTTGGCGATAAAGGGAAAGGTTTAGTATTAAATGTGGCAGACAAAGAAAGCATTGATGCCGTATTAGAACAAATTAAAGAACAATTTGGTGATATTGATATTCTTGTGAATAACGCAGGTATCACCCGTGATAACTTATTGATGCGTATGAAAGATGAAGAATGGTTCGATATTATGCAAACTAACTTAACTTCTGTATTCCATCTTTCTAAAGCAATGTTACGCTCAATGATGAAAAAACGTTTCGGTCGTATCATTACTATCGGTTCAGTGGTGGGCTCAATGGGTAACCCAGGTCAATCTAACTATTGTGCAGCAAAAGCAGGCTTGATTGGTTTCTCTAAAGGTTTAGCAAAAGAAGTGGCATCACGTGGCATTACCGTAAACGTGGTAGCACCCGGCTTTATCGCAACAGATATGACTGAAGTGCTTACTGAAGAACAAAAAGCAGGTATTCTTGGTAATGTACCGGCCGGCCGTTTAGGTGAACCAAAAGATATCGCAAAAGCGGTAGCGTTTTTAGCTTCTGACGATGCAGCTTATATTACGGGTACCACATTACATGTGAATGGCGGCTTATATATGAGCTAACCCTTTAGGGCATATATATCTGGGATTTTGTCTATAAAATATAGCAAAGCAGTTTAGTTAATGATAAAATCCCAATCGCAATGTAACTTTTTCTCTGTATGTATTTTTACATTGCCTATTTTTTTGTGGTGCGACCACCTAAGAAATAGTTGCAACTTTATCAAAAATGCATACACTAACCGCTCTTAAATGAGTTAAAACAACAATAGGAAAAACAAATGAGTATTGAAGAACGCGTGAAAAAAATCATCGTTGAACAATTAGGTGTTAAAGAAGAAGACGTAAAACCAGAAGCTTCTTTCGTTGAAGATTTAGGTGCGGACTCTTTAGATACAGTTGAATTAGTAATGGCTTTAGAAGAAGAATTCGATATCGAAATTCCTGATGAAGAAGCTGAAAAAATCACAACTGTTCAATCTGCGATTGACTACGTTCAAAACAATCAGTAATTTTTAAGTTGGGCGATCTTTTAGGTCGCCTAATTTTTTTCTTTAAATTTCTTTTCTAAATTCTTTATCTTCAAATAAAACAAGATATATCTAAATCTCTTAAATTTCTGACCGCACTTTCCTTTATTTAATCTTTCTCAGATTTGCTTTTATTGTTTGGTTCCCCTATTTTTTGATTTAAAACAAAATTTACCCTAAAAATACTTATTATGAGTTAATTTTGGTGCTAATATTTGGTCCAAATTTTTTTCTAATTTAACCATAAAATGATTCGGAGTATCTTATGGATTTTCTAATGAACCTAGGTGAAGGTAGCCAGTTTGCGATTCAGCTTGCTATTGTTCTTATCTGCTTGTTTTACGGGGCAAAAAAAGGTGGTATCGCACTGGGTATGCTCGGTGGAGTAGGTTTAATTGTTCTTGTTTTCGGCTTTGGTATTGAACCAGGTAAGCCAGCTATCGATGTAATGCTAACCATTCTTGCGGTGGTGGTGACATCGGCAACATTACAAGCCAGTGGTGGTTTAGATGTAATGTTACAAATTGCGGAGAAAATGCTTCGTCGTAACCCGAAATATGTCAGTATTTTGGCACCGTTTGTAACCTGTTTCTTAACCATTTTATGTGGTACAGGTCACGTGGTTTATACCATGTTACCAATCATCTATGATATTGCGATCAAAAATGATATTCGTCCTGAACGTCCAATGGCGGCAAGTTCAATCGCTTCTCAAATGGGTATCATCGCGTCACCAGTTTCTGTGGCAGTAGTGACTTTAACCACATTCTTAGTGAATGCTAAAACCCCATTAGCAGGTTTTGATGGCTATTTAGATTTATTAAAAATTACCGTGCCTTCAACCCTTTGTGGTGTATTAGCTATCGGTATTTTCAGCTGGTTCCGTGGTAAAGATTTAGATAAAGACCCAGAATTCCAAGAGAAATTAAAAGATCCAGAATTCAAAAAATATGTTTACGGTGATAGCACATCATTATTAGGCAAAAAATTGCCACAATCTAGCTGGAATGCGATGTGGATCTTCTTTGGTGCAATTTTAGTGGTAGCGGTATTAGGTTACTTTAAAGATTTACGACCAGCTTTCGAAAAATCAGCACCGGCTCAAGTGGTTGAAATTGTTTCTGCCGATAAAGCAGTGAAATCTTTCAATGTAAAAGACGGTAAAATTGTTGCATTAGCGAAAGACGGTACATTAGTACTTGATGTTAAAGACAGTAAAGCGAAAACACAAACAGCCTACAATAACGTTGCAATTTATAACGATAAAGGTGAAGTCGCTCAAACAATTACCGCTCAAGATAACAATGTTGTCATCACTGCGGGTGATAAAACTGAAACTATCGATAACGCTGCAATCGTCTTAAAAGACACTGCGAAGAAAAAAGTGAATTTAAGTATGGTTCACGTTATTCAAATCTTCATGTTATTAGCGGGCGCATTAATTGTTATCTTTACTAAAACTGATGCGGGTAAAATCAGTAAAAATGAAATTTTCCGTTCAGGTATGATTGCGTTAGTGGCGGTATTCGGGATTTCTTGGATGGCAGAAACTATGTTTACTGTTCACACACCAATGATGAAAGCAGCACTTGGAGATGTAGTAAAAGCGCATCCTTGGACTTACGCCGTGATGTTGTTATTAATTTCTAAATTCGTAAACTCACAAGCAGCAGCATTAGTTGCATTCGTTCCGCTAGCTTTAGGTATCGGTGTTGATCCAGCTGTTATCTTAGCCTTTGCTTCAGCTTGTTACGGTTACTACATTTTACCTACTTACCCAAGTGACCTAGCTGCAATCCAATTTGACCGTTCAGGTACAACCCACATTGGTAAGTTTGTAATTAACCACAGCTTTATTTTACCGGGCTTAATAGGTGTAATCACTTCATGTATCTTTGGTTACATTTTCACAAGCTTGTTTGGTTATCTATAATAACTAACAGATAAAAGAAAAGGCTATTCGTTTGAATAGCCTTTTTTGTTTGTAAAGTGCGGTTAAATTTTAGGATGTTTTATCTCAATGCTACATTTGAATTTATCATTCATAAAAATCCCTAAAACTGACCGCACTTTTGCGTTTCTTAAAATAAATTCCTGCTAAAGGTTGAAACATAGGGGGATTTATTGCGATAATTCCCATTATTTTTTGGGTGATCTTTCGGGCTGCCATTTTTTCAGGTGGCCAGTTTTTATTAGGAAAGATTAATTTGAACATTATTTAAGTAAGTTAGAAGAATAACAATGGCTGAAAAACGTAATATTTTTTTAGTCGGTCCGATGGGCGCAGGTAAAAGCACCATTGGCCGTCAGCTTGCGCAACAATTGAATATGGACTTTGTCGATTCAGATGCAGTAATTGAGGAACGTGCGGGCGCAGACATTAGCTGGATTTTTGATTTAGAAGGCGAAGAAGGTTTTCGTAAGCGTGAAGAGCGCATTATTAATGAATTAACCCAATTACAAGGCGTTGTGCTTTCCACTGGTGGTGGAGCAGTGATGTCAAAAGAGAATCGTAATTATCTTTCTGCTCGTGGTATTGTGATTTATTTAGAAACCTCAGTAGATAAACAATATCAACGTACGCAACGTGATAAAAAACGTCCTTTATTACAAGGAACAGATAACCCACGCCAAGTGTTGGAAGATTTAGCTAAAGTACGCAATCCGTTATACGAAGAAATTGCAGATATTACTTTGCCAACAGATGAGCAAAATGCCAAAGTAATGGTTAATCAAATTGTTGATTTAATTGACAATCTAAACGGCTTAAACGGTTCACTCTAAGGATTTAAAATGTTGTGCGTAAATGTTGAATTAAAAGAACGTCGTTATCCTATTTATATTGGGGAAGGTTTACTTAAAGATGAAACCTGTTACCCGCTGAAGAAAGGGGATAAAGTGATGATCGTGACTAATCCAACTGTCGCACAATATTATCTTGAGCCTGTTACAGAAACGTTAGAAAAAATAGGTTGTCAGGTTGAATCGGTATTATTGCCTGATGGCGAAAAATATAAAACGCTCGAGTCTTTAAACCTCATTTTTACCGCACTTTTAAAGCATAATCATGGGCGAGATACTACGATTATTGCATTAGGTGGTGGCGTGATTGGTGATGTAGCAGGTTTTGCGGCTGCAAGTTATCAGCGTGGTGTGCGTTTCATTCAAATTCCTACTACATTATTGGCTCAAGTGGATTCTTCTGTTGGTGGCAAAACTGCCGTTAATCATGAGTTAGGCAAAAATATGATTGGGGCGTTTTATCAACCTTCTACGGTGATCATTGACACCCTTACACTCAATACCTTGCCAAAACGTGAAGTGAATGCGGGACTTGCGGAGGTCATTAAATATGGGGCGATTTTAGATTATGCCTTTTTTGAATGGCTTGAAGCACATATCGATGAATTAGTTGCGTTAAATCAACATTCACTACAGCATTGCATTGCACGTTGTTGCCAAATTAAAGCGGATGTTGTTGCGCGTGATGAAACCGAAAAAGGCGATCGTGCATTATTAAATCTCGGTCATACTTTTGGGCATGCGATCGAAACGCATCTAGGCTACGGAAACTGGTTACATGGTGAAGCTGTTGCCGCTGGAACTATGATGGCTGCAGTGTTATCTGAACAATTAGGCGATCTTTCTTTTGAAGATGTTGCACGTTTAGAAAAACTTTTAGCGCGTGCTAATTTGCCGACCGTTTCGCCTGATACTATGCAACCAGACGATTATTTACCGCATATGATGCGAGATAAAAAAGTACTGGCAGGTAAATTACGTCTTGTGTTGCTAAAAGCCCTTGGTCAAGCCTACGTGGCGACTGATACTGACAAATCTCTTGTGCTAAACGCCATTGAGCGTTGCACACAATATGACTAACTGTCATTGCTCTCATGTTGTGTCCGAAAAATAACAAAACGAAACCTCGAATTAAACACCGCCCGTTTTTGAAATGGGCGGGTGGTAAATTTCGTTTAACGGACGATCTCAACCGAGTCTTTCCAAAAAGAAAACAGTGTTTGATTGAACCCTTTGTTGGTGCGGGTGCTGTTTTTTTGAATTCCCATTTTGAACGTTATATTTTGGCAGATATTAATCCCGATTTGATTAACTTGTTTAATATCGTCAAAGAAAATGTGGATGCTTATATTGAGGCTTGTAAACCAATTTTCTTTGCAGAGAATGCCAATACAGCCGATTATTACTACGCTCAGCGTGAAGCTTTTAATCAATCAACTGATCCGTTCGTGCGTTCGGTGTTGTTCCTTTATTTGAACCGCTTTGGGTTTAATGGCTTGTGCCGTTACAACAGTAAAAATGAGTTTAATGTACCTTTTGGCGCTTATAAAACCCATTATTTCCCTGAAGATGAATTACGCTATTTTGCTCATAAGGCACAAAGTGCGGTCTTTTTATGTGCAGATTTTCAACAAACGTTTGAATTAGCGGATAAACACAGCGTGATCTATTGTGATCCGCCTTATGCACCGCTTCCGCAAGATACTAATTTTACTGGCTATACAGGGAATGCTTTTGGCCTTGAGCATCAGAAGAATTTAGCGGAATGTGCAAAGAAAGCACAAAAAGAAAAGCAAATTTCCGTCGTGATTTCTAACCACGATACAAAATTCACACGTGAGATTTACAAAGGGGCAAAATTTAAACGCGTTAAAGTACAGCGCTCGATCAGTCAATCTTCAGAGAAACGAGTTAAGGTAAAAGAATTAATCGCCATCTTTAAAGGTTAGTTTAGCAGGTTAGTTCGGGATTGATTTTAATCTCAAAGCCTTTTACTTCTGGATAAGTCGGTTGAATTGCAGCGAGTAATTCGCGTTGGCGAAATAAAATTCCTTGTCGAACGACCGCACTTTTGACTTCGATAAAGAGTTTCCCATCTGTGATGGAGCCTAACCGAAAAAGCCCTTTAAATTCTCGAGGGAAAAGGCGACTGATGTTTTGGTTCAGTTCATTCAACATTAACCCTTTCTGCATGATTTTGGCAAATTGTGATCCTTCTAGCACATCAATAATATTCATGGCTTTTTGATAACGCTCATGCTTGTTTTCCACAAAAATACCCCAATAATGACTTTATGTTGAATTTCCGATACAATACACACAAATTTTGTCAGAGACAATAAGATGATGAAATCAAACAAAGGTAAAACAAATTTCTGGTCGCAGTTGCTGTTAAGCATGATTGCGATTTTTGCTTTACCTGTTGCTCAGGGATTGGAGGTGCCACCTTCATCAAATATGAGCGGTGAAAATTACCAAACATCATCTGAACAACATATGTTGATTGCGGTGCGTGAAATTCGTCAAGCATTGCAGGTTCAACCTCAGCCAACAAATCACAAAACCCATTCAAATCAAAAACACGAAAAAATTCAACCGCATTTTATTGCGGCAGAATTCCCTGTTTTTGCCCCTATTCGTGCTGGCCCAGCCATCATTTAATTTTCTTTTATCTTTGAACGAGCCGATTTTTTAATCGGATGATCCTTTTTATTTTTTATTTGAAAGAGAAATTATGAGTTTTTTAACAAAAATTTTTGGCAGCCGTAACGATCGTATTTTACGTAAATTAAGAAAACAAGTTGCGAAAATCAACAAAATGGAGCCGGCTTTTGAGGCATTAAGTGATGATGAATTAAGAGCAAAAACTGACGAGTTCCGTAGCCGTTTAGCTAACGGTGAAACCTTACAACAACTTTTACCTGAAGCGTTTGCTACCGTGCGTGAAGCAGGTAAACGTGTACTCGGTATGCGTCATTTCGATGTGCAATTAATCGGTGGTATGGTGTTAACAAACCGTTGTATCGCTGAGATGCGTACGGGGGAAGGTAAAACCTTAACCGCAACCTTGCCTTGTTATTTGATGGCGTTAGAAGGTAAAGGTGTACACGTTGTGACAGTGAATGATTACTTAGCACGTCGTGACGCAGAAACTAACCGCCCATTATTTGAATTCTTAGGTATGACTGTTGGGGTGAATATCCCTGGTTTACCGCCTGAAGCAAAACGTGAAGCTTATGCGGCAGATATTACATACGCGACAAATAGCGAATTAGGTTTTGATTACCTTCGTGATAACTTAGCGCATTCTAAAGAAGAGCGTTTCCAACGTCATTTAGGCTATGCCTTAGTGGATGAGGTGGACTCTATCTTAATCGATGAAGCACGTACGCCGTTGATTATTTCTGGTCAAGCAGAAGACAGTTCTGAGCTTTATATTGCAGTAAATAAATTAATTCCGAATTTAATTAAGCAAGAAAAAGAAGATACGGAAGAATATACCGGTGAAGGCGATTACACCTTAGATCTTAAAACCAAACAGGCGTATTTGACTGAACGTGGTCAAGAAAAAGTAGAGAATTGGTTAATTGAACAAGGTTTAATGCCAGAAGGTGATTCACTTTATTCTCCTGCACGCATTGTATTGTTACACCATGTTATGGCGGCATTACGTGCAAACACCTTATTTGAGCGCGATGTAGACTATATCGTGAAAGATGGTGAGATCGTGATTGTCGATGAGCATACTGGCCGTACTATGGCTGGGCGTCGTTGGTCTGATGGTTTACACCAAGCGATCGAAGCGAAAGAAGGCGTAGAAATTAAGAGCGAAAACCAAACTGTTGCCTCTATTTCTTACCAAAACTACTTCCGTCTTTATGACAAATTAGCGGGTATGACCGGTACGGCTGATACTGAAGCCTTTGAATTCCAACAAATTTATGGTTTGGAAACTGTTGTTATCCCAACCAATCGTCCAATGATTCGTGATGATCGTACGGACGTCATGTTTGAGAATGAAGAATACAAATTCAATGCGATTATTGAAGATATCAAAGACTGTGTCGCACGCAATCAACCGGTTCTTGTGGGGACAGTATCCGTTGAAAAATCTGAAATGCTTTCTCAAGCGTTAGATAAAGCGGGCATCAAACACAACGTATTGAATGCAAAATTCCACGCACAAGAAGCAGAAATTGTTGCGGAAGCAGGGGCACCAGGTGCAGTCACTATCGCGACTAACATGGCGGGTCGTGGTACCGATATTATCCTCGGGGGTAACTGGAAAGCAAAAGCTGCAAAATTAGAGAACCCAACTCCAGAGCAAATTGAGGCACTTAAAGCTGAGTGGGAGAAAAATCACGAGATCGTGATGCAAGCCGGTGGTTTACACATTATCGGGACAGAGCGTCACGAATCACGCCGTATTGATAACCAGTTGCGTGGTCGTTCAGGTCGTCAAGGTGACCCAGGTTCTTCACGTTTCTACCTTTCTTTAGAAGATGGCTTAATGCGTATTTATCTGAATGAAGGTAAATTAAATATGATGCGTAAAGCCTTCACCCAACCAGGTGAAGCAATGGAGTCTAAACTTCTCGCTAAAGTGATTGCATCGGCGCAAGCGAAAGTAGAAGCCTTCCACTTTGATGGTCGTAAAAACTTGCTTGAATATGATGATGTGGCTAATGACCAACGTCATGCAATTTACGAACAACGTAATTACTTGCTCGATAACGATGACATTTCAGAGACGATCAAAGCTATCCGCAGTGATGTATTTAACGATGTGATTGACCAATATATTCCACCACAATCGTTAGAAGAACAATGGGATATTAAAGGCTTAGAAGAGCGTTTAGCCCAAGAGTTTGGCCTTGAGTTACCAATTGAACGTTGGTTAGAAGAAAATAACAATCTTCACGAAGAGAACTTGCGTGAGCGTATTATTCAAGAAGCCGAAGATGAATACAAAGCGAAAGAAGCGCTTGCGGGTGAAGAAACCATGCGTCATTTCGAAAAAGGTGTGATGTTACAAACTCTTGATGAGCTTTGGAAAGAGCACTTGGCGGCGATGGATTACTTACGTCAAGGTATCCATTTACGTGGTTATGCGCAAAAAGATCCAAAACAAGAGTACAAAAAAGAATCTTTCCGTATGTTTACTGAAATGCTGGATTCTTTAAAACATCATGTGATTACGACACTTACTCGAGTGAAGGTCCGTACACAGGAAGAGATTGAAGAAGCGGAACGTGCACGCCAGGAAATGGCTGAACGTGAAGCATCAACACATCAACCTGTAGATGAAAATAC
The DNA here is from genome assembly GCA_001914055.1 of Parahaemophilus parainfluenzae. Lineage (GTDB taxonomy): Bacteria > Pseudomonadota > Gammaproteobacteria > Enterobacterales > Pasteurellaceae > Haemophilus_D > Haemophilus_D parainfluenzae_V. Next base: position 18,936 of record MKXX01000003.1, on the reverse strand, counting down.
AGAGCAAGCTCAAAGCGAGGACTATTCTGATCGCCATATTGGACGTAATGAACCTTGTCCTTGTGGGTCAGGTAAAAAATACAAGCATTGTCACGGCAGTAAAGCCCGATATGCTTAGTTAAGGTAAAGAGCGGTTAAATTTTTGCGTGTTTAAAACACCGCTAAAAATGACCGCTCTTTCTACTTTTGAGATAAGGAAAGACAATGAGTAAGCCTATCATTCAAGTTGCGGCAGGGATTATTCGTAATGAATTTGGGCAGCTATATTTGACCCAGCGTTTAGAAGGGCAAGATTTTGCGCAAGCATTAGAATTTCCAGGTGGCAAAGTTGATGCAGGTGAAACCCCTGAAGAAGCGTTAAAAAGAGAATTGGAAGAAGAGATTGGCATTCACATTTTAAATGCTGAGCTGTACGAACGTTTTCAATTTGAATATCCAACCAAAATTTTAGATTTTAGTTTTTATCTGGTCACTGAATGGATTGGCGAGCCGTTTGGTCGAGAAGGCCAGGAAGGTTTTTGGCTTGAACAAAGTGAGCTTGATGCAGGGCAATTCCCACCAGCCAATTTAAAGCTGATTCAGCGTTTAGTAGCTGAAAGTGTCAAATAACATTTAATCAAATTTATTTATTATGATTCCAAGTATTTTTCTGAGTTTATTTTTTATTGCGACGGTGATTTTTATCGTCAATTCGCACTATCGTTGGACATATTTTTTTGCGATTGCATTATTCGTCTTATTGTTTAGTTCAATGTTTGCGATAACAGGTCAATGGCAACGCGGATTGAATTTTGCGTCCGTACTTTTTGTGGTATTGATGTTATTCCATCGCATGAAAATTCATTACTACAAACAACCTTTACTCATTTCAGATTTTTGGCTTGTGACAGACTGGCGAAATTGGGAAACCCTCTTACATTATAAAGGGGCCATTTTCGGTGTGTTGGGGCTATTATGTCTGCTGGGTTATGCTATCTTTGGCTGGTCAGATGTTGAAACAGCATCTATTGGATTTCGTGTATTTGCAGTAATACTCGCAGCAACAAGCTTTGGTTTAATGTGGCATTATTCTAAAGATCCGGATGCGACAAAAGTCTGGCTAGATTCATTGCCGGATGATGGTCGAGATGTTTTCTTAAACCTGCCAATGTCTTGTCGTGGCGTATTCTTTAAAGTGCCAGAATTTGAAGGCGATAGCCAAAAATTTAAAGAAAAACTGACCGCACTTTTAAGTGAAAAGGCAGAGAGCAAAACTGAAAGTGCAGAAAAGCCCGATATTGTGGTGTGTCTACAAGAATCAACCTTGAATCCGCATCAATTTGATTTTGATGCAGAAACCATCCCGCCATTTTCGATGTTTAATAAGCAAGAAGATACCGCATTTGTAAGTCCATTGCGCGTACATACGGTGGGCGGTGCAACGTGGAAATCTGAATTTGCTTTTCTTGCAGGGGTGCCTTCAACCGATTTTGGTGCTTTGGCAAGTGGGGTGTTTTATTCGGTTGTGCCACACTTACAGACGGGTTTTATTAAAAATCTTCGTGAGCAAGGCTATTTTTGTGTGGCGTTATCGCCTTTTACGAAAGGTAACTACAATGCAAAACCTGCTTATGACCACTTTGGTTTTGATTTGATGTTGCAACCACAAGATTTAGGCTATCCAGCATCAATCAGCAAAAATCTCTGGCACATTACCAGTGAAGAGATGATGTATTACACTAAGCTGATTCTGCAGAAACAGCATCCATCATTGGAAAATGTGAAACAGCCTATGTTTGTCTATGTGCTCACGATGAAAGAGCACGGCCCTTACAACACAAATATGCCAAACCATTTTAATTTGGCGAGTAAGCGTTTAGGGGGAAAAGCGATTTCCTGCCTAAATGATTATATTGATCGCATTGCTAGCCTCAATGAGGCAATTGAAGGTTTAAATGATTATTTAAAATCACGTGAAACGCCTTATGTATTCGGTTATTTTGGTGATCATCAAGTCGCTTTTGATAATCAGCTTCCACCGAAAAAAGGTAACTTTGCGAATCCAGATTATGTGACTCAATTTGTCGTTAGAACTAATCGTAAGACTGACTTTGTTCAACAGCAAGATTTCTTAGATTTAGCCTTTGTTGGTGGTGTATTACTTGATGTGGCAGGTTTATCACCGAAAGATGATTTTATGCGAGCGAATATCGCGATGCGTCAGCTAAGCCAAGGTAAGCTCGAAGATGCAGAGGATGTGGATTTAGTGAATAGCTATCGAAATTATCTGTATCAAGATTTAAAAATTGCGCAATAATAAAAAATCTCGGTTAATACCGAGATTTTTTTATAAGCAAAATTTAACCGATAAGTCTGCCAATTTTACCCACACGTCTTGACCATATTCTTGTTTGGTTGTGCGCTCAATATCTGCCAATTCTTGCAATATTTCAAAGAGCTTTTGATAGGTGAGTCGCTGTATCGCAGCCGTATAAAGATGACGACGATTCTGCCAAATTTTGAGACGGTCAAAATCCGCTTTGAGAGTCTGTGTTGGCAAACTCGTTTGAAGAGATGGATTGCGTAGCTGTGGTTTTGTTAATTCTAACAACGTGAGTAGTTCACGTTGTAAAGTACGCAATAAAATGACAGGTTGCACATCTTCAGCTTGTAAACCACGCAAAATCCGCTTTGAGCGGTTTGCTTTGCCTGATAGCAATGCATCAATCCATTGGAAAGGGGTAAAAACAGAAGATTGCTCTACCACTGATTTAACGCGGTTATACGTGAGTTTGTGATCAGAATAAAGCAAATCTAAAAGCTGTAATGCTTGTTTCAATGCTAGTAGATTATTTTCATAGCTATAACAAAGCAGTTGAACGGCTTCCTCATCAGCTGATAATCCCATATTTTTTGTACGATGCTTCACCCAACGAGAAAGTTGTTCTGAATTCGGTGTTTGGCAGTTCACTATAACTGATTGCGGGTCAAGTTTATTCGCCTGAATAAACCATTCTTGTTTTTCGGCTGCTTTAGATAATTTAGGCAAGGTGAGAACAAGCAAGCTATCTTCATTTAGTCCACTGATAAATTGCTGAAGGTTTTTCTGCAAAAGTGCGGTCAAATTTTCGGGTAAATTGAGAATGAAAATTTGCTTATTAAAGAAGAGCCCCATGGATTGGCTAGCCTCAATTAATGCCGGCCAGTCAGTATTAGTATCTATGGTGATTTGATTTTTTTCATCAAAACCTTGAAGAAGGGCGGCTTGATGAATGAGGTCTTCACTTTCACTGAGCAACAGGGGATCTGTCCCAACCAAAAAATAGACTTTAGCTAAATGGCTGTTCAGGTTAGAGGCCAGTTGCTCAGGAAAAATGCGATTCATTATTTTCCTTGAACTTGATGTTGCAAGGCAGCCATTTTATTAATTAATTGGCGAGCCGCTTGTTCGCGCATATCATTCCAAATCACATCGCGCTCAGCTGATTTTGCTAATGCAGCACGTGAGTTATCAAAGAAAGTGCGGTTGATTTTTGCGGAGATTGGATAGGTTTCCCCATTTGCTAAACGCACGCTAGCCTCAACATCAAGGGTCAGTACTTTTTCTGCTTCACGGCCTTGTTTAAAGACAGATGCCACTTTATCGCTTGAAGTCTGTTTATTTAAACGCAACACTGGCACACCTTGTTTTGCAGGAACAAGGTTCACGTTGTTGCTAAGCAGTTGCTTACGCATTGCCATTGACATTTCACTGTATGGGTCGCTACTTTCAAGGGCCATTGTTTTTAATTCTGCAGGAACAGCAGCACCATTATCGAAGTGCCAACCACAAGCAGTTAAAAAGGCTGTTGCCCCAACTAAGCAGAGCGTTTTGATTGATTTCATCATAAAAATTACCTGTAAAATTCACCGCACTTTATTTTGTTTAAGAGCCGTTTATGCAACGCTTAGAATAAAATGCGGTTATTTTATGGATTATTGCGGTTTAACCACCACATTTAACAATTTACCTGGTACATAAATCACTTTCACGATTTGTGTATTGTCAGTAAATTTCTTCACATTTTCATCTGCAAATGCAACCGTTTTCACGGTTTCTTCATCCGCATCAGCTGCAACGGTGACTTTACCACGTACTTTACCGTTGACTTGTACCACGATAAGTTTTTCATCTTCGACCATCGCCGCTTCGTCAGCTTTCACCCATTCTGCATGGTCGATATTGCTTTCGTTGCCTAAAGCTTTCCATAACTCAAAGCAGATATGTGGTGTGATTGGGTAAAGCATACGCACGACAGCACTTAATGCTTCTGCCATAACCGCACGATCTTGTTCACTTTCTAATGGCGCACGGGTTAATTTATTCATTAACTCCATCACTGCCGCGATAGCGGTATTGAAAGTCTGACGGCGACCAATATCATCGCTCACTTTGGCGATCGTTTTATGCACATCACGACGAAGTGCTTTTTGGTCTGCAGAAAGTGCGATCACATCTAAAGCGGTTTTTGCTGGATTTTGACTGTATTCATACACCAAATTCCATACACGACCTAAGAAACGTTTTGCCCCTTCTACGCCAGATTCTTGCCATTCAAGTGTCATTTCTGCAGGAGACGCGAACATCATGAAGAGACGCACAGTATCTGCACCGTATTTTTCCACCATCTCTTGTGGGTCGATACCGTTGTTTTTCGATTTAGACATTTTGGTCATACCGGTATGCACCAATTCACGTCCTTCCGGATCAGTTGCTTTGATGATACGACCTTTTTCATCACGCTCAAGGGTCACTTGCGTTGGGCTCACCCAAATACGCTCGTTAGTCGGACTGGTGTAGTAGAACGCATCCGCTAATACCATGCCTTGGCATAATAATTTTTGTGCCGGCTCATCGCTCGTTACGAAACCTGCATCACGCAATAATTTGTGGAAGAAACGGAAGTAGAGCAAGTGCATGGTCGCGTGCTCGATACCGCCGATATATTGATCCACCGGTAACCAGTAGTTTGCTTCCTCTTTATCCAACATACCTTCAGCATAGCTTGGTGAGGTGTAACGCGCGTAGTACCAAGACGATTCCATAAAGGTATCAAAGGTATCGGTTTCTTTTAACGCAGGCTCACCATTGAAGGTGGTTTTCGCCCAGTTTGGATCTGCTTTAATTGGGCTTTTCACGCCATCCATGACTACATCTTCCGGCAGAATAATCGGTAAATCTTCGATTGGTGCCGGTACGGTTTCACCGTTTGGTAAGGTGAGCATTGGAATTGGTGCACCCCAATAACGTTGACGAGAAACGCCCCAGTCACGTAAACGATAATTAACTTGGCGTTTACCCACGCCTAATTTTTCTAATTTGTCCGCAATACCGTTGAATGCAGCATCAAAATCCAAACCATCAAACTCAGCAGAGTTCACTAATTTACCGTGCTCAACGAAAGCTTGTTTGGTTAAATCAATTTCTTCATCAGCAAGCGGTGCGATCACTTGTTTAATTGGCAAACCGTATTTTTGAGCAAATTCAAAGTCGCGTTGGTCATGTGCTGGAACCGCCATTACTGCGCCAGTGCCGTAGTGCATTAACACGAAGTTAGCGACCCAAATTGGTAATTTTTCACTGGTTAATGGATGAATCGCGAATAAGCCAGTTGCCATCCCTTTTTTCTCCATAGTGGCAAGGTCTGCTTCGGCCACTTTGGCATTTTTCGCTTCACGGATGAATTCAGCCAATTGAGGATTTTTTTCTGCCGCTAATTCTGCTAATGGGTGCGCTGCCGCAATACCTAAATAGCTCACACCATAGAAAGTATCTGGGCGGGTGGTATAAACCGCAACTTTTTCTGCGGTATCCGCCACATCAAACGTAATTTCCACCCCTTCAGAACGGCCAATCCAGTTACGTTGCATGGTTTTTACCATATCTGGCCATTGTGGTAGTTGATCTAATCCACCTAATAATTGTTCTGCATAGTCGGTGATTTTAATAAACCATTGTGGGATTTCTTTTTGTTCGACCGGAGTATCACAACGCCAGCAGCAACCTTCGTGCACCTGTTCGTTAGCCAATACGGTTTCATCGTTCGGACACCAGTTTACAGTTGAGGTTTTTTTGTAAACTAAGCCTTTTTTATAAAGCTCGGTGAAGAACCATTGTTCCCATTTGTAGTATTCCGGACGGCAAGTCGCAATTTCGCGATCCCAGTCATAACCAAAGCCCAACATTTTGAGCTGTTTTTTCATGTATTCAATATTTTCATAAGTCCATTTTGCGGGTGCAGTTTTGTTTTTAATCGCCGCACCTTCAGCTGGCAAACCGAATGCATCCCAACCAATCGGTTGTAAAACATTTTTACCGTTCATACGTTGATAACGAGAAACTACATCACCGATGGTGTAGTTACGCACATGGCCCATATGTAAACGACCAGATGGGTAAGGGAACATTGAAAGACAGTAATATTTTTCTTTAGACGTATCTTTGATTGCTTTGAAGACTTTATTTTCAGCCCAATATTGTTGAACTGCAGGTTCAATCAAATCGGGACGGTAATGTTGTTGCATAGAAAATCACCTTAAATTTTGACCGCACTTTGCGGCATATTTTGCTTTATAAAATGTGGTATAGGATAGCGTAAAACGGGGGAGATTGGTAGAAAGTGCGGTGATTTTTTTACTGATTTTATAAGAGATTTTGAATTTCAGATGGAATTAATTTAGGCGAAGGAATCCAAACTTGTTTATGTCGGTTTAATTCACCTTTTTCAAGAACTATTGAGCTTTTAGGTACTTTGAATACTTTACTCAAAAATTTCAGTAAGTGAGCATTTGCTTGACCATCAATAGGTGGTGCGGTGATCGTGATTTTGAGTTCATCATCATGTAATCCCACAATTTGATCTTTACTGGCTTTGGGTTGCAGAATGATTTTAAGACGTAGTCCTTCAGGTGTTTGTTCGATTGCTGACATAACTAAATTTACTTACCATATTTACAATAAGGGCTGGAAAATCCAGCCCGAAAAAATAATGTTATTTTTAACCGCACTTTACGCAGCAATTGCCCATAAAAGGTTAAAGTAATCGTAAAAGAGATTATTCAAAAATAACAGGATAATAGCGATAACCATCGGTGAAAAATCGATCACGCCCACAGTTGGTAAAATGCGTTTAATGGGTTTCAATAATGGTTTGGTAAGTTGATATAACGCATAGAATGCAGGGTTATTGCCACGATTAAACCAACTTAAAATTGCGCCAGCGATTAACACATAGAAAATGGCTATACCGATATTTTTAATCAGCCCTAATATGCCCAATAGTAGGAAGTAGTTGAGATTTAACCCGCCAAACAGAACCGATTTCAATCCGCAAAGCAAGAAGACTAAAACCAGTGCAGTAGTTTCCACTTTTTTCACCACAGGAAAAACTTTACGCAATGGGGCAATAACCGGTTGGGTTAATTTCAGCGTAAATTGAGAAATAGGATTGTAATAATCCACGTTCGCTAAGGGGAGCCATACGCGTAAAATTAACACTAAACAATACAGATCGATAATCGATCCTAAAAATAATGCAGTTTGGGAAATTTCCATTATAACCAACCTTTCCGTTTAAAATAGATATAAGGCGTAAGCGCCGCACCAATCATTAATCCAATAGCCATTGGGTAACCATATTTAAAATGGATCTCTGGCATAAATTCAAAGTTCATCCCGTAAGTAGATGCCACAAGTGTTGCCGGTAGGAACATCACCGACACCACCGAGAAGAATTTCATGATTTTATTCTGCTCGATATTAATATAACCCATTGCCGCCTGCATTAAAAAGTTTACTTTTTGGAACAATGATTCATTATGCGGTTGCAATGATTCGATATCTCGTAAGATTTCTCGTGCTTGTTCTAACTGATTTGGCGGTAAGCGAGTTTTACGCACCAAGAAACCCAATGCACGTTGTGTATCCATCAAACACAAACGCACTTTAGAACTGGTATCTTCTTGTTCTGTTAGGGTATTTAAGGCTTCATTGAAAGCTTCATCTTGCGTACCGTTTAAAATCACGCGACTTAATTTTTCTAAATCCGCATAAACGTTTTCGATAACATCGGCTAATTGCTCAATTTTGGTCTCAAATAAGTCGAGTAAGACTTCATACGCATTGCATTCCAATAAGCGTTGGCTACGGGAACGCATACGATATAAACGGAATGCCGGTAATTCACGATCACGCAGGGTGAATAAACGACCATCACGAATAGTAAATGCTACGCTTGCGAGGTCAGCGTAGTTTTCTTCGTCTTCACAATAGAAGAATGAGTGCAAGTGCAAGCCATCTTCGTCTTCGAAGAAACGTGCGGACGCTTCGATATCTTCCAATTCGAGGAATGAGGCGAGACTTTGTCCTAAGCCTTCTTGCAACATTTCACGTTCTTCCCCTGTCGGCTCCAGCAAATCTAACCAAATGGCAGAGCTGAGATCGGCTGGTTCGTCATCAATACGAAGCAAGCGGGAATCGTTAATGGCAAAAGCGTTAATCATTGGTCATACTCCTTTTGGGATTATGAAGATCCAACTGTGAACAAAAAAAGATCAAACGAAATTGGCACTAGAGAAAAGTGCGGTCAAATTTTTGTATGTTTTAAAAATGGGTTTCGTTCGATAAAAGATGCCGAAGAAAGGTAAATTGATTACCAGCGAGCTCTCGCTGATAAGAGGCGAGAGTCTAAAGCGATATTCGGTATCGACTATGACTGTCCAAAGTGTGTGTCCTTCTCGTTAAAAAATCGGTCGAATGTTACGCTTGAAAGGCGTATTCGTCAAGTGATTATTGAAAAGGACACGGCACTTTTTAATTAATTGGTATATTGATTAATTGCGTTAGTAACTTCTTGATCTTGATAGATATTATTAACAATATCTTTGAAGGTTTCACCTAATACTTTTTGAATTTCATCATTGCTCGCATTAAATGCGCCAGATTGTGAACGGGTCGCATTAAAGGTTTTGTTGTATTGTCCGCGTGGGCCTTGTACATAAACAACCGCTTGAATTTTGCTGTTCAAGGTATAACGTAAATTACCTTGCTCTACTTTAGCGTTGAATTCTTTCACATCAACAGTTACGCCAGCATTCGCATTATTCGCTTGTCCGATACGGAAACCTTTACTAACTAAATTTTGTTGCATCACTTGTTGGAAAAGTTGAGTAACGCTTGGTGATGCATTTAATTTAATTAGCTCGCCTGATTTAGTATAAGTTGCAATTTCTTGTTGTGGACGAGAATCGCGAGTATTAACTGTTACCACTGCTGATTGGTTAATATTCATTGATGCAGTCGGAGATTGAGGCGCAAAAGTTAAGGTATTAGATTGCGCTTGACAACCCGCTAAAAATAATGTCGCAGCGGCCAACGTCATTGTTGATAATGCTTTGATTTTGTTTGTTACTTTCATAATTTCCTCATTGAATTAGGTTAATTTGTGTTATTCTTACAAACTTAACGCTGAATGTATAGCAAAAAGTTAGGGAGTTTATTTATGTCAAAACAGCAAGAATTATTAGAGAGAATTCAAGCCGAATTTCAACCGCACTTTGTTACTGTAGAAAATGAAAGCCATATGCACAGTTCAGGTAGAGGAGCCGATTCTCATTTTAAATTAGTGATTGTTAGCGATGCTTTTGAAGGCATGCGAAAAGTGCAACGTCACCAAAAACTTTACCAACTTTTTGCTGATGATTTAAAAAATGGTATTCACGCATTAGCCCTTCATCTTTATACAAAAAACGAATGGGAAAGCCTAGGTAAAGCATTTCCAAAATCACCAAACTGTTTGGGTGTTGGACAGTAAGTATTCCCTTACGTTCCCTGTATTCGATTTTCATAAGAAGAGAGAGAATGTAAGAGACATTCTCTCTTTTTTATTTTTAATTCCTATTTATTTCTAACTCCTAATAAGTATGAGTCTAAAAGGTTCACAAATATTTCACAAAAAGTAAGGGCGTAAAGTGGAATAAAAGCCCATTTTTCGATAGAATAAGGCGCTTTTAATTTTCGAATTTCAATTTCTGAATGTGTAAGTAATTTCTTACTCATCGAGGAATTAAACAGGTTTGAGTTTTTAAATTTATGTGTCAGTTAATAACGCTTTGATCTTAAAAGTGTTTTCTGGTCACGCTCAATCGTGAGATTGCTTTTAGAGTGTATGCTTTAATCGCAATCGTGTTTTTAACCTAGAAAAGTAGTGCAAACAGTATGATTACAATCAAAAAAGGCTTGGATCTTCCTATTGCAGGAAAACCAGCACAAGTAATCCATAGCGGTAACGCTGTGAATCAGGTTGCGATTCTTGGTGAAGAGTATGTGGGTATGCGTCCTTCTATGAAGGTACGTGAAGGCGATGTTGTGAAAAAAGGCCAAGTGCTTTTTGAAGACAAGAAAAACCCTGGAGTGGTTTTCACAGCCCCTGCAAGTGGTACTATCACTGTAATTAATCGTGGCGAAAAACGTGTATTACAATCTGTGGTCATTGATGTGCAAGGTAACGATCAAGTTACTTTCGCTAAATATAACGCAGGTGAGCTCAATACGCTTTCTTCTGAACAAGTTAAACAAAACCTCGTTGAATCCGGTTTGTGGACAGCGTTCCGCACTCGTCCATTCAGCAAAGTGCCTGCCTTAGATGCAGAACCTTCTTCTCTGTTTGTAAATGCGATGGATACCAATCCTTTGGCTGCAAATCCAGAGGTAGTGTTAAAAGAGCATTGGCAAGATTTTATTGACGGTTTAACGGTATTAAGTCGTCTATTCCCAAATAAACCATTAAATCTATGTAAAGCGGGTGATAGCAATATCCCAACCGTGGATTTACCTAACCTAAAAGTACATGATTTTGGCGGTGTCCATCCTGCTGGTTTAGTGGGTACTCATATTCACTTTATCGATCCAGTTGGTGTGAATAAAACCGTATGGCATATCAATTACCAAGATGTGATTGCTGTAGGTAAATTATTCACCACAGGCGAACTTTATGTAGAACGCATTATTTCTCTTGCGGGTCCGCAAGTGAAAGAGCCTCGTTTAGTTCGTACCGTAATCGGTGCTAACCTTTCTCAATTAACGGCAGGTGAATTAAAAGACGGTAATAACCGTGTGATTTCTGGTTCAGTACTTTGTGGTCAAACAGCAAAAGATGCTCACGACTATTTGGGTCGTTATGCATTACAAGTTTCTGTGATTGCAGAAGGTAATGAGAAAGAGTTCTTAGGTTGGATCACTCCACAATCGAACAAATATTCGATTACCCGTACCGTATTGGGTCACTTTGGTAAGAAATTATTCAACTTCACTACCGCAGAGAATGGTGGTGAGCGTGCAATGGTACCAATCGGTAGCTATGAGCGCGTAATGCCGTTGGATATTTTACCGACATTATTACTACGTGATTTAATCGTGGGCGATACCGATGGTGCACAAGCGTTAGGTTGTCTTGAATTGGATGAAGAAGACTTAGCATTATGTTCTTTCGTTTGCCCGGGCAAATATGAATACGGTTCAATCTTGCGTCAAGTATTAGATAAGATTGAGAAGGAAGGTTAAAAATGGGTTTAAAAAATCTTTTTGAAAAAATGGAACCCGCGTTTTTACCAGGTGGTAAATACAGCAAGCTTTATCCGGTCTTTGAATCGATTTATACCTTGCTTTATACACCAGGTACGGTAACGCACAAAAACACACACGTTCGTGATGCGTTAGACTCAAAACGTATGATGATTACGGTTTTCCTTGCGTTGTTCCCAGCGATTTTCTACGGGATGTACAATGTGGGTAACCAAGCGATCCCTGCCTTAAATCAATTAGGCAATTTAGATCAATTAATTGCTAACGATTGGCACTATGCGCTTGCAAGTTCATTAGGTTTAGATTTAACCAATAATGCAACTTGGGGCTCAAAAATGGCGTTAGGGGCGATCTTCTTCTTACCAATTTACTTAGTGGTATTTACCGTTTGTACAATTTGGGAATTATTGTTCTCAGTGGTGCGTGGTCATGAAGTAAATGAAGGGATGTTCGTTTCAACCATTTTATTTGCGTTAATCGTTCCACCAACATTGCCATTATGGCAAGCGGCACTAGGTATCACCTTTGGTATCGTGGTAGCGAAAGAAATCTTCGGTGGTGTAGGTCGTAACTTTATGAACCCTGCACTTGCTGGTCGCGCATTCTTATTCTTTGCTTATCCGGCTCAAATTTCCGGTGACTTAGTATGGACTGCAGCAGATGGTTTCTCAGGCGCAACCGCACTTTCACAATGGTCTCAAGGTGGTCAAGCGGCATTACAACACACGGTAACCGGTCAACCTATTACTTGGATGGATGCCTTCATTGGTAATATCCCAGGTTCAATGGGTGAGGTTTCAACGCTTGCGTTATTAATCGGTGGTGCAGTGATTGTATTCACTCGAATTGCTTCTTGGCGCATTATGGCTGGTGTCATGATCGGTATGATTGGTACAGCAACCTTATTCAACTTAATCGGTTCTGATTCTAACCAAATGTTCTCCATGCCTTGGCATTGGCACTTTGTATTAGGTGGTTTTGCACTTGGTATGATCTTCATGGCAACCGACCCAGTATCAGCTTCATTTACCAACACGGGTAAATGGTGGTACGGTGCGTTAATTGGCGTGATGGCGGTATTAATTCGTACAGTGAACCCAGCTTATCCAGAAGGGATGATGTTAGCGATTTTATTTGCAAACTTATTTGCACCAATTTTCGACTACATCGTGGTTCAAGCAAATATCAAACGTCGGAGAGCAAGAACAAATGGCTAAATTTAATAAAGATAGCGTTAGCGGTACAGTTACCGTTGTTGTGTTGCTAAGTTTAGTGTGTTCTATCGTGGTTTCTGGTGCTGCAGTAGCATTAAAATCCAAACAAGATGAACAAAAAGCACTCGACGTTCAACGTAACATTTTAACTGTTGCTGGCTTAATGAAAGAAGATAATGCATCAGTAATTAAAGACACTTACAGCAAATTTATTGAACCACGTTTAGTCGATTTGCAAAGTGGTGATTACGTTCAAGCTTCAGCAGAAGAAATTAATAAATTTGAACCTAAAGATGCCGTTAAAGATCCAGCTAAGAGTCAATCTATCCCAGCTGAGGCTGATAAAGCAGGAATCAAGGTTCGTGCAAATCAAGCACGTGTTTATCTTGTAAAAGATGAACAAGGCAATGTAACCCAAGTTGTATTACCAATGTATGGCCGTGGTTTATGGTCAACGATGTATGGTTTTGTTTCTGTAGCACCAGATGCGAATACCATCAAAGGTATTACTTACTATGATCAAGGTGAAACAGCTGGTCTTGGGGGCGAAATTGCGAACCCACGTTGGCAAGCACAGTTCGTTGATAAAAAATTATTCGATGAACAAGGTAACCAAAAATTTAAAATCTATAAAGGTAGCTCTGCTGCAGATAAAGAGCACGGTGTAGATGGTTTATCAGGTGCAACTTTAACCAGTAATGGTGTTCAAGGTTCATTTGATTATTGGTTCAGCCAAAATGGCTTTGGTCCATTCTTAGCGAAATTTAAAGCAGGAGAAATCAAATAATGGCTGATGTAAAAGTAAACTTAAAAGGTCTTTTATTCGATCCTATTGTTAAAAATAACCCGATTGCCTTGCAAATTTTGGGTATCTGTTCTGCATTAGCGGTAACGACCCAATTACAAACAGCGATCGTTATGGCGATTGCGGTAAGTTTGGTAACCGGTTTCTCCAGTTTGTTCATTTCATTGATTCGTAACTATATTCCAAATAGTATCCGTATCATCGTGCAACTGGCGATTATCGCATCTTTAGTAATCTTGGTTGACCAAGTATTAAAAGCTTATGCTTATGGTTTATCTAAACAGCTTTCTGTATTCGTTGGTCTTATCATTACAAACTGTATCGTAATGGGACGTGCAGAAGCGTTTGCGATGAAATCACCTCCGCTAGAAAGCTTTGTTGATGGTATCGGTAACGGTTTAGGTTATGGTGCGATCTTATTAATTGTTGCAACATTACGTGAACTAATCGGTTCTGGTCGTTTATTTGGTTTCCCTGTATTCCAAACAATTCAAGACGGTGGTTGGTATCAACCAAACGGTTTATTCCTTCTTGCACCAAGTGCGTTCTTTATTATCGGCTTCGTTATTTGGGGCTTAAGAACGTGGAAACCTGAGCAACAGGAGAAATAATCAATGGAACATTATATTAGCCTATTCGTGAAGGCGATCTTCATTGAAAACATGGCGCTCTCTTTCTTCTTAGGGATGTGTACTTTCCTTGCGGTTTCTAAGAAAGTTTCTACGGCATTTGGCCTTGGTGTTGCGGTAACAGTAGTACTTGGTATTGCGGTACCTGCGAACCAATTTGTGTATGAACATGTGTTAAAAGATGGTGCATTGGTAGAAGGTGTAAGCCTTGAGTTTTTAAACTTCATTACCTTTATCGGGATTATTGCGGGTCTTGTTCAATTACTTGAAATGACTTTAGATAAATTCTTCCCAGCACTTTATAACGCATTAGGTATCTTCCTTCCACTTATCGCCGTAAACTGTGCGATCTTTGGTGGTGTATCTTTTGCGGTACAACGTGAATACACTTTTGCAGAATCTGCAGTTTATGGTGTGGGTGCGGGGCTTGGTTGGATGTTAGCAATCGTTGCGCTTGCAGGCTTAACCGAAAAAATGAAATATGCCGATGTACCGGCAGGCTTAAAAGGATTAGGGATTACCTTTATTACTGCAGGCTTGATGGCGCTTGGCTTTATGTCATTCTCTGGAATTCAGTTATAAGGAGGCATAAATGAGCGAATCTTCAATTTTATTATTAGGTGTTGCGGCATTTACGGTTATCCTTTTAGTGCTCGTTGCGATTATTTTATTCGCTAAATCAAAATTAGTGGATTCTGGTGATATCACCATTTCTATTAATGACGATCCTGAAAAAGCGATCACTTTACCTGCTGGCGGTAAATTACTTGGTGCATTAGCAAGTAAAGGTATCTTCGTTTCTTCTGCTTGTGGTGGCGGTGGCTCTTGTGGCCAATGTATTGTGAAAGTGAAAAGTGGCGGTGGTGAAATTCTCCCAACTGAACTTTCTCATATTAATAAACGTGAAGCAAAAGAAGGCTATCGTTTAGCTTGCCAAGTGAATGTAAAAGGCAATATGGACGTTGAACTTCCAGAAGAAATTTTCGGTGTGAAAAAATGGGAATGTACTGTTATTTCTAACGATAACAAAGCAACCTTCATCAAAGAGCTTAAATTAGCGATTCCTGAAGGTGAAGAAGTTCCTTTCCGTGCGGGTGGTTATATCCAAATCGAAGCTGATCCACATACGGTTTACTATAAAGATTTCGATATTCCAGAAGAATACCACGAAGACTGGGACAAATACGATTTATGGCGTTATGTGTCTAAAGTGGATGAGCATATTATCCGTGCTTACTCAATGGCTTCATACCCAGAAGAGAAAGGCATCATTATGCTTAACGTGCGTATTGCAACGCCTCCACCACGTCAACCTGATGCACCTCCAGGTCAAATGTCTTCTTACATTTGGTCATTAAAACCAGGTGATAAAGTGACAATTTCTGGTCCATTCGGTGAATTCTTCGCGAAAGAAACTGATAATGAGATGGTCTTCATCGGTGGTGGTGCAGGTATGGCACCAATGCGTTCTCATATCTTTGACCAATTAAAACGTTTACACTCTAAACGTAAAATGTCATTCTGGTATGGTGCACGTTCTAAACGTGAAATGTTCTATGTTGAAGATTTTGATCAGCTTCAAGCAGAAAATCCGAACTTTACATGGCATGTGGCATTATCTGATCCGTTACCGGAAGATAACTGGACTGGTTACACCGGCTTTATTCACAATGTACTTTATGAAAACTACTTGAAAAATCATGAAGCACCAGAAGATTGTGAATACTACATGTGTGGACCTCCAGTGATGAACGCGGCGGTAATCAAAATGTTGAAAGACCTCGGTGTTGAAGATGAAAACATCTTATTAGATGACTTCGGTGGTTGATTTTAGTTAACCCAAACATCATGAAAACTGACCGCACTTTGTGATGAAGTGCGGTCAATATTTAAGGTATTTTTAGAAAATTTTCTATGATTACAGGTAAGTTTTGTTGAGTTTGCCGGTAATTCACAGATGTAGGAAATCCAGATGAAAAAATTAATAAGCGGTATCATGGCGGTGGCAATGGCATTAAGTCTTGCTGCCTGTCAAAAAGAAACAAAAGTTATCTCATTAAGTGGTAAAACAATGGGAACAACTTATCATGTTAAATACCTTGATGAAGGCTCAATGAAAGCAACATCTGAAAAGACGCATGAAGAAATTGAAGCTATCTTAAAAGATGTGAACGCGAAAATGTCCACTTACAAAAAAGATTCGGAACTGAGCCGTTTCAATCAAAATACCCAAGTGAACACACCGATTGAGATTTCAGCAGATTTTGCCAAAGTATTAGCCGAAGCGATTCGTTTAAATAAAGTGACTGAAGGTGCATTGGATGTAACTGTTGGTCCTGTCGTGAATTTATGGGGATTTGGTCCTGAAAAACGTCCGGAAAAACAACCTACACCAGAACAATTAGCTGAACGCCAAGCATGGGTTGGTATTGATAAAATTGCCCTCGATATGAGTGGTACAAAACCGACATTAAGCAAAGCACTTCCTCAAGTTTATATCGATTTGTCCTCGATTGCTAAAGGCTTTGGCGTTGATCAGGTGGCTGAAAAGTTAGAACAATTAAATGCTCAGAATTACATGGTTGAAATCGGCGGTGAAATTCGTGCGAAAGGAAAAAATATTGAAGGCAAACCTTGGCAGATCGCAATTGAAAAACCAACTACAACAGGTGAAAGAGCGGTTGAAGCTGTCATTGGATTAGACAATATGGGAATGGCAAGTTCTGGCGATTATCGTATTTACTTTGAAGAAAATGGTAAACGCTTTGCTCATGAAATTGATCCGAAAACAGGTTACCCAATTCAGCATCATTTAGCCTCAATTACGGTCCTTGCTCCAACCTCAATGACTGCAGATGGTTTATCAACAGGGTTATTTGTGCTGGGTGAAGACAAGGCGTTAGAAGTGGCAGAAAAAAATAATCTTGCCGTTTACTTAATTATTAAAACAGATAATGGTTTTGTCACAAAATCATCCTCTGCGTTCAAAAAATTAACAGAAACAAAAGAATAGTTATGCAAACTTTATTTTTTACTTTAATCGCTTTTGTCGCGATTATATTGTTGATGTCTATCGGATTTATTATCAAAAAACAAAGTTTAAAAGGCAGCTGCGGTGGTTTATCTACCCTTGGTATTGCCAAAGCTTGCGATTGTGATAAACCTTGCGACACGCTTCAATCAAAATTAGATGCGGGCGATGAACAAGCAAAAGCCGAATATGAGCAAAAATTTGCGAAAAAAGATGATGATTCGCAATTTTATGAAGTGAAATAACTTGCTCAAAAATGACCGCACTTTATGTGCAAAATAAACCTAACGGCAAAATTATTTTGCCGTTTTCTCATTCAATGACCAATGTGCTTCGCCTTAACCGAAGTTACGGGAGAACTATGTTAATTTCAAATACTTATAATCAACACTTTCCTCAACTTACACAAGAACAGCTTGCGAGAAATGCTACCAAAAAAGTGATTTGTGGTATGTCTGGTGGGGTGGACTCCTCCGTTTCTGCGTTTATTCTTCAACAACAAGGCTACCAAGTGGAAGGTTTGTTTATGAAAAACTGGGAAGAAGATGACGACACGGATTATTGTACAGCCGCAGCGGATCTTGCTGATGCGCAGGCAGTATGCGATAAGTTGGGGATTAAACTACATAAAATTAATTTTGCTGCAGAATATTGGGATAATGTATTTGAGCATTTTTTAACTGAATATAAAGCAGGGCGCACGCCGAACCCAGATATTTTGTGTAATAAAGAAATTAAATTTAAAGCATTTTTAGAATATGCAGCTGAAGATCTTGGTGCTCATTACATTGCAACAGGGCATTATGTACGTAGGGCTGGTGATGATGAAAATGCAAAATTATTACGTGGTTTAGATGCTAATAAAGATCAAAGTTATTTTCTTTATACCTTAAGCCATAAACAAGTGGGACAAAGTTTATTCCCCGTTGGTGAAATTGAGAAGCCCATTGTTCGCGCTATTGCTGAAGAGCTTGGCTTAATTACGGCGAAGAAAAAAGACTCTACCGGTATTTGTTTTATTGGTGAGCGTAAATTTAAGGATTTCTTAGCTCGTTACTTACCGGCTCAACCTGGTGATATTCGTACTGTTGATGGTGAAATTATTGGTCGCCATGATGGTTTGATGTATCACACGTTGGGACAGCGTAAAGGGTTAGGCATTGGTGGTTTAAAAAATGCGGGTGATGAGGCTTGGTATGTGGTAGATAAGGATGTTGAAAATAATGAGCTTATTGTCGCTCAGGGGCATGACCATCCTCGTTTATTTTCAAAAGGTTTGATTGCTAGCCAATTACATTGGGTTGATCGCGAGCCAATTCGTGAATTAGTACGTTGCACGGTTAAAACACGTTATCGCCAACAAGATATTCCTTGTGTGATTGAACCGATTGATGATGAAACTATTCGAGTGATTTTCGATGAACCTCAATCAGCCGTCACACCAGGACAATCTGCCGTATTTTACCTTGGTGAAATTTGTTTGGGCGGTGGGATTATCGAAGAACGGATTAAATAACCTAACAAAAAAGGCTTGGGATCCCAAGCCTTTTTCTTTGCGAAATTATTCGCCCAAACGCTCTTTAATACGAGCAGATTTACCTGAACGTTCACGTAAGTAGTAAAGTTTAGCTTTACGTACTGCACCTTTACGTTTAACA
>MKXX01000002.1:0-14595 GCA_001914055.1 Parahaemophilus parainfluenzae | reverse complement strand
CTACGATTTGATAAAATGGGCGTTTTTTAGCTCCGCCACGAGATAAACGAATGGTTACCATAACCTTCCTCTAAATGTTTAATTACTAAAAGAATATTCCAAAACTCGAAAGTGATTTAAGAATATAGCTTACTTTTTTCTCTGTATATATAGACAAAAAGCTTGCGAATTTTATACTTTTTGAGCAAACTTGCAAGTTTTCGATGAGCATTCTAATAAGTACGTTATATTCTCTTGAAAAGGTAAACATTATCATTCACATGCAATTTTGTTTTACGTATAATCTAAGAAACTCTCAAATAGTTTTAGGTCAAGTTTACGCGTTAAGCGGTATTTTATATTGATAAAATATCAGTTAAATGAGGTTTATTATGAAAATCAGTTTTCATTCTGTGTTACTTGGATTAGCGTCATGTATTGGCATTCAACAATCTGTGATAGCGAGTCCTCCTTCGTCTTCTCACCAATCAATATCTACTGAGTCCGCTGAGGCTTTAAAGCAACAATTTTCAATCGCTTTAGCTAAACAAGAAAAGCAACAAATTTCTATTTTACAGAAAAAACTCACCGCACTTTTTTCTTTACCTCCCCAATTTCTTGATAATCAGATCCAAATAAGCGAAAAAATCCTCACTCGCATTTTTAAAACAGATAAAAATCTCACCCCTAAATTTCTTGATTATTTATACTTTGAACCGATAAATACTGGCGATGCTAATTTAATTCAGGAAATGAAGAAAAACTTACTGGTGTCTTTTTTAGCGAATGAGCAGGCAAAAATTTATATTCGTCAAACAGATAATTCGGAGCAATTTGTTCAGGCTTTAATAGAACGGGGAGCCAAACCAGATCAAATTATATTATTGTCTTTGGATGCTAAAGGCATATTTCAAAAAATTATTGAACAGATGCGTCAAGATTTTCCTAATCAAACAACTTTTTCTATTACTGAGAATCGAGTGAGTTTGATAACCCCTTCTTCTGAAATTAAGCCCCGCCTCGCTCTAGCCAATATGATGTTTGCTCGCCAATTTAAAGGGGTGGAGGTTGATGATTTTTCGTATTTAGATCAAGCACGTGAAAATCTTCAACACAATAACTATGCTATTCGTTATAAGACTTTCCAAGCAATGCTTGAAGGCTTAAATTAATCCGTTTACTCACAAGGAGCCATTATGTTTTTATCTAAAAAATCAGTTACCTTTGCAGTTAGTGCGTTAGCAATGCTTTGCTCAGGTGCAGCCTTTGCTAAAGAAGCGCCGCAAGCACATAAAGCTGTGGAGTTAAGTATCTTACATATTAACGACCACCATTCTTATTTGGAACCGCACGAAGCAAGAATTAATCTAAATGGTCAACAAACAAAGGTTGATATTGGCGGTTTTTCTGCTGTGAATGGAAAACTTTATGAGTTACGTAAAAAGTATAAAAATCCATTAGTGCTACATGCTGGTGATGCGATTACCGGTACGCTGTATTTCACACTTTTTGGCGGTTCCGCTGATGCGGCTGTCATGAATGCTGGTAATTTCCATTATTTTACTTTGGGTAACCATGAATTTGACGCGGGTAATGAAGGTTTATTAAAACTACTCGAGCCATTAAAAATTCCAGTACTTTCAGCCAATGTTATTCCTGATAAAAATTCAATTTTATATAACAAATGGAAACCTTACGATATTTTCACTGTGGATGGAGAAAAAATTGCCATTATCGGTTTAGATACCGTGAATAAAACGGTTAATTCATCTTCACCAGGTAAGGATGTGAAGTTCTATGATGAAATTGCTACCGCACAAATTATGGCAAATGCGCTAAAACAACAAGGCATTAATAAAATCATTTTACTTTCACATGCAGGAAGTGAAAAAAATATCGAAATTGCTCAAAAAGTAAATGATATTGATGTGATCGTTACTGGGGATTCACATTATTTATACGGAAATGATGAATTACGTGGTTTAAAACTTCCAGTAATCTATGAATATCCGCTTGAATTTAAAAATCCGAATGGCGAACCGGTATTTGTAATGGAAGGTTGGGCTTATTCTGCTGTTGTGGGTGACTTAGGTGTTAAATTCAGTCCTGAAGGTATTGCGTCTATTACTCGTAAAATTCCTCATGTGTTAATGAGTTCTCATAAACTTCAAGTGAAAAATGCGGAAGGTAAATGGACTGAATTAACAGGCGATGAACGTAAAAAAGCGCTTGATACTTTAAAGTCAATGAAGAGTATTTCACTTGATGATCATGATGCAAAAACAGACATGCTTATTTCAAAATATAAAAGTGAAAAAGATCGTTTAGCACAAGAAATTGTTGGCGTCATCACCGGTTCTGCAATGCCGGGTGGTTCAGCAAATCGTATCCCAAATAAAGCAGGCTCAAATCCAGAAGGTTCTATTGCAACGCGTTTTATTGCAGAAACAATGTATAACGAACTCAAAACAGTGGATTTAACCATTCAAAATGCAGGCGGTGTTCGTGCGGATATTTTACCAGGCAATGTAACCTTTAATGATGCTTATACTTTCTTACCTTTCGGGAATACGTTATATACCTATAGAATGGAAGGTTCGTTAGTGAAACAAGTGCTTGAAGATGCGATGCAATTTGCTTTAGTTGATGGTTCTACAGGGGCATTCCCTTATGGCGCGGGCATTCGTTACGAAGCGAATGAAATACCAAATGCGGAAGGTAAACGTTTAGTCAGCGTGGAAGTATTGAATAAACAAACCCAACAATGGGAACCAATTGATGATAATAAACGTTATCTCGTTGGTACTAATGCTTATGTAGCTAGCGGTAAAGATGGTTACAAAACTTTTGGTAAATTATTTAACGATCCGAAATATGAAGGCGTTGATACTTACTTGCCTGATGCGGAAAGTTTCATTAAATTTATGAAAAAACATCCGCACTTTGAGGCTTACACTTCATCAAATGTGAAATTTAATGCTTCTAGTGATGCGTTACCTAAAAAATAAAAGCTAAAATATATTGAAAATAGCGCGTATTTAACACTCGATTTTATACCTCAGGCAAACCCACTTTATAGACCATCTGGTAAAGGTGGGTTTATTTTTTGTCGTTTTATCTCTTTCTATTACATTTCACTTTAGATTGCCATTCAAGCAGTCAGTTTCGTAGAGTTTTTACCATTACCTCATATTAATAAAGTCTGAATTATAAAAAGCGTAAAAAAGCCCATAGCACAAGGGCATTTTCTTGATATTTTGTGCTTGCTTGCATGTGTACTTTCGACGAACCTCTGTAATGGGCATAACTATGTCTATGGTGTTGTTCTGCTTCCGTAAAGTTATGCTCAACCATTTTTGCTAGACGTTTGTAGAGTTTTTCCCTTGCTCCGATGACTTAACTGCATTGGCATTTTGAGTAGTGTAAAAGCGCATTTTGTTCAACAACGTGCCGATATTGTAGAAATGGAAGGAAAAATTTGGCTCAACCTCGCCAATCCTTTAACCTTACTTGGTGTGCATGGTTATGATGAACCTCCACACATAACCGATTGTAAAATTAAAATTTTTATTTCATCTGATTTAGATGATCAGACGTTTGATAAGCTTACTGAAGCTGCATTAAGAAATTGTTTTATCTACAACACATTAAATAAAACGTTTTCTTTTACTGTCTTGTTTGAGCAAGTTTTGTAATTCATTATATCAGTTAAAAATACGACTTAAATTAAATACCATCAATATTTTCCTAATTTGAAATAATTGGTATTTTTTTATACCATAAATGCACTTTTGGAAACAATCCACTCAAATCCTACTGAGCGTTTCCTTCAAAATCGCACTTCTCCGTGCTATCATTTGCGATGGTTCCATCTCACCATTTAGGGCTTAAAGCCTTATTTTATTTAATCTGATTTTATTTTTATTCACTTAATTTTTAAGGGGGAAGCGTTGTCTTTATCTAAATTTATGGAAAAGCAAACGTCGTTCAATCCTTTAGTGATTGGTGCAACGTTATTTTTTGTGGTGTTGCTTGTCGCGATGATTTTAATCGCACCTGAACAAACACAAACTTTATTAAATGCTGCTAAATCGGGCATTTTTGCCAACTTTAGTTGGTTTTACGTATTAGCATTCTCAGTATTTTTGGGCTTTTTAGTCATTTTATCAGTCAGTAGCCTAGGTAATATCAAATTAGGCAATGATGAAGAAGAGCCTGAATTTGGTTTTCTGTCTTGGTTGGCGATGTTATTTGCTGCCGGTATGGGGGTAGGGTTGATGTTCTTTGGTGTAGCAGAACCATTGACGCATTACTTATCTGATATTACCACAGGCAGCGCAGAGCATAAGCAACAAGAAGCCTTGTTACACACCTTATTCCACTGGGGAATTCATGCCTGGGCGGTGTATGGCACGATTGCGTTGGCATTGGCTTACTTTGGATTCCGTTACAAATTACCTTTGGCATTACGTTCTTGTTTCTATCCGTTATTGAAAGAGCGTATTAATGGCAAGTTAGGCGATCTTATCGACATTATGGCGTTACTTGCCACCTTATTTGGTGTTATCACAACATTAGGTTTTGGTGCATCACAATTGGGTGCAGGCTTACATCAATTAGGCTGGATTAGCGAAAATAGCTTCAGCTTGCAAGTTGTCGTAATTGCCGTGGTAATGAGTTTAGCGATATTTTCCGCGATTTCCGGTGTAGGGAAAGGGGTAAAAATCTTAAGTGAGCTGAATTTAACATTAGCTTTCTGTTTGTTGATTTTCGTCTTAGTGGCGGGGCCAACACTTTATTTATTATCCGCTTTTAGCGACAATATCGGAACTTATCTCAGCAACTTAGTCCAATTAAGCTTCAAAACCTATGTTTATGAACAAGAACATACTGGCTGGTTTAGCGGTTGGACAATTCTGTATTGGGCATGGTGGTGTTCTTGGGCACCATTTGTCGGTTTATTTATTGCGCGTATCTCGAGAGGACGTACCATTCGCGAATTTATTTTTGGCGTGTTGGTGATTCCTAGCATGTTCGGCATCTTGTGGTTTACCGTATTTGGTAATACGGCCATTTGGTTGAATGATGGGGAAGCTGCAGGTACGTTAGGGCAAATGATTTCCTCGCCTGAAACGTTACTCTTTAAATTCTTAGATTATTTACCGCTTTCTGGTGTGACGGGTTTAGTGAGTTTGGTGGTGATTTCTTTATTCTTTATCACCTCGGCAGACTCCGGTATTTATGTATTAAATAACATTGCATCACGCGATAAAAGCCTTGCAGCACCTCGTTGGCAGGCTGTGATGTGGGGTGTATTAATGTCAGTCGTCGCGATTGTTTTAATGCAATCGGGTGGTTTGGCAAACCTGCAGGCAATGACCTTGTTGGTAGCGTTACCTTTCGCCATATTGATGTTGTTGATGTGTTTTAGTTTATGGAAAGGCTTGAATGCGGATAAAAAATATTTCGATACCAAAGTGAATCCAACCAGTATTTTCTGGACGGGGGATAAGTGGAAAGAACGTTTGGAACAAATGATGAACCAAACGCAAGAAAAAGATATTTTACGCTTCCTTAAACATACGGTATTACCGGCTATGCGTGAGCTACGCCAAGAGTTGATTGGCAAATATGACTTAAGCGTGCAAATTAACACGTTATTTGAACAAGATGAACCTGCAGTTGAGTTAGTCATTCAGAAAGATTTGATGCGAGACTTTATGTATGGGGTGAAATCTATCGGTCGTGAGGTGTCAGAGCAATTAATTAATGACGATAACTTGCCACATATCCAGCATAGTATGACTTATGAACCATACACTTATTTCTTTGATGGTCGAGTGGGTTATGACGTGCAATATATGGATCAAGATGAATTAATTGCCGATATGTTGAAACATTATGAACGTTACTTAAGTTTGCTAGACGATGTGGGTCAAGAATTGATGGCACACGAGCAAACAGAACTGGCTGAATAATAAGACTAAAGTGCGGTTGAAAATCCTCTAAATTTTTAACCGCACTTTTTATCTTAAAACAAATATGAAGATACAAAATACTTTCAAAGCAAATGTTATTTGGGGCAGTTTAGGCTTTAGTTTAGCTATTATTGCAGCCCTTTTATTTGATACGCAGCAAACGATATCTTATCTTGCTGCGGCGAAAGCATTTATTTTCTCTCAATTTAGCTGGTTTTATATTTTACTGAGTGCATTTTTTCTGTTCTTTTTACTTTTCTTGGCGTTAGGACGATACGGCGATATTAAACTCGGGAGTGATGAGGAAGAGCCAGAGTTTAAATTAGGCTCTTGGATTGCGTTACTTTTTACCTCTGGAATTGGTATTGGCATTGTTTTTCTCGGTGTTGCTGAACCGCTTTCACATTTTCTTTCACCAATAGGTGAATATGAGAAAGTTAGAACAGCATTATTTTTTAGTATTTTTCATTGGAGCATCAGTGCTTGGGCTATTTATGGATTAATCGCACTTACGATTGCTTACTTCGGATTTCGCTATAAATTACCGTTTTCTTTACGTTCTTGTTTTTATCCCTTACTGAAAGAAAAGATTAATGGAAGAGTTGGGGATATCATTGATATTCTCGGAATTTGCACTACCTTATTTGGCGTGGTCGCAACCTTAGGTTACAGTGCAATTCGGTTGGCGGCAGCGTTCCATTCAATGCATTTATTGGATAACTCACCGTATTTGGTTCCCCTTATTTTAGTGAGTGTTTTTATCATTGCTATCTTAATTTCACTGCAAGGGATTGCCAACGGGTTCCGTATTCTTAGTGAGCTTAATCTAGGCGTCACATTTCTCTTTATGCTACTGGTTTTGCTATTCGGTCCGACGATATATTTAATTTCTGCGTTTACAGAAAATATTGGCACCTACTTAAGCGGTTTAATTAGAGTCGGCTTCAAGGCTTATGCCTATGATGTAGAACATCTAGATTGGTTTATGGATTGGACGGTTTTTTACTGGGCATGGTGGTTTTCATGGGCGCCAGGCTTTGGGATTTTTATCGCACGGATTTCTCGCGGACGAACTTTGCGGGAGTTTATTTTCGGCGTATTGATGGTGCCAAGTTTATTCTTTGTTTTATGGTTCACAGTATTTGGAAATGGGGCCATTTGGGTTAATGAACATCTTGCTAAGGGGGCATTAGGTCAAGCTGTAAATAATGTGGGGTCACTCCTTTTTGATTTTCTGAGTTATTTACCCTATTCCGGTTTAACTAAAACGTTAGCTTTATTTATTATCACACTCTTTTTTATCGTCACCATTAACTTTGGTATTTATACGCTTAATAATATCGCAATTGAAGACAAAAGCCAGGTTTCACCTCGTTGGCAATCTATGTTTTGGGGTGGTTTATTGTCAGCAGTTACATTTGTTCTTTATCTTTTTGGCGGTATTGAAATACTACAATCAACGATGTTGTTTTTCTCTTTACCCTTTGCTCTGTTGATGTCTGTGATGGCATGGAGTTTGTTGAAGGGCTTACGATTTGAACGTCAATATTATTCCACAGAGGTTTCAGATTTGTGGACAGGTGCAAACTGGCGTAGTCGTTTAAGACAGTTAGTGATTGAACCTAAGCGAGATGATGCCATTTTACATTTAAAAACAACGGCGCTTTTGGCAATGAGAGAGTTGCGCCAGCTACTCATTGGTACCTATGGTTTAAATGTGACCTTACAGAAACATTTTGGTCGTGATAATAATCAACTGGTTCTTTCTATTGAAAATGGATTAGCAGAAGATTTTTTTTACCAAATTACCTTGTTCGAAAAGTCTGAGCCTGAAACAGCACAAGTTCATCATGCATTAATGGTTTCAACCAATATTCAATTGGAAGGTTATCCTTTGAGTATTACAAATGAAGAGGATTTGATCGTGGACATCTTGCAATGTTATGAGCGATACATGAAAGAACTGGATTTTGTTATTTCATAATTCCTGTCTCATGAGCAAACAGAACTGGCTGAATAATAAGAATAAAGTGCGGTTAAAAATCCTCTAAATTTTTGACCACACTTTTAAAATTACCTCTTGAGACAAATGCATAAAAAGAGTATATTCAAGCCCAAATTTTCAATTTAATTCTAACGGAGTTTTTCTATGTTTGGTTTATCCCCAGCACAAATGATTATTTTATTAGTCGTGATTTTATTAGTATTCGGTACA
This sequence comes from Parahaemophilus parainfluenzae, assembly GCA_001914055.1. GTDB lineage: Bacteria > Pseudomonadota > Gammaproteobacteria > Enterobacterales > Pasteurellaceae > Haemophilus_D > Haemophilus_D parainfluenzae_V. The sequence continues at coordinate 6,423 of MKXX01000002.1, read as the reverse complement.
AAAAAATTACGCAATGCGGGATCTGATCTTGGCGCAGCAGTAAAAGGCTTTAAAAAAGCGATGTCTGATGACGAGCCGAAAAAAGATGCGGAATTTACTCAAATTAAAGACGGTACAAACACCGCTGAAAAAACTGAAACTGTAAAAGATAAAGAACAGGCATAACCGTGTTTGATATTGGTTTTTCCGAACTTGTTTTATTGATGCTTGTGGGCTTAGTGGTACTAGGCCCGAAGCGTTTACCTGTGGCTATTCGCACGGTAATGGGCTGGGTGAAAACGATCCGTGGGTTGGCAGCTAATGTTCAAAATGAATTAAAACAAGAGCTTAAATTGCAAGAATTGCAAGATAGCATCAAGAAAGCGGAACAACTGAATCTAAAACAGCTTTCCCCAGACTTAAGTAAAACCGTTGAAGAGCTGAAAGAACAGGCTCAAAAAATGCGTGCAGAGCTAGAAGAAAAAGCAGCTGCAGCGGGCACAACGGTGGAAGAGCAAATTAAAGAAATTAAAAGTGCGGCTGAAAATCCATCTGATTCTGTGGAAAAAATTGCGGTAAACTCACAAGAAACAGCAGAAAAACCGGTTGAAACCGCATCTACAGAACATGCAGAGAATGAAACTGCCGACGTTTTGGAATCTGAAAAAACAGAAGTAGATTTGACCGCACTTGAAGCCCATGAACAAGCTGAATTAACCGAGCGTTTATCTGATTACTATTCGCCGGATGATGTGGAACTGCAACCTGCACCTAAATCTGAAGCTAAGTCCTAGAGAATAATTATGAGCAATACGACGGACGATTCCCAACCGTTAATTACCCATCTTGTTGAACTCAGAAACCGCTTATTACGCTGTGTAATTTGTATTTTAGTGGTTTTTGTGGCGTTGGTTTATTTTTCTAATGATATTTATCATTTTGTTGCTGCACCTTTAACGGCTGTGATGCCAAAAGGCGCAACGATGATTGCAACTAATATTCAAACGCCTTTCTTTACGCCAATTAAATTAACCGCGATTGTTTCGGTCTTTATTTCAGTACCTTATTTGCTTTATCAAATTTGGGCGTTTGTTGCACCAGCACTTTATCAACATGAAAAACGTTTAATTTATCCGTTATTGTTTTCTAGTACAGTTTTATTCTATTGCGGTGTGGCGTTTGCTTATTATATTGTTTTCCCTTTCGTGTTTAGTTTCTTTACGCAAACCGCACCAGAAGGGGTGGCTATCGCAACAGATATCAGCAGTTATCTTGATTTTGCGCTAGCATTATTCTTGGCTTTCGGTGTGTGCTTTGAAGTACCCGTTGCGATTATTTTGCTTTGCTGGACAGGTGTCACAACCACGAAAGCATTGGCGGCAAAACGTCCTTATATTATTGTGGGAGCATTCTTTGTTGGCATGATCTTAACGCCACCAGACGTTTTCTCTCAAACTTTACTTGCTGTACCAATGTGCCTTCTTTTTGAATTAGGCTTGTTAGTTGCACGTTTCTATCAACCGAAAGAGAATGAAGAAGAGACAACGGATGAAGAAAGTGCGGTAGAAAATCAAGCTAATTTGAATCACAAAGATTAAGAAAATGGGCGTAGATGATACGCCCTTTTAACATCATAAAAACAGGAAATATTATTATGACTCAACAAATTTTAGGCGGTTTCTCAACCCGTCGCCTTCGTCGCTTACGTAAACATGATTTTAGCCGCCGTTTAGTGGCAGAAAATACCTTAACAGCTAATGATTTAATTTACCCAGTATTTATCATTGAAGGTGAAAATCATCGTGAACCAGTGCCTTCTATGCCTAAAGTTGAGCGTTTAACGATCGATCAATTATTAATTGAAGCGGGTCTTTTAGTGAAATACGGCGTGCCAGTGATCGCATTATTCCCTGTGGTTGAACAAGATAAAAAATCTTTAATGGCAGATGAAGCGTTTAACCCAAATGGTTTAGTACAGCGTGCAGTAAAAGCATTGAAAGCCGCGTATCCAGAATTAGGCGTATTAACTGATGCGGCGCTTGATCCTTATACTATTCACGGACAAGATGGCATCATTGATGAAGAAGGTTATGTTTTAAACGATATCACGACAGATATTCTGATTAAACAGGCACTTTCTCATGCTGAAGCAGGTGCAGATGTTGTGGCACCGAGTGATATGATGGATGGTCGTATTGGCCGTATTCGTCAGGCATTGGAAGAGAATGGCCATATCAACACGCAAATTATGGCGTACTCAGCGAAATATGCGTCTAATTACTATGGTCCATTCCGTGATGCAGTCGGTTCTGCGGGTAATCTGAAAGGTGGGGATAAGAAAACTTACCAACTTGATCCGGCAAATGGCAATGAGGGCTTACAAGAAGTCGCACTTGATTTACAAGAAGGTGCGGATATGGTGATGGTGAAACCAGGCATGCCATATTTAGACATGGTATATCGTGTGAAAGAGTATTTCGGCGTGCCAACTTTTGCTTATCAAGTTTCTGGCGAATATGCGATGCATATGGCAGCGATTCAGAATGGTTGGTTGAAAGAAAAAGAATGCATTATGGAATCATTGCTTTGCTTTAAACGTGCCGGTGCGGATGGTATCTTGACATACTTTGCGAAGCAGGTTGCAGAGTGGCTTTACTTAGAAGGTAAAAATAAATAAGGACTTTTTAAGTTGAAGTGTTAGTTTATATACTAATTTTAAATCTTATCTAATAGAAACGAGAAAATATTAAATATTTTCTCGTTTTTTATTTTTTCTTCATTTTTTCTATAAAAAAACTATTGCTAAATTGATTTTTCCATTGCTATATTGAAGGCACACCGCAAGAAGACGGTGAAATAAAATAATTTTACACACATCATACTCACTCACTACTAGAAGGAAAATCCTATGTCAGCAGTAGCATCCTTAGACGAATTTCTTGAAAAAGTGGCTCAACGTGACGGCCACCAACCTGAATTTTTACAAGCCGTTCGTGAAGTCTTCACGTCAATCTGGCCTTTCTTGGAAGCAAATCCTAAATACCGTTCAGAAGCGTTATTAGAGCGTTTAGTGGAACCTGAGCGCGCATTTCAGTTCCGTGTGGCGTGGACTGATGATAAAGGTCAAGTTCAAGTAAACCGAGCTTTCCGCGTGCAATTCAACAGTGCAATTGGTCCTTTTAAAGGGGGGATGCGTTTTCATCCATCCGTTAACTTATCAATCTTAAAATTCTTAGGTTTTGAACAGATCTTTAAAAATGCCTTAACCACATTGCCAATGGGTGGTGCGAAAGGCGGTTCAGATTTTGATCCTAAAGGAAAATCAGATGCAGAAGTCATGCGATTTTGCCAAGCGTTAATGGCAGAACTTTATCGTCATGTCGGTCCGGATACCGATGTGCCGGCAGGAGATATCGGTGTAGGTGGTCGAGAAGTCGGTTATCTTGCAGGCTATATGAAAAAATTATCAAACCAAGCGGCTTGCGTGTTTACTGGTCGTGGTCTTTCATTTGGTGGTAGCTTAATTCGCCCAGAAGCAACGGGGTATGGATTGGTTTATTTTGCCCAAGCAATGCTTGCAGAGAAAGGGGATAGTTTCCAAGGTAAAACGGTTTTAGTGTCCGGTTCGGGTAACGTGGCGCAATATGCGATTGAAAAAGCGATGGCGCTCGGTGCGAAAGTGGTAACCTGTTCTGACTCTGCAGGTTACGTGTATTTACCAGAAGGATTCGATCGTGAAAAATTAGAAGCGTTATTAGAGCTTAAAAATGTAAAACGTGGTCGAGTAGAAGAGTTTGCAAAACAATTTGGTCTTCAATATTTTGCAGGTAAACGCCCTTGGGAAGTGAAAGCAGATATTGCACTTCCTTGCGCAACCCAAAACGAATTAGAGATTGTAGATGCTAAAGCCTTAATTGCAAACGGTGTGAAATTAGTCGCTGAAGGTGCAAACATGCCAACAACTATCGAAGCAACAGAGGCATTCTTAGAGGCTGGTGTATTATTTGGTCCAGGTAAAGCGGCTAATGCAGGTGGTGTTGCGACATCAGGTTTAGAAATGGCGCAAAGTTCACAACGTTTATACTGGACAGCTGAAGAAGTGGATAAACAGCTTCATCGCATCATGTTAGATATTCATGCAAACTGTAAAAAATACGGTTCAGCAGAAGGCCAAGCAAACATTAACTATGTAGTGGGCGCAAACGTAGCTGGCTTTGTAAAAGTAGCCGATGCAATGTTGGCACAAGGGGTTTATTAATCCAATAAATTAGTGAAAACTTGACCGCACTTTGTGATGAAGTGCGGTCATTTTTTATGGCGAATTGTTCAGTTGAAATAGGCGATCGGCTTGCTTTTTTGCTCAAAAAGTGTAAAATCTTCAGGCTTTTTGTCTATATATACAGAGAAAAAAGTAAGCTATATTCTTAAAGAATATTCTTTTAGTAATTAAACATTTAGAGGAAGGTTATGGTAACCATTCGTTTATCTCGTGGCGGAGCTAAAAAACGCCCATTTTATCAAATCGTAGTAGCTGACAGTCGTTCACCACGTGACGGTCGTTTCATTGAGCGTGTAGGTTTCTTCAACCCAATCGCACAAGGTAACGCAGAGCGTCTTCGTGTTGATCTTGAGCGTGTAAACCACTGGGTTGCTCAAGGTGCATCACTTTCAGATCGTGTTGCAACTTTGGTAAAAGAAGCTCAAAAAGCATAATCTCGCTTTTTGATTTAGTTCTTAAACTAAGATAGGTGAAAAATATGGAACAACAACGCATTGAAGTTGTGGGCAAATTAGGCTCAACCTACGGTATCCGTGGGTGGTTACGTATTTATTCATCAACAGAACAAGCTGAAAGCATTTTTGATTATCAACCTTGGTTTTTAAAAATCAAAGGTGAATGGCAGCCTGCAGAATTAGAAAATTGGCGTCATCATAATCACGAAATCATCGTTAAATTAAAAGGCGTTGATGACCGTGAAGCCGCACAAATTTTAGCAACTGTTGAAATTGGTGTGGATTTATCTGTTTTCCCTGAACTGGAAGAAGGGGATTATTACTGGCACGATTTAATTGGTTGTTCAGTCGTAAACTTAGAAGGTTATACAATGGGAACGGTAACAGAGATGATGGAAACCGGTTCTAATGATGTATTAGTGGTGAAAGCCAATACCAAAGATGCTTTTGGAAAACAAGAGCGGTTAATTCCGTTCTTGTATGAACAAGTAGTTAAAAGAGTCGATCTCACCACGAAAACAATTGAAGTGGATTGGGACGCTGGTTTCTAATCTCAAGTATGCACAAACGTAATGTAGTAGGCTTTTTATGTGGATAGGGGTGATTTCATTATTCCCCGAAATGTTTAAAGCGATTACGGAATTTGGGGTTACAGGTAGAGCCGTAAAACATAATCTTCTGCAGGTAGAATGTTGGAATCCAAGAGATTTTACATTCGACAAGCATAAAACCGTGGATGACCGTCCTTATGGTGGTGGTCCGGGAATGCTGATGATGGTGCAACCTTTACGGGATGCGATTCATGCTGCGAAAGCAGCGGCAGGAGAAGGCGCAAAGGTGATTTACCTTTCGCCACAAGGACGATCAAGGCGGCGTAACCGAGCTTGCTAAAAATCAGAAATTGATTTTGGTATGTGGACGTTACGAAGGTATTGATGAGCGATTGATTCAAACTGAAATCGATGAAGAATGGTCAATCGGCGATTACGTTCTGACCGGTGGGGAGTTGCCGGCAATGACATTAATTGATGCTGTTGCGCGTTTTATTCCCGGTGTATTAGGTAAGCAAGCCTCTGCAGAAGAAGATTCTTTCGCAGATGGTTTATTAGATTGTCCGCATTACACCAGACCGGAAGTGTTAGAAGGATTAACTGTACCACCCGTGCTGATGTCGGGACATCACGAAGAAATTCGGAAATGGCGATTAAAACAATCGCTACAAAGAACGTGGCTCCGACGCCCTGAGCTCTTAGAAGGCCTAGCTCTGACTGACGAACAACGTAAACTGTTAAAAGAGGCGCAAGCCGAGCATAACAGTTAGTTTCAGTTACATCTAGGATCAATAAAGGATCAAACAATGTCTAACATTATCAAACAACTTGAACAAGAACAATTAAAACAAAACGTACCTAGCTTCCGCCCAGGTGATACTTTAGAAGTTAAAGTATGGGTAGTTGAAGGTAGCAAACGTCGTTTGCAAGCATTCGAAGGCGTGGTTATTGCAATTCGTAACCGTGGTTTGCACTCAGCATTCACTTTACGTAAAATTTCTAACGGTGTAGGTGTTGAGCGTGTATTCCAAACTCACTCACCAGTTGTAGATTCAATCACTGTTAAACGTAAAGGTGCAGTACGTAAAGCTAAACTTTACTACTTACGTGAACGTTCAGGTAAATCTGCTCGTATTAAAGAGCGTTTGGGCGAATAATT
>MKXX01000004.1:0-18241 GCA_001914055.1 Parahaemophilus parainfluenzae | reverse complement strand
ATTAAAGGAATAATCCTGGCGGCGATAGAGCGGTGGTCCCACCTGACCCCATACCGAACTCAGAAGTGAAACGCCGATGCGCCGATGGTAGTGTGGGGCATCCCCATGTGAGAGTAGGACACCGCCAGGTACTTTTTATTTTGTTAGTTTATTTTAATAGTAAATTAACAAAATAAAAATTTTGGCAGCAACAGTGCAATGGTCCCACCTGAATCCATATCGAACTCAGAAGTGAAACATTGTTACGCCGATGGTAGTGTGGGGCTTCCCCATGTGAGAGTAGGTCACTGCCAATCATACCTTATTTAGCGGAGTGGTAGTTCAGCTGGTTAGAATACCTGCCTGTCACGCAGGGGGTCGCGGGTTCGAGTCCCGTCCATTCCGCCAATTCTTAATACCAATAGGGGCGTAGTTCAATTGGTAGAGCACCGGTCTCCAAAACCGGGTGTTGGGAGTTCGAGCCTCTCCGCCCCTGCCATTATTCCATATCAATTTATCTTTAATTTTTTATAAGAATATTGTCTATTTTGTTATTCGTTTTATACTAATTGCATTTTAGTGTTTCAGAGATATTCTTATGCGTTATTCTATTCAAGATTTTATTCAATTAATTGCACAATTACGTAATCCTAATGGAGGCTGTCCTTGGGATCTTAAACAAAATTATGACTCCATGATTCCTTGTTTAACTGAAGAAACTTATGAAGTCATTGATGCCATCCAAAAGAAAGATATTGCTAATTTAAGAGAAGAGCTTGGTGATCTTTTATTACAGGTGGTGTTTTTCAGTCAACTCGCTTCAGAGGATGGTTATTTTACATTTGATGATGTTCTTAATGATGTTTCTGAAAAGATTGTACGTCGCCATCCTCATGTATTTGGTGATGCTACAGCTGGAAATGAAGAAGAAGCGTTAGCCCGTTGGAACAGTATCAAAGCACAAGAAAAATTAGCTCAAAAACAACAGTCTATTTTAGATAATGTTCCAAATGCTTTTCCTGCATTGTTAAGAGCACAGAAAATGCAAAAACAGTGTTCAAAGATTGGGTTTGATTGGAATGAACTTGAGCCTGTATTTGCTAAAGTTGAAGAAGAATTAGAAGAAGTACTAGATGAAATCAACCAAACACCTCGCAATCAAGAAAGAATAGAAGAAGAAATCGGGGATTTATTTTTTGCTACTGTCAATTTGTCTCGCCATCTTAAATGTAATGCGGAAGAGGCTTTACGTAAGGCAAATAATAAATTTGAACAACGTTTTCGCAAAGTTGAAGGAAAGGCATTAGAACGAGGCGTATTACTTAAAGATCTTTCTTTAATCGAAATGGATATTCTGTGGGATGAAGTGAAAAAAGAAGAAAAATAATCAAAATGGCAGAGGCGTTTTCCTCTGCCATTTTTTATTTTATGGAATGGATAAGTAACATATAAGCACTGATTACCAATAAAATAATACCCAATAGTTTTTTGACTAAGTGCGGTGATAATTTACCTCGAATTTTCATTGAGAAAAATCCAGTTACAAAGGCACTTAACACAACAATAATCACAATCGAAAAATTGACATAACCGATTTGCCAACCAAAGTGATAAGTCGAGTTTTTTGAAAGATAGCCATAAAGGCTGCCTAATCCACCAATAAACATCATTGCATTGGTATAAGGCGCAATTTGATGAGCTTTAACGGATTTTAACTGACCAATTAAAGGCGCCATAATTGAGCCTCCTCCAATGCCAGTCATGCCAGCAATAAATCCACCTATCGTTGAAAGCCCTATTCCTTTAATCGTTTCATCCGCTGTAGATTGCTGAATTATTGCGGTTTCTTTACTAAAAATAGTACGAATTGCTAATAGGGAAAGTGTGATAACAAACACACTGATGATGGCAATATCAGGTACATAAAAACTGGATTCGAATCCTAGCTGCACACCAATAATCATACCCACAGACCAAATGAGCATCGCTTTGTAATTAATCGATACTTTTTGTTTGTAAAAATAAATTAAGTTAATAAAGGATGACCCCATGACAATCGTCAATGATGTAGCAGCAATCATTTGTAAAGGGAACTGTGGGAATAAGGTGTAGAGAATAGGTACCATCAATACGCCGCCACCGATGCCAAAAATAGCGGACATTATATTTGTCATCACACCACATAAAATTAAAATAAAAATTAACTGTAAACTCATTTCAAACTCCTTTTTTGTGGGAGTACGGCATTATTATTCTTTTGGATAAATAAATAATTTATGATCTTGCTCATAATTATCTATAAAAACAGACTTTATTTTAATTTTGTGATCCTTCTCACACAATCAGTATGACAATTATCATATGCTCTTTATACACCTAGCAGTAGTCTATAAATGGATATTAATAATGGCTTCTACAAGGAGGAGCGTATGCTATTAACAGTTTCGAGTTTCCTCATCGTAACAGCTTTGGTAGCCTATATTTCATGGCTACGGACGAAAAACGATGATTTACCACCTCGAAAGGTTATTTCTTAGCGGGACGAGGATTAAGCGGTATTGTGATTGGTTGCTCAATGGTTTTAACTTCACTTTCTACTGAGCAATTGATTGGGGTGAATGCCGTTTCTTATCAAAACAACTTTTCTATTATTGCGTGGACTGTGCCAACGGTGATTCCGCTTTGTTTCTTGGCGCTTTATATGTTGCCGAAATATTTGCGTAACGGTTATACCACCATTCCTGAATTCTTTGAAAATCGCTTTGACCGACAAACACGTTTGATTATGTCTGGATTATTCTTAGTCTTTTATCTTTTAATCGTTATTCCGACCGCACTTTATACTGGAGCGATTGCCTTTAATAAAATCTTCAATCTAGAAACGATCTTCGGATTAAGCTATGCACAGGCAATTGTCTATACCGTGATTGCTATCGGTGTAGTGGGTGCGATTTATGCGATTTTTGGTGGGTTAAAAGCGGTAGCCGTTTCCGATACCATCAATGCGGTAATCTTAGTGATTGGAGCATTACTTGTGCCTGTATTTGCGTTGCTTTATTTAGGTAATGGCAGCATTTCAGAAGGCTTGAATATTATCACTACCACTCACGTTGAAAAATGGAACGCCATTGGTAGTTCAACCGACTCAACCCCTTGGCCAACAATCTTTACCGGTATTATGGTCGTTCACTTCTTCTACTGGACAACAAACCAAGCTATCGTACAACGTTGTTTAGGGGCGAAGGATTTAGCATCTGGTCAAAAAGGGATTTTAATTGCAGCACTTTTCCTACTCACATTACCGATTATTCTTAATTTACCGGGTTTATTGAGTTTCCATATTTTAGGTGAAGGCTTAAATCCAATTGATACCTCTTATCCATTGTTGGTTAATAAAGTGATGCCGACTGCATTACAAGGTTTCTTTATTGCCGCGCTTTTCGGCGCAATTTTAAGTACCTTTAACTCATTCTTAAACTCTGCAGCGACGATTTATTGTAAAGACTTATTACCATCTATCAGTAAAAAACAACGTACCGATCAAGAATTGATCGTCTATGCGAAAAAAGTCTCTACCATTATGGCGATTGTGACCATGATTATTGGCCCACTTTTGATGTTCGGTACAGATGGTATTTTCTTAATCACTAAACGCTTTGCTGGTTTTGTGAATATTCCAATCGTGGCGTTATTTGCTGTGGGTTTATTTAATAAAACGGTTTCAGGTTTAGCGGCACGCATTGCTTTACTTGTACACGTAGTACTTTATTTCAGTATTGTTTGGGTGTTCAATGTGAAAATCAATTTCGTGTATGTCATGGGCGGATTATTCGTATTTGATGTTGTCTTCATGTTGATTCTAGGTCAATTCTTAAAACGTGAGCCTTATGTGGAAAATACCGTCAATAAAGGCGACGTAGATTTAACCAATTGGAAATACATTAAAGTGACGTCTGTTTCATTGATTCTTGGGTTAATTGCGCTTTATGCTTTCTTATCACCAGTAGGTATTGCTTCACCAGATGGCAATCCAATGTTAGTGTTGGAAGTGTATGCAGTATTACAACTCATCGTGTTGATTGTCTTTAGACCAAAAAATGAAAAAACAGAACATCAATTACATCTTTCTAACCAACATTAAGCAGTCGGGCGTACATCACGTACGCCCTTAAAATAGATAAGGATTGTGTATGAACATTATCTATATTTTACTCGACCAAGTGCGTAAAGATATGCTGGGAGCTTATGGTCACCAGATCGTCAAAACTCCGAATATCGACCGTTTAGCGAAAGATGGCGTACGTTTTAATAATGCCTTTACGCCAGCTTCAGTTTGTGGACCCGCACGAACATCACTCTTTACCGGTTTAATGCCATCCACACATGGCATCATTCGTAATGGCGAAAAAGGCGGTACAGGTGAAGTGAGCGAAGCTGCACCAAACATCGGTAAACTAGACGGCTATAACACCTATGTTGTGGGTAAATGGCACGTGGGTACAAAATCCGTACCGGAAGATTATGGCATTAAAGGGCATAACTTTGACGGCTATGGTTACCCAGGCAGTGGCGTGTATAAAAATTTAGTGTTCAACCAACCGCCGACACATTCCAATCGTTATAAAGAATGGTTAGATGAAAAAGGCTATGACATTCCTGAAGTGAGTCGTGCTTATTTCGGTGATAACCCACATTTGCGCGTACAAGAGCTTTGTGGTTTGCTTTCAGGCACAAAAGAACAAACCATCCCGTATTTTATTATTGATGAGGCGAAAAGCTATATCAGCCAATCGCTCGCTGAAAATAAACTGTTCTTCACATGGATTAATTTCTGGGGGCCGCATACGCCTTGTATTGTGCCAGAACCTTATTATTCCATGTATCGAAAAGAAGATGTAGTGCTAGATGAAAGCTTCTTCAAACCACTAGAAGGCAAACCAGGACACTATCGTACCATCTCTAAAATGTGGGGGATGTGGGAAGCGAGCGAAGATCATTGGAAAGAAGTGATCACAAAATTCTGGGGTTATATCACCTTAATTGATGATGCAATTGGTGAGCTATTTACCTTCTTAGAAAACAACGACATTTATGACCGCACTTTTATTGTGGCAACCGCTGATCATGGTGATGCGATGGGCGCTCATCGAATGATTGAGAAAGGGGAGTTCATGTTTAATACCACCTACAACATTCCGATGATTATCAAAGACCCGAATTCAAATCGTATTAATCAACAAGATGATAACCTTGTGTATCTCCACGATTTAACCTCTACGGTTTATGATTTAGCTAATCAGCCGATTCCTTCCGCCTTTGAAGGGGAAAGTATTTTACCGATCGTTCGTCAACATCAAGATAATCAACGAAAAGGGATATTGGCACAGTTAGCGGGGCATTTCGTCTATTTTGAACAACGCATGTGGCACCGTAAAGACTATAAATTAGTGTTTAATGCGTCGGACATTTGTGAGCTTTATGATATAAAAAATGATCCAGCTGAAATGCATAATTTGTTCTACAAGCCAGAGTATGAGGCGGTCAAAAAAGAGATGCTGGAAGAAATGCACCAAGAAATGAAACGCTTAAATGATCCATTAGAAAACTGGGTATATCGGATTATAAACGAAGTTTAAAACCAATAAAAAATTGACCGCACTTTTAAGGGACGATTATGGAAAATTGCGCAATCAAGCCTACTGAATTATCACATTGTCAGTTTACTGAGCTGCATCACTTGCCGAAAGGTTCCTTCTTGTATCAACAAGGTGAGTCAGCACATGAATTTTATTATGTGCAAGCAGGCTTGGTTGGCTTATTTCATACCCTTGAAAATGGCAAGGAAAGCTTAGTGCGATTATATTCCAAGGGTGATTATTTTGGTTTTCGAACTTTGTTTTCGATGGCGAATAAACACTATCATTGCGATGCAAAAGTCTTAATTGATGCGGAGATTACTCGCATCAAGCCTAATGTGGTGAGTGAGTTTTTTGCGCATAATACGGTGATGAGCCAATGTTTATTGCAGATCTTAGCAAATGAACTACGTGAAGCCGAAGAACGATTAGCAAAAAGTGCTTATTTACGCACCTTAGATCGTGTGATGGATAGTTTGTATTTTCTCAAACAACATTTTCCTGATTATAATTGGACATATCGCGAAATTGCAGAATATGCCGGCTGTGAAACTGAAACCGCGATTCGTATTGCGAAAGAACTCAAACAAAACGGGACATTTGATCGAATATCAGGTCATAAATAATGTTGTAACAAAGGATGGTTGATGTCTGTTTTTCCACCACAAGCTCATTTTCATTTAATGGCGAAACCAAGCAGTTTTCACTGTAACATTCAGTGTGAATATTGCTTCTATTTGGAAAAATCAGAACAGTTTGGGCAACATGCGCCTTTTATGTCAAAAGACACCTTAAAACATTACGTCAAAAACTATATCCAATCTCATGCCGGTAATGTGGTTGAATTTGCTTGGCAAGGGGGGGAGCCAACTCTCTTAGGCTTAGATTTTTATAAGCAAGCCGTTGAATATCAGCAGGAATTTGCCCAAGGCAAACAGATTACAAACGCTTTTCAAACCAATGGCATTGCCTTTAATCAGCAATGGGCTGCATTTTTCAAACAACATCATTTTCTCATTGGGCTTTCTATTGACGGTTTAAGTGCTGTGCATAATCGTTATCGTATTTCAGGTAATGGCAATCCCACTTTTGAAAAAGTCGTAAAAGCGTTAAATTTGCTGCAAGAATATGGCGTGGAATTTAACACCCTGACCGTCATTAATGATCAAAATTGGCAAAAAGGAAGAGAAACTTATTTAGCACTCAAACAGCTTGGCTCGACTTATATGCAGTTTATTCCTATTGTGGAACGTCATGCACAAACACAATCTGTTACTGATTTTTCGGTACCAGCAGAAGGTTATGGGAAATTTCTTGTGGATGTCTTTCATGAATGGTATGAGCATGATGTAGGGAAAATTTATGTGTCGCAGTTTGATAATCTGCTAGGGCAATGGCTTGGTTATCCTTCCTCAACCTGTGTTCATCAACCTACTTGCGGGCAATCGCTTGTCTCGGAAGCTAATGGCGATGTGTATACTTGCGATCATTTTGTGTATCCCGAATACAAGGTCGGCAATTTAACTCAGCAACCTTTAACAGAGATTGTGCTTTCCAATAAACAGCAACAATTCGGTTTAGAAAAATCACAAAAATTGACCGCACTTTGTCAGCGTTGTGAGTTTCGTAAACTCTGTTATGGAGGCTGCCCGAAACATCGTTTTGTTTCTCTCGAAAATGAACCCAATCCACATAATTATTTATGTGCTTCTTACCGTTATTTCTTTGAACAAACGGCGCCTTATATGCAAGCCATGGCTCGCCAAATTCGGTTACATCCATCAGCCGCTTAAGGTAGAATAGCGTTTTCTACTTTACGTTTTGATTGATATGAATCCTTGGACATTACTCGCTATTTCGATTTGCCTTGAAATTGTGGCAACGAATTTATTAAAAGTCAGCGATGGCTTTACCAAACTTTTACCTACAATTGGCTCATTAACCTTATATGCCATTTCGTTTTATTTTGTCTCTCTTGTGTTTCGCACGCTTTCTGTGGGCTTGGTTTACGCCATTTGGTCGGGTGTCGGCATTGTTTTGACGGCCATTGTGGCGTATTTCGCTTTTGGTCAGAAAATCGATACCGCTGGGCTGATTGGTATGGCATTGATTATCAGCGGTGTTTTAGTGATTAACTTATTTTCTCAAACAGGACATTAATCCTCCAAATGAAATATGATCAAGCTCACAAATTTTATTTTTCTTCAAAATAAAATTATGTTGGTAATCAATTCATCGCTATAATTCTCCGGCATTTTTAACCGCACTTTGTGCAACTTTAAAGGAAATTTTATGAAAAAATTACTTTGCTCATTATTTGCGCTTTCTGCTGTGAGTACAGCAATGGCACAAGAAGTAAATATTAAAATATTGGGTACCTCTGATATTCATGGTCGCGTTGTACCTTGGAGCTATGGCGCAGACGTAGAAGACAAATCTGGTTCTTATGCGCAAATCGCAACTTATGTGAAAGATGTGCGTAAAAACAACAAAAACGTGGTGTTAGTGGATGTGGGCGATGCGATCCAAGATAACCAAGTTGACGTGTTCGCAAAAGATAAAAAATATTATAAAGATCACCCAATTCCAAAAGTATTAAACGAAATGAAATACGATGTTTTCGTATTGGGTAACCACGAGTTTAACTTTGGGATGAAAGCATTAGATGAAATCTTAAAAGACATCAAAGCGAAAAAATTAACCTCAAACTTCTATTATAAGAAAAACGACAAACGTTATATTGATGCAACAACCATCATTGAAAAAGATGGTGTGAAACTAGGAATTATCGGTTTAAGTACCCCAATGTCAGCAAAATTTGAAGAAGACACAGGCAACTTAAAAGACATGAAATTTACTTCACCAACTGAAGAAGCGCGTACACAAGTTGAGAAGTTAAAAGCGAAAGGTGTTGATGCAATTATTGTGATCGCTCACATGGGTATCGAGAATGAAAACAAGATTCCTGATACCGGTATGCGTGATGTCATCAATGCAGTAGACGGCATTGATGTAGTCATCGCGGGCCACATGCACAAAGATGTACCAAGTGAAACCATTAAAAATACACTAATCACTGAACCACACCGTTACGGTACCGTGGTATCTGAAGTGGATCTCACTTTTGATATCAACGATAAAAAAGAAGTGAAATTGGTGAAGAAAGAATCCAAAACCGTTCCAGTTAAAGAACTTGAAGCAGATAAGAAAATTGCGGAAATCTATAAACCTTACCACGAGAAATTACGTGAATTAAACAATGTGGTGATTGGTCAAACCGAAAACGAAATGGTACCACAAGAGACCAAACACGGTGTATCTGCTGCATTCTCAAGAGATACTGGTTTGTCTTCATTCATTAATGATGTTGAACAACATTACAGTGGTGCAGATGTGGTAACTTTCTCTTTCGACCACCAAAAAGCACGCATGAATAAAGGCGATATCAAGAAAAAAGACATCATCTTTAACTATCGTTATGCGGGCGGTGATGTCACCGTTTATGAAATGACGGGTAAACAATTGAAAGAATATATGGAATGGTCGGCGAACTACTTCGATACTATTCAACCAGGTGATACTGAATACCGTTACAATGCGGAACGTAAAAAATCAAAATATGTGACTTATGACATTTTCGGTGGCGTAAATTACAAAATTGACTTACGTAATCCAAAAGGTAGCAAAATCGTTGATTTAACCCTTGCTGACGGCAAACCGGTGACAGATGATATGAAATTAAAAGTGGGTATGAACTCATATCGTTTCGCTCAATTAAACGGTAAAGGTGGTATTTGGGAAGGTCAAAAAATCCCAGTACTTTGGGAATCTAAAGTCGCAATGGGCCGCGAAAAAGGCACTATCCAAAATATGATGATCGATTACATCACCAACGTGAAAAAAGGCAAAATCGATGGTCAATCTCACAACCGTTGGGAAATCATTGGATTAAACTAATCGATCCTTTTAAAATACGATAAAAACCAACCGCACTTTGAGGTAATTGAATCAAGTGCGGTTATTTTTTTCTTTGTTTTCAGCTAAAACTTGTAAATAATCAAGGTAAAATTAAGCCTAACGTAGTAAACTACAAGGACTTTTATCCTTTAGGAGATGACAAATGAAACCTTATTTAATCGCCCCTTCTATCCTTTCTGCAGATCTTGCTCGTCTAGGAGATGATGTGCAAAACGTGTTGAATGCTGGTGCGGATGTGATTCATTTTGATGTAATGGATAATCACTATGTGCCGAATTTAACCTTTGGCCCAGCTGTGTGTAAAGCTTTGCGTGATTATGGCATTAAAGCACCTATTGACGTGCATTTAATGGTGAAACCGGTCGATCGTATTATTCCTGATTTTGCCAAAGCCGGTGCGGATTACATTACATTTCATCCTGAAGCCAGTGAACATATTGACCGCTCGTTACAGCTCATTCGTGATCACGGCTGTAAAGCGGGTTTAGTGTTTAATCCTGCCACACCATTAAGTTATTTGGATTATGTATTAGATAAGGTGGATGTGATTTTGTTAATGTCCGTGAATCCAGGATTTGGTGGACAATCTTTTTTACCTTCAACATTGAAAAAATTACAACAGGCACGTCGTCTGATTGATGAAAGTGGTTTAGATATCCGTTTAGAAGTTGATGGTGGGGTAAAAGTGGATAATATTGCAGAAATCGCCGCAGCCGGTGCAGATATGTTTGTAGCAGGTTCAGCGATTTTTGGTAAACCAGATTATAAACAAATCATTGATCAAATGCGCGCGCAGTTAGCTTCAGTTAAATAGATGGTAGTAAGAATGAAGACTCAATTTAAAGTTATCGGTTTTGATTTAGACGGTACGCTTGTGAATAGCTTGCCAGATTTAGCGTTGTCTGTGAATTCTGCTTTAGCAGACTTTGGATTACCTCAAGCACCAGAAGAGTTAGTGTTAACTTGGATTGGTAATGGGGCACCAGTATTGATTGCACGAGCTTTAGAATGGGCAAAAGAGCAAACAGGTAAAGACTTTTCAGATGCAGAAATGGAGCAAGTGAAAGAGCGTTTTAACGTGTATTACGCGGAGAACCTTTGTAATGTGAGCCGTTTATATCCAAATGTAAAAGAAACATTGGAAACCTTGAAAGCGCATGGTTATACCTTAGCTGTAGTAACGAATAAACCAACTCGTCATGTTCAGCCTGTATTGGCGGCATTTGGCATCGATCATTTATTCAGTGAAATGCTTGGTGGACAGTCATTACCTGCGATTAAACCACATCCAGGCCCATTGTATTATTTATGTGGTAAATTTGGCGTAGAACCTCGCCAAGTGTTGTTTGTAGGTGACTCTCGAAATGATATCCTCGCGGCACATTCAGCAGGCTGCCCGGTTGTAGGATTAACTTACGGATACAACTACAACATTCCAATTGCTGAATCAAACCCTGATTGGGTGCTTGATGACTTTGCGAAGTTATTAGAGATTCTTTAATCTATCTTAAAGTGTAAAGTGCGGTCAAAAATGACCGCACTTTTTTCTTAAACCTCCCACCAAATCAACGCCCATTTGCGTTGTCCGTGTTTTATCGGTTCATTGTTTATTTGTTTTTGTTGATAGAATTGAGACAAACTTTGTTTTTCTTTTTCGGTGAGATTGCCGAGAGAAAACTCCACAGAATTTAATAAATCTTCAAAGGTTTCGCCTTGGAAATGGCCTGATTCGGTTTCAATAAAACTCACATTCGCGTGAATGCCTTTTTGGTAAAGGCGATTAACTAAATAAATATAAGTTGGGAAGCCTACATCATCACGGCCAATGGCTTCAAATACACCTTCATCGAGAAAATGGCGTTGTGTCACCGAGGTTAAAAAGACGCGTTTTTTTGCCTTACTTTGCAGCTTTTCAATCATGTCATCCAAATCATCCACAAGCGTCGAGCGAGAGGCGAGTATCACATCCGCTTGAGGTACATCATCCCAGTTATCCGACCATGATTTATGTAGAAGCGTAATATTATTCAGTTGATGCTTTTCTTTATATTGCTGAACCATCTCTAACATGCCTTGGCTGTAATCAAGGGCATACACCGCTTGGCATTGTTGGGCTAAAGGAATCACAAACGTTCCGGGGCCACAGCCGATATCTAATACGGTTTCATCAGGTTGCACATTCATGGCTTTGAGTAACGTTTCATTATAACGACTTGGTTTGCCCACTAAATTCTCAGCCATTTTAGGGGCTTTTTTATCCCACTTTGTTGGTGGAAGATTATAGTGATTACAGGATTTTAGATGTTGTTGATAGAGATCGTTGAAATTGATGTCGTTGATGATCATAGTGACGCCCCAAAGTGCGGTTAGTTTTAGGATTGTTTTAAATTGCTTTATAATTATATGCTTTCTCCCATTTAAAATCATTTGAAAATGATTGACGCAAACGTTTTCGTTTTAGTGTTTTTCCTTTATAATAGCCCGCGATTTTTACCTCAAACACAACTCAAAGGTACCCGTATGTTTCAAACTTTTCGTGGCTCACCCGCCCTTTCTGAATTCCGTATCCAAGGCTTAATGCAAAAATTCCAACAAAATCAATTACCGGTGAAATCGGTTTATGCGGAATATTTGCATTTTGTGGAATTAAATCGACCGCTTGTTAGCGAGCAGGAAGCAACATTAAAAGCGTTGTTACATTACGGCCCAACTTTGGCAGAACACGATGCCAAAGGCGAAACCTTTATCGTGATTCCACGCGTCGGCACCATTTCTTCTTGGTCTTCTAAAGCGACAGATATTGCGCATAACTGTGGTTTAAGTGAAGTGGAGCGTATTGAGCGTGGTTTGGCGTATTATTTTGAGTTAAGCCAACCGCTTGATGAAAAAACAACAGAGAAATTGACCGCACTTTTACATGACCGAATGATGGAAACTGTGGTGCGTCGTCCTGAAGATGCAGAGATCTTATTCCGTCATCAAGATCCGAAACCGTTTAAAACGGTCGATATTTTAAAAGGTGGACGTGAAGCCTTAGTGACAGCCAACGTAGAATTAGGTTTGGCACTGGCAGAAGATGAAATTGATTATTTGGTAGAAAATTTCACCCAATTAGGGCGCAATCCGAACGATATTGAACTTTATATGTTCGCGCAAGCCAACTCTGAACACTGCCGCCATAAAATCTTTAATGCTGATTGGATTATCGATGGCAAAAAACAGGATAAATCCCTGTTTAAAATGATTAAAAATACCTTTGAGAAAACCCCTGATTTCGTGCTTTCAGCCTATAAAGATAATGCTGCAGTGATGGAAGGTTCAAAAGTCGGCCGTTTCTTTGCCGACCAAGATGGGCAATATCGTTATCACAATGAAGATGCACATATCTTAATGAAAGTGGAAACCCACAACCACCCAACCGCAATTTCGCCATTCCCGGGTGCCGCAACAGGTTCAGGCGGTGAAATCCGTGATGAAGGTGCAACGGGTCGTGGTGCAAAACCAAAAGCAGGTTTAACCGGTTTCTCTGTATCAAACCTTGTTATTCCAAACTTTGAACAACCTTGGGAAAATCCACTTTCTAAACCGAACCGTATTGCTTCAGCCTTAGATATTATGATTGAAGGCCCATTAGGTGGCGCCGCATTTAACAATGAATTTGGTCGCCCTGCGTTATTAGGCTATTTCCGTACCTATGAAGAGAAAGTCAACAGCTTCAACGGCGAAGAAGTACGTGGTTATCATAAACCAATTATGTTAGCAGGCGGTATCGGTAATATTCGTGGCGAACACGTTCAAAAAGGCGAAATTCCAGTGGGTGCGAAATTGATCGTATTAGGTGGCCCAGCCATGAACATCGGCTTAGGCGGTGGTGCGGCTTCATCTATGGACAGCGGGAAATCAAAAGAAGATTTAGATTTTGCTTCCGTTCAACGTGAAAACCCAGAAATGGAACGTCGTTGCCAAGAGGTGATTGACCGCTGCTGGCAATTAGGTGATGAAAACCCAATTCTCTTTATCCACGATGTGGGCGCGGGCGGTTTATCCAACGCGATGCCTGAATTGGTGCACGATGGCGAACGTGGCGGTAAATTTGATTTACGCTCCATCCTTTGCGATGAAAAAGGGATGTCGCCATTAGAAATTTGGTGTAACGAATCGCAAGAACGTTATGTCTTAGCCGTTGCGCCAGAAAAACTCGAATTATTTACCGCACTTTGTGAACGTGAGCGTGCACCGTTTGCGGTCATTGGCGAGGCAACGGAAGAAAAACATTTAATCTTGCACGATAGCCATTTCGACAATAATCCAATTGATTTGCCAATGAATGTGTTATTAGGCAAAACGCCGAAAATGACGCGTGAGGTTTCGTCAAAAACTGTCGAAAATCGACCACTTGCAACGGAAAATATTCAATTAAAAGAAGCGTTCGATCGCGTATTACGTTTACCGGTGGTGGCAGAAAAAACCTTCTTAATCACCATTGGCGACCGTTCGGTAACCGGTATGGTGGCGCGTGATCAAATGGTAGGACCGTGGCAAATTCCGGTGTCTGATGTAGCCGTCACAACCGCTTCATTAGACAGCTATCACGGCGAAGCCATGGCAATGGGTGAACGTGCACCAGTGGCATTATTAGACTTTGGGGCATCTGCACGTTTAGCAGTAGCTGAATCTATCACTAACATTGCGGGCACCAACATTGGCGATATTAAACGTATCAAACTTTCTGCAAACTGGATGTCGGCAGCGGGTCATGGTGGCGAAGATGCTGGCTTATATGAAGCTGTGAAAGCGGTGGGCGAAGAACTTTGTCCTGCATTAGGCATTACTATTCCAGTGGGTAAAGACTCCATGTCGATGAAAACCACTTGGGAAGAAAACGGTGAGAAAAAATCTGTCACCGCACCGCTTTCTTTAGTGATTTCATCTTTTGCGCGCGTGGAAGATGTCCGCAAAACCGTGACACCTCAATTACGCACCGACAAAGGCGCAAGCCGTTTATTGTTGATTGATTTAGGCGAAAGAAAAAATCGCTTAGGCGCGACCGCACTTGCGCAAGTGTATAAACAATTAGGTGACAAACCAGCTGATGTGGTAAACGTAGCCAAACTGAAAAACTTCTTTGATGCAATGCAAGCATTGGTGGCAGAACGTAAATTATTGGCTTACCATGACCGCTCAGACGGTGGTTTAATTACTACGCTTGCAGAAATGGCATTTGCGGGTAACTGTGGTGTGGATGTGGATATTTCTGCATTAGGCGACAATGATTTAGCCGTGTTATTCAATGAAGAATTAGGTGCAGTGATCCAAGTATCAGAAAGTGAATTAAGCGCAGTACGTGAGATATTAAAAGCCCATGACTTGCTTGGTTTAACTTATGAACTTGGTTCTGTAAGCTTAGAAGATCGTTTTGAAATCACTCGAGGCAGCAAAAAACTATTAAGCGAAAAACGCTCTGAATTACGCGGCATTTGGGCAGAGCTCACTCACCAAATGCAACGATTACGTGATAATCCAGAATGTGCCGACCAAGAATTTGAAGCGAAAAAAGCAATAGACAATAAAGGTTTATCTGCTCACTTAACTTATGATGTGAATGAAGATATTGCTGCACCTTACATCAGCAAAGGCGTGAAACCGAAAGTAGCCGTATTGCGTGAACAAGGCGTAAACAGTCATGTTGAAATGGCAGCCGCTTTTGACCGTGCAGGCTTTGCGGCAATTGATGTTCATATGAGCGATTTAATGGCAGGTCGTTACAACTTAAACGACTTCAACGCGATGGTGGCCTGTGGTGGTTTCTCTTACGGTGACGTATTGGGCGCGGGCGGCGGTTGGGCGAAATCCATTTTATTTAACCCACAATTACGCGATCAATTCAGCCAATTCTTCGCCAATGAAAACACCCTTTCATTAGGCGTATGTAACGGCTGTCAATTTATCTCCACCCTTGCAGAAATCATCCCTGGTGCAGAAAATTGGCCACGTTTCGTGCGTAATAAGTCAGAACGCTTTGAAGCTCGTGCCGCGATGGTAAAAATCAACGACACCAACTCATTGTGGTTTAAAGGCATGGCTGGCTCACATATGCCGATTGCTGTTTCTCATGGTGAGGGGCGCGTAGAATTCAAAACACCAGAAAACTTGACCGCACTTCAAGCGCAAAACTTGATTGTGGCACAATATATCGACAGCCATTTAAACGTAACTGAAACCTATCCAGCCAACCCAAATGGTTCGGCATTAGGGATTACTGCAATTTCTAACGTCGATGGTCGTATCGCCGCGATGATGCCACACCCAGAGCGTGTATTCCGTGCCGTGAGCAACTCATGGTATCCAGAAGATTGGTCTGAAGATGGTGCTTGGATGCGAATTTTTAGAAACGCGAGAGTGAATTTTAAATAATGTGAGATTGCTCACAGAAAATTAATTAAAAATAAGAGATACTATTAAATTGGTATCTCTTTTTTATTGCATAACCTGAGTAATAAAAAAATGCCAACAATATTAAAGAGTAATATTGTTAATGTTTATATAAAAATTCTTGGGCATTATGCCCGTAATATCAATTGAACTATATGAGGAGTTCTACATGAGTGCATTAGTTACATTGCTAGCTAATATTGTTGCGCCATTGCAACGTCAATTTATTAACTTTATCCGCATTGCGATTTGTGTTGTGATGGTTTGGATTGGTGGCTTAAAAGTTTGCCAATATGAGGCAGATGGTATCGCACACTTTGTGTCAAATAGTCCTTTCTTAAGCTTCCTTTACAAAAACGGTGCAAATGAAGTGACAAATGATAAGGGTGTTTTAGTAAAAGAATATACCTTATATAAAAACCCTGAAGGCAAAATGGTTGCAAAAAATATCGAATGGCATAAAGCCAACGGCACCTATACCGCTTCTTATATTATTGGTGCAATCATTGTGACAATTGGTATTTTAGTATTAGCGGGAATTTGGTCACCAACTCTCGGGCTATTTGGAGGCTTACTCACCTTTGGTATGTCGATAGTCACGCTGTCGTTCCTGATATTTACGCCAGAAACCTGGGTGCCGAATTTAGGCGGAGACTTCCCAACACCTAATTATGGTTTCCCATATCTCTCAGGTGCTGGCCGACTTGTGATTAAAGATATTATTATGATGGCGGGTGGCTTAGTGGCTGCAGCAGAATGTGCAAAACGCTATTTAGAGAATAAAAAGCAGTTTGCTTAATTGCGTTATTTTAAAAGGCTTGCTGGGAGAAACAGCAAGCTTTTTTGTTATTAAGAGATACAAACCAATAACAAAGAAAATAGATAGGATTCAAAACTTTTGAAAGTCTGACCGCACTTTAAACCCAAAACTTGCTTGTTGCACAGTATATTGACAGCCATTTAAATGTAAGTGAAATCTACCAGCCAACACGAACAGTTCGGTATTAGATATTACGACAATTTCTAACGTGGATGGCCGCATTGCTGCGATGATACGGCACCCAGAACGTGTATTCCGTGCTATGAGCAACTCATGGCATCCGGAAGGTTGGTCTGAAGATAGCTCGTGGATACAATTTTTTAGAAATGCTAGAGTGTAGTATCGATAATTTAACATAAGAAAAACCGACTAGGGATAGTCGGTTTTTATATGCTTAATTTTTAATTAACTTGTTGAGTATATCTAAATTTTTGTTAATTAGATCAATGTTTCTGCTGTAGTCCACTTCTTTAACGTAGTGTTCTTTGTAGTTAGAATTTCTATCTATATTAATCAATTTATTTCGAATTAGAGTAAATGTTTCTTCAACATATTTTGCTTCTTCTTCAGGAGAATTGAAACTATTAGCGGCATGTTGAGATGCCTCTAGTAAACCACTAAATAATTCTATTTCATGTTTCATTTCTGAGAAATAATGAATTTCATTAATAGTCTTTTGATCATGTCTTAATAAAGTTGTTGCAATAATTAACATTGATATGGAGGGGAGCGTATAAGCTACAATGCTCCAGCTTCCAAAAAATAATTGGATAGAGATGAGTTTTAGCTGTAAATAATATATAACAGCTATGTTAGTTGGATTAAATATAATGAAAGGAATCAAAATTAAAAATAAAATATCAAGACCAAATATTAGTTTGGCAATACATCTAAGGTTAGTGGATTCTTTATTATTTTCTGATATTCTTTCGTCGGTGTTTTTGAGAGCTTTAGATAGAGATTCTTTTGCTAGTGTTATTTGGGCGGATAGAAATTTTTTTGATTCTTTTATGGTATTTCTGAAATCTGCAGTATCTTTATTATCACAGTTTTCAAAATTAGTATTTTCTAAATAGGCATGAATAAACTTAGCACTGATGAATCCCCTAATGATTTTGGTAAAAATCATTAAGTTAAGGTGGATACACATCTTGTCATATGATCAAATGGTTTCGCGAAAAATCAATAATCAGACAACAAGATGTGCGAACTCGATATTTTACACGACTCTCTTTACCAATTCTGCCCCGAATTACACTTAAAACGACTCAACAGCTTAACGTTGGCTTGCCACGCATTACTTGACTGTAAAACTCTCACTCTTACCGAACTTGGCCGTAACCTGCCAACCAAAGCGAGAACAAAACATAACATCAAACGAATCGACCGATTGTTA
>MKXX01000011.1:0-20865 GCA_001914055.1 Parahaemophilus parainfluenzae | reverse complement strand
ACCTGACCCCATACCGAACTCAGAAGTGAAACGCCGATGCGCCGATGGTAGTGTGGGGCTTCCCCATGTGAGAGTAGGACACCGCCAGGTACTGAATGTAGAACCCCGAGCTGAATGGCTTGGGGTTTTTGTTTTATATAAAATATTAGAATTCATATATAAATGAGTCTAATAATGATAAAATCTTCGCCTATTTCTAGATAGCAATAATTATGAAAAAACAGATAAGTAAGATCTTTTCCAGTGATGGCGAATTGAGTAAGAATATCAAAGGATTTAAGCCACGAGCTGAGCAGCTTGAAATGGCTCAATCTGTAGGATATGCTATTCAACATAAGCGATCGCTTGTTGTAGAAGCTGGAACAGGCACAGGAAAGACTTTTGCTTATTTGGCGCCGGCACTTATTGCAGGAAAAAAAACAATCATTTCAACTGGCTCTAAAAATCTACAAGATCAGCTTTTTTCAAGAGATCTTCCCGCCATAAAAAAAGCCTTAAATTATTCTGGAAAAATTGCGTTATTGAAAGGACGAGCCAATTATTTGTGTTTGGAGCGCCTGGATCAAGTTATTGCTCAAGGTGTGCTTGGGGATAAATCTGTTTTAGCCGATTTAAGTAAAGTAAGAAAATGGAATAATGCGACGAAAACAGGTGATTTGACAGAATGTATTGAATTGGCTGAAGATAGCTCAATTTTGCCTCAATTGACGAGTACGGCAGAAAGTTGTTTGGGAACAGATTGCCCTAACTACGCTGAATGCTATGTAGCACAAGCTCGTAAAAAAGCGCTAAATGCGGATCTTGTAGTAGTAAATCACCACCTTTTCTTTGCTGATATGGCGGTAAAAGAAAGTGGCTTTGGTGAGCTTATTCCCAATGCAGAAGTCATTATCTTTGATGAAGCACATCAACTTCCCGATATAGCTAGCCAGTATTTTGGCCAATCATTAACCTCTCGCCAGCTATTTGATTTATGTAAAGATATCAATATTGTTTATCGAACAGAATTGAAAGATATGCCACAGCTTGGCACAACGGCAGATACATTGCTTAAAGTCATTCAGGATTTTCGCCTTCTTCTTGGGGAAGGAAATCAGAGAGGAAATTGGCGTGAGCTATTTAAACAAAGTGTGGTCAAAAAATCGGTTGAATTATTACAAGAAAAAATAGAGTTTCTTTCTGAAGTTATCAAGATTGCATTAGGTCGCTCTCAGACTTTGGATAGTATTTTTGAACGCACTGAAAGTATCAAGAATCAATTAACGCGTCTTTGTGATACGGCTATTGTTGGTTATTGTTATTGGTACGAAAGTATGGGGCGACAATTTGGTTTGCATATTACGCCACTTACTGTCGCAGATAAATTTGGTGAACAGCTAAATAATAAAGAAGCAGCTTGGATTTTCACCTCGGCGACGCTTGAAGTTGGAGGCACTTTTAATCATTTCTGTCAGCGACTTGGTATTGAGCAAGCAGAACAAAAAATTCTTCACAGTCCTTTTGATTATCCTAATCAATCGCTACTTTGCGTACCACGTTATTTACCGGCAACAAATCAAAATAATACGTTACAATCTCTTGGTGAAATGTTGTTGCCTATCATTGAAGCGAATAAAGGGCGATGCTTTGTGCTTTGTACTTCCTATTTAATGATGAGAGGCTTAGCTGAGTATTTTAGAGAAAATAGTGAGCTTTCTATCTTATTACAAGGTGAAATGCCTAAAGCAAAATTACTCGAACAGTTTATTCATGAAACTCATAGCGTGCTGGTTGCAACTTCTAGCTTTTGGGAGGGCGTGGATGTCCGTGGTGATGCTCTTTCCTTAGTCATTATTGATAAATTGCCTTTTACCGCACCAGATGAACCTTTACTAAAAGCACGTATTGAAGATTGCCGATTACAAGGAGGCGATCCATTTAATGATATACAGATCCCTGAAGCGGTTATTACGCTGAAACAAGGTGTAGGACGCCTAATTCGAGATGTAACAGATCGTGGTGCGGTAATTATTTGTGATAATCGTCTTGTTATGCGAAATTACGGCGAAACCTTTCTAAAAAGTTTACCTAATTCAACCCGTACCCGAGATCTCAACAAAGTGGTACAATTCTTACAAAATGAGAAAATGGATTAATAATGAAAAATATCACCTTATTAGCACTTGATACTTCAACAGAAGCCTGTTCTGTTGCACTTTGGCATAAAGGCGAAAAAACACATCTAGATGAATTAGCACAACGTACACACACAAAACGTATTCTTCCAATGGTTGATGAGTTACTTGTTAATTCAGGTATCAATTTGAAACAAGTGGATGCGTTAGCATTTGGACGCGGCCCGGGTAGTTTTACTGGTGTTCGTGTTGGTGCAGGGATTGCTCAAGGGCTTGCATTTGGTGCTGATTTACCTGTTATTGCTGTATCAAATTTAACAGCAATGGCTCAGGCTGCATTTGAATTACATCAAGCTGAAAATGTGGCAGCTGCCATTGATGCGAGAATGAATGAAGTTTATTTTTCTCAAATAAAACGAGAAAAAGTGCGGTCAGAATTGGGTGAGTTTTACCAATGGAACTCCGTTATTGAAGAGCAAGTTTGCCAACCAGAAAAAGTGCTTGAACAGCTTTCAGATTTAACCGCCTATCGAGTCGGCACTGGTTGGGCTGCATATCCTCAATTTAAAGACAGTGGTTTAGAAGGGAGTGATATTATTTTACCTTCTGCACAATATATGCTTGAGCTTGCTTTAACAGATTATGCTCAAAATAAAGTCATATCCGCCTTAGAAATTGAACCTGTTTATTTGCGTAATGAAGTAACTTGGAAAAAATTACCTGGGCGTGAATAATTTTCAAAAAGGAGTTGAAGATGAATAAAAAAACGATCTTAGTTTTGACCGCACTTTCGGCCACATTAGTGGGATGTGTCAATGCACCGAAAGGGCTGGAAAAAGAGCAGTTTACTTTAAAATCATTGTCTTCAATTCAACCGAGTGATTATAGCTGTCAGTGCAAATCAATTCGTTTAGGTGGAAAAGTATTAACCGCACAAACCTTGCCGAATAAAACTAAAATTGAAGTATTAAGCTATCCAGTTTATGCAACCTCAGCAAAACCTATGATTGATGAACAACCTAATGGACGTTTTATCACTTATCTTGATGGCTTTGTAGAACCTGAAAGCTTAAAAGATCAATTTATTACAATTGGTGGTACCTTGCTGAAAACAGAACAAGGCAAGGTTGATCAAGCCAACTATATTTATCCGGTTATTAAAACCAATCATTATCGTGTCTGGAAGCTTTCACAAAGTTATTATTATCCAGATGATATGTGGGATGATTGGGGCTTTTTCGGTAGACGACCGTATTATTGGTATGGTGAGCCTGAAATTCGCTATTATCTCTATTAACTAAATGATAAAATTAAGAAAATTTTCCAAAGAATAAGGATAAAAAATGGAAAAAGTTTGGTTTCAAAATTATCCAGAAGGTTCACCTACCACGCTGGATACATCCAAGTATGATTCGATTCTCGATATTTTAGATAAAGCAATTCGTGAGCACCCAGACCGTCCTGCCTATATCAACATGGGACAGGTTTTAACATTTCGTAAATTAGAAGAGCGTAGCCGTGCATTTGCCGCTTATTTACAAAATGAATTAAAGTTAGAACGAGGTGAGCGTGTTGCATTGATGATGCCGAATTTATTGCAATATCCTATTGCGCTTTTTGGTATCTTACGTGCTGGTTTGGTTGTGGTAAACGTGAATCCACTTTATACCCCTCGAGAATTAGAACATCAGTTACAAGATAGCGGTGCAACAGCCATTGTTGTGGTTTCAAACTTTGCTTCAACCTTAGAAAAAATCGTGTTTAACACTAAAGTGAAACACGTGATTTTGACAAGAATGGGTGACCAGCTTTCTTTTGGTAAGCGTAATTTGGTCAATTTTGTCGTGAAATACGTCAAAAAATTAGTGCCAAAATATAAATTACCGAATGCTGTCACTTTCCGTGAAGTATTGAGTATTGGTAAATTTCGTCAATATGTTCGTCCTCAAGTAGATCGTGAAGATTTAGCCTTCTTACAATATACAGGTGGAACGACCGGTGTTGCTAAGGGCGCAATGCTGACACATGGCAATATTATTACCAATATTTTCCAAGCGAAGTGGATTGCAGAGCCATTTATTGGCGATCATGCTAAGCAACGCGTTGCCGTACTGGCTTTACCGCTTTATCATGTTTTTGCTTTAACGGTAAACTGTTTACTTTTCTTAGAGCTTGGCGTGACTGCGCTTTTAATTACGAATCCACGTGATATTGATGGCTTTGTTAAAGAGCTCAAAAAATACCGTTTTGAAGCGATTACAGGGGTAAATACCTTGTTTAATGCGCTGCTTAATAATGAAAATTTCAAAGAAGTGGATTTTTCACGATTAAAACTTTCTGTTGGCGGCGGTATGGCGATCCAGCAATCAGTCGCAACACGTTGGCATGATTTAACCGGCTGTAACATCATCGAAGGTTACGGCATGACAGAATGTTCACCGCTAATTGCCGCTTGTCCGATTAATGTGGTGAAACACAATGGTACAATCGGTGTACCGGTTCCAAATACTGATATTAAGATTATCAAAGACGATGGCTCAGAAGCACAACTTGGTGAAGCCGGAGAGCTTTGGGTTAAAGGTGAACAAGTCATGCGTGGGTATTGGCAACGTCCTGAAGCGACTGCTGAAGTGCTTCAAGATGGCTGGATGGCAACGGGTGACATCGTCATTATGGACGAGAGCTATAGCCTTCGTATTGTTGACCGCAAAAAAGACATGATCTTAGTATCGGGCTTTAACGTTTATCCGAATGAAATTGAAGATGTGGTGATGCTAAATTATAAAGTCGCTGAAGTGGTCGCTATTGGTGTGCCACATGAGGTGTCGGGAGAAACCATCAAAATCTTCGTTGTGAAGAAAGATGATAGCCTCACGCGTGATGAATTACGCCAGCATTGCAGACAACATCTCACAGGTTATAAAGTCCCGAAAGATATTGAGTTTCGCGATGAATTGCCGAAAAGTAATGTAGGCAAAATTTTAAGACGCATACTGCGTGATGAAGAAATAGCAAAACGCGCGCAACATTAATTAAATCAGGGATATGTGTTCATATCCCTGTTTAGTCTGTATCTCTATTTGAAAATACATCCTATTACAATGATAAAAGAATGCCAAAATCAACCGCACTTTACGTTAATTCAAAATAATGAAGAACTGGCTCAGGTTTGTCAGTTAGCTCGTCAGCAAAGTGCGGTCGCTTTAGATACCGAATTTATGCGAATATCGACCTATTATCCTAAATTAGGATTAATTCAACTTTATGATGGTGAACGTGTTTCATTAATCGATCCTTTATCCATTACTGATTTTTCACCTTTTGTGGAATTATTACGCGATCAGCAGGTGACAAAAATTTTGCATGCTTGTAATGAAGATTTATTGGTTTTCTTACAAGAGTTTGATGCACTTCCACAACCTATGATGGATACGCAAATTATGGCGCGTTTTTTAGGTTTTGCTAATTCAGCAGGCCTAGCCAAATTGGTGTTGCATTATTTGGGCGTTGAAATGGATAAAGGGGCGACCCGTACAAACTGGTTGAAACGTCCACTTTCACCCGTACAGCTACAATATGCTGCAGGGGATGTATGGTATCTCTTGCCGGTCTATCAAAAAATGCAAATAGAATTAGTGCAATCATCTTGGCTTCAAGCGGTAATTGATGATTGCCAGCTTGCGATCTCGAAAACCAGTAAATTAGACGATCGCGATCCAAATAAAGCTTATTTGGATATTCCGAATGTTTGGAAATTGAATCCGCTCGAATTAGCGCGTTTACAACTATTGGCAAAGTGGCGACAAGAAACCGCAATGGCACGAAATTTAGCCCTTTCTTATGTGGTGAAATCTGACAACCTTTGGAAAGTCGCAAAAAACAATCCTCGCAATACATCAGAAATGTTAGCGCTTGGATTATCTGAAAATGAAGTCCGTGTGCGTGGCAAAAAGATGCTTCAATTGTTAGCACAAAGCCGCCGAATTTCTCCTTATGATTATCCTAAGCGTTTAGTGCGTATTGTGGATGATCCTCGTTATAAAAAGGCAATTCGATTGTTACAAGAAAAAGCTTATGAACTGACACCAAAAGGGTTAACTCTTGATATTCTGGCAAGTAAACGAAATTTAGAAGATCTCATTAAATGGGTTTGGCTAAAAAATGAAGATATGTCAAAACAACCTGATCTGCTTTTAGGATGGAGAAGAGAAATTGGCATGAAGCTGGTTGAATACTTAAAATCCGTAGAGTAGTCATTAAAAACAACCCTAAAAATAACCGCATTTTGAATCATCAAAAGTGCGGTTATTTTCTTTAGTGTTTTACAACAATGGCTTTAATTAAGCTTGTGTTGCTTGGATCGCGGTTAATGCGATGGTGTAGATGATATCATCCACTAATGCACCACGAGATAAGTCATTAACCGGTTTACGCATACCTTGAAGCATTGGGCCTACAGCCACTAAATCTGCAGAACGTTGAACCGCTTTATAGCCGATGTTACCCGCGTTGATATCAGGGAATACAAATACGTTTGCTTGACCTGCCACTTTAGAGTTTGGTGCTTTAGACGCTGCTACATCTTTCATTACAGCTGCATCGTATTGTAATGGACCGTCGATTAATAAATCAGGACGTTTTTCTAGTGCAATACGGGTAGCTTCTTTCACTTTCTCTACAGACTGACCTGAACCAGAAGTACCGGTTGAGTAAGAAAGCATTGCGACTTTCGGATTTAAACCAAATGCTTTTGCCGATTCAGCGGATTGAATTGCGATTTCAGCAAGTTGTTCAGCTGTTGGCTCTGGGTTTACTGCACAGTCACCATATACTAATACTTGGTCTGGTAATAACATAAAGAATACAGACGAGATAATTGAGCTACCTGGTGCTGTTTTGATGATTTGCATCGGTGGACGAATGGTATTTGCAGTGGTGTGAACGGCACCAGAGACTAAACCATCTACTTCGCCCGCTTCTAACATCATCGTACCTAATACAACGGTGTCTTCTAATTGTGCGCGAGCTTGTTCTTCAGTTAAGCCTTTAGATTTACGTAATTCAACTAAACGAGCAACGTAGTTTTCACGTACGTCAGCTGGATTGATGATCGTTACGTCAGCACCTAAAGTCACACCTTGTTCTGCCGCGACTTTTTTCACTGATTCAGGATCCGCTAATAATACTGATTTTGCGATACCACGTTCTGCACAGATTGCCGCCGCTTTAACGGTACGAGGTTCATCACCTTCTGGTAATACGATAGTTTTACCCGCTTTACGTGCTAAGTCAGTTAATTTGAAACGGAATGCTGCTGGAGAAATACGTGCTTCACGAGCAAGTGGTGCAGAAATTGCCGCAGCTAATGTTTGTGCATCTAAGGCTTTAATTTTGCTGGCTTGCGCACCAAATACACCTAAGATGTCAGCGTTGTTCACACCGCCAAATTCTGAAGCAACGGCTTCTACTAATGTACCTTCTTCATTGTTTGCTACTAAGATAATTTGTGCATCTAAGGTTTGTGCAATCGCAAAGTTTAAGCTATTTGCAAAAGGCGCTTGAGATGAAGGTTGAACACCTTTAACAATCACTAAATTTGCATTTAATGCTTGGAAATCAGCCACGATTTTTTCTAATAACACGTCTTTTTGATTATTTGCGATTAATGCTTGAGCGGCTTTTACATCTTCTACTGCATTGAATACGACAGCGCCTGTTGTTTTAGCTGCGTCTAATGCTGCCGCTAAATTTGCTTCTGCGCTAGTTGGAATAAGAATAACTGCTTTAGTCATTTTGATATACCTTTTAATGAATGAAAAAACCTGCTGATTTCTCAGCAGGTTTGAAGGAAGTTGATTAGCCCGCTAAACGTGCTGTATCTTGTGCAATTACTAATTCTTCGTTGGTTGGAAGAACGATCGCTTTGAATGCAGAGTCATCAGCAGTGATCACGCCTGATTTACCAAAGCGAGCAGCAAGGTTGCGTTCTTTGTCTAATTTGATGCCGAATAATTTTAAGTGTCCTAATGCTAATTCACGAACGTGAGCAGAGTTTTCACCGATACCACCTGTAAATGCGATGGCATCTAAGTGATCGTCACCTAAAACTGCCATGTATGCACCAATGTATTTTGCTAAACGGTAGCTGTAAACATCTAATGCACGTTTTGCTTCTGGTTTAGAAGCATCATCATAGTTATCTTCTGCATAGCGACAGTCGCTTGTTACTTCAGTTAAACCTAAAAGACCTGATTTTTTCACTAAAGTCTCTTCGATTTGATCCATTGACATACCTAAGTTTTTATATAGGTAGAAAACGATCGCAGGGTCGATGTCACCACAACGTGTCCCCATGACTAAACCTTCTAACGGGGTTAAACCCATAGATGTGTCGATACATTTACCGTTACGAACAACAGAAACAGAACCACCGTTACCTAAGTGACAGATGATTGCGTTTACTTGGTCTGCCGGTTTTCCTACGTATTCAGCGACTTCACGAGAAACAAAGTAGTGGCTGGTACCGTGTGCACCGTAGCGACGTACGCCATGTTCTTTGTAAAGTGAGTATGGAAGTGCATATAGATATGCTTCTTCTGGCATGGTTTGGTGGAATGCTGTATCAAATACTACAACGTTCTTATCTTTTAAGTGTGGGAATGTTTTAAATGCTTCACGGATACCGATTAAGTGAGCAGGGTTGTGAAGTGGTGCAAATTGTGCCGCATCTTCAATACCTTTAACCACTTCATCTGTTACAACAACAGATTGGGTGTATTTCTCACCACCGTGAACGATACGGTGACCAATCGAGGTGATAGAGTTTTTAAGCTCATCAGTCATAATGTTTGATGCGATGAAGTTAAGTGCTTCAGTGTGCGCTGCACCAGCACCTAAATCTGCGCTACCTTTTTCACCGTTAAGTTTCCATTTGATACGAGCTTCAGGAAGATAAAATGCTTCTGCTAAGCCTGATAATTTTTCTTCACCTGTTGCAGGATCAAGGATTGCAAATTTTAATGAAGAACTACCACAGTTAAGGATGAGAACAAGTTTTGACATAGGAACCCTATTTTTGATTGAGGTTAATAAAAATCCATTCAAAAGAACGGAGTATAAATCCTATATAGAATACACCTTTTAGCGTATAAAATAAATTAACTGGAGGGTAAAAATACGATCTTTTATTAGAAAAGTTGAAAATTTCAACAATTTCTAGTCAGGGATGACAATTAAACCTAAACTAGAGTATTATAAGCGCGGTTATTTTCAAGGATGTTTTCATGTCATCATTTTTTTCAACCTTAAAACAAGGGCAAGTTTATTTGCAAACGTGGCCACTAGAAGCGAAGCTCGGCATGATTTTCCCCGAAAATCGCATTATTAAAGCTACAAAATTTGCACAAAAATTTATGCCTTTTATGGCAGTATTTGCGGTGGTCTGGCAGCAACTTTATGCTAAAGCTGATCTTACAGCATTTTCGCTTGCTATTTTGACCGCACTTTGTGCGTTAGCGATGCCATTTCAAGGTTTATATTGGTTGGGGAAACGAGCAAAATCACCCTTAGAACCGCAAAGTTCTCAGTGGTTTTATGAG
This sequence comes from Parahaemophilus parainfluenzae, assembly GCA_001914055.1. Classification (GTDB taxonomy): domain Bacteria; phylum Pseudomonadota; class Gammaproteobacteria; order Enterobacterales; family Pasteurellaceae; genus Haemophilus_D; species Haemophilus_D parainfluenzae_V. The sequence goes on along the minus strand of MKXX01000011.1, from coordinate 11,153 downwards.
ATTAGTGAACGTTTGAGAAAACAACATGAAAGTTTGCCAACGGTACAAGATAAACCGACATATCAGCACTTGGCAGAAGTATTACGAAAGGCACAGCAAAAATTAGATAAAGCATTTTGGCAAGAAATCTAGCAAATTGCTTCAAATTTAATTGACGCAAACGTTTTCCTTTTGTGTTTTTTTATGTAAAATATTGCGGTCGCAATGGCGACCCTTTTTAATTGAGAGACTATTTAATGATTGATTATATTATCATTGGCATCATCGCATTTTCGATTATCGTGAGTTTATTACGTGGGTTTGTGCGAGAGGTGATGTCCCTTGCAAGTTGGGTCGTTGCATTTATTGTCGCTAGCCAATTTTATCCTTATCTCGCCACCTATCTCACTCAAATCGAATCTGACTACGTGCGTAACGGCACCGCAATCGGCATTTTATTTGTTTTAACATTAATCGTAGGTGGCATTGTTAATTATGTGATTAGCCAATTAGTGGATAAAACAGGACTTACCGGAACAGATCGTGTTCTCGGTGCGGCATTTGGCTTAATTCGTGGCGCATTAATCGTTGCCGCGATCTTATTCTTCTTGGATACCTTCACTAACTTTGAGCAAACCGATTGGTGGAAAGAATCAAAATTAATTCCTCATTTCGGCTTCATTATTGAATGGTTCTTCCAACAACTACAAGCAAGTTCTAGTTTTTTAAACTCAACTTTTAAACAATAAGGTAGTCAATCAGTATGTGTGGAATTGTCGGTATCGTTAGCCAAAATCCGGTTAATGAATCCATTTATGCAGCATTAACGTTATTACAGCATCGAGGTCAAGATGCGGCGGGGATTGTCACAATAGATGATGAAAACCGCTTTCGTTTGCGTAAGGCTAATGGTCTTGTAAGCGATGTATTCAGACAAGAACATATGTTACGTTTACAAGGTCATGCAGGCCTCGGACATGTACGTTATCCAACAGCCGGCAGTTCAAGTGTATCTGAAGCTCAGCCTTTCTATGTTAACTCACCTTATGGTTTAAGTCTTGTTCACAATGGTAACTTAACCAACTCAACCGAATTAAAAGATAAATTATTTAAAGAAGCGCGTCGTCATATAAATACCAATTCGGATTCAGAACTTCTTCTCAATATTCTTGCTAATCATTTGGATAGAGTGAATAAATACCATCTCGATCCACAAGATATTTTTAATGCAATTCGTGCGACACACAAAGATATTCGTGGTGCTTATGCATGTTTAGCGATGATTATTGGACATGGTATGGTGGCATTTCGCGATCCGTTTGGTATTCGTCCACTCGTGTTAGGTAAACGAGAAGAAAATGGTTCTTTGGAATATATGTTTGCCTCTGAAAGTGTGGCATTAGACGTCGCAGGTTTTGAATTAGTGCGTGATGTTGCACCGGGTGAGGCGATTTATGTGACCTTTGATGGCAAACTTTATGCCGAGCAATGTGCCGAAAGTGCAGTCTTAAATCCGTGCATTTTTGAATACGTGTATTTTGCTCGCCCAGATTCGACGATAGATGGTGTGTCTGTTTATGCGGCACGTGTTCACATGGGCGAATATTTAGGTAAAAAAATTGCAAAAGAATGGGCTGATGAAGTAGACAACATTGATGTAGTGATTCCTGTACCTGAAACTTCAACGGATATAGCGTTACAGATTGCAAAAATTTTAGACAAACCTTATCGTCAAGGCTTTGTTAAAAACCGCTATGTTGGCCGTACGTTTATTATGCCTGGGCAAGCACAACGTATTAGCTCAGTTCGCCGTAAGCTCAATACAATCAAAGCTGAATTCAAAGATAAAAATGTGTTGTTAGTTGATGATTCCATTGTTCGTGGAACAACATCAGAACAAATTGTATGCATGGCTCGCGCTGCGGGTGCGAAGAAAATTTACTTTGCGTCAGCTGCACCAGAAATTCGTTATCCGAATGTGTATGGCATTGATATGCCAACAAAACAAGAGCTTATTGCCTGCGGTCGTAGTGTCGAAGAAATTGCAGAATTAATTGGTGTGGACAAATTGATCTTCCAAGATCTTGAAGCGTTAACAGAATCCGTTCGTCAAGAAAACCCTGCGATTAAAGGTTTTGATTGCTCAGTATTTACTGGCGAATATATCACTGGCGATATCACGCCAGAATATCTTGATAACATCGCTTCTCAACGTAACGATTCAGCAAAGAAAAAACGTGAAAAAGATGCGAGTAATCTCGAAATCCATAATGAAGGATAAAACAGTCTAAAAGTATAAAGCGCCAAATTCGATGAAGAGTTTGGTGCTTTTTCTTTTTAATTTAAAATGAAGAAAAAAATAACCGCACTTAGTATATTTGAAGTGCGGTTATTTTTTTATGTGTTTTAGTCTTTATAAAAATCGTTATAAAGTGTACTTTCAAACTGCACAAGTGGAGCGCGTTTCGTTTTACTTTCTAAATCACCAGTGGAGTAACCATTGATAAATTGAACAAAAGCCACTTTTTCACCTCGCGCATTGGTCATAAAACCGGCAAGGTTATAAACCCCTTTTAATGAGCCTGTTTTCGCGATGACATTTTTAACTAATGGTGGATTAATTAAGCCGCCGCGTCCGCTGATAGTGCCATCTACACCTGCAATCGGGAAGGTTTCCATTAAATGCAGTGTATCTTCATTTTTAGCGATGTACTCTAAAACAGAAAGCATAGTTTTTGGTGCAACTAAATTGTGACGAGAAAGGCCAGAACCATCTGCTAAAATGCTGTTGCCAAATTTAATGCCTTGTTTTTGTAATACTGATTTAACCGCCAATGTACCTAATTGGAATGAAGCTGGGCGTTTATAGTAGTTGTAGGCTACCGCTCTAAATAAAGCATCTGCAATCTGGTTATCTGATTTTTTCATCATTTTTTTCAATAACTCAGGCAGTGGTTTGGATAAATGTTGTGCAAGTTTTTGCCCTTGCTGTGGTTTTTGAGGCTGTTTCACTTTACCTGTAAATTCGATGCCAAGACGTTTTAGTTGGCGTTGAATAATAGCAGCCGCATAGGCATCTGGATCTTGTACTGCAAAACTAAGCCCAAAAGGTTTTGTTTGACGCGCAATACAGCCTTTCACCTGATAACGATTATTGTCATGAACCACCACATCTAACTGGCAATAACCGGCTTCTTGCTGATCCACAATATAAACTTGTCCGAAAACTTGAATAGGGAATTGAGCAGGAACGTTAATTTTGACGGTTTCACCTACAGGTTGATTTGCATCTAGCTCGGCATAGAAACAGTTATTATCAATATTTGCTGCAGCAGGAGGGGAGTTAAAGCACATTGTAAGATCGTTCCAAATCCAACCTAACCCACGATCATGGCTAGCAAATACAGAGGTATCTAAAATAAGATCACCATTAATTTTCTGAATGCCTTGGTTCTTTAAATTAGCTAATAGACTATAAAGTTGTCCACTGGTCAGATCAGGATCGCCAGTAAATTGCACCACAAGATCGCCTTCTAAAACATTATTCTGAATCTTTCCGTTACTTAAAAGTGATGTTTCAAATTGAAAGGCATCACCTAATACTAATTTAGCCGCAACAGCCGTGAAAACTTTTTGTGTACTGGCTGGCAACATAAAGGTTGAACCATTGTAATCGGCGATAATTTGATCTTTATTGAGGTTTTTGGCAATGATGCCAGCCGATGCACCTTCCGGTAAATATTGGGTGATTGAAGTAACATCAACTTCAGCCATAGAAGAAAAAGAAAATCCGAGAGTGATAAATGCCGCTTTAAGTGCGGTCGAAATGGAAGATTTTTTACTCATTTTTGTACAGTTCTAGTTGCTATTTTTCTTAAGACGAATAATAATAAGCTCCGAACTCAATAGAGTAAATCATTTTTTATTTTTCATTGACTGCGGCAAGGTTGCAAGACGTTGTCGTGGTTTTGTTTTTACCAAATTTCAAGGAAAAAGAATGAAACAAATTCCAATGACCGTGCGCGGTGCGGAGCTATTACGTCAAGAATTAGATTTCTTAAAGAATGAGCGTCGCCCTGAAATTATCAAGGCGATTGCTGAAGCACGTGAGCATGGTGACTTAAAAGAAAATGCAGAATATCACGCTGCGCGTGAACAACAAGGTTTTTGCGAAGGGCGTATTCAAGAAATTGAAAGCAAACTTGCAAATTGTCAGGTTATCGATGTCACTAAATTACCAAATAACGGAAAAGTTATTTTTGGTGCGACAGTTGTATTAGTGAATACCGATACCGATGAAGAAGTCACTTACCAAATTGTGGGTGATGATGAGGCAGATATTAAATCAGGTTTGATTTCTGTGAATTCACCGATTGCTCGTGGCTTGGTAGGGAAAGAGTTGGATGATACCGTAAATATTACCACACCAGGTGGAACGGTTGAGTTCGAGATTATTGAAGTAAATTACATCTAAAAAAACATCCCCTCAAATTGAGGGGATAACAATTATTTACGAGGCAGCTGGATTTTACCTTCCTCGCTTGGTCGATAAAGCACCAAAATATGTCCGATGGTTTGAACATTAGATGATTTGGTTTCACGAACAATCGCATCAATAATTAATTGTTTGGTTTCGCGATCTGCGCCAGCAATTTTTACTTTGATTAATTCGTGATGATTTAACGCATTATCGATTTCGGCTAATACACCTTCGGTTAAGCCGTTACCGCCAAGCATGACGACAGGGCTAAGGTGATGAGCGAGTCCTTTTAAAAATTGTTTTTGTTTTGTTGATAATATTGTCATAAGGAATCCTTTAAATAGATGAATATGAGTCAAAAAAAGACCGAAAAGAGCGGTCAGAAAAAACGTGGTTTTTCAGCACTTTTTGGTAAGTCTAGCCTTGAATTTGGCAGATTGTACCCAAATATAGACGAAACTACTACAAAAAATAGTACAAAAGAAAGAGATTATGGGAAAGAAAAAACGTTCGGCGAGTTCTTCTCGTTGGCTAAACGAACATTTTAAAGATCCGTTTGTTCAGAAAGCACATAAGCAAAAATTACGCTCACGTGCTTACTTTAAGTTAGATGAAATTCAACAAACGGATAAATTGTTTAAACCGGGAATGACTGTGGTGGATCTCGGTGCCGCACCAGGTGGTTGGTCACAGTATGTTGTGAGCCAAATTGGTGGAAAAGGCAGAGTGATTGCTTGTGATATTTTGGATATGAACCCAATTGTCGGCGTGGATTTCTTGCAAGGCGATTTTCGTGACGAAAATGTGCTGAATGCATTATTAGAACGAGTTGGTGAAGCAAAAGTTGATGTCGTGATGTCTGATATGGCGCCAAATTTTAGCGGCATGCCATCTGTTGATATTCCTCGTGCAATGTATTTAGTTGAACTGGCTTTAGATATGTGTAAGCAAGTTTTGGCGAAAAAAGGCAGTTTTGTGGTCAAAGTATTCCAAGGAGAAGGTTTTGATGAGTATCTGCGCGAAATTCGTTCACTCTTTAGTGTCGTAAAAGTGCGTAAGCCAGAAGCCTCTCGTGGGCGCTCTCGCGAAGTTTATATTGTAGCAAGCGGTTATAAAGGCGAATAGATAATTGCTTTGATAGCTTTTCATTGTGTCGGGGATGAGATAGTATCTCGTTTAATTTTAATTAACTTAAGAAAGGCAGGTTAAACCTTGAACGATATGGTCAAAAATCTAGTTCTATGGGTTGTGGTAGCAATTGTCATGATGACAGCTTACCAAAGTTTTAATTCTAATGGCGTGAGTGATTCAACAGATTACACAACCTTTGTGTATGATGTGAGTAACAGTCAAGTGAAGGAAGCGCGCTTTGATGCGAATGAAATCACTGTGACCAAAAATGACGGTTCTAAATATATGACCGTGATGCCGCCGTTGGAAGATAAAAAACTCTTAGATGACTTATTAAATAAAAAAGTTAAAATCGAAGGTACGCCTTTTGAAAAACGCAGTTTATTATCACAAATTTTAATTTCGTGGTTCCCAATGTTATTCCTTGTAGGGGTATGGATTTTCTTCATGCGTCAAATGCAAGGTGGAGGCGGGAAAGCCATGAGCTTCGGTAAAAGCCGCGCTAAAATGCTGACCCAAGATCAAATTAAAGTGACTTTTGCAGATGTTGCAGGTTGTGATGAAGCAAAAGAAGAAGTGGCTGAAATAGTTGACTTCTTGCGTGAACCGAAAAAATTCCAAAACCTTGGTGGTAAAATTCCAAAAGGGATTTTAATGGTAGGTCCTCCAGGTACAGGTAAAACCTTATTAGCGAAAGCTATTGCGGGTGAAGCAAAAGTGCCTTTCTTTACCATTTCAGGTTCTGACTTTGTAGAGATGTTTGTGGGTGTTGGTGCTTCTCGTGTACGTGATATGTTCGAGCAAGCGAAGAAAAATGCACCATGCTTAATCTTTATTGATGAAATTGATGCGGTAGGTCGCCAACGTGGTGCCGGTTTAGGTGGTGGACATGATGAGCGTGAACAAACCCTTAACCAAATGTTAGTTGAAATGGATGGTTTCGGTGGTAACGAAGGCGTAATCGTTATTGCTGCAACTAACCGTCCAGATGTACTTGACCCTGCATTAACGCGTCCAGGTCGTTTTGACCGTCAAGTTGTTGTAGGTTTACCGGATGTGAAAGGTCGTGAGCAAATTTTAAAAGTTCACATGCGTAAAGTCCCTGTGGCTGATGATGTAGATGCCATGACACTGGCGCGTGGTACACCAGGTTATTCAGGTGCAGATTTAGCGAACTTGGTGAATGAAGCGGCATTATTTGCTGCTCGTAGCAATAAACGTACTGTATCGATGCTTGAGTTTGAAAAAGCCAAAGATAAGATCAATATGGGACCTGAACGCCGTACCATGATCATGACGGATAAACAAAAAGAATCGACAGCGTACCATGAAGCTGGTCACGCCATTGTGGGTTACTTAGTGCCTGAACATGATCCGGTACATAAAGTGACGATTATTCCTCGTGGCCGAGCATTAGGTGTAACTTTCTTCTTACCTGAAGGCGATCAAATTAGTATCAGCCAAAAACAATTAGAAAGTAAACTTTCAACACTTTATGCGGGACGCTTAGCAGAAGATTTGATTTACGGTGAAGAAAATATTTCTACCGGTGCATCTAACGATATTAAAGTGGCAACCAATATTGCACGTAATATGGTGACCCAATGGGGCTTCTCAGATAAACTCGGTCCGATTCTTTATACTGAAGATGAAGGCGAAGTATTCTTAGGGCGCTCAATGGCGAAAGCAAAACATATGTCTGACGAAACAGCACATGCAATTGATGAAGAAGTTCGTGCGATCGTAAATCGTAACTATGCGAGAGCAAGACAGATTTTGATCGACAATATGGATATTCTTCATGCCATGAAAGATGCGTTAGTGAAATATGAAACCATTGAAGAAGAACAAATCAAGCAATTGATGAATCGTGAACCTGTTACACCACCATCTGGTTGGGAAGATAACAAAGACACGAAACCAACAGCAAAACCGCAGGAAGAGAAAACTGAAAGTGCGGTTAATCATTCAGAAGATCCTGAAGCATAAAAATAAAGCCTTCCTAATTTGGAAGGCTTTTTTATTTATTATTTCGTTCTTTTCATTACTATATTCCGTTATAATCTAACCTTTCAAATTTGATTTAAAAATTGACCGCACTTTATGAAACTTTATGCTAATAACAAATGTCTAGATTTATCATTCCCCCAAATTATGGGAATTTTGAATTTCACACCTGATTCATTTTCTGATAGCGGGCAGTTTTTCAGTCTAGACAAAGCATTATTTCAAGTTGAAAAAATGCTGAAAGAAGGTGCAACAATTATTGATATTGGCGGCGAGTCAACTCGTCCGATGGCAGAGGAAGTGTCTGAAGCTGAAGAATTGCAACGGGTGATACCTTTGGTTGAAGCCGTGCAAAAATGTTTTGATTGTTGGATTTCAGTGGATACTTCTAAAGCAATTGTGATGCAAGAAGCGGCTAAGGTCGGTATGGATTTAATCAATGATATTCGTGCGCTACGTGAACCTGGTGCACTCGAAATAGCAGGACAGTTGAATTTACCCACTTGTATTATGCACATGCAAGGACAACCTCGTACAATGCAAACTAATCCACATTACGATGATGTGGTTCAAGATGTTTATCAGTTTTTAACTGATAGAACTCAAGCTTGTTTAGCAGCAGGTATTGCCAAAGAAAATATTATTTGGGATATGGGGTTTGGTTTTGGTAAAACAGTAGAGCATAACTACAAGCTTTTACAACAGTTGGCTCACTTCTGTGAAAGTGGATATCCTGTTTTAGCAGGGCTTTCACGTAAATCGATGATTGGTGCTGTATTAGATAAGCCCGTGACTGAACGCGTTGTAGGAAGTGTAGCCGGGGCATTAATTGCTGCACAAAATGGTGCGACTATTTTACGTGTGCATGATGTGGCTGCAACAGCTGATGCCTTAAAAGTATGGCAAGCTACACAAGAAGCGTAAGCAACTAACAGATTTTATATGTTGTGGAATAAATGATTTCTGTAACATCATTATTCAAATTTAATAAGGAATAAATATGGCAAATCGTAAATATTTTGGTACTGATGGTGTCCGTGGAAAAGTGGGTACATATCCAATCACACCTGATTTCGCATTGAAATTAGGTTGGGCAGCAGGTAAGGTTTTAGCTTCCCAAGGTTCTCGTACGGTATTAATCGGGAAAGATACTCGTATTTCAGGTTATATGCTGGAATCTGCACTTGAAGCAGGTTTGGCTGCAGCGGGTTTAACTGCCGCATTTACTGGTCCTATGCCGACACCAGCCGTGGCGTATTTAACCCGTACTTTCCGCTTGGAAGCAGGTATTGTCATTTCGGCATCTCATAACCCTTACTATGATAACGGGATTAAATTCTTTTCTTCACAAGGTACAAAATTACCAGACGATATTGAGGAAGCGATTGAAGCCATGCTTGATCAGCCAATGGATTGTGTGGAGTCTGCTGATTTAGGTAAAGCGAGCCGTATCAGTGATGCCGCAGGACGTTATATTGAATTTTGTAAAAGTACTTTCCCTCCACATCTTGGTTTAGATGGTTATAAAATCGTGGTGGATTGTGCAAATGGAGCGACTTATCATATTGCGCCAAATGTATTACGTGAGTTAGGCGCAGAAGTGATTGAAATTGGTACAGATCCTAACGGAATCAATATTAATGAGAAATGTGGTGCAACCGATGTAAAAGCGTTACAGGAAAAAGTGCTTGAAACAAAAGCAGATGTTGGTCTTGCTTATGATGGTGATGGTGACCGTATTATGATGGTGGATCACTTAGGTAATAAAGTAGATGGTGACCAAATCCTTTTCATTATTGCTCGTGAAGCTTTACGTTCAGGTCAGCTAAAAGGTGGCGTAGTGGGCACATTAATGAGTAATATGAGCTTAGAGATTGCGTTAAAAATGTTAGGTGTACCTTTTGTGCGAGCTAACGTTGGCGACCGTTATGTGTTAGAAAAAATGGTAGAACATAGCTGGACGCTAGGCGGAGAAAACTCAGGCCATATCATTATTGCTGATAAAAATACGACAGGTGATGGTATTATTGCATCACTAGCTGTATTAAGTGCAATGGTTCAACATCGTTTATCTTTAAACGAGCTTGCAAGTGCGGTGAAATTATTCCCTCAAGTACTCATTAATGTTCGTTTTGCTGGTGGTGATAATCCATTAGAAAGTGAAGCGGTAAAAGCGGTAGCTGCAGATGTGGAAAAACGTTTAGAAGGCAAAGGTCGAATTTTACTGCGTAAGTCTGGTACTGAGCCTCTTATTCGCGTCATGGTCGAATGTGAAGACGGTGTACTTGCAAAACAATGTGCAGAAGAAATTGCAGAAGCAGTGAAAGCGAATTAATAAAGTGGGGGCTTGCCCCCATTTTTGATCCATAAAATTTATCTTTTATTATTTTTAGGAAAGCAAAGACATGAAAATTTTTATTATGCGTCATGGAGAAGCTGAAGTTGTCTCTTCATCAGACGAGGCTCGGCATTTAACCGACTATGGACGCAAACAATCAATATTACAAGGTCAATGGCTTAAAAACCATCTAAATTCAACCGCACTTTCAGTTCAGAAAGTGATTGTCAGTCCTTATGTAAGAGCACAAGAAACGTTTGAGCTTGTAAATTCAGCCTTAGGTAACACGCTTAATGATATTGAAATTTGGAGTGGGATTACACCTTATGGTAATGCTACATTGGTAGCTGATTATCTATCTGTTTTGCAAGAAGAAGGTACTGAAAGTGTTTTACTCGTTTCTCATTTACCTTTAGTAGGCAGTATTGTTTCAGAGCTTTACGGTAAGCGAAATCCAATTAGTTTTTACCCTTCAACGATTGTTCAAATTGAGTGGAATGGTGAAAAAGGCACCATTGAAGCTTTCCATTATCCAAAATAGAATGGCTAAAATACGAAAAACAAAGTTTATATGATTTACTTTTTAAAAGCAGTCAAAAATAAGCAACACCTAAAAATGTGTATTTTTAGGTGTTTTTTTAAAATTTTTTTGATAGACTGAAAATGAGCTATAAATGAATAGCTTAAATTAAGCTATTATAATGACACAAGGAGAGTAGCTATGAACAATAAAATCGAAGATAAAGCAACTGAAGTAAAAGATACGACAGTGAATGCTGCAACACAAGTTAAAGATGCATTATTTGCAGCGGCTAACTATATTAAAGATGCTGTGACACATAAAGCGTCTGAGGCAAAAGAAGTGGTTGAAGACAAAGCTACTGAAGTGAAAGATGTAACTGAAGATAAAGTATCTGAAGTAAGAAAAGCAGTTTCTGAAGCAAAAGAAGCAATCGATGATAAAGCTGCTGAAATGAAAAAAGCAATCGATGACAAATTTTCTGAAGTAAAAAGAGCCGTCGAAGATAAAGCATCAGAAGTGAAAAAAACAGTTTCAGAAGCTACAGATGAAGCGGCAGATAAAGCAGCAGAGCTAAAAGATGCAGCTGAAGACAAAGTTGCTGAAGTGAAAGATGCGGCTGAAGATAAAGCAAAAGAAGTAAAAAAAGCAGTTTCAGAAGCAAAAGATGAAGCTGCAGATAAAGCATCTGAGCTAAA
>MKXX01000009.1:0-467193 GCA_001914055.1 Parahaemophilus parainfluenzae | reverse complement strand
CGTTCGACTTGCATGTGTTAAGCCTGCCGCCAGCGTTCAATCTGAGCCATGATCAAACTCTTCAATTCAAGTTCAATCGCTCAATACTGCTGACATAAATGTAACTACTTAAAAAAGTAATATGAATTTCTAGTTAGCACCTATTAAGACTTCAAAATTAAAAATATTTTTAAAACAAGTCAATCAACAAGTGCCCACACAGATTGTCTGATATATTGTTAAAGAGCAAAAAAGAACGACGCACTGGTTTTTCTTAATAGTCACAACAGCGCGTCGTTGTGTGGGGCGTATTATAGGACTTTCAGAATTCTTTGCAAGTGCTTTTTTACAAAAAAATTCAATTTTTTTCTTGTCTGATGATTTAATCATCAAAGTGAATTGTCTTTGTTCAATATTCAAGGTAAATTACCTCCAAAGAGTAGGCATTTTAATGAGGTAGTTATGAATTTTGAGCAAATGATTGGTTTCGGTGTCGCAGGTAATTTCGCGGGACATTTAGAACAAGCAGGTGAAGCAGCTGATTTCACTCAAGTTAAAACAGAAAATGCCATTCAACCAAAAGCTATTTTCCCTTTTTATGTGCCAAGTGAAAAGGCGGGTTTTCTTTCTACCTTTCCTTTAAGTCACAATCAAATTAATTTTCCACAAGGCGCGGATAATCTGCAAATTGAACCTGAAATTGCACTTATTTGTGAGCTTATCTATAAAGGAAATCAAGTTGAGAAAATTATTCCGCGCTATTTTGCAGCCTATAATGATTGCTCTATTCGTCGCCCTAATGCAAAAAAAATTTGTGAAAAGAAAAACTGGGGCGAGGCAAGCAAAGGTATTTCATCCAAACTGATTTCACTTTCTTCCTTTATTAAAGGAAGCGAAATTGATCAATATCGTATCGCTTGCTTCCATAAACGCAATGCCGAACTCAATACTTACGGTATTGACAGTCCTGCGATTGGTTATAGCTATTTCCACCAACAATTATTAGATTGGATCGTGGATAGAATGAACAATCAACCCGATGAAGGACCAATGAATTATATTGCCTCTTTATTAGAGCAAGCAAACTATCCGAAACAAGCTATTATTAGTATTGGCGCCACCCGTTATACTGAGTTCGGTGAAACGCATTTCTTGCAACCTAATGATCTCAGTATTGTTGTCGTGTATAACGGTGAAAAATATTCTGCTGAGGAAATTGAGCAAATGGCAAAAAATGAAAAATTTGCAGACGACATTTCAGCGCTTATTCAGAAAGTGGTTTAGCATACATATAAAAAGTGCGGTTAATTTTGGCCGCACTTTTTATTTACTTCCTTCTTAAAGAAACTTCTCCGGCATTAAAATACCGCTCGCCTTCATCGGTTATGACTTTTAAATAACCGCGTTTATCAATTCCCTGCTCTATACCTGAAATCGCGCCTTGTTCTGTAAAGACATTCACTCCATCACCAAAAAATTCATTATGGTTTATCCATTGTTGCATGAATTCCTCATCAATTCCCTTTTCTTCAAATTGAGCTAATCGAGAATAAATGCGCTGAATTACTTTAATAAGGATCGTCTCACGATCTATATCAGGATCCTGTTCAGTTAATTGTGCATACGGCTGACTAATTTCGGTTGATTGGGCTAACTTCACATTAATTCCAATACCAACCACTAAATTGAGCAACCCATTCTTATGATTAATGATTTCCACTAAAATGCCACCAAGCTTTCGACCTGAAAGCAAAATATCATTTGGCCATTTCACTTTCGTATTTAACGCTTCTGCAATGGCTAAACCAATCACTAAACTTAATCCATCCAATGCTTTTTTAGGATCTATCGCCCAATAAAAACTGAAAATTAACTGCCCTGCAAAGGGTGAAAGCCATTGGCGACCACGACGTCCCCGCCCTGCTGTTTGATATTCTACGAGGCACAAATCGCCTTTTTTTAAGTGATTAATTTGATTCGTTATAAATTCATTTGTTGAAGAAATAGTTCGATGATAATGCACGGAATAAGGTGAAAGTGCGGTCGAAATTGCTTGCGGATTTAACAAAGGCATTTCTGGCACAAGCAGATAAACCTCATTTTCTTCTCGAATATTCAATCCTGCTTCTCGCAATAATGCCATTTCTTGCGCCAATTCATTTGACGTAATATTTAAAAACGACATCAAATCTGACCGCACTTTAGGTTGGCAATCCGATAAACACTCCAATAACGATGACATATTCATTCCTTCTCATAAAAACCTTGGCAAATCTTACCATAAAAGCGAAAAAATTCATTTTCAACCACATGAAAAATCTGTATAATCCCGGCGCAATATTTTTTGACACAACTTTTAACAGCGAGATATTGCCATGCTTAGAATCAAACAAGAAGCTCTGACTTTTGACGACGTTCTACTCGTCCCCGCTCATTCAACTGTTCTTCCGAACACAGCTAACCTCTCAACTCAACTCACCAAAGAAATTCGCTTAAATATTCCTATGCTTTCTGCTGCGATGGATACTGTCACAGAAACCAAATTAGCGATCTCTTTAGCACAAGAAGGTGGCATCGGCTTTATTCATAAAAACATGACGATCGAACGCCAAGCGGATCGTGTTCGTAAAGTGAAAAAATTCGAAAGTGGTATCGTTTCTGAACCTGTGACAGTTTCGCCAGATTTAACCCTTGCAGCACTTGCTGAAATGGTGAAGAAAAACGGCTTCGCAGGCTACCCTGTTGTAGACGGTGAAAATAACTTAATCGGTATCATTACTGGCCGTGATACGCGTTTCGTAAAAGATTTAAGCAAAACTGTCTCACAATTGATGACGAAAAAAGAAGACTTAGTCACTGTAAAAGAAGGTGCAAGCCGTGAAACAATTTTAGAATTAATGCATCAAAACCGCGTAGAGAAAGTACTTGTTGTAGATGATGCTTTCAAATTAAAAGGCATGATCACCGTTAAAGACTTCCAAAAAGCAGAACAAAAACCGAACGCATGTAAAGATGAATTTGGTCGTTTACGCGTAGGTGCTGCTGTAGGTGCGGGTCCAGGTAATGAAGAACGTATTGATGCATTAGTAAAAGCAGGCGTCGATGTATTATTAATCGACTCTTCTCACGGTCACTCAGAAGGCGTATTACAACGTGTTCGTGAAACTCGTGCAAAATATCCAAACTTACCTATCGTTGCGGGTAACGTAGCAACGGCTGAAGGTGCTATCGCACTTGCAGACGCAGGCGCAAGCGCAGTGAAAGTAGGTATCGGACCAGGTTCTATTTGTACTACTCGTATCGTGACTGGTGTAGGTGTTCCACAAATCACCGCTATCGCAGATGCCGCTGCAGCATTAAAAGATCGTGGTATTCCAGTTATCGCTGACGGTGGTATCCGTTTCTCTGGTGATATTGCAAAAGCTATCGCAGCAGGTGCGAGCTGTGTAATGGTGGGGTCAATGTTTGCTGGTACTGAAGAAGCGCCAGGTGAAATCGAACTTTATCAAGGTCGTGCATTTAAATCTTACCGTGGTATGGGTTCATTAGGCGCAATGGCGAAAGGATCATCAGACCGTTACTTCCAATCTGATAACGCTGCAGACAAACTCGTACCAGAAGGTATTGAAGGCCGTATTCCATATAAAGGTTACTTAAAAGAAATTATCCACCAACAAATGGGTGGCTTACGTTCTTGCATGGGCTTAACTGGCTGCGCAACCATCGAAGAATTACGCACGAAAGCAGAATTCGTTCGTATCAGTGGTGCAGGCATTAAAGAAAGCCATGTTCACGATGTAACTATTACTAAAGAAGCGCCAAACTATCGTATGGGCTAATTGATAAAAGAGCGGTTTATTTAACCGCTCTTTTGAAATATTTTAGGTAACTAAAAGGACTGAAATGAAAAAACTAGCATTACTCATTCCGTTTATCATATCAAGTTGTGCGCTTTTCGGACCAACTTATACGGGAGAAACAACGGCAAGTTCTTTACTAAAATCAGATACTGAACGTAATATCAATCTGGCTTTTAGAGCAATCCATAATTGTACGCCAAAACAAATTCATACTCAGATCAATGATGCAAAAATCAACCCTAAAACATCTACTGTTGATTCAGCATATGAAACTTGGACAGTAAAAGGCTGTAATCAAACTGAAGTATTTAAAATTAAATATATCAGCGATGGTCAAGGTGGAACCTACATCAATATGACCACGTCAAACTAACATAAGGTAAAAAATGACAAACATCCACAATCATAAAATTCTGATCCTCGACTTCGGCTCACAATATACTCAACTGATTGCGCGTCGTGTGCGTGAAATCGGTGTGTACTGCGAACTTTGGGCATGGGATGTAACTGAAGAACAAATCCGTCAATTTAATCCAGACGGTATCATTCTTTCTGGTGGTCCAGAAAGTACCACTGAAGAAAATAGCCCACGTGCACCAGAATATGTATTTAATGCAGGCGTGCCTGTATTGGGTATTTGTTACGGTATGCAAACCATGGCGATGCAACTTGGTGGTTTAACTGAAACCTCTGATCATCGTGAATTCGGCTACGCCTCTGTTTTAATGGATAATCCAACCGCACTTTTCGCTCATCTAAATGATGGAGACAGTAAATTAGACGTTTGGATGAGCCATGGCGATAAAGTAACGCGTTTACCTGAAAACTTCCAAGTTACTGGTACGACTCCAACCTGCCCAATTGCGGCAATGTCTGACGAAAATCGTCGTTTCTATGGCGTACAATTCCACCCTGAAGTAACCCATACTAAAAAAGGTTTGGAATTGTTAATGAATTTCGTGGTGAACATTTGTGGCTGTGAAACCAAATGGACAGCAGAAAACATTATCGAAGATGCCGTTGCTCGCATTAAAGCACAAGTCGGCGATGATGAAGTGATTTTAGGCTTATCTGGTGGTGTGGACTCTTCTGTGGTTGCACTACTTTTACATCGCGCTATCGGCAAAAACTTACACTGCGTATTCGTGGATAACGGTTTACTCCGCTTACACGAAGGCGACCAAGTTATGGAAATGTTTGGCGATAAATTCGGCTTGAACATTACCCGTGTTGATGCAGAAAGCCGTTTCTTAGGTGAACTTGCAGGCGTATCTGATCCTGAAGCGAAACGTAAAATTATCGGTAAAGTATTCGTTGATGTATTCGATGATGAATCGAAAAAACTCACCAACGTGAAATGGTTGGCACAAGGCACGATCTACCCTGACGTGATCGAATCTGCAGCAAGCAAAACCGGTAAAGCACATGTGATTAAATCACACCACAACGTAGGTGGCTTACCAGACTATATGAAACTTGGCTTAGTTGAACCGTTACGCGAGTTATTTAAAGACGAAGTACGTAAAATCGGTTTAGCATTAGGCTTACCGGCTGAAATGATCAACCGCCACCCATTCCCTGGTCCAGGTTTAGGCGTGCGTGTATTAGGCGAAGTGAAAAAAGAATACTGCGATTTATTACGCCGTGCGGATGCAATCTTTATCGAAGAATTACGCAATAGCGGTTGGTATGAAAAAACCAGTCAGGCTTTCAGCGTGTTCTTACCTGTGAAATCTGTTGGTGTGATGGGCGATGGCCGTAAATACGATTGGGTTATCTCACTACGTGCAGTAGAAACCATCGATTTTATGACCGCACATTGGGCTCATTTACCTTATGATTTATTAGGCAAAGTATCTAACCGTATCATCAATGAAGTGAATGGCATTTCCCGCGTGGTGTATGACATCAGCGGAAAACCCCCAGCAACGATAGAGTGGGAGTAACCTAAATCAATTTAAAGGGCAAATTATTTTGCCCTTTTCTTCTTTTATAACAATAACTTCTCTCATCAATATTCACTATGGACATCGCATTTTTACTCGGCACTAAAATTATTGAACTGACACTCATTGTACTTATTGGTTATGGGTTGGTTAAATCAAAATTATTAAAATCTGAAGATAGCAAGACGCTTTCCGTTATTGGGCTTTATGTCATCAGTCCTGCAGTAATGATTGAAGCCTTTCAAATTGATTACACGCCTGAAATCTTGAAAGGTTTACAGCTTTCACTGCTTATGGCGGTGTTTCTTCAGGTTATTCTGATTATTATTGGCAGTCTGTTAAAGCGCCTATTAAACCTTGATCCTATTGAACATGCCACTTCCATTTATTCCAATTCTGGTAACTTAATTATTCCGATTGTGATGTCGCTATTTGGTAAAGAATGGGTCATTTATGCAAGCTGTTTTATCGTAGTACAAACCTTTCTATTTTGGACGCATTGCCGTTTGATTATTGTAGGAAAAGGAAATTTATCCTTGAAGATGATTGCCAAAAACATCAATATTTGGTCAATTCTCGTCGGAGCATTTTTATTTGCTTTTCAAATTAAATTACCAAGTATTATCGATGGTACACTCTCTTCGATTGGCTTGTTTATTGGTCCGAATGCTATGCTAGTTGCGGGTATGCTGATTGCGGCAATTCCTTTACGGAGCATCGTATCATCCAAACGCATTTATTTAGTCACACTTTTGCGCTTGTTACTTATTCCGATTGCATTATTGGTATTAATAAAACTGATTGGGTTTGTACATTGGGCTGAAAAAGGGGAAATTATTGTGTTGATTAGCTTTTTAGCAACCACGAGCCCATCCGCTTCAACTGTGACACAAATGGCGGTAATTTATAACAACAATCCACAGAAAGCCAGCGCCATTTATGGTGTAACGACGCTACTTTGTATGTTTACTATGCCACTAGTGATTGCCTTATATCAAATATGGGGGTAAATCGTGGAAAAGTGCGGTCAATTATTTAAGTACTTTTGATGCCGGCTGCTCTTTTTTCAAACGATAAAGTTGATATAAGTTAACGAAAACTAAGAATGCGTTTAGAAGCGCAACTGGATAAGATTTGATGATCAAACTGTAAACGACAAAAAGTACCGCTCCAATTGCATTAACAACTCTCAAGTGAACAATCGATTTAAATAAAAAAGACGCGGCCACAAAGAATGTTGCCAAATAGCCTAATAATTCGATGAAATTAAATTCCATAAATCTCTCCGTCAACAATGATTGAGGCGGCATCATAAAAGATTTTGGAATCGAGGAAAAGAGACGAAATAAAGGCAACCGATTGCAATATCAAGAAATTTTTATTTCGCTCAACATTCCCTTAGATAAAGATTTTTTGTACTAAAAACATATAAAAAATCGTACCTGCTGAAATGGAAAGAAACATGTTCTTTTTCCAGAAATGCAATCCCAACACTAAAGCACCTGCAATAAAATCAGGCAATCCATGATAACCGCTCAGCACATCCACATTTTTATAACAATACACCACTAGCATCCCAAACATCGCTGCGGGTAATACTTTGCCAAGGTAACGGATATACTCTGGAATAGGGCGATTGGCGGGAAAGATCCAGAATGGCAATAATCGAGTAAATTGCACGCACACAATACAAATCGCAATGGTGATAATTTGTTCCATCAATGTCATTTTAGTGCCTCCAATTTAGATGAAAGTTTAGGTCGTCTTACTGTTAACAGAATCCAAATACTAATGAGCGTTGGCACTAAAAAATGCTCTTTCCCAACAATTAATAGCGATGCAAAAGCCACACCTAAACCTAATAATGAACTTTCATGAGATTTCTCTTTAAGCCAGTTTTCAGCAAAGATTACGAGGAAAAGTGCGGTCATCCCAAATTCTACCCCTTTTAAATCAAAAGGAATGATTGAACCAAATAGATTACCTAATCCCGCTCCAATGACCCAATAGAGATGGAGATAAAAACTGACAAAGAACATATACCAGCCTTTATCTAAATGATCGGGAATCTTCGCCATATAGTTCAGGGAAAAACTTTCATCGACTAGGGTACTAATTAAATACCAACGTTTTTTCCCGAGTTGAGCACCATATTTTTCTAACATGGAAATGCCATAAAAAATTTGGCGACCACTGACCATCAGCGTAACCAACGCAACACTTAAAGGCGAAAAAGGCATAACTAAGGCGGCGGCTGCAATAAATTCCACGGAGCCTGCATAAATGAGTGCTGCCATTGCAACGGGAAACCAAACACCGAATCCAAGTGCTTTCATGTAAATGCCGTATGCCACGCCTAAAAATAAAAAGCCGGCAAGCATTGGCATGCTGTAAGGAAATGCCGCTTTTGCCGCGGCTTTGATGGGATTTTCTGTCACGACTTCTGACATATTGACCTACTACAACTCTAAAACAGACAAACCAGGTAAGGTCGAAAAACTTTGTGCTTTTACTGTTTGATGAAAATCTTCGATATAAGCTAAATTAGCATCTTCTTTACGAATTGCCGCATAAAGGTTACTGTACAGCCCTTCTTCTGTAATTTTACGCGCCACCACATACCCTTTTTCTAAATAAGGTAATGCCGCCCAATAAGGTACGGTAGCAATGCCTCGACGACTCGCCACTAACTGGATCAAGGCGATCGTCAGCTCCGTTGTACGACGCGGTGGATTGATGCCTTTCGGTTTCAACACTTGGCGATATAAATCTAACATATCATCAGGAACGGGATAGGTTACCCAAGTTTCTTCAGCGAAATCTTCCGCCTGCCAAACCTCTTTATTGGCTAATGGATGATCTTTAGAACAGATCCCCACCATTTCATAAGAAAATAACGGCTTAAATAAAACATCATCATTTTGTTCAACTTCAGACACAATCGCCCAATCTGCACGATGAGACAATAGCAATCCAACTGGATCAGTGTGGAAACCAGACACAATATCCAATTCTACCAAGCTCCAATGCTGACGAAATTCATCCATCGCCGGCATTAACCAGTCGAAGCAAGTATGACACTCCACCGCAATTCTTAACTGCCCTGCATCACCGTGTTTTACACGAGCAAGTTCACGTTCAGCATCAACCACTTTCGGAAGAATTTCATTGGCAAGACGAATCAAACGATCGCCAGCTGCGGTAAAACGCAATGGATTACTTTTACGCTCAAAAAGAGGTAAACCAAATTGCTCTTCCATTAACTTAATTTGATGAGAAAGTGCCGATTGTGTTAAATAAACACGTTTTGCCGCCATTGAAACACTGCCTGTTTCCTTTAAAGCAAGCAAGGTTCTTAGGTGACGAAGTTCAAGAAATGTGGGTTTCATTAGAATAATTCATAAAGTTATAGCATTAGATGAGCAACATGATAACGCAAATTAAATTTGTCGAAAAGAAAGTGCGGTCAAAAACGTTGATATTTTTGACCACACTTAAAATGATTATTTATCTAATTGAACGGGAAGAAATAAACTTAATGGACGTTTTTTCACAATTTGACAAACTTCATGCCAAATTGGCCACCAGCTATCAATTTCCGCATTCAAAGAACGCAACGCTACCCAAAGTGTTAATGAAAAACTGACAATTAAATTCACCAAACCAATCAACAATACAAAACCAATGCATTGTAAAAGCAATGAATAAGTAAAATGTCCGCTCACGGCAATATAGCCCACATTTGCAGATGAAAATGCCACATGACGAATATCTAACGGAAGATGCGTTAAGTACCCCACCACACCGGTAATCCCAAGCAACATACCAAAACAAAGGTTACCAATTAGCGAGCCATAATTCTCATGCATATAATTAGCAAATTTCACGCGAGTCTTTTCAGACATTAGTTTTTTCAATAACGGATGTTGGGCTAAACGCATGCGCATATTCAAATAATTGCTGCGGTTATCAAAATAGCCCGAAATAATCCCTGAACAGAATAACCATACACCCGCAATAGCTGCAAACCATAAGGTTCCCGCGAAAGGATCAATGCTATGCAACTGATAAGCGATTTGATCAGCATTCATCAACGGCTCACCTGTTTTATATTGGTAACCAAACGCAATCAATGCCGCTAAGCCCATCGCAATGAGCACATTACCTAGCACCGCAATACTTTGAGAACGAAATACATCCACTAATAATTGGGCTAATTTCATATTGACGGTTTTACCTTGAGGCGTTTTTTCAACGGCTTCAGCAAAGCGAGCGGCTGTCATGGCTGGCTGTTTGGTTGCAACTGTGAAATGCAACATAAAGATCACCATAAAACCTAAGCCGTAATTTAAGCCTTCGGCAATGCCTTTCCAGACTTTGTCATCAATGATACTGCCTAGATAGGTTTTAAATAGCGCCATCAATGCAATTAATACACCACCACCTGCGGCAGAATAAAACATTGCCCAATACTCTTTTTTATCTCGAGTAATGTAATGCTCACCATGATCGCCTGCATTCTGCGTAACACTACGAGCCATCAATCCTGAGCTTTGTTTCCATAGTCTCGAAATACTATGTCGCTCTGCAGCTGCACGGGCAAAACAACCCGTTAATAACAATATTCGACGCGGTAAATAGCGATTTGAAACAAAAATTGCCATCAACGTTTCTAATCGTTCTAAAGTCTGGGAAAGACGTTCTAATAAATACGCTGTATTTAAGGAAGACCCCACTACTGCCCCACGTTTCTGTAAGCCAATAATCAATGCCTTACATTGATCAAACATTACCTGTAAATGGCTATCATCAAAATCTATTGATTGGCGACGCGCCTGTAACCAATTCACCACTTCATGGTGCAATGCCACAAAAGGGGAATCTGCATTCAACAAAGAGGGCTCCATTCGCATCAGCTCAGGATCCATATCTTCAGCCGCAATCCAAATTGAAAGCATTTCAATAGCAAATAACCCTTCACTTTCAATATGATTTTTTAAGCGTTCACGATCTTTGGGCTCAGTATAACGGGCCAAAACGCCAAATACGCCTCGCCACGTTTTTAAAGGAACGGCATCAATCCAGCGTGCATCATTTTTATCGCTAAACAATAAATAAAAAATATCACGTAAATCATTAATATCTTTAAACGAGGGGTTAAAACGCTCATAAATACGCGTTTTCATTTCTTGCCCAAAACCGCCACGCGTAAGAATACCGCTACTAATAAACAACGGGTAAAGACGTAAACCACATAACCAACCACATAATAATTTCGAAACAGAACAGCCTAATTCTTTATCGTTCTTTAAGATAAACTTAAACAAATGCAAGGTTGGAGAAATTTTTTCTGTGGGGCTATTACGTAATAATTGGCACAGCCCTTCCACAAGACCAAAGGCATCATTTTCCTCGACTTTATTACGCAAAAATTGCGGTAAAGTATCCGGTTTTATCATGCTTTCCCCCCATATCGTTTATATTCAAAAGCGAGACATTATACAGCTCTGTTGGATAAAGTAAAAGTGAGCGGAAAAGTGCGGTTAATTTTGAAAGAGTTTTAAAAGAAAAGGCGTATGCTTCCATACGCCTTTAAATTGATATTATTTCTCTTTCTTCAGCAAGAAAATGCCTTGTTCAGAGAAATTCACATAAGCTTGTTTGAGATCAGCATTGAAGTCTTCAGGTTTAGTGTTAATGAGCAATTCTTTGCCAGCCCAAATTGCCACCACTTCCCAGTGGTTACCCATATAAACCGCACTCTTAATTTCACATTGTTGTGCTGCCTCGCCTTCTGCTTTTAAGTAAATCGCTTCAGGACGTACGCCTACTAAGCATTCACCATCTG
This sequence comes from Parahaemophilus parainfluenzae, assembly GCA_001914055.1. Classification (GTDB taxonomy): domain Bacteria; phylum Pseudomonadota; class Gammaproteobacteria; order Enterobacterales; family Pasteurellaceae; genus Haemophilus_D; species Haemophilus_D parainfluenzae_V. Next base: position 455,560 of record MKXX01000009.1, on the reverse strand, counting down.
GTAAATTGAATTGTGCCGCATTGCTTAATGGTAATTTGTAGCCATTCACATCAATGGTGTTATTTTCCAATTTACCTTCAAAGATGCTCGACTCGCCCATGAAGTTTGCAAGGAATAAAGAGTTTGGACGCAAATAAAGCTCTTTTGCTGGCGCTTTTTGCATGATTTTACCTTTATTCATGACAATAACTTCATCGGATACCGCAAATGCTTCGGTCTGGTCGTGAGTCACATAAAGTGAGGTAATACCTAAACTTTGTTGTAATTCACGGATTTTTTCACGCATAGAACGACGTAAGTTTGCATCTAAGTTACTTAATGGTTCATCAAAAAGTAATACTTTTGGTTTTAATACTAACGCACGTGCTAATGCCACACGTTGTTGTTGACCACCTGAAATTTGATCCACAAAACGATCTTCAAAACCGGCTAAGTCAACCAACTCTAACGCTTCTTTTACACGTTTAGCACGTTCTTCTTTACCCACGCCTTGCATACGTAAACCGTAGCCAACGTTATCACCGATACTCATGTGTGGGAATAACGCATAAGATTGGAATACGATACAAATATCACGATTTTGAATAGAGGATTTGGTTACATCTTCACCATCGATAAAAATCTGACCTGAAGTTGGATTTTCTAAGCCTGCTACTAAACGTAACACGGTGGTTTTACCGCAACCAGATGGCCCTAATAAGGTCACCATGGTGCCACGTTTAATGGTTAAATCTAAATTATCAATGACTGTGGATTTACCAAAAGATTTAGTGATATTTTTTAATACTAAGAAATCATTATTACTCATAATATTTACCTACAACTTAACGAGTTAATTCATTTTTTTCGCTTTAGAACGGGAAATTCGGGTATCACCCACAATCCAGTCAAAGAATAAAATAATGGCCATCATCACGATGATTAAAATCGAACCGTATGCGATAGCAACACCATATTCACCGTCTTCTACACGGTTTAAAATATAGGCTGTTGCCACACGTGTATCAGCGGTGACTAAGAAGATAATCGCACTCACGGTGGTCATCGCACGAACGAAGCTGGTGACCAATGCAGAAAGTAACGCTGGTTTTAACAATGGTAAAACGATAAACCACAAGGTTTTCCATGAGCTACCTTTTAAAGAAAGAGACGCTTCATCGAGTGATTTATCTAATTGACCAAGGCCTGCAATGGCTGCACGCATACCGATAGGTAAATCACGCATCACCATTGAAATAATCACGATAATGCTGGTACCTGTAATGTAAAGCGGCGCATTGTTAAAGGCTAAAATATAAGATACCCCTGCAACGGTTCCTGGTACCGCAAAACAAAGCATGGTTAAGAATTCAAGAGATTTTTTACCTTGGAAATCTTTACGCACCACAATATACGCAATTAATAAACCGAAAAGTGCGGTCAATGGTGCGGCAATTCCTGCATAGATTAAAGTATTAATCAATGATGGCCATGCCCCATCGCTTAAACCTTGGCCGAATAACATCGCATAGTTTTTCAAGGTTAAGGTGTAATCTACGCCCCAGTTTACGGTGAAACTACCGTAGAAAATACTGCCGTATAACGCTAAGTTAAAGAGTACCCAGAAACCAAGCATACCGATGATGGTATATTTCAAGCCGGTTGGTAAATCTTGTACATCACCACGATAGGATTTGCCTGAAACGGTCACATAAGAACGGTTACCAATCCAAATATATTGGATGATAAATACCGCTAATGAGAAGATTAAAAGCATCGAACCTAAAGTACTTGCTGAAGCATAATCCAATTGTGAACCAGCAATATAGAAGTAGATTTGCGTTGCGATTACGTCAAAGCTACCGCCCAGTACTAACGGGTTACTAAAGTCTGCTAAAGATTGGATAAACACGATTAAGAATGAGTTTGCCAATGCAGGACGCAATAATGGGAAAATAATATTGAAGAATGTTTGATAACGATTTGCCCGCAAGGTGTAAGACGCTTCTTCAATTGATGGATGAACCGATTTTAATGCACCATCTAAAATCATGAATGAAATCGGTGCAAAAGCAAGAATCTGTGCAATGGCAATTCCGTTAAAACCGTATAACCAGTTGTGGTTCTCAAATCCAAATGTTGTGGATAAGAACTCTGTCACATAACCAGAACGGCCAAGCATCAATGTTACCCCTAAGCCCACAACGAATGGCGGTGTGACGATTGGTAAAATAGAGAAAATTTTACCAATAAATGCCGTTCTACGAGCAATACGGGTGGTATAAAGTGCAAAAGCCAAACCGAAAATTGTTGATACGATTCCTACAAAGCCAGACAAGAATAGCGAGTTACTAATAACACGTACAATATAGCTTTGAGTTAAAATTCGCATCACTTGTTGCGGTGCAAAAGTATCACCGTCATAGAACATTGAAACAAAGATAGCCAATGTTGGATAAACGATGAAGAAGAAAATTAATAAGATAATGCAAAGTAAAGAGGCAATAATAAATTTATCCCCTTGCATTACTTTTAATTTGGCGAAGGAAAACGTAGCCAGTGCAGTTAAACTCGCGATTAACACAATCACAGAATAACCCATGCTGACTTTATAAATTGTCGCACTGACAAAGATAAACAATGTCGCCGCAGCAACAAGATAAAGCTCTGCTTTCGCTTGCGTATCTTTCGGTAATTTAAGAAGTGGCATCAAACCGTATAAAAGAACCGGTAAAAACCATAATGCCGTAATATTTAACGAAGACCAACCCATTGCACCTAAGTATTCATCGCTTGTACTTTCAAACAAGCCATAATCTAATGCTTGGGAAGGCAAAATAAGAAATGCAATAACAGCAAGAATTATCCAAAAGTTAGCAGATTGGATAATAGGAAGTTTATTTGCGTTCATACAACCTCGCATAAAAGAAAAAAGCGAAATAATATAATAGCTATTATTTCGCTATGTATACATCATTATTTTGCTAATTTAACATCATCAACCCATTTTGTGATCAAACGTTTACGTAAATCACTTGAGCCGTATTTGTCAAAATCATAATTAATTAAATTGATGGATTTAAAATCGAGTGCATAAGGCGATTGCTCAGCGGTACTATTGGTTAAAATAGAATACGCTTCCCCTTTTTTCCAGGTTAACTCTTGTGCTTCTTTTGATAACGCCCAATCCACAAATAATTTCGCATTTTCAAGGTTTCTTGCACCTTTAATAATGCTCACGCCACCAATCTCATAGCCTGTACCTTCGCAAGGTACGACTAATTCCACTGGTGCACCTTTGGCTTTCTCTAAAGAATATTCATGTAAAAAACCAATTCCGATTGCGGTTTCACCACGTGCTGTATTACGGGTTGCCGTGTTACCAGATTTGGTATATTGGGAAACGTTTTTATTGAGTTCTTTGAGATATTTGAACGCTTCATCTTCACCCCAAAGTTGGATATAGGTGGCTAATTGTGTATAACCTGTTCCAGAACTTTGTGGATCGGCTGCTTGGATCTCATTACGATACGCAGGATCGGCTAAATCTTTCCAACATTTTGGTGTCGGCAAATTGAGCTTTTTCAAACGTTCTGGGTTAATACCAAAACCTAATACACCGAGATAAATCGCTGAAGAATAGTTGCCTTTAATTTTAGCGGGGTCTCTAAACTGCTCAGGAATTTGTGCGAGATTTGGTGACTTATATGCTTCAAGTAAGCCCATTTCACCTGCTTGAGAATGTGGATCAAGCGTACCGCCATACCATACATCCCCTTGAGGGTTAGCTTTCTCAGCATCAATTTTGGCTAAAATTGTGCCTGTACCACCACGAATAAAACTGGTTTTGATACCGTATTTTTTCTCAAAAGCCATGGTTTCTTGCTCGCACATCGTATTTTGTGCACTACAATAAACCACTAAACGGCCTTCTGCAGCAGATGCGTGAGCGCTTAGCAACACGCCACCAAATACAACACTAGAAAGTGCTAAAGCAACGTTAGACATTTTCATTGGTTCACTCCTGTGTTTATAAAATAAAATGAGCTGATACGCTCATCGTAGAAACCCACGTAAAAACCGAGCTAGTGGGACTAAGATGGTAAAAGTGCGGTCAAAAATCTCATGTTTTTCAACCGCACTTTAAACACTATTTCGCTAATTTAACGTCTTGAACCCATTTTTCAATTAAGGCTTTGCGTTGTTCGGTTGCACCATATTTTTCAAAGTCATAATTGATCAGGTTAAGTTTGTTTGGATCAAACGCAGTTGGCGATTGCTCCGCTGTGGTGTTGGTTAAGATTTGTAAAGAGTCACCTTGTTTCCACGCTAACTCTTGACCTTCTTTAGATAATGCCCAATCCACGAATAATTTTGCGTTATCGATGTTACGCGCACCTTTTAAGATACTTACGCCACCTAACTCATAGCCGGTACCTTCACAAGGCACCACTAATTCCAATGGTGCACCTTGACGTTTTTCAAGTGCATAATCGTGTAAGAAGCCGATACCTACCGCGGTTTCACCACGTGCCGCATTACGAGATGGGGTTACACCTGATTTGGTGTATTGCGATACGTTTGGATGTAATGCTTTTAAGAAATCAAAGGCTTTTTCTTCGCCCCAGAGTTGAACGAAAGTAGCCAACGCAGTGTATGCTGTACCTGCACTTTGTGGGTCAGCAATTTGCACTTCGCCTTTTAAGCGAGGATCGGTTAAATCTTTCCAGCATTTTGGTACTTCTTTAATACCTAATTTTGCTAAACGCTCGGTATTCACACCAAAACCTAAGATACCCATGTAAATCGCAGAAACATAATGTCCTTTGGTTTTCGCTGGATCACGGAAACGTTCAACAATTTCATCAATGTGTTTAGATTTATAAGGTTCGATTAAACCCAACTCTGCCGCTTGTGCTTGAGGGTCGAATGTACCACCAAACCAAACGTCTGCTTGTGGGTTATTTTTTTCCGCTTCAACTTTTGCAAAAGTACTGCCTGAACCGTTGCGAATAAATGAGGTTTTCACATCATATTTTTCACCAAAGGCTTTCGTTGTTGTTTCACAAAGAATGTTAGTCGCACTACAATACACCACTAAACGCCCTTGAGCATTAACAGCTGATGATGTCATGAAGCCTGCAGCTAAAAGTGCGGTTGAAATGGAGAGAGAAATTTTATTCATTTTCATCGTACACTCCTCATAAATAACACTGATGAAATAATAAAAACGAGCACATCGTAAGCGAAAACGAAAAAAAATTCCGTGAACTACTTCACAAATTTAAAAAATTTAAATAAAAAAGAAAGGTGAATTTAAACTGATTTTTCTTTATAATCCTTGTAATTTTTACCTTCCGTTTTTGAGGTCGTTCTATGTCAGACTCATCTTGTATTATCATCGCTATCACGGGAGCATCCGCTTCAGGAAAAAGCTCCATTGCTTCCACCGTTCATAAAGAACTTTGTAACGACTTAGGTTGCCAAGAAATTGGTATCATTGCGGAAGACAGCTACTACAAAGATCAAAGTCATTTGGAAATGAGTGAACGTGTGAAAATGAACTATGACCACCCGAATTCAATGGACAGAGATTTACTCATTCAACACTTAAAAGACTTAAAAAACGGAACTGCCGTGGATATTCCGGTCTATAGTTATGTTGAACACACCAGAACAGGTGAAACCAAACACTTCACGCCGAAAAAAATTGTGATTTTAGAAGGCATCTTATTGCTTACTGATGAGCGAGTTCGCCAATTAGCCGATATTTCAGTCTTCGTGGATACACCATTAGACATTTGTTTTATCCGTCGTTTACAACGTGATATGGAAGAACGTGGTCGTTCATTACAATCTGTTATTGACCAATATCGTGCAACTGTTCGTCCAATGTTCTTGCAATTTATTGAGCCATCAAAACAATATGCGGATATCGTGATTCCTCGCGGTGGTAAAAACCGTATTGCGATTAATATGTTAAAAGCTCAAATTCTTCATTTATTAAACCAAAAATAGGAAAAATCATGCGTCTTTGCGATACCGATATCGAACGCTATCTAGATGATGGCATTATTTCTTTAACGCCTCGTCCTGAAAATGACAAAATCAATGGGGCAACCATTGATGTGCGTTTAGGCAATTCATTTCGCGTATTTCGTGAACATTCCGCACCTTATATTGATTTAAGTGGCCCGAAAGAAGAAGTATCTGCTCAACTTGAATCAGTGATGAGTGACGAAATTATTATCGGTGATGATGAAGCCTTCTTCTTACATCCTGGTATGTTGGCGTTAGCAACCACATTGGAGTCAGTGAAACTCCCTGCCAATATTATCGGTTGGCTAGATGGTCGTTCTTCACTTGCTCGTTTAGGTTTAATGGTGCACGTGACCGCTCATCGTATTGATCCAGGTTGGGAAGGTAAAATTGTGTTAGAGTTTTATAACTCAGGCAAATTACCTTTGGCATTACGTCCAAATATGGTGATTGGTGCTTTAAGTTTTGAAGTGTTAAGTGGCCCTGCTGCACGTCCTTATACCAGCCGTAAAGATGCGAAATACAAACATCAACAAAATGCGGTAGCGAGCCGAATTAATGAGGATTAATCTATGAAAAAGATCGCAATTAGCCTGTTGATCGTGCTGTTTGCGATCTTTGCTTTTTTCTATATCCAACTCAATCAGCTGAAAAACAGCATAGCCGATCATTTAGCGCAATATGATATTCAAGTAAATGATTTTTCACTAAGCCTTCTACCTCAACCAACGGTAAATTTATCGGGTTTGAAATATCATCAACTTTCAGCTGAAAACCTTGAAGCTAAATTTGCACTTTTCCCGCTTTTTTCAGGTAATCCGATTTTAGAAGAAGTACAAATCACGCATTTTAAACTCAGTGAACAAGCCTTAAACCATACCAATATTCATGGTCGTTTTACTGATTTTTCACTTAAAAATATTTTTAACCAAAACATTGCGTTTAAAGGTGAAAGTGAGATTAGTTTTTCTCTTGATAAACCGATTTATGGCTCAAACACAAAATATCAATTTGCATTCAGCAAGGGAAATATTAACCTAAATCACCAAGACAAAAATCTGATTCAATTTGTTAATGCCCGTTTAAATCAACAGCCACTCGGTTATATCGAAACTTATGTTGATTTTTCAAAACCAATTAAAACTGTCAATGCCTATTTGCAACCTGATTGCCAGAATTGTTTAGCCACCTTTAAATTTAGTCATAAAGAGCTACAAAGTGCGGTCAACTTTTCCGGTAAAAATTTCCCAATGGAGCAACTTATCGCCTTGCTAAATTTCCCGAATACATTAACAGGCAAGGCTGATTTTAATATCCAACTTGCGCTAACCAATTCAGAACTCACTAAAGGAGAATTCTATTTCGATGCTCAAAATGGTGAAATTTTAGGATTGAACTTATTAGATATGGCGGCACAGTATTTACCGATTAATTACAACAGCGATTTAACCGCAAGTAGAAATATGAATACGCCTTATGAGCGTTTAGAATCGCGTCTTTCATTCGAAAATCACTTACTTAAAGTGGATAAAATGAACTTAAAAACAACCGCACTTTTAGCTGAAGGTGCTGGAGCCATTGATTTAGATAATGTACAATGTGACGTCAATTTAACCTTAAGATCCACTAACGAAAAATACAAAAAGCTAGCGTTGCCTATTCGCTTTTTCGATAGTTGCTACTCACCACAGTATAAGGTGAATATTGACCAAAACTTTCGTCATCAATTGAAAGAATTAATTAAAGAGAAATTAAAATAATGTCATTTTATCAGAAAGCAGAAAGAACCCAATATTGGCGCGTAGTCATCATGGCTTGCGCCGCTTTTATTTTTAACACCACGGAATTTGTGCCAGTTGCGTTACTCACAGACATCGGACAAAGTTTTGATATGCAAAGCTCCGATGTGGGTTTAATGATGACCGTTTATGCTTGGACGGTTATGATTATGTCTTTACCCGCCATGCTCGCGACAGGCGATATGGAACGTAAAGGCTTATTGCTGAAACTTTTCGTTATTTTTATCATCGGTCATATTATCTCAGTCATCGCATGGAATTATTGGATTCTGCTAATTGCCCGTATGTGTATTGCGGTAGCGCATTCCCTCTTCTGGGCAATTACCGCATCATTAGTGATGCGTGTGGCACCGAAGAATAAGAAAACACAAGCAATTGGTATGCTCGCTATCGGTACATCCCTTGCGACTATTTTAGGCTTACCATTAGGCCGTTTAGTCGGTCAATTAGTTGGTTGGCGTATTACTTTCGCAATCATTGCCGCATTAGCTTTGGTTGTGATGGTATTTATTATGCGTTTATTACCAAATCTACCAAGTAAAAATGCAGGCTCGTTATCTAGTCTACCTATTTTAGCAAAACGTCCATTACTGATTGGACTTTATGCTACAACGGTAATCATTGTTTCAGCACACTTTACCGCTTATACCTACATTGAACCCTTTATGGTTCAAATCGGCGAACTCGATCCAAATCTTGCAACGATAATTTTGTTAGTTTTTGGGGTTTCTGGCATTACCGCAAGTGTGATCTTTAACCGCTTATACCGTTTCGGTCCAACTCAATTTATCAGTGGGGCTATGATTTTACTGGCTATATCTTTAACATTTATGCTTGCCTCCGCGAGTTATACCGCCACGATGTTTACCCTTGCTTTTATTTGGGGTATTGGCATCTCTTGTATCGGACTGGCATTACAAATGCGCGTACTACAACTTGCTCCTGATGCAACGGACGTAGCAAGCGCTATTTATTCCGGTATTTTCAACGCGGGTATTGGTGCAGGCGCACTGTTTGGCAACCAAATCGCTCGCCATGTTGGTCTTGAATATATTGGATTTAGCGGTGCAGCATTAGCAGTTATTGCTCTCGGTATCTTTGTCTTCTTCAATTTCCGCTATCGCGCTCAAAACGTCTAAAAAAATGACCGCACTTACTCAAGTGCGGTCATTTTCTTTTCTAATCGAGATGGAAACAAGCGATTAGCTTACCATCAGGATATTTTTCCAATTTCGGTTGCTCATTTCGACATTTATCAGTCGCTTTCCAACAACGCGGATTAAATGCACAACCTTTTGGTGGATTAATCGGGCTAGGTAATTCGCCCTTTAATTTAATCCGCTGACGACGTAATTCAGGCGATAATCTTGGCGTAGCCGAAAGTAATGCTTGCGTATAAGGATGTTGTGGGTTTTTAAAGATCTGCTCTTTTGTACCCATTTCAACACAGCGACCTAAATACATCACCATCACCTCATCTGCAATGTGTTCAACCACCGAAAGATCATGGGAAATAAACACATAAGATAAACCAAGCTCAGCTTGCAAATCCATCATCAAATTCAGCACTTGCGCACGAACGGACACGTCTAACGCAGAAACGGGTTCATCCGCCACAACCACGTCAGGTTCAAGCATTAAACCACGAGCAATTGCGATACGTTGACGCTGTCCACCCGAAAACATATGTGGATATCGATTATAAAACTCTGCACGCAACCCCACTTTTGCCATCATGGACAATACTTTTTCTTTACGCTCTTTTGCCGATAGATTGGTATTAATGACTAAGGGCTCTTCCAAAATCGTGCCGATTTTCTTACGCGGATTCAGTGAGGCATAAGGATTTTGAAACACGATTTGGATTTTCTGACGGCGCAATGCTTTCGTTTCATGATCATTAACTAAGAAATTTTGCCCGTTGTAATACAATTCACCTTCAGTCGGTTCTTCTATCATGGTTAAAAGACGACCAAGTGTGGATTTACCACAACCAGATTCCCCCACTACGGCAAGGGTTTTGCCACGTTCTAAGGAAAAAGATACACCATCTAATGCTTTCACTTGCTGTGCTTTCGCAAACATTCCTTTTTTCACAGGATAATATTTTTTCAGCCCGATAGCATTAAGCAATGGAGCATTCTCTTGTGCGAAATTAGACATTGCTTGGTTCTCCTTGGGCATTTAATGGGGTATGACATTTAACTTGTCGATTTCCTATATGACGTAATTCAGGTTCAACAGTTCGGCAAAGATCGGTCGCATACGGACAACGTGGATTTAACAAGCAACCTTGTGGACGATCGTATTTACCTGGCACCACACCGGGTAAAGATTGCAAACGAGATTTACCTTCGGCAAATTCAGGTAAAGAACGTAATAACGCTTGAGTGTAAGGATGTTTTGGCTCACGAAAAATATCTTCTGCGCGACCTTCTTCCACCACTTGTCCTGCATACATCACAATAATGCGATGCGCGGCTTCTGCGACTAACGCAAGATCGTGCGTGATCAGAATTAACGACATGCACTCTTTTTGCTGTAACTCAAGCAACAAATCTACAATTTGTGCTTGAATAGTCACATCCAGTGCTGTAGTTGGTTCATCTGCAATGAGCAATCTCGGTTTACAAGCTATCGCCATAGCAATCATAACGCGTTGGCTCATCCCGCCAGAAAGCTGGTGTGGATAGACATCAATACGCGATTCAGGATCAGGAATACCGACTAAGCGTAAAAGCTCTAAAGTGCGTTCACGGCGTTCTTTTTTGCTGCCGCCTTGATGCGCTTTAATGGCTTCCATAATTTGGAAACCGACTGTATAAGCGGGATTTAAGCTTGTCATCGGGTCTTGGAAGATCATGGCAATATCTGCACCAATCAATTCTTGCTTTTCTTTTGGTGCTAAGCTCAAAAGATCTTTCCCTTCAAACGATAAGCCTTTCGCTGAAACACGACCAGGAAAATCAATTAAGCCCATCACGGCAAGGGAACTCACGGATTTCCCCGAGCCCGACTCGCCAACAATACCTAATACTTCACCTTGATTAACTTGATAGCTAATGCGATCCACTGCTTTAAAAGGTGCTTTTTCATCACCAAAGTGAACAGAAAGTTCTTTTACATCTAATAATGCCATTCTGCCCCCCTATTGTTTTAATTTTGGATCGAGCGCATCACGCAACCCGTCGCCCATTAAGTTGAATGCTAAAACAAGCGATAAAATCACTAAACCTGGAATCGTAACCAACCAGTTGGCCGCCTGCATAAAACTACGCGATTCAGATAACATAGTCCCCAATTCCGGTGTTGGTGGTTTTGCACCAATACCTAAGAAACCTAAGGTTGCTAATTCTAAAATGGCATTAGATATCCCCATTGTCATTTGCACAATGAGAGGCGCAAGGCAATTCGGTAAAATGACAATAAACATCAAGCGTAATACGCTTGCTCCCGCTACACGCGAAGAGGTGACATAATCTCTGTTTTTCTCATTTAATACCGCTGCACGTGTTAAGCGCACATAACTTGGAATCGAAACCACGGCAATCGCCAACGTCGCATTGGTTAAAGAAGGCTCTAAAATTGATACCACCACAATGGTTAAAAGCAAGTTTGGGATAGCCAACATAATGTCAATGAAACGAACAATTAATGTATCTAATGCGCCACCATAATAACCGGCAAGCAAACCTAGGCTCGTTCCTAAAATGCAAGATAGAATGACAATAATGAAACCTGCAAAAACAGAAATGCGCGTACCATAAATAATGCGAGAAAGAATATCTCGACCAATGTCATCTGTACCCAGTAAATAAGCTGAATTGCCGCCTTCATACCAAGCTGGCGGTAACAATAAAGCTGAACGATTTTGTTCGATAGGATCAAAAGGTGCTATCCAAGGGGCAAAAATACTGATTAATGCTACAGCAAGGATAAAAGTGAGCCCAATCACTGCCCCTTTATTTTGTTTGAAATAAAACCAAAACTCCTGCAACGGTGTGCGAGGTGCGAAGGTTTCAATAGGTAAAGTTTGTTCCGTCATTAATAAGGCTCCTTATTGATGGCGAATACGTGGGTTTACCACGCCATAAAGTAAATCGATCGTCAAATTCACCACAATAATAATTGTAGCGATAATCAACACGGCGCCTTGTAAGACAGGATAATCACGATTAGAAATCGCATCAATAATCCATTTACCAATACCCGGCCATGAGAAAATTGTTTCGGTTAAAACCGCACCGGATAATAACTGTCCTACAATCAAGCCCACAACGGTCACAACGGGGATAAGCGCATTACGTAGCGCATGTACAATCACAATTCGGGTATAACTTAAGCCTTTCGCTTTTGCGGTACGAATATAATCTTCACCTAACACTTCCAACATCGAAGAACGTGTCATTCTAGTTATCACCGCAAGTGGAATGGTACCTAACACAATAGACGGTAGAATCAATGACTTAATGGCATTTCCAAAGGCACCAGGTACGCCTGAAAGCCAAGTATCGATTAACATAAAACCGGTTGGTGTATCGATCCAGAAACTGTCTTCTAAACGTCCCCCTTGTGGCAAACCAAACCAAGGTGAAACATATAAGATCAAAATTAATCCCCACCAGAAAATTGGCATGGAATAACCCGTTAAGGACATGGCTGTCACGGTATGAGAAATCCAGCTATCTTTCTTGACAGCAGCTATCGTTCCTAGCGTAATACCCGCAATTAACGACCAAAATAGCGCAAAGAAAGCTAATTCAAACGTGGCAGGAAAGAGTGTGAAAAACTCAGTCAAAACAGGTTGTCGAGTGCGGAATGATTCACCGAAATCGCCTTGTATTACATTACCAATATAATTGAAATATTGTTGATACAACGGTAAATCCAGACCAAGTTGCTTCATCATTTGTTGATGAACTTCGGGCGTTAAACCTCGCTCTCCCATCATAATCTCCACAGGATCACCCGGAATAAAATGAATGAGAGCAAAAGTCACAAAAGTAATGGCGATAAAGGTAGGAATCACCATTAAAATACGTTTTAAAATAAATTTAAACATCTACTTCCCACATGATAAAAGTGCGGTCGTTTCTGCGAACGTTTTCGCACTGGCATATTGAATATGAACACTAATATTCATACTCGTTGCAATAAAATCCTCCCGATTCTACCGCACTTTTTCTAATTTTGCCAAATGCGCAATCAGCCACTTAATGCCTTGAGCTTGGAAAGCAATTTGTAAACGGGTGTTATTGTCTGAGCCTTCAACGTTTATCACTGTGCCAAAACCAAACTTTTCATGTTTCACTTTTTGCCCCATTTTCCATTCATTTTCTGGCAAACTCGTACTTAAACTTCCTACTTTCGCTTGGTTTAATGCTCGAGTCACCGTTCCACGCAAACGGATTTCTTGAATGCATTCTGATGGCAATTCTGTGATAAATCGTGAAGGCAAATGGCGTTCTTCTTTCGTATAAACACGACGGCTTTCCGCATAACAAATGGTGAGTTTTTGCTTAGCTCGTGTAATGCCCACATAAGCAAGACGACGTTCCTCCTCTAAACGACCAGGCTCTTCAAATGAACGGAAACTTGGGAACACACCCTCTTCGACCCCCACCATAAATACGCGCGGGAACTCCAAGCCTTTTGCAGAGTGTAAGGTCATCATTTCTACACAAGATTGATGCGGCGAAGCCTGCTCTTCTCCCGCTTCTAAAGAAGCATGAGTTAAAAAGGCGGTAAGTTCGGTCATATCCTCTGCTTCATCAGGTTTGATAAATTCTCGGGTTGCCGTCACCAATTCTTCTAAGTTTTCAATACGCACTTCACCTTTCTCACCTTTTTCCTGTTTATACATATCGTATAAGCCAGAATGTTTAATCACAAAATCAGTTTGTGCAAATAATGGCATTTCGGCTGTATCCACCTGTAAAGAATTAATCAACTCTTGGAAACGCAACAATGCGGTTGAAGCTCGCCCCGTTAGCATATTTTCTTGTGTGGCCACTTGAACAGCTTGCCATAACGTAATTTGACGCTCACGGGTTAAATTTCGTAACACATCTAAAGTACGATCGCCAATACCACGCGTAGGCGTATTAATCACACGTTCAAACGCGGCATCATCTTGGCGATTATTAATTAAGCGTAAATATGCCAACGCATCTTTAATTTCTTGGCGTTCGAAGAATCGCATTCCACCGTAAATACGATAAGGAATTTGACAACGAATCAACGCTTCTTCAATAACACGAGATTGGCTATTGCTACGATATAAAACAGCACAATCATCTAATTTTCCACCGTCATCTACCCAGTTTTGGATTTGAGATGCCACGAATTTTGCTTCATCTAACTCATTAAACGCCGCATAAATGCCCACTGGCTCGCCCATTTCACCGTCGGTCCATAAATTCTTACCGAGGCGATCACTATTATTCGAAATAAGTTGGTTGGCACTTTTCAGAATATTGCCGGTAGAACGATAGTTTTGCTCCAAACGAATAGTTTCAGCGTTGAAATCTTTTAGGAATTTTTGAATATTTTCGACCTGTGCACCACGCCAACCATAAATGGATTGGTCATCATCGCCCACAATCATCACTTTGCCCGTATTACCAGCAAGAATTTTGATCCAAGCATATTGGATTTTATTGGTATCTTGAAACTCATCCACCAAAATATGCTGAAAACGCTGCTGATAGCGTTGCAAAATCACAGGCTTTTTAGCAAATAATTCATACGCACGAATTAACAATTCAGCAAAATCCACCAAACCCGCACGATCACAAGTATCTTGATAAATTTGATAAATCTTAATCCACTCTTTTTCCTGGCGATCACCAAAATCATTAATATCTTGAGGTCTTAAACCTTCATCTTTTTTATTATTGATATACCAGCACGCTTGTTTCGGTGGAAATGCTTTATCATCATAATTGTGCAATTTCATCAAACGTTTCACTAAACGAAGTTGGTCTTCAGAATCCAAAATTTGGAAATCTTGTGGCAAGTTCACATCTAAATGGTGAGCGCGTAATAATCGATGGGCAATGCTATGGAATGTGCCAATCCACATGCCAAATAAATTGGATTGAGCATGTTTGGATAAAGTATCTTGAATACGATGGCGCATTTCAGCAGCGGCTTTATTGGTAAAGGTTACTGCCATAATGCTACCTTCAGAAATATTTTCTACGGCAATCAACCAAGCAATACGATGAGTCAGTACGCGAGTTTTACCACTTCCCGCACCTGCAAGTACAAGGTAATTACCAAGCGGTGCTGCCACTGCTTCACGTTGTTTATCATTCAAGCCATCAAGTAATTCTGAAATATCCATTGCTCTTATTTTAATCTGGTTAAATTTACAGGGATTATAGTGGGAATTATATTTTTAAACAACCTGATATTTACAAATTTACTCCGTCCCTTTATATTAGCAATATCAAATAATTACTAAATATTGACGAAGTTAAAGGAGACACAATGTCAATAAAAACAACGCTAAAATTAACCGCACTTTCAGCCCTAACCGCCCTCGCGTACACTTCTCACGCACAGGCTGAAGGAAAACTTACCGTCTATTGCAGCGTGCAAAACGTTGTATGCGAAAAAGTCACTCAAGCCTTTAGTAAAAAATACAATGTAGATGCACAATTTGTGCGTAATAGTACTGGTGTAGTGTTAGGCAAAATTAAAGTGGAAAAAGAAAACCCACAAGCTGATTTCTGGTTTGGTGGCACCATTGAACCCCATCTTCAAGCCGCAGAGTTAGGCTTGCTTGAATCCTATCGTTCTCCATTACAAAAAGATATCATGCCGCAGTTTAAATCTTTAATGGATCAACGCGGTAATTTCACCTCTGTGATTTACTTAATGGAACTAGGCATTGGGGTGAATACTAAAAAATTGAAAGAATTGAATATTCCTGCGCCAAAATGTTATGCAGATCTACTAAAACCTGAATATCAAGGGCAAATTCAATATCCCGATCCACGTGTTTCTGGTACGGGTTATTCCCTTATCAGCACTTTTTCCACATTATGGGGAGAAGAAAAAGCTTTTGATTATTTGAAAAAATTAGAGCCAAATCTCATGCAACATACCAAAACAGGCCTTGCGAGCAACTATTTGGCTAACGGTACTGTAGCGATTGATTTAGGTTTTATGTTGGTTTATCCGCGTGAGAAGAAAAATGGTGCGCCAGTTGAAGGCATTTTACCATGCGAAGGCGTAGGCTATTCTTTAGGCGGGGCAAGCATTATTAAAGGAGCTAGAAACCTTGATAATGCCAAGCTATTTATGGATTTCGTGCTAAGCAAAGAAGCACAAGAAATTCCATGGAAAGAATCAGACTCTTACCAACTTCCAACCAATATCCATGCAGAACCTGCACCAGGTTTCCTACCGGCTGGTAAATTAAAACTGGTGGATATTGATTTTATGAAATTTGGTACAGATCAAGAAGGTAAACGCCTCACCCAACGTTGGGTTTCTGAAGTGCTCTTAGAGAGTAAATCGCCAAAAGAATAAAAGGAATAAACAAAAAGTGCGGTCAAAATAAGAATGTTTTTGACCGCACTCGTTTTTATATAGATAAACTAAGCTAAAACCAACCGCTCTTTACCCGCATAGATATTAGCTTTTCCAGGGCGAGCAAAGCCGATAAGGGAAAGATTGTGTTGTTCAGCCATATTGACGGCAAGATCTGTTGCTGCAGAAATTGCAACAAGTAACTCGATGCCACAAGCTACCGATTTTTGGACCATTTCATAACTGGCTCGGCTTGAAACAAGTACGAATCCTTGCGGTTGATTCTGTTTAGCATGCCAGCCGATTAATTTATCTAGTGCCACATGTCGCCCAACATCTTCTCGAATCGCCAGTAAATTACCCGATAAATCAAAAAAGGCGGCGGCATGTGTCGCCCCTGTTTCTTTTCCGAGTGTTTGATTAGCTTGTAATTGTTCTAAACAGCCATCTAATAAATTTAAATTAAATTGGAAAGTGCGGTCTAATTTCGGCAATTTTTTATAAACTTGTGAGATTTGTTCTGTGCCGCAAATGCCACATCCTGTTCTACCTGTTAATGTACGGCGATGATCTTTTAATGCTACAAATTGACGGCTAGATAATTCAATTTGCACTTCAATGCCATTGCATACTTCCACCACATCTATGCCATAAATATCCGCTTTTTTCTCAATAATACCTTCCGCTAATGAAAAGCCTAAAGCAAAATCCTCTAAATCTTGGGGAGAGCACATCATGACGGTATGTGCAATACCATTATAGACAAGTGAAACAGGGACTTCCGCAGCCAAACTATCTTGTTTTTCCACTAAAAGTGAGGTCGGATTTTCAGATGTTTTTTTTAAAAAATTAATTGTTTTTTGGATTATCCAGTGCATTATTTTTTCCCAATAAAATGACTGTTGTAAAAATGTTACTTTTTTTTAACAAAAAATGTTTGTTTTGTGATCTAGCTCAAGTTTTAAAGCGATTATAACAAGTTTTGATTATAGATTTTCGGTTAAAAAATAGTTAAAATCGACTCCGTTTAAATTGGTCATTGTTATAATCAATTTAATGGTTGATACGTTATTTTAACGAAATCAAATAAATTATCTATACGAATTTATACTATCGAAATATCTTAACGGTTCGCCGTTATGAAGGAGTGATTATGCAGGTCTCTAGACGTAAGTTCTTTAAGATCTGTGCAGGTGGTATGGCGGGGACGTCTGCGGCAATGTTGGGTTTTGCACCATCATCTGTCTTAGCGGCACCACGTGAATACAAATTATTACGGGCTTTTGAATCCCGTAACACCTGTACATATTGTGCAGTGAGCTGTGGTATGTTGTTATATAGCACAGGCAAACCTTACGATGCTTTAAGCAGCCATACAGGCACCAATACCCGTTCTAAATTATTCCACCTTGAAGGTGACCCTGACCATCCGGTAAGCCGTGGGGCATTATGTCCTAAAGGTGCGGGCGCGTTAGACTATGTTAATAGTGAAAGCCGTGCATTATACCCTGAATATCGAGCACCGGGTTCGGACAAATGGGTTCGTCTTTCTTGGGAAGAAGCGATCAAACGCGTTTCTCGTTTATTAAAAGATGACCGTGATGCGAACTTCGTTGAAAAAGACGCAAGTGGCAAAACCGTTAACCGTTGGACCTCTACTGGTATTATGACCGCCTCCGCCATGAGCAACGAGGCCGCACTTCTTACTCATAAATGGGTTCGAATGTTGGGCATAGTGCCGATGTGTAACCAAGCGAATACTTGACACGGACCAACGGTAGCAAGTCTTGCTCCATCATTTGGTCGCGGTGCCATGACAAACAACTGGGTTGACATCAAAAACGCCAATCTTATTATTGTTCAAGGTGGTAACCCTGCTGAAGCTCACCCTGTTGGCTTCCGTTGGGCGATCGAAGCGAAGAAAAACGGTGCGAAAATCATCGTGGTTGACCCTCGCTTTAACCGTACAGCTTCTGTAGCTGACCTTCATGCACCAATTCGTTCCGGTTCTGATATCGCATTCTTAATGGGTGTGATCCGTTACTTATTGGAAACTAACCAAATTCAACACGAATACGTTAAACACTATACCAATGCTTCATTCTTAGTTGATGAAGGTTTCAAATTTGAAGATGGTTTATTCGTAGGCTTTGATGAAGAAAAACGTACTTACGATAAATCTAAATGGAATTACCAATTTGATGAAAATGGTAATGCTAAACGTGACATGACCTTACAAGATCCACGTTGTGTGATTAATATCTTGAAAGATCACGTTTCTCGCTATACCCCAGAAATAGTTGAACGTATTACTGGTGTTAAGCAAAAACTCTTCTTACAAATCTGTGAAGAAATTGGTAAAACCTCTGCACCGAATAAAACCATGACGCACTTATATGCGTTAGGCTTTACTGAACATACAATCGGTACTCAAAATATTCGTTCAATGGCTATGATCCAATTACTCTTAGGTAATATGGGGATGCCAGGAGGCGGTATTAATGCATTACGTGGACACTCAAACGTACAAGGTACAACAGATATGGGCTTATTGCCGATGTCTTTACCTGGTTATATGCGTTTACCGAATGACAAAGATACGTCTTACGAACAATACATTAATGCGATTACGCCAAAAGATATCGTACCAAACCAAGTGAACTACTATCGTAATACCTCGAAATTCTTCGTGAGTATGATGAAAACGTTCTATGGTGATAAAGCAACCAAAGAAAATGGTTGGGGTTTCGATTTCTTACCAAAAGCAGACCGCTTATACGACCCTATCACTCATGTTAAGTTAATGAATGATGGCAAATTGAACGGTTGGATTTTACAAGGTTTCAACGTATTAAACTCATTACCGAACAAAAACAAAACTGTTGCAGGTATGAGCAAATTGAAATTCTTAATCGTGATGGATCCGCTTCAAACTGAATCTTCTGAATTCTGGAAAAACTTTGGTGAATCAAACAATGTGAATCCAGCAGATATTCAAACTGAAGTATTCCGTTTACCAACCACCTGTTTCGCAGAAGAAGATGGTTCTATTGCTAACTCTGGTCGTTGGGCTCAATGGCACTGGAAAGGCTGTGACCAACCAGGTGAAGCGTTACCAGATGTTGAAATTCTTTCTATGATTCGTGAAGAAATGCATCACCTTTATCAAAAAGAAGGTGGTCGTGGTATCGAATCTTTCGAAGCGATGACTTGGAACTATGCTCAACCGCATTCACCAAGTTCTGTAGAATTAGCGAAAGAATTGAATGGTTACGCGCTTGCTGATCTTCTCGATGCTGATGGCAACGTCATGTATAAAAAAGGTCAATTACTTAACGGATTCGCTCACTTACGTGATGACGGTACAACTTCATCAGGTAACTGGATCTATGTGGGTCAATGGACTGAAAAAGGTAACCAAACCGCAAACCGTGACAACTCTGACCCATCAGGTTTAGGTTGTACATTAGGTTGGGGCTTCGCATGGCCAGCAAACCGTCGTATCCTTTACAGTCGTGCTTCACTTGATATTAACGGTAATCCTTGGGATAAACACCGCCAATTAATCAAATGGAACGGTAAAAACTGGAACTGGTTAGATGTAGCTGACTATGGCACACAACCACCAGGTTCTGATGCAGGTCCATTTATTATGTCTGCAGAAGGTGTTGGCCGTCTATTCGCTGTAGATAAAATTGCGAATGGTCCTATGCCTGAACACTATGAACCAATTGAAAGTCCGATTGACACTAACCCACTACACCCAAGTGTTGTCTCTGATCCGACTGTTCGTATTTATAAAGAAGACCGTGAATTTATCGGTTCAAACAAAGATTTCCCTTATGTGGCAACCACTTATCGTTTGACCGAACACTTCCACAGTTGGACTGCTCAATCTGCGTTAAATATCATCGCTCAACCACAACAATTCGTGGAAATTGGTGAGAAATTAGCAGCAGAAAAAGGCATCCAAAAAGGTGATATGGTGAAAATTACTTCTCGCCGTGGCTACATTAAAGCCGTAGCAGTGGTAACGAAACGTTTGAAAGATTTAGAAGTCGATGGACGTACCGTACATCACGTGGGTATTCCAATTCACTGGAATATGAAAGCCTTAAATGGTAAAGGTAATCGTGGTTTCTCCACCAACACCTTAACACCATCTTGGGGTGAAGCAGTCACTCAAACACCAGAATACAAAACATTCTTGGTAAACATTGAGAAAGCGGAGGCATAATATGGCAGGAAGTGGTCAAGGCGTTCAATCGCAAGACATTATCAAGGTCTCCGCTACGTCTGGTTTAACACCAGCACCTCAAGCGCGTGATCATAAAGTTGAAGTTGCAAAATTAATCGACGTATCCACCTGTATCGGTTGTAAAGCCTGTCAGGTGGGCTGTTCAGAGTGGAATGACATCCGTTCTGATGTTAATGCTCAATGTGTGGGGATCTACGATAACCCAGTAGATCTCAATGCAAAAGCATGGACGGTAATGCGCTTTAACGAAGTTGAAGAAAATGATCGTTTAGAATGGTTAATCCGTAAAGATGGTTGTATGCACTGTTCAGAACCAGGCTGTTTAAAAGCTTGTCCTGCACCAGGCGCAATTATCCAATATGCGAACGGTATCGTGGATTTCCAATCTGATAAATGTATCGGTTGTGGTTACTGTATCGCAGGTTGTCCGTTCAACATTCCACGTATGAACCCAGAAGACAACCGTGTCTACAAATGTACCCTTTGTGTGGATCGTGTATCTGTGGGCCAAGAACCGGCTTGCGTGAAAACCTGTCCAACCGGTGCAATTCGTTTTGGTTCTAAAGAAGAGATGAAACTCTACGCAGAACAACGTGTTGCTGACTTAAAATCACGTGGTTACGAAAACGCAGGTATCTACGACCCTGAAGGCGTAGGTGGTACTCACGTAATGTATGTATTACACCATGCGGATAAACCTGAACTTTATTCTGGTCTTCCAAAAGATCCAAAAGTTGACCTTACCGTCACCCTTTGGAAAGATGTATTGAAACCGGTAGCGGCTGTAGCAATGGGTGGTCTAGCACTTGCTGAAATCGCTCACTACTTAGCTGTAGGTCCAAACGTTGAAGAAGATGTAGAAGATCATCACCATGAATTTGAAGAAGATAAAAAAGGAGGCAAAGATGAGTAAGATTGAGATTAGCAATGATACTCGAATCATTCGTCATAGAACGCCTGCTCGTTTTAGCCACTGGTTACTCGTAATCTGCTTCTTTATGACGATGTTCACTGGTGTGGCATTCTTCTTCCCAGATTTTGCGTGGTTAACTGAGATTTTAGGTACGCCACAACTGGCTCGAGCAATTCACCCGTTCACTGGTATCATTATGTTCGTTGCCTTTATTTTCCTCGGCTATCTTTACTGGGATCACAACATCCCAGAGAAAAACGATATTCGTTGGTTAAAAGGCATCGTTGAAGTATTAAAAGGGAATGAGCACGCTGTTGCAGATAACGGCAAGTATAACCTTGGTCAAAAAATGTTATTCTGGACATTGAACTTGGCGATGGTCACTTTACTTGTAACCGGTATCATTATGTGGCGTCAGTATTTCTCGCACTACTTCTCTATTCCGGTATTGCGTTTTGCGATTTTCCTTCACTCTTTAAGTGCATTCATGTTGTTCACCGGTATTTTGGTACACATGTACATGGCATTCTGGATTAAAGGATCTATTCGCGGTATTGTGGAAGGTTGGGTAACCGTTCGTTGGGCGAAAAAACACCACCCGAAATGGTATCGAGATGAAGTACTTCCTAAGCTAGAAGAAGACCTTGAAAATGAAGCTGAAGGTAAAAAAGTAAAAACCAAAGCATTGTTCAAAGGTATCAATGGCTAAAATCAAAAAGTGCGGTTAAAATTGACCGCACTTTTTCTTATCAATACTTAAGAGACTATTATGAGTATCAAAATATTATCTGCAGACGAAATCAAACAAAAAAAGAATTCATATGATATTCCACCTGTTTTGTTTGCTAACCCTAAAAATCTTTATCAACGTCGTGCAAAACGTTTAAGAGAATTAGCAAAAGATCATCCATTGGCTGATTATTTACTCTTTGCTGCAGATGTTGTGGAAAGCCAATTAAGCGTATTTGAAAAAAATCCATTAGAAACACAGCAATTCGATAACTTAAATGAAATCGAGCCGTTAAATGCTAAAACATTTAAACGCTCAGGCATTTGGATTGAATATCTCAAAGAAATTTTGCATAGCATTAAACCAAAAGCGAATGAACAGGTTATTGCTACCATTGAAAATCTTGAAAAAGCCTCTGATAAAGAGCTTGAAGAAATGGCTACTCATCTTTTAAGCCAAGAATTTAATTTAGTGAGCACTGATAAAGCTGTCTTTATCTGGGCGGCACTTTCTCTTTATTGGTTACAATTGGCTCAACAAATTCCTCATAACAGCCGCCAAGAAGGCACAGATAACCTACATTACTGCCCTGTTTGTGGTTCTGCCCCCGTGTCAAGTGTTGTCCATATCGGTACTTCACAAGGTTTACGCTATTTGCACTGCAATCTCTGTGAAAGTGAGTGGAATTTAGTGCGCGCACAATGCACAAACTGCAATGAACACAAAAATCTTGAAATGTGGTCATTAAATGAAGAGCTTGCTCTTGTTCGTGCGGAAACCTGTGGCGATTGCCAAAGCTATTTAAAAATCATGTTCCAAGAAAAAGATCCTAATGTTGAGGCAGTGGCTGATGATTTAGCATCGATTTTCTTAGATATTGAAATGGAAGAAAAAGGCTTCGCGCGCAGTGGATTAAATCCATTTGTCTTCCCTGCAGAAGAAGTGTAAGTTTTACTTTTTAGATAAACAAAGTGCGGTCAAAATTGACCGCACTTTTGCATTCTAGAGATAACATGCCATCACGACAGCATTTTCTCGTCCACCATCTGGTTTTGGATAATAATTCTTACGAATATCAACCTCATTAAATCCTAGCCTTTCATAAAGGAAACGAGCCGGATTCGACTCTCGTACTTCCAGCCAAAGGGTTTGAATACCTTTCTCTTTAAGCTCACTCATTAAACCTTGCAATAAAAACGAACCGTAACCCTTTCCTTGTTGAACCGAATCTATCGCAATATTGAATAATGTGGCTTCATCTAATACCGTCTGGCAAATAGCAAAACCAAACACTTGCTCTTTTTCCACTAATTTCAAATTGAGATAACGCTCGCCGACATTATTTTTCAATGTTCCCAATGACCAAGGCACAAGATGTGCTGCTTGTTCAATTTCATATAAGCGATCCATATCGCATTCTTCAATAGGAAAAAGAGAAGGCATCATGATTAAATTTGTTGGATTTGTTGCCAAAGCTCACGCTTAGCTTGGCTATCTTGCTGGAATTGTTGCCAATCAACAGAGCGATAAACACGCTCTGCATTTAAGCAATAAGGTAAAGTGCGGTCGATTTCATCTACATTTTCAGCTAATAACCAATATCGCACAGAATGTTGTAATGTGATATGTTGAATTTGATCGAAATTCAGGCAAAGGCAATCTTCTTTGTTTAACTCTAGTGCCAGTCGAACATCTGAAAAAAGTGGAGAGTTCGATACGTTATCTTTCGCCACAACAATAAATTTCACTTGTTCAGACACACTCACACCAACCGCCCCTTGTAATACTTCTGGGCGATGTAGCTGCCAACGGGTTACCCCCATTTCATTTAAAAGAAGATTGCGTCTATCCATAGATTAACGAGCGATAGTATCTAACGGATAATCTCTTAAACCTTTAACAATCGCTTGTTCTTGCGCTTCGGTTGGTTTTTCTTGATACGCTTTTAAGCTACGGAAAGAAAGAATATTTTTCGCTTGATAAACCACGGCGATAAAACGTTGGAAATCTTTACCATCACAAGCATAGTAAACATCTGAAGCGTTACCAATTGTTTTTAACTCACATACTTTTTTGTTTGCATCAAGGTATTTTGTCGTTAATGCCGGAACATGTGAAACATCTTTTAGATAATAGGTTTCGCTCATAATGAATTTACGATTGCTACGATCTACATTCGCCGCACCACTTAAGAAACGCGGATCTTCTGATTTATCGAAGGCTTTCGTTTGTTTATAGAATTTCTCACCGTTGAAGGTGACTTCTTGGTTACCTTTTTTAATGCGCTCAAACTGTGCATCTAAGCTTTGTGCTTGTGCTGCAGGCAATTCAAGTGTTGAGCTAGTTGGTAAGGTTGAAGGTTTTTGCTTGCTACCTTGAATTTGTTCGATTAATTGACAGCCGGACAATAAACTTGCCATTGCGACTGCTGTGATGATTTTTTTCATAAATAATTCCTTAATAAATACGTCTAAGTCGTTATCTTTTGTTAGAATAACACGTAATTTTAACCAATAAACTACAGGATTTAAAGCGTGATTTCTCTCGAAAGCGAAGTTTTACAACGCCACCTTTCCCTTTTTAACGGTAAATCAATTCTTCTTGCCGGTGGCATTAATGATGATTTCCCCCAAATATTAAAAAAACACTGTCAATCTGTACAAATTTGGAGTTGGTATTTTGATTATGCTAAAACCCAAAGTGCGGTCAATTTTGAGGTTGAATTTCAACCGCAAACCGATCTGATCATTTATTATTGGACGAAGAATAAACAAGAAGTGAATTTTCAGCTGATGCAACTACTCGCCAAGAGTGAAATTGGTCAAAAAGTGTTAATTATTGGTGAAAATCGTTGTGGCGTCCGTTCAGCTGAAAAACTACTTGAACCTTATGGTGAAATTGGCAAAATCGACTCTGCACGTCGTTGCGGCTTATATCATTTTGCCTTACAAAAACAACCGCACTTTGATCTTCAATCTTATTGGAAATGCTACCAAAATGATGTATTAGGCGATCTCTGTATTTGCAGCTTGCCGGGTGTATTCAGTGCCAATGAACTTGATAGCGGCACGTCACTTCTACTTTCCACCCTAACATCGCCAATTCAAGGCAAAGTATTAGATGTTGGTTGCGGTGCGGGTGTCATTGGTTCCATGATCAAAAAACATCACCCTAAAGCGGATGTCACAATGACTGATATTCATGCAATGGCAATTCAATCCGCTCGCCAAACGCTTGCTGAAAATCAACTTGAAGGTCAGGTTATCGCAAGCGATGTGTTTTCCCACATTGAGGGAAAATTTGATCTAATCATTTCAAACCCGCCTTTCCACGATGGAGTTGATACCGCTTATCGTGCGGTGAAAGAACTTATTCAACAAGCAAAATGGCATTTAACGGCAGGTGGAGAACTGCGTATCGTTGCTAATGCATTTCTTCCCTATCCCGATTTATTAGCACAACATTTCGGGAAATTTGAAGTCCTTGCTCAAACCACCAAATTTAAAGTATATTCCGTGAGAAATTAAGGAGAAAACAATGTTTGTAACCAGTTCAGCCATTCAAAATGGTGCCTTTGAAGATAAATATGGTAAACGCGGCACACAATTTAGCCCAAATGGTATGCCAACCTACTCTATCCCGTTTGAAATTCATGATGCACCTCAAGGCACTAAATCCTTTGCAGTTGTCTTAGAAGATAAAGACGCAATTACTGCAAGTGGCTTTGTGTGGATTCATTGGCTTATTGCAGATCTTGAACGTACGGTTATTCAAGAAAATGAAAGCCAAACCGCAACAGATTATGTGCAAGGTGCAAACACTTGGGCGAGTAAATTAGGTCAATTTGATATTGAAGAAGCCTCATTCTATGGCGGTATGGCACCACCAAACTGTTTACATCGTTACGAGCTTATTGTGTATGCGCTCGATACTAAACTAAACCTCAAACCGGGATTCCGTTTTAATGATCTACATTTTGCGATGCAAGGGCATATTTTGGATCAAGCTGTGATAATGGGCACCTATGATGTTTAATCATTTATAGCTCATCCTAAAAATACCATAAAAAATGACCGCACTTCGATAAAGTGCGGTCATTTCTTTTAGGATTTTATAATGTAATTTTATTTGTATCTTTCACTAATTTCGCGTGCGCTTTTTTCTGCTCTTTCATTTTCGCGCTCACTTCTCGACGCTGAGTAGAAAGATCCGCATTACGAATATTATAGTCATCAACACGACTTTCATAGTCATCACGCATATTTTCGATAATCGCACGAACATCTTCAATGCTCATATCATCACGAATATATTGATTTAAGTTATCTAACAATAAGACACGTTTTTGGTTATCACGAATTTTGCGGTTGTTGTCTTCAATGTCGCGTTTAAGTTTATTTTTTAAACGATATAAACGTACATACTCTAACACTTCTTGGAAGGATTTATTTACATTTCCCATGATCGACTCTCTCAAAGTTAAAAACAAACTTCAGGTAATGTAGCTTTTTTTTTCGTCTCCGTCAAAAGCTTAAATTTAAATTGATGGATTAGATCAAAAAACTGTTTGATTTAGTTGATTATCCTATTCGGTAGTGGTAAAAATGAAGAATCTATTCAAAATAAAATAAGGAAACACAATGTCAAAAGTCTTTAATTTTAGTGCTGGTCCAGCCATGATTTTCCCTGAGGTACTACACAAAGCACAAGCTGAGCTAACCAACTGGCTTGGTCAGGGTGTATCGGTAATGGAAGTCAGTCACCGTGGCAAATATTTTATGGAATTGATTGCTCAAGCAGAAAAAGATCTACGTGAGGTGTATCACATTCCAGATAACTATCGTGTGTTATTCCTACAAGGTGGGGCTCGCGGTCAATTTGCGGCATTACCGATGAACTTAATTGGTGAGAAAGGCAAAGCGCTTTACTTAAATAGCGGCCACTGGTCTGCAACTGCAGCGAAAGAAGCACGTAACTTTGCTGAAATTGATGAAATTACCATAGTGGAAAATGGTGATCACACACGCATTACTAATCTTGATTTCAGTGACATTGCGGAACAATACGATTACGTTCACTATTGCCCAAATGAAACTATCAGTGGTGTTGAAATTTTTGATGTACCGAACGTGGGCAATGCAGTGCTTGTAGCCGATATGTCATCTAACGTTCTCTCTCGCGAAATTGACATTAGCAAATTCGGTGTCATTTATGCGGGTGCGCAAAAAAACCTTGGTCCTGCAGGGATTACGCTTGTGATTATTCGTGATGATTTAATTGGTCATGCTCGCCAAGCAACCCCATCTATTTGGAATTACGCCACACAACGCGATGCTGACTCCATGATCAATACCCCACCAACCTTTGCTTGGTATCTCTGTTCATTAGTCTTTAAACACATTCAAGCAATCGGCGGCTTAAAAGAAATTGCAAAACGTAACGCAGTGAAAGCACAAACCCTTTATGACTACATTGATAGCAGTAAACTCTATCGTAACGTCGTAGCTAAAGAAAACCGCTCAACCATGAATGTGACATTCGTAACAGGTAATCCAGAGCTTGATGCTAAATTTGTCGCAGAATCTACAGCTGCCGGTCTTCAAGCTTTAAAAGGTCACAAAGTGCTAGGTGGTATGCGCGCCTCTATCTATAACGCGATGCCATTAGAAGGCGTGCAAGCGCTCATTGAATTCATGAAAAAATTTGAAGCTGAAAATAGCTAATTATCTGATTCATTAAACTCAACGTGCGGGCTGAAAGGCCCGCTCGTTTTTATAAGGAAAGCATATGCAATACATCAACGTCGCCAATCAAGGCGTAAAGTCTCTTTCGCCTTATCAAGCGGGGAAACCAATCGAAGAACTCGAACGCGAATTAGGCATTACTAATATCGTTAAACTTGCCTCAAATGAAAACCCTTTCGGTTTTCCTGAAAGTGCGAAAAAAGCCATTCAAGCCCAACTTGATCATTTAACTCGTTATCCTGATGCGAATGGTTTTGAACTTAAAGCGGCTATTGCAAAAAAATTTGGTGTGCAACCAAACCAAATCACCCTTGGCAATGGTTCTAACGATTTATTAGAGCTCTTTGCTCATACCTTTGCGGGTGAGCATGATGAAGTGATTTATTCACAATATGCTTTTATTGTTTACCCTTTAGTGACCAAAGCCATTAATGCCGTCGCAAAAGAAATTCCAGCTAAGAATTGGGGTCATGATTTAAACGGATTTTTGACCGCACTTTCAGATAAAACCAAGCTGATTTTTATTGCCAACCCAAACAATCCAACGGGGAATTTCTTAACGGAAGCAGAATTGGATGCCTTCTTAGCCAAAGTGCCTGAAAATGTGATTGTGGTATTAGATGAGGCTTATACCGAATTTACTCATCCAAGCGAACGCGTTAATTCTTTTGCATTACTGGAAAAATACCCGAATCTTATCGTTTCACGCTCACTATCGAAAGCTTATGGACTTGCGGGTTTACGTATTGGCTACGCGGTCTCTAATCCTGAAATTGCAGATTTATTAAATCGTGTTCGTCAGCCATTTAACTGTAATAGTCTTGCTTTGACCAGTGCGATTGCGGTGATGAACGATGATGCCTTTGTCGAAAAAGTGGCTGAGAACAATCGCCAAGAAATGAAACGTTATGAGGCCTTCTGCCAACAATATGGTTTAGACTTTATTCCATCTAAAGGTAACTTTATTACCATTGATTTTAAACAACCGGCCGCACCAATTTATGATACATTATTACGTGAAGGCGTCATTGTTCGTCCTATTGCGGGTTATGGCATGCCAAATCACTTACGTATCAGTATTGGCTTACCACGAGAAAATGACAAATTTTTTACTGCACTTAAAAAAGTGCTTAATTTAGGAAATGAAAAATAGGAGCTTTTATGACTCAAGTAACAATGATGGGTAATCCCATTGAAGTAAGCGGCAACTTTCCCCAAAAAGGAGAGAAAGTGACCGCACTTACGCTCACCAATAAAGAACTCGCTGACGTCACGCTTGATACTTATGCAGGAAAACGCAAAGTTTTAAATATTTTCCCAAGTATTGATACAGATGTATGTGCAACTTCTGTTCGCAAATTCAATCAACAAGCAGCTAATTTAAAAAATGCTGTGGTACTTTGCATTTCAGCTGATTTACCTTTTGCACAAGCACGATTCTGCGGTGCGGAAGGTATTGAGAACGTAGAAACGCTTTCTACTTTCCGTCATAAAGAAGTCCATGAAAACTTAGGGGTAAACATCACAACTGGTCCAATCGCGGGCTTGACTGCTCGTTCAGTGATTGTATTAGATGAAAACAATAATGTGTTACATAGTGAATTGGTGTCTGAAATTAAAGATGAGCCAAATTATGAAGCTGCGTTAGCCACACTATAATGAATAAGGCGCTTTTTCATAAAAAGCGCCTTTTTATTTATTCAGGGAAAATCTCATTCAATATCAATGCAATCCCATCATCATTATGCGAAGCAGTGACTCGATTGGCGGCCTGTTTAATCTCATCCGGCGCATTGCCCATTGCAACGCCTAATCCCACGCTTTCTAGCATATCTAAATCGTTAAAGTTATCGCCGAAAGCGACACATTCTTCCATCTTCACATGAAAATAATCTTCAAGAAAACGTACCGCATTACCTTTTGTCGCCGATTTATGCATCACTTCAAGGAAATTCGCATGAGAACGGCAAATACTTAAATGCGGGAATTTCTCTTTCAAGATTTGCTCAATACCAATCACTTCATCTGTTTCACCAATGATTTGAATTTTATGCGGGGAATAGACCGCACTTTCATCATAAGGATCAATCTGAATGCCTGTTACGCTACGTTCGTAAATTACCCATTTATTATCCAAATCACGAGCGACACAATCATCATAAGTATAATAATTGACACCTAGTGCAGGATGATCTGCTAATACTTGGTTAATGGCTTGGATATCAGCTGGATCTATTTGTACCGAATAAATAGGCGTGGCGTTTTTATCTAAAATCAAGGCACCACTGAATGCCACAATGATGTTGTAATTTTCAATGAGTTTCGCATAAGGCCAAATACCCAGCGGTGAACGAGCAGAGATTGGTGTAAATGGAATACCTTGTTTGGTAATGCGTTGAAGTGCATCTAAGGTTTTAGGCGAAATTCGATGATCCGAAGTTAATAAGGTACCATCAAAATCGCTGAATACGGCTTTATACATAATTGCTCCAAATCGTCATTATTTTTCGGAAAGGTAAGGATCTGCAAAACCTAAACTCTGCATAATTTCAGTTTCTAAACTTTCCATTTCTTCTGCTTCATCATCTTCAATGTGATCGTAACCAAGTAAATGTAAGCTACCATGCACTATCATATGCGCCCAATGCGCCATTAAAGGCTTTTCTTGCTCGGTAGCTTCGCGTTCTACTACCTGGCGACAAATTACCAAATCGCCCAACAGCGGTAATTCCACTTCATCAGGACATTCAAAAGGGAAAGACAATACATTGGTTGGACGATCTTTACCACGATAAGTCAAATTCAAGTCATGACTTTCTGCTTCATCCACAATGCGCACCGTCATTTCCACATTATCACTTTCTGGTTGCACTGCAGCGGTTGCCCATTGCAGAATTTGCGCTTCTGATGGCAAGCCTTCTGTATTTTCACAGGCCAGTTGCAAATCGATAATCATATTGCCCATGTTATTCTCCTAAATTCGTTTCATTTTCTGACCGCACTTTTTGCTCACGTTCAGCTCGACGCTGCGCTGCAATTTCTTGACGGCGGATTTCATCTTGGGCTTCCCATTCTTCGTAAGCTTGCACCACTTTTGCTACCACAGGATGCCGCACAATATCTTTACTTTCAAAGTAGTTAAAGCTTAATTCCGACACTTTGCTTAACACTTCCATGGCGTGGCGTAAACCTGATTTTGTACTACGTGGTAAATCGATTTGAGTCACATCCCCTGTAATCACGGCTTTGGAATTAAAACCAATACGAGTCAAAAACATTTTCATTTGTTCGACCGTCGTATTTTGGCTTTCATCTAGAATGATAAAACTGTCATTGAGTGTGCGACCACGCATATAAGCCAATGGTGCGATTTCAATCACATTACGCTCCATTAATTTTTGTACACGTTCAAAGCCAAGCATTTCAAATAACGCATCATAAAGTGGTCGTAAATAAGGTTCAATTTTTTGGCCTAAATCACCCGGCAAGAAACCTAATTTTTCGCCCGCTTCCACCGCAGGACGAGTCAGCAAAATGCGACGAATTTCTTGACGTTCTAATGCCTCAACAGCCGCTGCTACGGCTAAAAAGGTTTTCCCTGTGCCAGCGGGGCCAATCCCAAAACTAATATCGTGCGTAAGAATATTATGTAAATACTGAATTTGATTTTCACCACGCGGTTTAATCAAACCTCGCTTGGTTTTAATTGTGGTGCTATAGACGTGATTTTCACTGTGTGACTCACTGCCTTCTTGCGATAACATTCTGCTCTCTTGCAAGGCAATATGCACATCTTCCAAATCAAGTTCTTTCACTTTCCCCTTAATTGGTGCTGTCTCTACATATAATGCCTGGATTAATTTAGCCGCACGCTCAATTAATTGCTCATGATGTGGTTTCGGACTTTCATCGTTAGATTTCACCGTGAAAGTAAAATTATTGCGGAAAATATTGAGGTTAAATTCTTTTTCAATCAGTTTGATATTTTCATCGAATGCACCGCAAAGGGATTGCAGACGATCATTTTCTTGAGGTTCTAAGGTAAAAGTTGTCATTAAATTTCATTTTAGAATTGTGAATACTGTCTCCATTTTAGCCTAATTAGGATGAATGTAAAACGGGCTTCACCAACTGATGAAGCCCGATAACTAAATTAAGGCAATTCAGGGAAAAGCATCTTAATCACATTCATTGTCAATCGTCGAGATTGTCCACTAAATGGGAAAATATGCATCATCATCATAGGATTAAAGTTTGCCTCAATCACACCCCACGAACGTAAACTCGGTTCTGCCGGCTGTTTCAAATCAGGAATAATTAAATCTACACCACAAACTGCCGCCCCCATTGCCTTGCTAATCCCTACCGCAATCTCTTTGTAACTGGCATGCATTTCATCCGTCATGTCAATAGAATCGCCGCCGGTACTAATATTAGAATTCGCACGTAATTGAACAAGTTGATCTTTTGCAGGAATAGAATTCACGGTTAATCCTTGTTCCTTAAGCTGCAATTGCTCAATATCCCCCAATGCTATTTTTTTCAATGGCGTACGACTGCCATCGCCCCGTAAAGGATGAGCATTTTTAGCGGCAACTAATTCAGCAACAGTATGTACACCATCTCCAATTACATTTGCTGGGACACGTAATAAGACGGCTAACGTTTGATCCCCCAGCACAAAGAAGCGATATTCAGTGCCAAGTAGATAATCTTCAACCATAATCTCTTTATCTTCACGGAAAGCAATCTCTACTGCTTTTGCAAAATCATCTCTATCCGTTACACCTTGTTGGAAAATACTGATCCCTAAACCAAAATTCGTTGATTTTGGCTTAATCACGACAGCTCGATTCTCAAAAAGTGGGAAATTTTCGACCGCACTTTTCACATCGGTAAACTCGATGCTTTGCGGTACATTAAATCCGGCTTTCGCTAACACTTTCTTCGTCACCACTTTATTTTCCATGATGAGTGGGGAAATATAGCTATCGTGAGAAGTCATATTACCGTTTTTCACATATTCCAAATGATCGCCAAATTGAAGACTGAGAAATTGATCGCGTTCATCTAAAATCTCAATCTTTAATCCTTTTTGAATTGCATCAAATAATAACGCCTGTGTGGACAGTTCCATATTATCAAACGCACTTAATGCATAAAAACGTTCAAAGGCTTTGGCTTTATTGGATTGCGCGATATCAGCCCCTAATTGTTGGTAACTGCCGACCTGTTCAATTGCCGAGACGACTTTTGCACAAAGCGTTTGGCTTGGATCCGCAAATTGCCCTAATTTGTCTTTAACAATCGTTTTAATCTCATCACTCACATTGAGTTGCTCAAGCATTTTGAGCATTTCAAGGAGGACTAATTCGCCTTCTACCGCATAAACACTTTGCTCTCTTGGATCTTCCCATGCCACTTCAGCAAGACGTGCTTTGCCTAATTTTATGCCTTCTTGATCAGCGGTATCATCAAGCCATGCCATTAACAAAATAAAATAATGAATGAATTTCGCATCAGTAAGTTCCATTCCATAAGGTGCAAACGGATTGAGATCAAACAAACGAAATTCTAAATATTGAATTCCTTTTTCAAGTAAATCGCGCGCTTTTTTAGCGCCACGCAAACGTACGCTTGAGTAAAACTCTTTTTCCGCAATCAAATCACCTGATTTCACCCAGTGTTCTAACGTCTCAACATACTCTTGCAAACTGTCATAAGAGACATGGATCTTTGGATCATTCACATAACCATATTTCCCTGAACGTAAACTCCGCACATATTGATGCAGTTTAAGGGGGGAATTGTCTCTGAAATATTTTTCCTCTACCGTCGGTGTCGCAGAAAACAGATAAAGCAGAATCCATTGATAGCGTAAGAAGTTTTTGGCTATTTTTAGGTAAAAATCATTTTGAAAATCAACCGCACTTTGTATTTCATTTTGCGCATGAAATAAAGCATCAATAAACTTAGGGTCAATTTGAAAATTGTAATGAATACCACTGACCATTTGCTTATATTTACCGTAAGACTGGACTAAATGCTCCCGATAAGCCACATCTTCCTGATTATCTAATTGTGCAACCTTAATGTGTTCTTCTGGCGGTAATCCTGCTGGCATACTGAAAGGAAAAATAAATTCATCCTCCGGTAAAGTTCGCAAAGTCACTTCATGAATGGCTGAAAGCCAACGTAGTGTATCCTCTAACTTTTTCATAGGGGGAGTCACCAATTCCAACTGACTTTCTGCAAAATCTGTTTGAATGTAAGGGTGGAAACGACGATTACCAAAGGCTTTAGGGTGCAATGATGTCACAATTGAACCATCCGAATGCACCCGTTGACTTTCCTTTTCAATCCCAAATGACCCTTGCTGAAATAAGAGCTCTAGGTGATGTTGTTTAATGATTTGCTGAATATTCATATCCGTCCTTATTAGAAATTTCTACTAGACATTATGAAGAAAAAACAACGTGAGACGAAGTAAGAAAATAGAATGGAATATGAAATTTTGATATAAGAGGAAAATATCTGATAATTATTTGCATTATCTATTCTGAGTTATTAGAATGGGATGATTCTTATTTTTAGAAAATAGGCAGTTTGTCCAATCACATAAAGGAGTTTTCATGAAAATTAAGCATTTCCAAATTGCAGCCCTTACCGGCTTAATGGCATTTGCAGGCTTCGCTTCTGCAGATATTACCGTTTACAACGGACAACATAAAGAAGGTGCAAAAGCCGTTGCTGATGCATTTACAAAAGCAACGGGCATTAAAGTCACCTTAAACAGTGCGAAAAGCGATCAACTTGCAGGTCAATTGAAAGAAGAGGGAGATAAAACCCCTGCAGATGTATTCTACTCTGAACAAACTGCTCCTTTCGCTGCACTCTCTGATGCGGGGTTATTAGAACCACTTTCTGCAGACACAATTAAACAAACTGCACACAAAGGTGTGCCTGTTGCACCGAAAAAAGACTGGATCGCGCTAAGCGGTCGTTCTCGAGTAGTGGTTTACGATCACACTAAATTATCTGAAAAAGACATGGAAAAATCCGTGTTAGATTATGCAACACCAAAGTGGAAAGACAAAATTGGTTATGTTCCGACTTCAGGTGCATTCTTGGAGCAAGTTGTTGCGATTACCAAATTAAAAGGTAAAGATGCCGCTCTTAAATGGTTAAAAGGCTTAAAAGAAAACGGTAAACTTTATGCGAAAAACAGCGTTGCCCTTCAAGCGGTTGAAAATGGTGAAGTTCCCGCAGCGTTAATCAACAACTATTACTGGTATGCACTTGCAAAAGAAAAAGGTGCTGATAACCTCAAAACACGTCTTTACTTCATTCGTCATCAAGATCCAGGTGCATTAGTGACCTATTCTGGTGCAGCTGTATTAAAAGGTTCTAAAAATAAAGAAGAAGCGAAAAAATTCGTTGATTTCTTAGCAAGTAAAGAAGGACAACAAGCGTTTGTTTCAGTACGTGCAGAATACCCACTTCGTACCGATGTGGTTTCTCCATTTAATATGGAACCTTATGCAAAATTAGAAGCGCCTGTTGTTTCGGCAACGACTTCTGAAGACAAAGACAACGCAAATAAACTTATTGAAGAAGCTGGTTTGAAATAAGTTTAATTCGCGATGCAATATAGGGCGTGTAATACACGCCCTTCTGTTATTTACTCTACTTACTCTACACTAATATTTTCAAAGGATTTTTTTGTGTCTAATCGCCCTCCTCGCTGGCTTATAGCCTTAATCGTGCTGATTAGTTTGCCATTATTACTCCCTTTTTTATATGTTATTGAGCGTGCTGCAGATGTCGGATTGGCTCGCAGCATTGAATTACTTTGGCGCCCAAGAATGTGGGAATTGCTCAGTAATACCCTACTTTTAATGGTATTTGTCACGCTTTTTGCCATTATTCTCGGCACACTATGTGCATTTTTATTAGAACGTTATCGCTTTTGGGGAAAAGGCTTTTTCCAAGTTGCGATGACGCTCCCTCTTTGTATTCCGGCTTTTGTCAGTTGTTTTACGTGGATCAGTCTTACCTTCAGAGTGGAAGGCTTCTGGGGAACCATCGGCATTATGACGCTGAGTTCTTTCCCGCTTGCTTATCTCCCTGTCGCGGCGACCTTAAAAAGACTCGACCGCTCTTTAGAAGAAGTGAGCCTTTCATTAGCTAAAAGCCATGCTTACACATTTTGGCATGCGATTTTTCCACAACTCAAACCCGCCATCGGTAGCAGCGTATTATTAATTGCGCTTCATATGTTGGTAGACTTTGGCGCCGTGTCTATTTTAAATTACCAAACCTTCACTACGGCAATTTTCCAAGAATATGAAATGGCCTTTAATAACAACACCGCCGCCTTACTTTCTGGTGTGTTAATGGTGATCTGTATCTTTGTTGTGATGGGGGAAATTCGTTTTAGAGGCACACAAACACTCTATCAAAGCGGCAAAGGCGTAATACGTCCGTATCCATTGAAAACCCTCTCAGCAGGAAAACAAATTTTAGTCGTAAGCTTTTTCACGACCATTTTTGTGCTCAGTATTGGTGTGCCGATTACTATGCTGATTTATTGGCTAACCGTGGGAAGTTCCATTGAAGGTGCGGTCGATTTTGGGGAATTTTTTACCGCCTTCACAAATTCACTGACTATATCAACACTGGGTGCAACACTTACCGTTATTTGTGCACTACCATTGGTATGGGCTGCGGTACGCTATCGCAGTAAATTGACGATTTGGCTTGATCGAATCCCTTATCTACTTCACGCTGTGCCAGGGCTTGTTATCGCATTATCATTGGTCTTCTTTACCATCAACTATGCCTATTCCCTTTATCAAACCTTTGCCATGGTTATCGTTGCCTACTTTATGCTTTATCTTCCAATGGCGCAAACGACCTTGCGTAGCTCGCTTGAACAAATGTCTAGTAACATTGAAAAGGTAGGGCAAAGCTTAGGCCGTAGCAACTTTTATATTTTCCGTACCTTAGTCATTCCAGCTATGTTACCGGGGATTGCGGCTGCCTTTGCTTTAGTATTTTTAAACTTAATGAAAGAGCTCACCGCAACCTTATTACTGACCCCTAATGACATTAAAACGCTTTCAACTGCGGTGTGGGAATACACCTCTGATGCACAATATGCGGCTGCAACGCCTTATGCCATTATGTTAGTGCTATTTTCAGGGATTCCTGTATTTTTACTGAAACGATACGGTTTTAAATAACGAGAAGATAAAAATGACAACATTACTCGACATTAAAAATTTGAATAAATCCTTTAACGGACACCAGGTTCTGCACAATATCTCTCTGCAATTAGAGAAAGGTGAAATTCTATTTCTTCTTGGCGCATCTGGTTGTGGAAAAACCACCTTATTGCGTAGTATTGCTGGTTTTGAACAACCAACAAGCGGTGAGATTTGGTTAAAGAATCAACCTATTTTTAAAGAAAATCTCAATGTGCCGACCCAGCAACGCAAATTAGGCTATGTGGTACAAGAAGGCGTGCTATTTCCTCATTTAAATGTTTACCGCAATATTGCTTATGGCTTAGGCGATGGCAAAGGGAAAACGGAAGAGGAAAAACAACGCATCGAAGAAGTGATGAAACTCACGGGTATTAGCAGCTTAGCGGACCGTTTCCCTCATCAGCTTTCTGGTGGTCAACAGCAACGTGTTGCACTTGCTCGAGCACTTGCACCAAGCCCTGAGTTAATCCTGTTTGATGAGCCATTTAGTGCGTTAGATGAACATCTAAGAAATCAAATTCGTTACGATATGTTACAAGTATTAAGAGAAAGTGGTTCCTCTGCCGTATTTGTAACCCATGATCGCGATGAAGCACTATGTCATGCTGACAAAATCGCAGTGATTCAAGAAGGGAAAATTCTCCAAATTGCGACACCTAAAACGCTCTATTGGTCACCTCAGTATTTGTCTATTGCTAAATTTATTGGGGACAGCATTATTCTTCCTGCAACATTAAAAAACGATAGCATCGCGACCTGTCAATTAGGTGAAATTGCCATCGAAAATAAAGGAAATGGCCATACGCAAGGGAAAGTGTTATTCCGCCCTGAGCAATTCTCTCTTGCGAAAAAAATCCAAGACCCGACCGCTTCTTTTAAAGGTGAGATTAAGCGAATTGAATCAAGAGGACGAGCTATCAATATTTGTATTGATGTTTGCGGTTATGAATTGAATATCAATGAAGATCTCATCAACGAATACCATACTGACGAACAAGTCACCATGTATTTGTATGGGAAAGGGGTATTCTATAATGACTAAAAAAAGGCGGAACACATTGTTCCGCCTTTTTATATGATTTAATGACCAAGTGATTTTCGCATTTTGATGTTGAGCATTTCAACTACTGTTGAGAAGCCCATTGCAAAGTAAATGTAGCCTTTTGGAATATGAATATCCAAACTTTCAGCAATTAAACTTACTCCAACTAAAATTAAGAATGCTAAGGCTAAAATCTTCAATGTCGGATGGGTATCAACAAAATTACCAATTGGTTTCGCTGCAAACATCATCACACCTACTGCAATCATAATTGCCAAAATCATCACTGGAAGGTGGTTTGCCATCCCTACCGCGGTAATTACTGAGTCTAAAGAAAATACGATATCTAAAATCGCAATTTGGATTAATACACCCAAATAACTGACTTTCTTCTTGTTATTCTCTTCTTCATGATGTGCTTCAGGATGCATCGCCTCTTTAATTTCACCTGTACTTTTCACAATTAGGAATAAGCCCCCAAGGAATAAAATCAAATCGCGACCCGAAATTTCCTGACCAACCAAAGTGAATAGTGGCTCCGTTAATTTCATCATCCAAGAAAGGGAAACAAGAAGTAAAATACGGGTAATCATCGCTAATCCAAGGCCGATAATACGACCAGATTGACGTTGATTCGCAGGTAAACGTCCCACTAAAATACTAATAAAAATAATGTTATCGATACCCAAGACGATTTCAAGTGCGGTCAATGTGAGCAATGAAATCCATGCTTCAGGATCAACAAGCCATTCAAACATAATATGTTCCTATATAAAATCCGAAAGGTTGAAATAATAGACAGTTCGTGTAGAAAATCAAGATTTTTCCTAACTTTTTAAGGTCTCGAAAATCTTTTCGGCTAAGGCTTTAGAAATACCGGGTACAGAGGCGATTTCATCCAATGTGGCATTTTTGACACCTTGCAATCCACCTAAATATTTCAACAAGGCTTGACGTCGTTTAGCGCCTACCCCTTCAATAGTTTCCAATCCACTTTGGGTAAAGGCTTTTTGGCGTTTTTGACGATGACCGTTAATCGCATGATTATGGCTTTCATCTCGAATATGTTGGATTAAATGTAGTGCAAGGCTATCATCCGGCAAATGAATCTCACGATCTTGTTTGCTGATAATCAACACTTCTTGTCCCGCTCGACGATCTACACCTTTTGCCACACCAATTAAGTGCGGTCGATTTTTATCCCATTTTACGTTGAGGTGATGAAAAACCTCTAAGGCACGATTAAGCTGCCCTTTACCACCATCAATAAAAATAATATCGGGAATTTTATCTTCATCAAGATCGCGGTCGTAACGTTTCTTTAAAGCTTGCTCCATCGCTGCATAATCATCACCACCCGTAATACCTTCAATATTAAAACGGCGATAATCTGATTTCAGTGGGCCTTCTTGATTAAATACCACGCAAGATGCCACGGTTTGATTCCCCATCGTATGACTAATATCAAAACATTCCATACGTTTAATTTCAGGCATATCGAGCAATTCACAAAGCGCTTGATAACGTTCGTACATTCGGGAAGATTGTTTAAGTTGAGTCGCTAAAGCCGCTTTGGCATTAATTTGTGCAAGTTGTAGATATTTACCTTTATCGCCTTTAGCAGATTCTTGTATTACCACTTTTCGACCAGCTTGTTCAGTTAATAAAGCTTCAAGCTCGGCTTTTTCATCTAGTTTATGATCCACAATAATACTATTAGGGATACTTCTTCCCTGATGACCTTGCAAATAAAACTGCCCAACAAACGTCGCCGTTAATTCGGACAAATCAGTATTAGCAGGTACTTTCGGAAAATAACTGCGATTGCCCAATACTTTACCTTGACGAATAAACATCACTTGAACACAAGCTAAACCGTGCTGATACGCAATGGACATAATATCCATATCGTCCAAACGCTCATTGGAAACAAATTGTTTTTCGATAACCGCACGAACCGCTTGAATTTGGTCACGATAACGTGCCGCACCTTCAAAATCTAAATCACGGCTCGCCTGCTCCATTTTGCCGATGAGATAATCTAATACTTGCTGATCTTTTCCTTGTAAAAATAGTCGTGCTAATTCGACTTGCTGATTATATTCTTCATCAGTCACATAGCCTGGCACACAAGGTGCTGAGCAACGCCCGATTTGATATTGCAAACAAGGGCGGGAACGATTGTTATAAACCGAATTTTCACATTGACGAACAGGGAATAGTTTTTGCATTAAGGATAAGGTTTCACGCACAGCCCCCGCATGAGGATA
Organism: Parahaemophilus parainfluenzae; assembly: GCA_001914055.1. Taxonomy (GTDB): domain Bacteria; phylum Pseudomonadota; class Gammaproteobacteria; order Enterobacterales; family Pasteurellaceae; genus Haemophilus_D; species Haemophilus_D parainfluenzae_V. The sequence continues at coordinate 414,976 of MKXX01000009.1, read as the reverse complement.
AGGCCCGAAATACTCACCTGCAATTTTTTTCGTTCCGCGATAAGAAGTAATACGAGGATGACGTTCTTTCGTCAGTAAAATAAAAGGATAGGATTTATCATCTCGCAATAATACATTATAACGAGGTTGATAAAGCTTAATGAAATTATGCTCAAGCAATAACGCTTCGGTTTCAGAAGAGGTAATCGTCGTATCAATATGATGAATTGACGACACCAAGGCTTCTGTTTTTTTGCTGCTTAAGTTTTTGCGAAAATAGCTGGAAAGTCGCTTTTTAAGATCTTTCGCTTTGCCTACATAAATAACCTGATCTTTATCGTCATACATACGATAAACACCAGGCTCATGAGAAACGTCAGAGAGAAACTTTTTAGAATCAAACATCAGTAAAAACTATGCCAAAATTAACCGCACTTTTTCTAAATCTTCTGCTGTATCCACACCAACAGCTGGAACTTCTTTCGCCAATTCCACATGAATACGCTCACCGTACCACAATACACGGAGTTGCTCTAATTTCTCTAAGTTTTCTAACTGCGTTGGTGCCCATTGCACATATTGTTTAATAAAGCCTGCACGATAAGCATAAATACCAATATGACGGAGATATGCATCAGCCAGTTGCGCCTTTGAAGTATCCGCTAATTGCATAAATTGATCACGATCGTAAGGAATCACTGAACGGGAAAAATATAAAACGTAGCCATCTTTATCCGTAACAACTTTCACAGCATTTGGGTTAAATAACTCTTCCGCTTCGTGAATTTTTACCGCAAGTGTCGCCATATTCACGTTAAACTTCGCTAAATTCTCTGCCACTTGACTCACAATAACAGGTGGAATTAGCGGCTCATCCCCTTGGATGTTTACAATAATTTCATCATCAGCAATACTAAGCTTACTGACCACTTCCGCTAAACGCTCAGTACCAGAATTATGTGCTTCTGATGTCATACAAACTTCTGCTCCAAAAGCTTTTGCTGCCTTTTCAACTTGTTCGTTATCTGTGGCAATAATGACTCGGCTCGCGCCTGATTGTTGAGCTTTCTCAAAAACATGTTGAATCATGGGTTTACCGGCAATATCAGCTAAAGGTTTACCTGGTAAGCGGCTCGATGCAAAACGAGCAGGGATAATAACTGTAAATGACATAATCATTCCTTATTCTTTCAATCTTTCGGCTTTTTCTGCCAACAAAACCGGCACGCCATTTTCAATAGGATACGCCACTTGCTCAAAAGGGCAAATGAGCCGTTGATTTTCTTGATCGTATTTCAATCTTGCCAAACATCGCGGGCAAGCAATCACTTCTAATAATCGAGGATTAAGTTTCTCACACATATTTCACTCGAATAGAGTTAAACTAAATGACGGATTTTTTCCCACAATTGTGGAAGTTTTTGGCCTTGGTTTTCAGCCTCAACAATCTCCGCATCAACTGGAACATACCACCAATTCTCTTTAGCAAAAGCTTGGCATTTTACGGCATCCTTTTCGGTCATAAAGAGCGGTTGGTTTTCAGCGAGTTTTTCTAATAATTGCGGCTCGAAATGTTGATGATCTTGAAAAGCTTTCGTATTTTCTAAACGAATATTTAAATTTTCCAACATTGTAAAAAAACGTTGTGGGTTACCAATTCCCGCGATAGCTGAACCTTGGGAAAATTCACTTAACAAGCGTTTTTCAGCTGTCACTAAATTAATCGCATAATGAGGAACGAGCGTCATAACCGCATCTGAATAAGCATTTTTTCCTCCATTGGTAATCACAAAGTCCACATTTTTTAAACGACTTGGCAATTCACGCAAAGGTCCTGCAGGCAAAACAAAGCCGTTCCCTAAAGCTCGCTCTGCATCCATCACCACAATTTCAATGTCACGTTGCAACTTATAATGTTGTAATCCATCATCCGAAATAATCAGATCGCAATCCTGTGTGTTCAAAAGTAATTCAATCGCTTGTTGACGATTCGGTGAAATCACCACGGGTACACCTGTTCTTTTGGCAATTAAAACAGGTTCATCGCCCCCTTGAACGGGGTCTGTTTCCGGTGTGACAAGTAAAGGATAGGTTTTAGATTGGCTACCATAGCCACGAGAAATCACGCCTACACGTAATCCTTGTTTTTGTAACTCTTCAACTAGCCACACAACGACAGGCGTTTTACCATTTCCACCAACAGAAAGATTGCCGACAATAATGACCGGTTTCGGAGATTTATAAGAGGATAAGATATTCAGGGAAAATAATGCTCGGCGAATTTGGCTAATCAACCAAAATAGCAGTGAAAAAGGAAGGAGTAACCAAGCTAGCTTTGAATTAGAGTACCAAAAAGGCATTTCATTTATCCTATATTGATTTTGGGCGAACACATTGGTTCGCCCTTATTATTTTATCCGCTAAACTGCATACTGTGTAATTGTTTATACGCACCATCAAGCGCTAATAAATCTTGATGTGTACCACGTTCTTTAATTTCACCATGTTCAATGACTAAGATTTCATCGGCATTTTCAATGGTTGATAAACGATGCGCGATAACCAATACTGTACGATCTTTCTTCAGCTCTTCTAATGCAGACTGAATCGCACGTTCAGATTCGGTATCAAGAGCAGACGTCGCTTCATCTAAAATTAAAACCGGTGAATTACGTAATAACGCACGAGCAATGGCTAAACGCTGACGCTGACCACCAGAAAGACTTGCGCCATTCTCACCAATAACGGTATCAAAACCTTGTGGAAGTTTCTCGATAAATTCAAGTGCATAAGCTGCTTTCGCCGCTTCGATAATTTCTTCACGCGTGTATTTATCTTCTGCCGCATAAGCAATATTATTGGCAATCGTATCGTTAAATAAATGTACTTGTTGAGAAACCACTGAACAATTTTCGCGTAAATTAGATAAACGATAATCTTGAATTCTCACGCCATCTAATAAAATCTCACCTTCATCAATATCGTAGAAACGCGTCACTAAATTGGCAATGGTTGATTTACCCGAACCTGAACGCCCCACTAATGCCACGGTTTTGCCTGCAGGCACATAGAAAGAGATATTATTTAAGGCTTTCTCTTCTTTACCCTCATAGGCAAAACTCACATTTTTAAATTCTAAATCACCTTTTGCGGGTTCGGCTTTATACGTACCATTATCTTTTTCAGTCTCTAAATCTAAGATCGCAAACAATGTCTGACAAGCCGCCATGCCTCGTTGGAATTGTGAGTTTACATTCGTCAAGGATTTTAACGGACGCATCATCGCTAACATAGAAGAAAAAACTACCGTGAAAGAACCCGCAGTTAAATTATCATCAGCAATTAATGGTGTCGTTGCTAAATAAAGCACTGCTGCCAACGCCAAAGAAGCAATCACTTGCACAACTGGATCTGAAATTGCATCAGCAGTTACCATCTTCATACCTTTACGACGCATATCGTTACTGACTTTATCGAAACGCTCTTCCTCCACTAATTGCCCACCAAAAGAAAGCACTACCTTATGCCCTTTCAGCATTTGTTCCGTCGCAGAGGTTAATTCCCCCATGGAATCTTGCATATTTTTACTGAGCTTACGGAAAATCTTAGATACCATGCGAATCAGTACTGCAATAATCGGGCCAATCACAAAAAGCACAAGTGTTAATTCCCAACTGGTATAGAACATCACAACAAGCAACGAAATTAAATAGGCTCCTTCGCGAACAATCGTCACTAATGAACTAGATGAAGAGTTAGCAATCATTTCTGAGTCGTAAGTAATACGAGAAAGTAATTTTCCTGTTGAATTACGATCAAAAAAGCTCACTGGCATAAACATTAAATGTTTAAACAAACGGCGGCGCATAATCATCACTACTTTACCGGATACCCACGCTAGGCAATAAGTAGAGACAAAGTTGGTCACCCCACGCAATATAATCATGCCAACCACAACAAATGCCATCATTTTCAAGAAAGAATGATCGGCTTTTCCGAAACCATCATCAAGCAAAGGCTTAAGCATATAAATCAAACCTGAATCTGCTAAAGCATTAAAAATTAAAGCAAAAGCGGCGACTAATAAGCCTGATTTAAACGGTGAAATCATCGGCCATAAACGCTTAAAAGTTTGTGTGGTTGAGAAATCTTTATCTTGCATAGTTTGTTCTTACATCACATTGTCTTAATAAAAATTGGCTGCATTGTACCTGTTATTTCGGGGATAATCCAATTACACGGGCAAACCAAGGTGAAAAATCTCCTCTCGCCTTTTCAATTTCAATGCCCTTTTCAGTAAAATTTAACCTTATATGACCTGAAATAGCGGTATTTTCGACCGCACTTTGATAACGATTTAACCGTTCAATCACGGTTGGATGAGGAAAATTCCACGCATTCCATCGTCCACTTGAAATTAAGGCAAGATCAGGTTTCGTCAGAGCCAATAAAAACTCGCCTGTTGAAGTTTTACTACCATGATGCCCCACTTGTAACACATTAATTTTGCCTATGTTTTCAGCAAATGCTCTTTCTGTCGCCACATCCGCATCACCGGTTAAAAGGATCTTGTACTGTCCATCTGTTAGTAAAATTACGCAAGATTGCGGATTCTCCGCTCTATCTGTTATTTGCGTTGGTGAAAGAACTTTAAAATCAAGTCCTCGCCACAGCCATTGTTTCCCCTGAAGACAAAAAGTGCGGTGCGTTTCGCCGTAGTTTTTACGAGAAGGTGTAATCAGTTCAATGTCTCGGTATGCGGCTAAAATCGCTTTAGCACCACCTGAATGATCGTTATCATCATGGCTTAAAATCAAAGTTTCAAGCTCAATGCCTTCCCGTTGAAGATAAGGTAATATTTCCAATTCTGCCATGGAAGATGCCCCTATTCCATTCTGCCAAGCAGGCCCTGTGTCATACAACACGCCTTTCCCCTCTTTCACAATTAAGGTTGCTAAACCTTGTCCCACATCTAAGGTATCTAGCTGCCATTTGGGTTTCGTGAAATATCGATATCCTAGCGTACTCATACAAATACTAAAAATAAGAATTATGCCCAATAGCGCTTGTTTATACTCTTTTGCCGATAAGATTTTTGTATGATTTAACGTGAAAAAGCGACTCGATTTTAACGGTGTATTTTTTGTTTGAGCTTGAGATGCAAAATACAATCTACTTAACATTCCGCCAAAAATAAGGCTTAAAAGTGCGGTCAGAATAAGAGATAAATTAATTGAAATCGGCACATATGAGCCTTGGAAAACACGGAGACATTGTGTAATACCTTGAGCAATCGCATTTGAAAAATACCAAGAAGAAAATGCACCATTCGTTAACACCGCAAAGAGAATCAAGGGTACAAGTAAGAAGCTATACAAGGGCACTGCAATTAAATTTGCTAAGAACCCATTTAATGCCAAGCCATTAAAAAAGAAAAGCTGAATAGGTGTGAATAAAATCAACAAACCAATCTGCAAATGAAACAATCCTAAAATCCACCGCACTTTGCGGGATAATTTTTGATGTTGCCATTCAATGATTGATAAGGGAACATATCGGTACCATACAATCAAACAGGTAACAGCACCAACTGAAAGCCAAAAGCTAACCGAAAGTGGCATAAGCGGATCACAAAAAAGCAAAAATGCCACCACCAAACACAGCATTTGCGAAGGCGTGTAATATCGTCGAGAACATTGAAGGATTGCAATAAAAAGCAATGCCATCATTGCACGAAAGGTCGGTAAACTAAATCCGGCTAAATAGGCATAACCTAAAGCAATCAACACACCAAAGCAAAGCGGAAACCAGGGCGAAATAACGCGTGTAGGCAGTGCAAATTGCAAAAATCGAGCAAAGAAAAATCCTATCCCCATTGCTAAACCGATATGGAGTCCTGAAATAGCAATCAAATGTGCTGTATTCGTTTGCTGATAAATCAGCCACGTTTTATTATCCAACCAAGCTCGCTCACCGAATGCCAATGCGATAAGTAAACCTTGTAAAGAAAGCCCTTCCGTCTGTTTGAGACTATTCTGTAGAAAATCTGTGCGATAAGAAAAATCTTCACTCATTTTGACCGCACTTTTCACATTCCCTACGGCAATAATTCTTTTGGAAAAATACCATTGCTGTCGATCAAATCCCCCATGGTTTAATCTCGCCGAAATAGGACGAAGCTTTACATCCGCCCGCCAAATTTCACCTACTTGTGGCTTTTCCGGCGCTTTCCAATTAATAAAAATTTGTTGTTCTTTCCCATCAAATAAAGACGTTGTCGCAACTAACGTTTGATAATCTTGCTGATGAAGAATTTCTGAAATGTGAAGATCTAACGTGATTTTATTCGGTAAACTTGAAATTTTTTCGGCTTGGGTCAATAACGATAAGGCTTGTGAATGCACGTAAGCTAAGGTAAGCAAAAACCAAATACCGTTAATGCAAAAATTTCTGACTTTAAAATAATTGAACCAATGGAAACAAAATGCGGTCATAACCAACATTAAAACGCTCAGCCCCGCTCGTTGCCAGGTAAACAGTAAAAAATCAGGCACGATAAGCAAAGAAAAGGCTGAAATGATGAGCATGATGCACAGTTGAAATAACGTGAGTTTCATTTGGAGTGTGATTTATAGCGAGAAAATAAGGCAACCTAGCCTTAACCTCATAAATAAACAAATAATTACGCCATTTTTTGCGATCTCGATCGCAAAATTTAAATTTCCGGGCTAAATTTATTTGCTAAATAGATGAAGTTCTGCTATTTATATCGCCCTTAAAATAACTAGGTTCTTATGTCAGCTATTTTAGTGGTAAGAACTAATCACAAAAACAAGACAGGACGTCATTAAATTCTGTACTATTATTAGGAGTTATCAATGTCTAAGGCATCTCTAAGTTTGCTGGATTTAGCCGGTGTTACACCTTATCAACCAAAGAAAGATGAGGAATACATGAATGAAGATCAAATTCTTCATTTCAGAAAAATTTTAACTGCATGGCACGAGCAAATTGTGGAAGAAGCATCAAGAACGGTTGCTCATATGCAAGATGAAGCGTCAAACTTCCCAGATCCTGCTGACCGCGCAACCCAAGAAGAAGAGTTCAGTCTTGAATTACGTAACCGCGATCGTGAGCGTAAATTAATGAAAAAGATTGAATACACATTGAAAAAACTAGATACCGATGATTTCGGTTATTGCGATTCTTGTGGCGAAGAAATTGGCATTCGTCGTTTAGAAGCTCGCCCTACTGCTGATCTTTGTATCGATTGCAAAACGCTTGCTGAAATTCGTGAAAAACAAGTCGCAGGTTAATTTATTTAAGTCATCCAACAAAAAAGTGCGGTCAAAAACAACCGCACTTTTCGTGTTTTTATCAAATGCGCATTAAACATCGAGAATGGAGTAAATTATTCTTACTTATATAAAAAATTTATTTGGTAAAAAAACTAAAAAAGAAACCGAAACCAATATAAATTCGCCCGTTCCCAAAACGGCGCCAAAAAGCAAAAAATCAAACGTTTCAAAAACAGAGCGTTCACAACCCAAGATCGCCCCGTCCTCTTCTCGCCACAAAAAAGCCAACACCCAAACGCATCGTCACGACAAACATATCGTTAAAGCCTCTCATTTTGGTATTAACCCACGTATGTTTAGCCGTAATGCCATTACCGTGGTAGAAAAATTGCAACGTCAAGGTTATGACGCTTATATCGTGGGTGGTTGTTTGCGTGATTTATTGTTGGGTAAACATCCAAAAGATTTTGATGTGGCAACAAATGCACGTCCCGACCAAATTCAAGCGGTATTCCAACGTCAATGCCGTTTAGTTGGTCGTCGTTTCCGCCTTGCGCATATTATGTTTGGTCGCGATGTGATCGAAGTGGCCACATTCCGTGCGAGCCATTCGGATGCGCGCAGCGAAAATCAAGCGAAACAAAGTGATGAAGGGATGTTATTACGTGATAACGTGTACGGCACCATTGAACAAGATGCGGAGCGTCGTGACTTTACCGTAAACGCCCTTTACTACAATCCGCAAGATAATACGTTGCGTGATTACTTCAACGGAATTGATGACCTGAAAAACGGTAAATTACGTCTGATTGGCGATCCCGTGACTCGTTATCAAGAAGATCCTGTGCGTATGCTACGCTCTGTGCGCTTTATGGCGAAATTGGATATGTTCTTGGAAAAACCAAGTGAACAGCCCATTCGTGAGCTTGCACCATTGCTGAAAAATATTCCACCGGCGCGTTTATTCGATGAGAGCTTAAAATTATTGCAGTCTGGCAATGGTGTAAAAACCTATAAATTACTTCGCCAATATGGCTTATTTGAACAGCTTTTCCCAAGCTTAACGCCTTATTTTACCGAAAAAGAAGACAGCCTTGCGGAGCGCATGATTTTAACTTCGTTAAATTCAACTGATGAACGTATTGCCGATAAATTGCGTATCAATCCTGCCTTTTTATTTGCGGCATTCTTCTGGTATCCATTGCGTGAAAAAGTGGATGTGTTGAAAAATGAAGGTGGTTTAAACAATCATGATGCTTATGCCCTTGCGGGAAATGAAGTGCTTGATCAATTATGCCGATCATTAGCCGCACCTCGTCGTCACACCTCTGTCATTCGTGATATTTGGATGTTGCAATTACAATTGCTTAAACGCACTGGTTCTCACCCTGCTCGTACTATGGAACATCAAAAATTCCGTGCAGCCTTTGATTTATTGGCAATGCGTGCTGAAGTGGAAGGCGGTGAAACCGTTGAACTCGCAAAATGGTGGCACGAGTACCAACTGAGCAATCAAGAACAACGTCGCCAATTGGTTCAAGAGCAACAAAAATTGCATCCTGCACCGAAGAAAAAATATTACCGCAGACGTAAACCTAAGGCGGCTAACTAATGGTTCAAGTTTATATTGCCCTTGGCAGCAATTTAAATACGCCTACAGAACAATTAAATTCGGCATTAGAGGCAATCTCTGCGCTACCTAATACCGAATTAAAATCGGTGAGCGGATTTTACCAAAGCAAACCATTAGGCCCGCAGGATCAACCGGATTATGTAAATGCAGTGGCGATGATCGAAACCACTCGCCCACCTTTAGCTTTACTCGATGAATTGCAACGTATCGAAAACGAACAAGGTCGAGTACGTTTACGTCGTTGGGGTGAACGTACACTGGATTTGGACATTCTGCTTTATGGTGATCAAATCATTCAAAATGAACGCTTAACGGTGCCTCATTACGATATGAAAAACCGTGAATTTGTGATTGTGCCGCTTTATGATATCGCACAAGATTTGGTTTTACCGGAAGGCGAAAAAGTCGCCAATTTGGTGAAAGCCTTTGAAAATCATCAAATGCATAAAATCAAAAACAGCGAGAAAATTGACCGCACTTAACTCAAAACAAAAGGGCTGATATTCACTATCAGCCCTTCTTTTTACCTATCAATCTAGGCGGCAACGGAAACAAAGATTTCTGTGCCGATAATCACACAAATAAAACCAACCAACATTGGGACAGACATACGTTTTACGATTTCAAATGGTGAGATTTTTCCCATACCGGATACCGCTACAACCACACCAGAAACTGGTGATAAACCACGACCTAAGTTAGAGGCTTGTAACATTGGAATGGTTAAGAACGCTGGGTTGACGCCCATTTGAGTGGCTAATTTTGGAATTAATTCTGCAAAAGCATAGAATGCCGCGTTACCAGAACCTGTCGCCATGGTGGCTAAAATGGTAATCACTGCAAGTACTAACATCATAAAGAATGCTGAACCGCCGAAGGATTGTGCAGAGTCGATTAAATTAGTGATAAAGCCGATTGTACTTAAACTTTGTGCAAATACACCTGCTGCTACTAAAAGCATAACCACGCCTGCAAAGGCATCTGCCATACCGCGATATGCTACCACGAGATTATCGAAGGTTTGTTTCGCGTTAAAGCTACGTAAGAAATCCACTACTGCAGTAATGATAAAGCAAAGCACCATCACAGTAACAATGTGTAAATTTGGTAAGCCCCATTTACCGTCAAAAATCAACACGCCGATAATTGGTAATAATGGCAAAATCGCATAGTAGTTTGGTGCAGTGGTTTTAATTTCATCTGCATTCAAACGTTCTACTTGTACACCTTCTTTTTTATCTAAATAACGCTGCCAGAAGAAGTGTGCGACAGCAATTCCTAAAATCGCAAAAATCGAAACCGGCAATGCAGTGCCAAAGGCAAACTCACCTAAAGGAATTTTTGAAATTTCAGCAGAAAGCACCACGTCACCCGATGTTGGGGAAAGGATAATGGAGATTGGCGATGCACAGATTGCTGCTGCAGCCCCACGTGAAATCCCCACGTTTACCATGACAGGGAATAATGTCGCCATTAATAACACGCCTAAACCTGTTGCAGATGACACAGCAAAAGACATCAAACATGCAAGGAAGTAAGCAAACACCATTAAAATATAAGGTGAACGGATATTTTTGAGTGGTTTTGAAACCAATTTCACCACCACATCGTTCGCGCCAAGATGGGTCATGTACACGGAGAAACCACATAACACCATAATCATCAAGCCTAAGCCGCCGCTACGATTACCGAGTAGATATTTCACATATTCTAAAATATCAAAATAGGTGGAACCGGTACTTTTCACGCCTTCTGGTAAAATCGAATGTCCCATCAGCACTGAAATCAATAACAAGACCAAGCCACCGAACATCAACACGCCAGTCGCTGAATAGCCTTTCACGATATAATATGCCACCAAGACAATGGCAATCAAACCTATAATCAGATCCATAATTTACCTCTTTATTAAAATAATAATATCAGCAAGATAGCGATTGAATTGGCAGTTGTAAATCAGTTCAATACGAAAATTTGAGGTAGATCACAAAAAGATTTTTGGGAGAAAGTGCGGTTGGTTTTGGAAATGTTTTAAATCTGAAAAATAGTAATGCTTTCAAAAGAAAAATGATAGCGTAAGTACAACTTTACGCTATCATCACTATGGCGTTATTCTATTTGAACTGTTCAATCAAATTCAAAATCCGCTTATCCGACACCTGATACTTTGTGCCTAATTGCTGCGCAAATAAACTCACACGCAATTCCTCAATCATATAGCGAATTTCCGCCACTTCATCAGAAATTGGTTTAGATTTAGGCAGTTTAGCGAGCAATTGTTGGTAAGCCTGTTGCACTTGTTCCACGCGTAGCATAGCCGCACGATCACGGTTTACATCTTGAGCCAACTTATCAATACGTTTATCAACGGCTTGCAGATAGCGCTGTAAATCTGGTAGGCGATCATAACCGCTCTTTTGCACAAAACCTGGATAAATCAGCCCGCTTAATTGCGCCTTAATATCAGAAAACGCAAAGGCCATCGTGAAATCCATTTTGCCTTTTAACCGTTGGTTTAAGGCATGGTTAAGGGAGAGAATTTGCTCCACTTTCTGCGCGATATCCACAGTCACTTCGTTAAGGTTTTCTCGCACGAAATCACGCAATTTTTCAAAGCCTGCTTCATCCCAAACAAAACCGCCAAAATCGGCAATCAGTTTATCCACCGCACAAGCGATACAGTCATCAATCAAATCCAACACACGACCGAACGGGGTAAAATACAGACCCAATTTGGCTTTATTCGGTAATTTTTCATGCAGATATTTAATTGGTGATGGCACATTAAGTAACAACAATCGACGCAAACCTTGTTGCATCGCCACCGCTTGCTCAAATTCTGTTTCAAATAGTTTAATACCTACGGCATCTTTTTCATCTACGATGGCCGGAAACGCTTTGACGCTGAAACCACGTTGTTTTTGTTCGTAACATTGTGGTAAATCTGCAAAGCTCCAAATATGCAGCCCGCTTTGCTCAATGCCATCATCTGCCACAGCTGAAATACTTTCCTGCACACGATCTTTTAAGTTGAATTTCAGCTCATCCAAATTCATGGATTCGGCAATTTTCTTGCCGTTTTCATCCACCACACGGAACGTCATTTTCAAATGGCTTGGAATTTGTTCCCAATTCCAATGTTCCGCTTCTACGGTGACGCCCGTCATACGACGCAATTCATAAATTAGCGTATCTAATAACGGTTTTTCCAACGGTACGGCACGACTTAAAAAAGCTTGGGCATAATTAGGTGCTGGCACGAAATTACGACGATAAGATTTCGGCAGAGATTTAATCAGCGCAATCACCAGTTCTTCCCGCAAGCCTGGAATTTGCCAATCAAAACCCGTCATTTCCACCTGGTTGAGCAATGGCAACGGAATATGCACCGTCACGCCATCTGCATCGGTACCCGGTTCAAATTGATAAGTTAATTTGAGTTTTAAATTGCCTTGATGCCAGAAATTCGGGAAATCCAACTTGCTCACTTGTTCCGCATCATCATTAATCAAGAATGAGCGTTCAAAATTAAGCAATTCAGGATCTTTTTGCTGTGCCTTTTTCCACCAGGTATCAAAATGTTTTTGAGAGACCACTTCCGTACCAATACGCTGATCGTAAAATTCAAAAAGCGTGCGGTCATCCACCAAAATATCGCGGCGGCGGCTTTTGTGTTCCAACTCCTCCACTTCTCGAACGAGTCGTTGATTTTCTTTGAAGAATTTATGTTTGGTATTCCAATCCCCTTCCACTAAGGCAGATTGAATAAAGATCTCACGGCTCACCGTCGGATCAATAGAACCGTAATTTACTGGTCGCGCTGCTACAATCGGCACACCGTAAAGCGTCACTTTTTCATCGGCAATCACAGCGCCACGAGATTTCGACCAACGCGGTTCGGAATAGGATTTCTTAATTAAATGCTCGGCTAGCGGCTCGATCCATTCTGGCTCAATTTCCGCCACCATACGCCCCCAAAGTTTGGAGGTTTCTACTAACTCTGCCGCCATCACCCATTTCGGTTGTTTTTTGAAAAGTACAGAATTAGGGAAAATCGCAAAATGGGCATTACGTGCACCAAGATATTGTTGTTTCTCCCCTTCTTTTAAACCAATATGAGAAAGCAAGCCGCTTAAAAGTGCGGTATGAATTTGCTGATATTCTGCTTTTTCCGAATTAATCGGCAAGCCCATTTCACGCACGGTTAAACGAATTTGATGATAAATATCCTGCCATTCACGAATGCGTAAATAATTTAAGAAATCCTTTTGGCATTGACGACGGAATTGGTTTTTACTCAATTCTTTTTGTTGTTCTTGTAGGTAACGCCAAAGATTGAGGAAAGCCAAGAAATCCGATTTTTTATCGGCAAAACGACGATGTTTTTCATCGGAAGCTTGTTGTTTTTCTTGTGGGCGCTCGCGAGGATCTTGAATGGATAACGCGGCGACAATAATCATCACTTCATGCAACGCACCTTGTGAAACAGCACTCAGCAACATCTTCGCTAAACGAGGATCCACAGGGAGTTGAGCTAATTGACGACCTACTGCCGTTAATTGACGTTTTTCACCCGATTTGGTCTGAACGGTTTTAAACGCACCTAATTCTTCCAACAGTTTTATTCCATCTTGAATATGGCGTTTATCTGGGGCATCCACAAATGGGAAGGCTTCAATATCATCTAAGCCCAATGCCGTCATTTGCAAAATAACAGAGGCTAAATTGGTGCGAAGAATTTCAGGATCGGTAAACTCTGGACGAGAATTAAAATCCTCTTCCGAATATAAACGAATACAAATCCCTTCACTTACACGACCACAACGACCTTTACGCTGATTAGCAGATGCCTGTGAAATAGGTTCAATCGGCAAACGTTGTACTTTGGTGCGATAGCTATAACGGGAAATGCGTGCGGTACCTGGGTCTATCACATATTTAATGCCCGGCACAGTCAATGAGGTTTCCGCGACGTTGGTCGCTAATACAATGCGATTTAATCCGCTCGGATGGAAAATTTTATTTTGTTCTTGCGCAGACAAGCGAGCAAAGAGCGGTAGAATTTCCGTGTGTTTTAGATTTTGTTTTTGTAAAGCTTCGGCGGTATCGCGAATTTCACGCTCACCATTCATAAAGATCAAAATATCGCCTCGACCTTCTGCTTGCAGTTCATCCACCGCGTTGAGAATGCCTTGTAGCTGATCTTGGTCGTCTTCTTCCACTACGGGACGATAACGCACTTCAACAGGATAGGTTCTACCCGAGACTTCGATAATTGGGGCATTGTTGAAATGTTTGGAAAAACGTTCTACATCAATGGTCGCGGAAGTGATGATAAGTTTTAAATCACGACGACGAGGTAAAAGCTGTTTCAGATAACCGAGAATAAAATCGTTATTTAGGCTACGTTCGTGGGCTTCATCAATAATCAAGCAAGAGTATTGATTGAGGAAACGATCGTTTTGAATTTCTGCTAGCAGAATCCCGTCGGTCATTAACTTGATTTGCGTATCATCACTGACTTGATCGTTAAAACGAACCTTATAACCAACTAAACGGCCAAGCTCCGTTTCCAGTTCTTCCGCAATACGCGCTGCCACCGAACGAGCGGCAATACGGCGAGGTTGAGTATGGCCAATCATACCCAAATTACCGAAACCTAATTCCAAACACATTTTCGGCAATTGAGTGGTTTTACCTGAACCAGTTTCCCCTGCCACCACAATGACCTGATGTTCAGAAAGCAGTTTTTGAATTTCTGCTTTGCGTTGGCTAACGGGCAAACTCTCTGGAAAAACAATCGGATTTTTAACCGCACTTTTACGATTTTCTACACGTAATTGAGCCTGTTCAATCTGTTGCTGGATTTCAGCCGCTACAGCTTGCTGTGCTTCTTGGCTTTTAATTTTTCCGATACCATGAATACGAGCGGATAAACGACGTTGATCCACCAGCATAACATCGTTGAGTTTCGAAAAGAGAGATTGTTGTATCGGATTTAATTCACGTTTGACTGATTTGTTCTTCATACTGATTTACTTTTAAAACCACCGTAAGCCAAGCAAAGCCAACCAATTAAAAAGAGCGTGCCTCCAATTGGTGTTACCCAAACGAGGAATTTGCCTGCACCAAGCGCAAGTGCATAAAGGCTGCCACTAAAAAGAAGAATGCCGTACGCCCAAGTCCCTGCAGCAAGATTAACTATTTTGTTTGCAATCAATGATTCACTGCATAATTGCAAAATGCCAATCGCTAAAATCGCAATGGTGTGGAACATTTGATATTTCACACCCGTTTCAATCCACGCTAATTCTTTAGGTTCTAAAACCTTGCTTAATCCATGTGCCGCAAAAGCACCAATCGCCACACACAAAAAACCGCTTAATCCCGCGATAAATAACCATTTGTTTTTCATTTAAAATTTTCCTATTAATACCGATAAAATCCCTGCGGCGATGAGAGGTCCCACCGGAATACCGCCTAAGAAAGACACACCAATAATCGTACCAATTAATAATCCTGTCACCAAAACAGGTTGTTCACTCATTAATGGCACGCCTTTCCCCGCAAGCCATGCGACGAATACCCCTGTTAAAATAGAAACGCCCATTTTCCAGTTTAAAAATGAACTGAGATCGGGCAGTTGGATTTTTCCCGACACTAACGGCGCTAGGACACCAATCGTTAAAATGATAATCCCGATTTTGACACCGTATTGTTCGAGTATAGGAATGTATTTGGATAATAAGGTTTGCTGCATGATTAACAGCACGGCGGCTGAGATGGTAATCGCGCTATTTTGGCTAATTAAACCTAAAACAATTAAGAAAACCAATAGCAACGCGACCATATTGAATTGTAATGTCATAATACCTCTAAAGTGCGGTCAAAAAACTGACCATTTTTATGCGTGTAAAGTTTTTGTAAATTATACCAATTTCTTGCTTTTCTGTGTTTTTTATTTAGTGAAAAAAAGCTAGAATACAAGTCAACTTTCTTCTCATACTCCCTGTTTTTACTAAGGTTTTTTGCCCTATGTCGAATGTCGTCAGCCCTGAATTAATTAAAACTGTTGTCCTGCTTGCTACCAGTGTCACTATCGTGCCGCTTTTTAAGCGTATTGGTCTAGGTAGCGTGTTGGGTTATTTAGTGGCTGGCTGTTTAATTGGTCCTTCGGTATTTGGCATGATAGAAGATGCGGAATCAGTTCTCCATATGGCGGAACTGGGCGTGGTGATGTTCTTATTCATTATCGGTTTGGAAATGCATCCCGAACGCTTATGGGCAATGAGAAAAGCAATCTTTGGGCGAGGTTTTCTACAAGTAGGGCTATGTGGTGCACTGCTGACCTTTGCCGGTATCTATATATTAAATCTTCCTAAAGAAGTCGCGTTTATTGCAGGTATGGGCTTTACGCTCTCCTCTACTGCTATCGTAATGCAGGTATTAGAAGAACGCGGCATTACGAATACACCAAAAGGCCAAAGGGTGATTTCAACCTTAATTTTTGAAGATTTATCCATTGTGCCATTATTGGCTTCTATTGCCTTTTTAACGCCTGAAACCAAACATATTGAACATCAAACCAACTGGACATCTATTGCTATTGCACTCGGTGCCGTTGTCGGTTTAGTGGTTGCGGGTAAATGGTTAATGAACCCTATTTTCCGCTTAATTTCAAAAGCTCACATTCGTGAAATGATGACAGCAGCTGCCTTGCTTGTGGTATTAGGCGCAGCCTTAGCCATGGAAGCAAGCGGACTTTCAATGGCGATGGGCGCATTCGTTGCTGGTGTGATGCTTTCAGAATCTGCATTCCGTCACCAACTTGAAGCGGATATTGAACCGTTCCGTGGTCTATTGCTCGGTCTTTTCTTTATGGGCGTAGGGATGTCACTTGATTTAACCTTGGTGTTCGACAATGCACTTTGGTTATTAGGTATCGTGTGCCTTTATATCATTGGCAAAGCCTTAGCCGTTTACACTGTTGCTCGTATTACGAAACTTGATCGAAAAGAATCCGTTGGACGAATGACCATTATGGCACACGGTGGTGAATTTGCATTCGTACTCTTCTCTGCTGCAACTACGGCAGGTGTAATGACAAAAGATCAAAATGCAACTTTTACTGCTGCTGTCATTATTTCGATGCTATTCTCCCCATTGATTGGTTTATTGATGCGTAAAATCAACCAACGTAAATCAACAAATCAAGAGGAAAAAGTCGATACGAGCGATCTTGATCCAATTGTGGATTTAGAAGATAGCGTACTCGTGATTGGTTTTGGTCGTTTCAGTCAAATCGTCTGTCAATCGCTTCTTGTTCGTGGCATTAACGTATCGGTGATTGACCGTAACATCGAAAACATCCGTGCGGCAGCCAAATTTGGTTTTAAAGTTTATTACGGTGACGGTGTTCGCCTTGATGTATTACGTGCTGCAGGTATCGAAAAAGCGAAATGTGTCGTCATCGGGATTAACGATACAGATCGTATTGAAAGCATTGTTCAGAATTTGAAAGATGCTTATCCTAAACTCCCAATTTTGGCGCGAACTTATGACCGCCAAACAACCGTGAGTCTTATTAAGCAAGATGTAGACTTTATCGTGCGTGAAACCTTTGAATCTGCCCTCACGCTCAGTCATGCAGCATTAATGCAATTAGGTGTAAACAAAATTGAAGCTGATGAGGTCATTGCTGAAGTTCGTTACTTAGATCAAGAACGATTGAATGAAGAAGTTTTACATGGTTTTTCTACAGACATCATCCGAAAATATTGGATGCCAAAACCTTTCGTTAAACCACATTCTGATGCTGAAGCACTCAATGAAGAAACGGCTGAGATCTTAGAAAAAGAAGATGACACCAATGACGAAGCAGTGGTTGAAACCCTTCTTCATGATGATTCAGAAACAGAGAAACAAAAAGAAGTTGAATAATAAAAAAGCCCGATAAATCATTATCGGGCTTTTTTTAAGCTTTCATTGTCACAACCCAGCAATTATGGATTTGTTTATTACGCTCAAAATCAAGCGGTAAGGTTTTCGCTGAAATTTCGACCGCACTTAATCCCAATTCATCTAACGCCTCAAAATCCATTTTAAAACCACGTTTATTGTTCGAGAACACGATGGTGCCGTTAGGGCGTAAAATACGTTTAAGATTACGCATCAATTTGATGTGATCACGTTGTACATCCCAACTGTCTTCCATACGTTTAGAATTCGAGAATGTTGGCGGATCCACGAAAATTAAATCAAACTGGCGATCACATTTCTCTAACCACTGCAAACAATCTGCCTGAATGAGCTTGTGCTGCTTGCCTTCAATATCATTTAAAATCAGGTTTTGTTCTGCCCAGTTTAAATAGGTGTTAGACATATCCACGGTCGTCGTCGATTTTGCCCCGCCTAATGCCGCATGCACTGTTGCGGAACCGGTATAAGCAAAAAGATTAAGGAAGTCTTTGCCTTTTGCCATTTCACCCACCATTTTACGGGTTAAGCGGTGATCTAAAAATAATCCTGTATCCAAGTAATCCGTTAGATTCACCCAAAGCTGAGCGCCGTATTCATTCACATAAAAATATTCGCCTTTATTGGCCAATTTTTCATATTGATTCGTGCCTTTTTGTTTTTGACGCACTTTCAAAATCAGTTTATTGGTTTCAATACCGGTGACTTGCAAGGTTGCAGTCACGGCATCCAATAAACGTTGACGGGCTTTATTTTCATCAATATTTTTCGGTGCTGCATACTCTTGCACCACGATATGATCACCATAACGATCCACTGCCACGTTATATTCCGGTAAATCGGCATCATATAAACGATACGCATCAAGGCCTTGCTGCTTCGCCCATTTTTCAATTTTCTTGATATTTTTCTGTAAACGATTCGCAAAATCCACCGCTACCATTGAAGTGCGGTCAAATTCAAGCGGATTTTCAACCGCACTTTCTTTACGTTCTGAAATTTGATAATTCTTTTGTACACAATCTAACGGACCATTTTTCGCTTTAAATTGACGATGTGAACGCATACGCAAACAATCAAGCAACGTAGATTCACTACTGAAAATCGACGCATTCCAACCACCAAATTCATTTTTAAGACGTTGTCCAAAGACTGAATATAGCGCAATCAAAGCAGGAGTTGTGCCTAATCGTTCACCGTAAGGCGGGTTACAAATCACCGTTCCCACTTCATCTGGACTTGGATTTTTTAATGCGGCGACATCACCTTGTTTCCACTGAATTAAATGTGCTACGCCTGCATTCTGTGCGTTCTTTTGCGCTTTTTTCAGTACGCGATGATCGAGATCGAAGCCATAAAAATGTAGTTTTGGATTTTGATTAAAATAAGTTTCAGCCTGCTGTACTGCTTCTGCTTTCACCTTATCCCAAGCATCTTGATTATGCCCTTTCCAGCAATCAAAGCCCCAATGTAAACGATGTAATTGCGGTGCAATTTGTGCTTCCATCTGTGCTGCTTCGATTAACAAAGTACCTGAACCGCACATTGGATCCACTAATGGTGTCCCTTTTGTCCAACCTGAACGAAGCACTATCGCGGCAGCTAAGGTTTCACGTAAAGGCGCTTGACCTGTATCTTCACGATAGCCACGTAAATGCAATGCTTCGCCACTTAAATCGAGTGAAACGACGAGCTCTTCTTTATTCAAATAAATATGAATTCGCACATCCGGATAGTCTTTATCCACATTTGGGCGTGCTTTCCCTTGGCGTTCAAAATAATCCACAATGGCATCTTTCACACGCATCGCACCAAATTGGGTGTGACGAATTTCTTGGTTTGTCCCGTTGAAATCAACAAAAAATGTGGTTTTCTCATCAAAATAACTTAACCAATCCTGCCCTGTCACAATTGAATACAAGTCTAAATCACTATATACCTTGCCATTTACAATCGGTAACAAAATACGTGAAGCTAAGCGTGACCATAATAAGCTGCGATAAAGTGTGTCGTCATCAGCCTGAAAATGTACACCGCCTTGTGCGATTTTACATTCCGTTGCACCAAGCTCAGTCAGTTCGACTTTTAAGAGTTCTTCAAAACCACGGGCAGTTGTGGCAAATAGTTGTTTCATGCGTTTTCTCGATAGGGAAAAATTGGGCGGATTATAACATAGTTTTAATTAGGATTTCGCCTAAGGCGACCTACTTTTCTTTGCTTGTGCAAAGCAAAGTAGGCAAAAGAAAACACACCCCAATTAAATCGCTAATCCTCATTCTTTTTCAATTTTCTTTACAGAGATTTTCGAACTCGCTTAGCTCAAACAAGCGAAAATATCTTAAAAATTGAAAATCATTCGGGCGATTTAGATGGGGACAATAAAAAACAGCCTTAAAGGCTGTTTTTAAGATAGAGGCAAATTAGATTATTTACTTAAACATTGAGCATAGCTATCAGCGGTAGCTTGAAGGAAATTCGCATAAGAATTTGGACCAAGCTGTACGTTATCGCCAATAGGATCTAAACGACCAACATTCACTTTTGTACTTTGCGCAAGAGTATCAATCACTTTTGGTGTGAATTGAGGCTCAGCAAAAAGACAATTTACACGATGTTCTTCAATTTCTTCTTTGATGTGAGCAATGGTTTTTGCACCTGGTGCCACTAATGGATTAATGGTGAAATAACCGGTTTGATTTAAACCATAAGCATCATTGAAATAGCTATAAGCATCATGGAACACAAAGAAGCCTTTATCTTTAAGTGGGGCTAATTGTGCTTTGATTTTATCGCTTTGCTCGGTCAAAGTGCGGTTAAAATCGGCTAAGTTTTTCGCGATGAGCTCTTTTTTATCCGGGTGTTGTTCTGTTAATTTATCCGCGACTTTCTGTGCCACAATTTGGCTAATCGCTGGTGAATACCATAAATGCCAGTTCACACTTAACCCATTTTCATCCACATCGTGGTCGTGATGGTCATGACCGTGTTCGTGCTTATGATCGTGTCCATGTTTATGATCATGACCGTGCTCGTGTTCATCGCCTTCATGATAATGTTCATGATGGACTTTGCTTAAAAGCGGTTTAATTTCTGGAATATCAGAAATATTGATGACTTTTTTACTATCAATTTGGCTAATTGGTTTTGCTAAGAAAGCATCAATATCTTCACCAACCCAAAGCACTAAATCTGCAGATTTCACTTTTTGCACATCTGAAAGTCTTAAGCTGTAATCATGTGGAGAAGCACCAGCTGGTACTAAAACCTGTGTATCCGTCACACCGTTTGCAATAGACGATGTAATAAAACCGAGCGGTTTCACGGAAGCCAATACATCTGCATTTGCCATCATTGGAAGGGTTAAAAGTGCGGTAGAAATTGCACTCATTTTTAATACTTGTTTCATGTTTGTTTCCTTACTTTTATTGGGAATTATTCTCAAAGCCAATATAGACTACGCCTTTTTGATAAAATTGCAACATTCCAAATAAAAAAAATGAAGTGATATTTCTTCATCTTATTAAATACTTTCATTCATAAAGAAAAAGCAACGTTTTCACGTTGCTTCATTTCTTTATTTTAATAACTTATCGATTACCCTAGAAACGGCAAAAAATCCAAAGGTTGCGGTTATCATGGTTGCTGCACCAAAGCCATTTGCACAATTCATGGTGGCAGATATCTCACAGCCTTCGTCCATTTTAGGGAAAATCAGAGGCTGTGTGGAAAACACCGCATCAACTGCGAACTTACGTTGTGGATTTTGGGTAAAATTAAAATCCTTACGCAAAACTGACCGCACTTTCGCCAATAATGGATCTTGGATCGTTTTACTTAAATCAGCAATTTGGATTTTCGAAGGATCAGTCTGACCACCTGCACCACCAATGGTAATAATCTTGATTTTATTACGCTTGCAATAAGCAATCATGGCGGCTTTCGTTTTCACGCTATCAATGGCATCAATCACATAATCATAGCCACGATTTAAGTATTCCGCTTGATTATCCGGTGAGATGAAATCATCAATAATATTCACCACACATTCTGGATTAATCAGCTTAACGCGCTCCGCCATCACTTCTGTTTTAAGCTTGCCAATATTGCCGCTTAATGCAGGAAGTTGACGATTAATATTGGTTACACAAATATCATCCATATCAATCATAGTGATCTGCCCTACACCGCTTCGAGCCAATGCTTCCACCACCCACGAACCTACGCCGCCAATACCAATGACGCACACATGAGCCTGACGCAAACGCGCCAAGCCTTCTGGTGTATAAAGGCGTCCAATGCCGCCAAAACGTTGTTCGTAGTTATCGACACGAGCCATTATTGTAGTACCCAAACACGTCCATAGTGTTTTGATAAACCAGCGATGTGACCTGCTTGATCACCAATACCACGGTATAAGTCAAAGTGGTGACCATTAACTGCACCACCCACATCAAGCGCCACCATTAAGTGTAATTTGTGTGTGCCCATCCAGTTACCCTCATTATCAATATCAGGTACTTCAACCAATAATACGGTTCCAGAAGGAATGACATTGCGATCAGAAGCAACAGCAGCCATTGGCACTAAAGGCACACCAGCAGAACCTTTCACTTTACCTGTCGGATCGTTTTTAAAGAAAACATAAGATGGGTTACGTTCTAACAATTCTCGTACTCGAGATGGGTTTGCTTTCCCCCATTCACGAATCGCTTGAATAGACATTTTTTCTTTTGGAATTTCACCATCTTCAACTAGCAAACGACCAACCGCTTGATATTTGTAGCCATTTTGGCCTGCATAGGCTAAATAATTTAAATTGCCATCACCGTAATCAACATAGCCACTACCCTGCACCCCTAATAGAAAGTTATCCATCATTGAATCACTGTAAGCAAGCTCTAAGCCTTGTCCTGCCAATGCACCATTATAAATTTCTGCACGGCTATAACGTTTATAGCTTGGCATCGCATAAATTGGATGTTGATATTGGCCTTGTGCAGTACGGCGTGCATGAATCACCGGCGAATAATAACCTGTCATCAACACGTTTTGATAACCATCAAAACCTTTCATAATCTGAGGATTAATGCCGTATTGTGCTAATTCATTTACATTAGCTCCTGCAAGCACCCAGTTAGTGATTTTGCCATAATTTGCCGCAAAGCGATTTGTTAATGAATTTGAATAATCACGAACATTCGTCAACTGTGTTAAAAAATCACCTTGGTTAACTACCGCACCTTTGTTTTCAACGGAAGCCACTGGGCTTAAAATAGCTTGTTGATAAGTACGTCCACTATACTTTGCTCCGAATTTTTGAGGATCGTCGCCTGTCGCAGTACGTGGCAAGCTAGAATTATTTTTTGAAGAGACTTTACTTGGTGCCGATCCACATGATGCAAGCACTGAAACAGCCGCCATCACAGAAAGAATTTTTACGGCGAGATTTTGACGAAATTTCATTCTTATTTTCCTAAATTAAACTAACTAATACAAAGTTGCATACGCTATCAAAAATTCCCTTTTAGGACTAGCACTATTTCATAAAATGATTAATTAATATTCACATTGTTTATTTTCTTAACAAACAGAAAGCCAAATTCAGTTTAAATCTTGTAATAATTTTTGAAACGAGTATATTACGCGCCATCAGACGCGGGGTGGAGCAGCTTGGTAGCTCGTCGGGCTCATAACCCGAAGGCCGTCGGTTCAAATCCGGCCCCCGCAACCAAATTACAAAGCACCGAAATTTCGGTGCTTTTTTCGTTTTTAGATAAAGATAAAATTGAATCGAAATAAAAAGGCACAACCTCCTGAAACATTATGCCTTTATCTATCAATCTTATTAGATTTGATACTTTGTCTTATCACCGATATCAAAATGCAATGGCATTCGCCATTTTTGAACAGCAAGAATTAATAATAATCCGCCGACAATCAACGATAAAATTCGAGCAATCCAACCACTCTCAAATACCCAAGCAAACCAAAGTGCGGCGACAAATGCAGGTTGCAAATTTAATAGCGGTACTCTAAAACAGAAATATTCTTTAAAACATAAACCGCCCAGTGTGACCAATGCACCACCTAACGCTAATTCATGCCATCCTAAAAGCGCACATAAAAGTGCAAGCCACGTGGCAAATTGGAATGTTAAGCGGAAATGTTTTAAATAAATATGAAGGGATGATGCACAACAAGTTGCCGCAATCAACACGGCAATTTGAGCCTGTTGAGGATACCAAGTTAAAGCCAAGATGCTAAATGCCGCAATGACAAAGCCTGTGCGATAAATAACGACGGTGAGTTTATCCCAAACATCCATTGGAGATTGAATATGTGGATCGGCCATGTGATTTCCTTATTTTTGATGATAAAAAGTGCGGTCAAAAACACGCTCATTTTTGACCGCACTTTACATTGAGATTATTTTAATCGATCTAAAATCTTTTGATGAATGCCGCCAAAGCTACCATTTGACATCACAAGAATGTGATCTGTTGGTTTTGCTTCCGCCACAATCATATCGACTAACTTATCAATGCTTCCTGTGTAATGTGCCGGTTGTACACATTGTCCCGCAATTTCAGCCACATCCCATGGAATATTATCTGGTTGTAGCATAAATACCGCATCAGCACGTCCAAGCGCTGGTGCAATTTCATCTTTATGCACGCCCATTTTCATGGTGTTTGAACGTGGTTCTAATACGGCAAGAATACGTACACCACCACCTACTTTGTCACGCAACGCAGTAAGTGTCGCAAGAATTGCTTCTGGATGGTGAGCGAAGTCATCATAAACCGTAATACCGTTTACTTCCCCTTTCACTTCTAAACGACGTTTTGCATTGATAAAGCTGCCTAATGCCTGACATGCATCTTCAATTTTAACACCCGCATGGTAAGCCGCCGCAATCGCCATTAAAGCATTGTGCATATTGTGCTGCCCAACAATATTCCATTTCACTTCTGCAACTTTTTGGCCGTGATGGAATACGGCAAATTCAGAGCAATCATTAGTAATACGTTCCGCAAACCATTCCTTATCTTTACCGATAAATTGCTGTTCTGACCAACAGCCCATATTGAGGGTTTCTTTCACACTTTGTTCATCTGCAAAAGAAAGAACGCGTCCTGTAGAAGGAATAGTTCTAATCATATGATGGAATTGACGTTGAATCGCATGAAGATCATCGAAGATGTCAGCATGATCGAAGCTGATATTGTTTATAATCAAGGTTTTCGGATTGTAATGTACAAATTTAGAACGTTTATCAAAGAACGCTGTATCATATTCATCCGCTTCAATCACGAAAAACTCACTTTCCCCTAAACGAGCTGACGTACCAAAATTTCCTGCAATACCACCAATTAGGAAACCTGGTTTTAACCCATTTTGTTCTAAAATCCAAGTCAACATCCCCGTTGTTGTGGTTTTACCATGTGTACCTGAAACCGCTAACACCCAACGATTACGCAACAAATGGTCATGTAACCATTGCGGACCTGATGTATAAGGCAAGGCATTATCTAAAACATATTCCACGCAAGGATTACCACGTTTCATGGCATTGCCAACAATCACCATATCGGGTGCAGGCTGAAGTTGAGCCACATCATAATTAGGAATAATTTCAATACCTTGCTCTTGTAAAAAAGTACTCATTGGCGGGTAAACATTGGTATCGGAGCCCGTGACTTTATAACCCATTTGTTTGGCAATCATTGCAACGCCGCCCATAAAGGTCCCGCAGATACCTAAAATATGAATATGTTTCATTGTTCTTCTCTAGTTGCTAAAAATGCTGACTATGATAAATCAACTCAAAGATTGAGTAAATAAGGGCTGTTTACATAAACAGCCCTCTTTCTTATTTGATTCGGCCAAAGCCCGCTTGAAGATCGGCAATTAATTCATCCGTATCTTCAAATCCAATATGCAGACGAATTAATGAGCCCGTTAATTTACGTTCAATACCCGGGCGAATTTTCGCAATTTCTTCTGGTTGATTACATAAAATGAGCGATTCAAACCCGCCCCAAGAATAAGCCATCGTGAACAGTTCAAAGTTATCCATAAAGGCTGAAAGCTCTTCGTCATTTAAACGCTTATGTAATTCAAAAGAGAATAAACCGCTTGCACCAGTAAAATCACGTTTAAAGTTTTCATGACCTGGACAGCTTGGTAACGCTGGATGATAAACTGCTTTCACTTGTGGTTGTTCACTTAACCATTTGGCGACTTTTAAACTACTTTCATGATGTTGTTTTAATCGCACACCTAAGGTACGAATACCACGAGCAGTTGTATAAGCAGAATCGGCATCAACCATTTGTCCCATTAAATAGGAATGCTCGCGCAATTTATCCCAAGTCCGTATATTAGCTACTGCGGTACCGATCATAATATCTGAATGCCCCACTAAATATTTGGTTCCTGCTTGAATAGAGATATCAATACCGTGCTCTAACGCTTTGAATAGTACGCCTCCCGCCCATGTATTATCGATCATAATGACGATTCCAGGGCTTACAGCTCTAACCGCTTTAACAATCGCGGGGATATCAGGCACTTCCATCGTTAAAGAACTTGGAGATTCTAAAAATAAGACTTTCGTATTTGGCTGCACGAGTTTGGCAACATCAGCACCTATCATGGGATCATAATAGGTTGTATCAATATGCATTTTTTTCAAAATCACATTGCAAAAATCTTGTGTCGGCTCATAAGCCGCACCTGTCATTAAAACGTGATCGCCCGTTTCTACAAAGGATAAAATAGCATTGGTTACTGCTGCGGCACCACAAGGATAAAGATAACAGCCAGCTCCCCCTTCCATTTCACACATTAAATCTTGAAGTGCAAAGTGTGTTAACGTGCCACGACGTCCATAGAAAAGCTCTCCCTTATAACGATTTTTTGTACAATGTTTTTTATCTGCAATAGTGTCAAACACTAAAGAAGAGGCACGTTGGACCACCGGGTTTACCGCCCCTTGGGTAAAACGTTTTTTACGTCCGGCATGAACCAGTGTGGTTGATAAAGTATGATGTTCTGACATATATTTCACCTGTAACTTAGACAATATTAATTAATTCAATAGATAAAAACAGCTGTTAAAGTGCGGTCAATTTTTTTAGAATACTAACCGAGTTTTTGCGTTAGCAAAATTTTTATTAACATTTATATAGGAATTATGACTATGGTATTAGTAACTCGTCAAGCTCCAGATTTTACTTCCTCTGCAGTTTTAGGCAATGGTGAAATCGTTAACAACTTCAATTTCAAAAAACACGTTAATGGTAAAGCTGCGGTATTATTCTTCTACCCATTAGACTTTACTTTCGTTTGCCCATCTGAATTAATCGCATTCGACCACCGTTATGAAGAATTCAAAAAACGTGGTGTTGAAGTAGTTGGTGTTTCTATCGACTCAGAATTCACTCACAATGCATGGCGTAATACCCCAACTGAAAACGGCGGTATCGGTGCAGTTAAATATGCATTAGCAGCTGACGTTAAACATGAAATCGCTAAAGCATACGGTATCGAACATCCAGAAGAAGGTGTTGCATTACGTGCTTCATTCTTAATCGACAAAAACGGTGTTGTTCGTCACCAAATCGTAAACGACTTACCATTAGGTCGTAACATCGATGAAATGTTACGTATGGTTGATGCGTTACAATTCCACGAAGAACACGGTGAAGTTTGCCCTGCTCAGTGGGAAAAAGGCAAAGAAGGTATGAAAGACAGCCCTGAAGGTGTTGCTAAATACTTGAAACAAAACGCTGACAAACTTTAATTTTTAAGAAAAAGCCACATTAAGTGGCTTTTTTTATTTTTGTAGATCCTTTAAAATGAACGTATCTTTAACCAAAGTGCGGTTATTTTTATGAAATATAATATTCCCATTTTTCTGACGATTCTCCGAGTGATTTTAATTCCATTCTTCGTCTTGGCGTTTTATTTGCCTATCCTCTCTGCGCCTTTTATTACCACTCTTATTTTCTTTATCGCGGGTGTCACCGACTGGTTTGATGGCTATCTTGCTCGAAAATTAAAACAAACAACTCGCTTCGGTGCGTTTCTTGATCCTGTAGCTGATAAAGTGATGGTGATTACTGCCCTTGTGTTAATCGTGGAATATCAACATTCTTTCTGGATTACTATCCCCGCCATTATTATGATTTCACGTGAAATCATTATCTCAGCTTTACGTGAATGGATGGCTGAATTGGGTGAACGTAATAAAGTGGCCGTTTCATGGATGGGAAAAGTGAAGACGACCTCTCAAATGCTGGCTTTAGGTGGATTACTCTGGCGATATAACGTTTATATGGAAACACTAGCAATTGTACTACTCTATTTAGCGGCAATCTTAACCGTGTGGTCAATGCTCCAATATTTGAAAGCAGCAAAAGGCAGCTTGTTAGATAACATTGAATTATAGAATTGGCTAAATTTTAAATAAAAGGTGCGGTTATTTTAATCGCACCTTTTATTTTTGAATTATTTTTAACCAATCAAAAAAATTTTTTACGAATTTTATTTGACACAATAAGATAAATCCGTAAAATACGCCCCGTTGTTTGGCAACAAGCAAACGCGGGAATAGCTCAGTTGGTAGAGCACGACCTTGCCAAGGTCGGGGTCGCGAGTTCGAGCCTCGTTTCCCGCTCCAATTTGCCCGAGTGGTGGAATCGGTAGACACAAGGGATTTAAAATCCCTCGCCTTTCGAGGCGTGCCAGTTCAAGTCTGGCTTCGGGCACCATTTCAAAATGATACCAGTGGGTCGTTAGCTCAGTCGGTAGAGCAGCGGACTTTTAATCCGTTGGTCGAAGGTTCGAATCCTTCACGACCCACCACTTTAAATCAGCACCTTAACGGGTGTTTTTTTATGCCTAAAATTTAGGGTAAAGACTTTCCTACTCTCTTTTTCTGAAAATACATAAAAAAATAACCGCACTTTCGTACGGTTACTTAACTATATTCTTAAATATTAGCCGTGATAACGACCTACGCCTAATTCATCTTCTTTACGAGTACGGTTCATCACCTCTTGTGGTGATTGCGCAATACGTAATCCCATTTGATCTTCAGTACGTACCACATCGCCACGTAGAGAGTTAGTATAAACATCGGTAATCTTGATATCGACAAACTTACCGATCATATCTGGCGAGCCTTGGAAATTCACAATACGGTTGTTTTCCGTACGTCCTGTTAATTCCATAATATCTTTCTTAGATGGCCCTTCTACCAAGACACGTTGCTCTGTGCCAAGCATACGACGGCTATATTGTGCCGCTTGTTGGTTGATACGCTCTTGTAAAAGATAGAGACGTTGTTTCTTCTCTTCTTCAGTAACATCATCTGGCATATCTGCTGCAGGTGTGCCTGGACGTGCGGAATAGATAAAGCTGAAGCTCATATCAAAATTCACTTGCGCGATCAGGTTCATCGTTTGTTCAAACTCTTCCTTGGTTTCACCTGGGAAGCCCACAATGAAATCGGAGCTGATTTGAATATTTGGACGCACTGCACGTAATTTACGAATGATCGATTTATATTCTAACGCGGTATGACCACGTTTCATCATAGTTAAAATACGGTCTGAACCAGCTTGTACCGGTAAGTGTACGAAGTCCACCAACTCAGGCGTGTCGCGATACACGTCAATAATATCGTCAGTAAATTCGATTGGGTGACTGGTGGTAAAACGTAAACGGTCGATACCGTCAATAGATGCTACTAAACGCAATAATTCCGCAAATGTACAGATACCACCATCAAATGTCGGGCCACGATATGCGTTTACGTTTTGGCCTAATAAATTGATTTCACGCACACCTTGATCGGCCAATTGCGCAATTTCAAATAATACATCATCAACAGGACGGCTGACTTCTTCACCACGGGTATAAGGCACCACGCAGTAAGTACAATATTTATTACAGCCTTCCATAATAGACACAAACGCAGTTGGACCTTCTGCGCGAGGTTCTGGCAAACGGTCAAATTTCTCAATTTCAGGGAAACTCACATCCACCACCGAACTTTTACCGCCACGGATTTGGTTAATCATTTCTGGCAAACGATGTAAAGTTTGCGGACCAAATACGATATCCACATAAGGTGCACGATGACGAATATGCTCACCTTCTTGTGATGCTACACAACCGCCCACACCAATCACTAAGTTTGGATTTTGTTTTTTTAATTCTTTCCAACGCCCTAATTGGTGGAACACTTTTTCTTGTGCTTTTTCACGGATAGAACAGGTGTTAAGAAGTAACACATCGGCTTCTTCTGGAATATCAGTTAATTCTAAACCATGAGTATTTAGGAGAAGATCGGCCATTTTTGATGAATCGTATTCATTCATCTGACAGCCCCATGTTTTAATATGTAATTTTTGCGTCATTTTGCTTAAAAATAAAGATTAGTTAAAAGATAAAATCGGTCGGCTATTGTACAGATTTGTGGGAATTCTGGCTAGTGTAAAATGGACTTTTACCCATTTAGGTATAGAAAAAGTGCGGTTAAAATTACCTGAATTTTAACCGCACTTTGTTTAGTATCCTTCTTCCTCCATATTTGGCAGGAATGTTTTTTGTTTAATTCGTTTCACTCTCGTTTCAATTCGTCCATCTGGATGTAGCTCAATTTCACGCCAACCTGGTTGTAAGGTATCTAAAGCAAAATGGTTGCTGTCCGGCTTAAATTGAATACAAGTCGCTGGTGTTGCCATGGTTTGATAACCTTGCCAATAGCCATCGACTTCTTGATGAATATGACCGTATAAAATCCCTTTTACATTATTGAATTGAGCCAGAACCTCTGAAAATTCATGAGCATTACGTAAGTTATGCTGATCAAGCCATGCTGAATTCGTTGGTAATAGATGGTGATGTAAGACGACTAAGCTATGACGAGCTGGATTTTCAGCTAATTTTATTTTTAACCAATCTAACTGATAAGCGCTCAATTCACCATGAGGCACACCGGATACTTGGCTATCTAACAAAATCACTTGCCAATGTTTGCCTAGAAGTAAATGTTTTGACGCATTAATCGGCGATTGGCTTAAATGCTCGACCATTTTTGGTTGAAAATCATGGTTACCCGGAAGCCAAAATACTGACTTATTTAACGGTTTAACCATTTCAACAAATCGTAGATAGCCTTCGTCGCTACTATCTTGTACCAAATCACCTGTCGCAAGCACAACATCATAATTAAAAGACTCTGCCTGAATTTCTTTTAACACCTGAGAAAAGCTTTCGTGCGTGTTGATACCTAATAACTCTTTGCTTGTATCCTTGAACAAATGAGGATCGGTAATTTGTAATAATTTGACGATCTCAATCGCGGGTTCGCATTCAAATGTATTGCTCATGGGACTCCTATTGCCAGCGCTGCCGCAATTGGGCGTAATTTAATTGAAGCCATTGCAAACCCATTACTGCAATGCCATTATCAATTTTACCTTCGCACATCCATTGGTAGGCTTGTTCACGTTTCACCACATGAACACGGATGTCTTCATTTTCTTCAGCTAAACCATGAATACCCTTGGCTTGTGAGCTATCTACTCGACCGACAAACAGATGAATACGTTCGACGACACCGCCCGGGCTATCCCACACGCTTAAACAATGTGTGAGATCTTGAACGGATACGCCTGCTTCCTCTTCACTTTCACGCAAAGCCACTTCTTCAGGTTGTTCACCCTCTTCGACCATGCCGGCGATCAATTCTAATAACCACGGAGAACGAGCAGAACCAGGTTGATATGCACCAATACGTACTTGTTCCACTAAAACCACCGAATCTTCTTTCGGATCGTAAGCAATCACGGCAGAGGCGGCACCTTTTACCAACAACTCTCGTGTTACGACACCACTTTCGCCACCGGCAAAAAGCTTGTGTTTGAACTGTACTTTCTTAAGTGTAAAAAAACCTTTATAAACAGTTTCTTCATTAAGAACTTCAATATCATGCTGACTAAACTGTTGAATTTCTGACATCGTAAATCTCCCAATACTGAGGTCGCATAATACTCTCATAGAAAAATAAAAAAAACCAAACCGCCCGTGTTTTTGTCGAAACTTTGAAGCCGGTCACAAAAAAAGAAAACCTATGATGATTTCTTATTCATCATAGGTTTACATTAAGAATCTATTTGAATTAACAAACGCAGCTGGTTATTTCCCCATCTGCCACCTTCGTTTTAATCGTATCGCCTATTTTGACTTGTTTCACACTCACAATGGCATGTCCTTTGGCATCTTCCGCGATGGAATATCCTCGTGCTAATACTTTTAATGGGCTTAATCCATCCAACTTGCCACACAACGTCGCCAATTTATTTTGACGCTCCGTGACTTGACGATTCGCCCCTAAATTTAACCGCACTTGTAACTGAGCTAAATATTGGGATTGTTTTTGCAATCGATAAGGCAACGGATTTTGTTTTAAGCGCGCTAAAAGTGCGGTCAATTTTTGCTGCGTTTTATCCATTTGACGCTGCATCGCTAACAAGAGACGATGATGTAATTGCGCCGTTTTGGCTTTTTGCATCAATAATTGATTTTGTGGATGTTGATTTTGTAGGCGCAAACGTAACTGTTGCAAACGCTGTTGTTGCTGACTAAAAATACGATCTAACGCCATCTCTAAATGCTGTTGTTTATAGGCTAACTGTTGAAGTAATTCCTGCTGATTGCGACTTACTAACTCCGCCGCTGCAGAAGGTGTCGGCGCACGTAAATCAGCCACAAAATCGGCTATTGTGACATCGGTTTCGTGACCTACCGCGCTGATAATGGGTAAATTAGAACGGAAAATCGCACGTGCTACTTCTTCTTCATTAAAGCACCAAAGATCTTCTAAAGAACCACCACCACGGCCGACAATCAATACATCCACTTCTTGACGCGCATTAGCGAGCTCAATCATTTGGATGATTTCAGCCGTTGCTTCTTTGCCTTGCACTGCCGTTGGATAAATCACCACTTTTAAACTGGGATCTCGGCGAGCCAAAATATGCAGAATATCTTGTAAAGCTGCGCCAGTCGAAGACGTAATAATCCCCACCGCTTTGGCAAAGTCTGGCAAGCTTTTCTTCAAGTTTTGTGCAAACAATCCTTCAGCCGCCAATTTCATTTTTAGCGCTTCAAATTGCTGTTGCAATAATCCCTCACCAGCAGGGTGCATGGATTCAATAATCAGCTGATAATCACCGCGAGGTTCATATAAACTGACATTTGCCCGCACCAAGACCTGCATACCATTTTGCGGACGAAACCCCACCCGCAAATTTTTCATGCGGAACATCGCACCGCGAACTTGGGCATTTTCATCTTTCAGCGTTAAATACCAATGCCCTGACACAGGTTGAGTGAAATTAGAAATCTCCCCTGTAAGCCAAATCTGCGAAAAATTCCCTTCCAACATTTGGCGGGCGGCGCTGTTAAGCTGGGAAACGGAATAAATGTTTTCAGACATTATTCAATCAACACCCAACCATCATCCAGCCAGTTACAAATCGAATCAAGCAATAATTCCATTGTACTTTCAGGATCTTCTGTATCATTCACTAAGTTGTTTAAGAATGCCCAATCTAGCGCTTCGCCATCGGAAAGACGTTTCAACACTTCCGCTTCAATGACATTCACTTCATCCAACCATTCGCCATTAGCATAAATTCGGAGCGGATTTTCGGTGTAAAGCAATTTGCAGTTATTGTCCTGCATTAATACACCTTGTTCCTCTTCCAAAATTGACCGCACTTCGTCAGGATCGGACATCTCATCGGACACCAACATTTCATAACGACGTGAGCTCACTGTACTGGCTACTGCTTGTTTGAACAAGGCATCAAAGGCTTCAGACTCTGCCAATTTCGCTAAGAATTGCTTTTTCATTGCCTGAATATTTTCATCAGCCAATTTGCCCGTACGCTGCTCTGATTGCGTTAAGCGTAACGGTAATTGGAATTCGCTTAAATTCAATTCAGGATCTTGATGACAAAACGCTTTATTCACGTTATCGAAAATGTCTGCTAAATTCGGGTAACGCAAACCGAAAGAAAAGGTCAAGCAATCATCTTCTGCCACACCGTAATGTGACATACGAGCGGGAATATAAAGAATATCACCTGGGTTCATCACTTCATCAATCACCAATTCGCCCATATCATCGAAAATACGGATCGGCTGATTCGGTTTAAATTCTGTAGAAGAATCACACCATTTGCCTAACTGCCAACGACGGTGACCATAGCCTTGCACCAAGAACACATCATATTCGTCATAATGCTTACCAACGGAACCGCCTTTAGGTGCATAAGACACCATAATATCGTCGCGTTGCCATTGTGGGATAAAGCCAAATTTATTCCAAAGTTGACCTAATTCAGTACTCCATTGTTCTAGATTTTGTACAAGCACCGACCATTTCTCGGGTACATCCGCAAAATCTTCTTCAGATAACGGACTAAAAAACACTTTCCAATTATCATCTGAAAAGGTTTTCACTAAACGCGCGGTCACATCTTCACCTTGTGCTAATTCGATGATATCGTCAGGCTCAAATTGACCAACAATTTCAGGCAAGCCATTACGAATAATCAATGGTTTTTTCTGCCAATAATCACGCAGGAAAATTTCAGGGGTAATGCCATCAGGCAGACAATATTGGTTGGAAAGCGCGGTCATTTTTTTACTCCTTTTCCTGTTTTTCTTGTTGGGCTTTTTCTTGTTGGGCTTTTTCTTGTTGAGCTTTTTCTTGTGCGGCTTTGGCTTGCTCTGCTGCACGTTTACGACGAATCTCTTTAGGATCGGCTAATAATGGACGGTAAATTTCAATACGATCGCCGTCTTTTAATTGATCTGTTAATTTTGCAGGGCGGGAATAAATCCCGACTTTATTCTCGCGCAAATCAATCTCAGTAAACTGTTGTAAAATACCTGATTGCAAAATAGCCGTTTGGATCATTGTGCCTTCATCCACTTTGAAGGATTTCAAATAATAGCGATCCGGCAAGGCATAGGCGATTTCAATATTAATTTGGTTCATATCTTATTCTGTCTTGATGAGTTTTCCGTTATTATAGCGGAAAAGTTCGGTCAATATTAACGATAAAATAGGAACACATCATGAATTGGGTATTTTTTGCTATCGGTTCAGCCTTTTTCGCTGGACTTACCGCTATTTTAGGCAAATTAGGGGTTGAAGGCATTAACAGTAACCTTGCGACATTTATCCGTACGATTGTGGTTTTACTCGTTACAGCAGGTATCATTAGCGCACGTAACGAATGGCAACTGCCACAACATATTACCGCAAAACCATTCACCTTTTTAATTCTTTCTGGTGTTGCTACGGGGCTATCTTGGCTTTGTTATTATCGTGCGTTGCAAATGGCGCCCGCCTCTTGGGTTGCGCCCATTGATAAACTCAGTGTCGTGATTGCCATTATTTTAGGTGTTGTATTGTTAGGCGAACCCTTAAGTATGAAATTAGTCATAGGAAGTCTATTAATTCTCTCAGGTGTTTTAGTCTTAGCCTTATAGATTGAGAAATTAGCCCTTTTTCGCTACAATACGCCACTATTTTTATTCAAGTAGAAAACTATGTCTGAAATTAAACTCATCGTGGGGCTGGGAAACCCTGGCGATAAATATGCGGAAACCCGCCACAATGCAGGGGAATGGCTGATTGAGCGTTTGGCTCATCGCTTTAATGTTTCACTTAATGCAGAAAATAAATTCTTTGGTTACATAGGAAAAACACTAATTAATGGCAAAGAAGTCCGTTTTTTAGTGCCAACGACGTTTATGAATTTAAGTGGAAAAGCAGTGGGTGCACTTGTTAATTTTTATCGCATCAAACCAGAAGAAATTTTAGTGCTACACGATGAATTAGATTTACCACCAGGTACCGTAAAATTAAAACAAGGTGGCGGACATGGTGGTCACAATGGTTTAAAAGATATCGTGGCACAGCTTGGTAACAGCAATAATTTCTATCGTTTACGCATTGGCATTGGCCATCCTGGACACCGTGATTTAGTTTCAGGTTTTGTGCTTAACAAACCTGCGCCTGCAGAAAGAGAAGCACTCGATAAAGCTTTAGATGAAGCTACCGATTGCATTGAATTGCTTTTCAAAGAAGGCATGGTGAAAGCCACCAATCGCTTAAACAGTTTTAAAATTTAACTCAGAAGTGCGGTGAAAAAACACCATAAATTTTAACCGCACTTACGCTTACAATAAGGAAAACATCATGGGATTTAAATGTGGTATCGTTGGTTTGCCAAACGTCGGTAAATCTACCCTTTTTAATGCATTAACCAAAGCCGGTATCGAAGCGGCAAACTATCCGTTTTGTACAATCGAACCAAATACTGGCGTGGTACCAATGCCGGATCCGCGTTTAGATGCGTTAGCGGAAATTGTTAAACCTGAACGCGTATTACCCACCACCATGGAGTTTGTGGATATCGCTGGTTTAGTTGCGGGTGCAAGTAAAGGTGAAGGCTTAGGGAATAAATTCCTAGCTAACATCCGTGAAACTGATGCAATTAGTCATGTTGTTCGTTGTTTTGAAAATGATGACATCGTGCACGTTGCGGGTAAAATCGATCCATTAAGCGATATCGAAACTATCAATACCGAATTAGCCCTTGCTGACTTAGACAGCTGTGAACGTGCAATCCAACGTTTACAAAAACGCGCTAAAGGTGGTGATAAAGACGCAAAATTTGAACTCTCTGTGATGGAAAAAATCCTTCCTGTACTTTCTGAAGCAGGCATGATTCGTTCTGTTGAGTTAGATAAAGATGAACTATTAGCAATTAAAAGCTATAACTTCCTCACATTAAAACCAACCATGTACATTGCGAACGTGAATGAAGACGGTTTTGAAAACAACCCATATTTAGACAAAGTACGTGAATTTGCTGAAAAAGAAGGCTCTGTTGTGGTGCCTGTATGTGCGGCGATTGAAGCAGAAATTGCTGAACTTGATGACGATGAAAAAATCGAATTCTTGCAAGATCTTGGCATTGAAGAACCTGGCTTAAACCGTGTAATTCGTGCTGGTTATGCCTTATTAAATCTTCAAACCTACTTCACTGCGGGGGTGAAAGAAGTACGCGCATGGACGGTTTCTGTTGGTGCAACCGCCCCTAAAGCAGCGGCTGTCATCCACACTGACTTTGAAAAAGGCTTCATCCGTGCAGAAGTGATTGCTTATGATGACTTCATCCAATTCAAAGGTGAAAATGGTGCAAAAGAAGCGGGTAAATGGCGCTTAGAAGGTAAAGACTACATCGTCCAAGATGGTGATGTCATGCACTTCCGCTTTAACGTATAAAAACACTTCAGACCGCATAACTATGCGGTCTTTTTGTATTTATAAAAGGAAAAAACAATGTCAGATAAATTAAATCAACTCATCAAATTGTTAAAACTAGAAAAAATTGATGATCTTATCTTTCGTGGTGCAAGTGAAGACTTAGGTTTTCGCCAAGTGTTTGGTGGCCAAGTCGTGGCGCAATCGCTTTCTGCCGCGATGCAAGTTGCCCCGCCAGAGCGCGTACTCCATTCCTGCCATGCTTACTTTTTAGCACCTGGCGACAGTCAATACCCGATTATTTACGATGTGGAAACTTTACGTGAAGGGCGAAACTTCTCTGCATTACGCGTAAAAGCCATTCAACATAAAAATGTAATTTGCCACGTCACTGCGTCATTTCAAGTCCCTGAAGAAGGCTTCGACCATCAATCCGTTATGCCTCAAGTGCCTGGTCCTGAACAATGTATTGATGAGCACGAAATCATGTTAAAAGTGGCACAAACTTTGCCTGAAAGCCTGAGTGAAAAATTTGCTCAAGAGCGACCATTTCAGATTCATAGCCGATATTTGAACAATCCATTTGATGGTCGAGAGCTGCCGCCCGAACAATATGTTTGGTTTAAAACCAATGGCGAAACACCATTAGATTTGCAGACACAACAATGTCTCTTAGCGTATTTTTCTGATTTCCACTGTATTTTGACCGCACTTCACCCACATGGGAAAGGCTTTTTACAGAAAGGGATGAAAGTGGCTACAATCGATCACAGCATTTGGTTCCACCGTCCTTTCAATTTAAATAATTGGCACTTACATGCCATTGAAAGTAACAATGCTTTTGCCGGACGTGGTTTAGCAAGAGGACAAATTTTTGCTGCAGATGGCACATTAATTGCCACCACACAGCAGGAAGGTTTAATTCGTTATCAAGAATAACCGCACGTTAAAACCAGGTGCAGACTAGCCTTCGTAACCGATATCTTCGAAAGTTGGGTTTTCTGCGCCTTGTTTCGCTAATTCATCACAAATTTCATTTTCACGATGGCCTGAATGGCCTTTTACCCACTGCCAATCAATGTTATGGGTTTGAATCGCCTGATCTAACGCAATCCATAAATCCTGATTTTTTACCGCTTTGCCCGTGCTGGCTTTCCAATTGTTTTTCTTCCAATTGTAAATCCATTGCGTGATGCCATTTTTCATATATTGGCTATCGCTATAAAGCGTCACATGACAAGGCTCTTTTAAGCTATTTAAGGCCTCAATCACTGCTCGTAATTCCATGCGATTATTAGTGGTTTTGAAATACCCTTTTGAAATATGTTTTTCGTGCTGTTTATAGCGTAGGACAACCCCTATGCCACCGGCTCCCGGATTGCCGAGGCAAGATCCATCCGTAAAAATTTCAATCTGTTTTTGCATAACTAATTCGAGCTTGTGTAAAATAGACTGTATTTTAAAGGAAACAAATAGGTAGAACAATGATAAATCCGGATCGCCAAATTGTACTGGATACTGAAACCACCGGTATGAACCAAATTGGTGCGCATTACGAAGGACATTGCATTATTGAAATTGGCGCGGTGGAAATGATCAACCGTAAATATACGGGCAATAATTTTCATATTTATATTAAACCGGATCGTTTGGTTGATCCTGATGCCATTAAAGTTCATGGTATTACAGATGAAATGCTGGCGGATAAACCGGATTTCAAAACGATTGCGCAAGACTTTATTGAATATATTCGTGGTGCCGAACTACTGATTCACAACGCTCCCTTCGACGTGGGCTTTATGGACTATGAATTCCGTAAACTTGGGTTAGATATCAAAACGACCGACATTTGCCTCGTCACCGATACGTTGCAAATGGCGCGCCAAATGTATCCGGGCAAACGTAATAGCTTAGATGCGTTGTGTGATCGTTTAGGTATTGATAACAGCAAACGAACACTCCACGGTGCGTTACTGGATGCGGAGATTTTGGCCGACGTTTATTTATCCATGACGGGGGGGCAAACCAGTCTGTTTGATGAAGATCATGCGGATAGTTCGATGATCCAAGCTAGTGCCAATATGCAAGATCTTCAAAGTGCGGTCAATTTTTCGCAGAATTTAAAAGTGTTACAACCCACTGATGATGAACTCCAAGCCCATTTAGATTTCCTTAAATTGGTCAATAAAAAAAGCGATGGGAAATGTTTTTGGTCGATTCGTACGGGTGATGAAACCTCACATTAATCGGTCATCTATTAATCAGATAAACATAAAAAAGAAAAAAAAGATTGACGGTTTTAACGTTCATCATTATTATACCCAGCACTTAGCGGAGTGGTAGTTCAGCTGGTTAGAATACCTGCCTGTCACGCAGGGGGTCGCGGGTTCGAGTCCCGTCCATTCCGCCAATTTAAAACTTGTCTTAATATACTCACGGAGTGGTAGTTCAGCTGGTTAGAATACCTGCCTGTCACGCAGGGGGTCGCGGGTTCGAGTCCCGTCCATTCCGCCAATTAAGCCGAGATAATGAAGCACCTGAAGGTGCTTTTTTTATGCCCGAATTTTACCTGCCAGCCAACATTCGCTATAATTAACCAAATTTACACTTTACAGAGATATTTTTATGACAACTCCTGTCGTTGCCTTAGTGGGTCGCCCAAACGTTGGTAAATCCACCCTATTCAATCGTTTAACTCGTACTCGCGATGCGCTTGTCGCTGACTTCCCTGGTTTAACTCGAGATCGTAAATACGGCCATGCCAATATTTCTGGCTATGATTTTATTGTGATCGATACCGGCGGTATTGATGGAACAGAAGAAGGCGTTGAAGAAAAAATGGCAGAACAATCCTTATTAGCGATTGAAGAAGCCGATGTCGTGCTTTTCTTAGTGGATGCGCGCGCAGGTTTAACGGCTGCAGACATTGGCATTGCCAATTACTTACGCCAACGTACTAATAAAACAACCGTGGTTGTAGCAAATAAAACTGACGGTATTGATGCAGACTCACACTGTGCGGAATTTTATCAATTAGGCTTAGGTGAAATTGAACAAATCGCCGCATCACAAGGCCGTGGCGTGACTCAATTAATGGAGCAAGTACTTGCACCTTTAGCGGAAAAATTACAAGAAAATGAAGCGGAAAATGACTGCACTTCTGATGAAGAAGAAAAAGATGAATGGGATCACGAATTTGACTTTGACTCAGAAGAAGATACTTCATTAATTGATGAAGCATTAGACGAAGAACTTGAAGAAGAACAAGATAAAAATATTAAAATTGCGATTGTAGGCCGTCCAAACGTTGGTAAATCCACATTAACCAATCGTATTTTAGGTGAAGATCGCGTGGTGGTTTACGATATGCCAGGCACAACACGCGACAGTATCTACATTCCAATGGAACGCGATGGGCAACAATACACCTTGATTGATACAGCAGGTGTGCGTAAACGTGGTAAAGTGCATTTAGCCGTTGAGAAATTCTCTGTCATCAAAACATTACAAGCGATTCAAGATGCAAACGTGGTGTTACTCACAATTGATGCGCGTGAAAACATTTCAGATCAAGATCTCTCTCTACTTGGCTTTATCTTAAATGCAGGACGCTCGCTCGTGATCGTCGTAAATAAATGGGATGGCTTAGATCAAGATGTGAAAGATCGCGTCAAATCCGAATTAGATCGCCGTCTTGATTTCATCGACTTTGCCCGTGTGCATTTTATTTCTGCTTTACACGGCAGTGGCGTGGGGAATCTTTTTGATTCGATTAAAGAAGCTTATGCTTGTGCGACGCAAAAAATGACGACCTCCCTTCTCACCCGTATTTTACAAATGGCAACGGATGAGCATCAACCACCAATGATTGGCGGTCGTCGTATTAAATTAAAATATGCTCACCCAGGTGGTTATAACCCACCAATTATCGTGGTGCATGGTAACCAAATGGATAAATTACCGGATTCGTACAAACGTTATTTATCTAATTATTATCGTAAGAGTTTGAAAATTATTGGTTCGCCAATTCGCTTGCTATTCCAAGAAGGTTCAAACCCATTCGCGGGTAGAAAAAATAAACTCACACCAAACCAATTACGTAAACGTAAACGTTTA
Source organism: Parahaemophilus parainfluenzae (assembly GCA_001914055.1). Taxonomy (GTDB): domain Bacteria; phylum Pseudomonadota; class Gammaproteobacteria; order Enterobacterales; family Pasteurellaceae; genus Haemophilus_D; species Haemophilus_D parainfluenzae_V. The sequence continues at coordinate 373,605 of MKXX01000009.1, read as the reverse complement.
ATGAAGTTTATCAAAAAAGCGAAACGCTAATCTTAACAAACAAAGAGCGGTCAAAAATCACTGTGAATTTTGACCGCTCTTTTTATTGAAAAATAAATTATTCGTCTATAACCACTTTGCCAATATAGCCTAGATTACGATAACGTTGAGCGTAATCAATACCATAGCCGACAACAAATTCATCCGGAATAGAAAAACCAATCCATTCAACCGGTACTTCCACTTCTCGGCGAGAAGGTTTATCTAACAAGGTACAAATCGCCAAGCTCGCAGGATCGCGTAAATTTAAAATGCTGCGCACTTTTTCAAGGGTGTAACCCGTATCAATAATATCCTCAACAATTAGCACGTGTTCATTGCGAATATCGCCCTCGAGATCTTTCGAAATTTTAACATCGTGATTACTTGTCATCCCTGCGCCATAACTTGATGTGGTCATAAACTCCACTTCTACCGGTAATTTTAATTCACGCACGAGATCGGCCATGAACATAAATGAACCACGTAAAAGCCCAACAACAATCAGTTTATCAATGGCTTGTTGTTGATAAAAATGCGTAATTTCTGCGCCAAGTTCAGTAATGCGGCTATGAACATCCGCTTCTGAAATTAAAATATCGACGTGGTGTTTTTTCATGGTCTTTCCTTTTAATTTAATCGTTTGCGTATTCTACAATAAAAAAGGCTGAAGTTTAAACCTTCAGCCTTTTTAACCCTAACGAATTTACTTTCTACTCTACCTGTTGAAGCAATCTGCAATCGCTGCTAAACAGATGTGCGTATAGTAGCAGAAAGAAATTGCATGTCAATAAGAATTATTATCATTTTTAATAAATTTATTAATTTCCTGAAATTTTCATCTTATCTAACAAGATTGAACCTGTTTGAATATTGGAACGATGCTCAATATCATCTGCTACTGCCACAATATTTTTTAACATATCCTGCAATTGACCAGCAATGGTAATTTCGGCAACTGGATATTGGATTTCACCATTCTCTACCCAGAAACCCGCTGCACCACGAGAATAATCCCCCGTCACAATATTTACGCCTTGCCCCATGACATCTGTCACCAATAAACCGGTGCCCATTTGGCGTAAAAGTGCGGTCAATCCGCCCGTTAAATTTGGTTTCACAAGCCAGTTGTGAATACCGCCTGCATGACCAGTACTTTGCATGCCCATTTTTCTACCACTGTAACTGGTGAGCAAATAGGTTTGCAATACGCCATCTTGAATAATTTCAAGATCCTGTGTTCGCACCCCTTCGCTATCAAAAGGCGTGGAGGCTAAACGTTTTAACAAATGCGGACGCTCACTAATTTGGAACCAATCTGGCAACACTTGTTTTCCAAGATGATCGAGCAAGAAACTGGATTTACGATATAAGCTGCCGCCACTAATTGCCCCCGTTAAATGAGAAATTAATCCTGTTGCCACATCATTTAAGAAAATCACCGGCACTTCACGTGTCGTTAATTTTTGTGGATTTAAACGCGCAATCACTTTTTTTGCACAATTCTGTCCTACCCAATCCGCTGAAGAAAGAGCATCAAACTCACGTGAAACTGTATATTCGTAGTCATTTTCAAGTTGATCTAGTTCTCCACCAATCACTGAACAAGATAAAGAATAGCGGCTAGATAAGTAACTTTGTAACATGCCATGAGAATTACCATAAACACGCACACCGGTATGCGAATTAAAACTAGCACCGTTACTATTCACAATTTTATCATCGTATTCCAAAGCCGCTTTTTCAGCTTCTAAAGCTAATTTCGTAGCCTGTTCGACATCAACACTTGCACCATGATAAAGCGCTAAGTCAGGTGCTTCAAAAGCCATTAGTTCTTTATCCGCTAGCCCTGTGCAATCATCTGGCGAGGTATATTTTGCAATAGCAAGTGCTGCTTCAACGGTATTTTTAATGGCTTCTTCGCTTAAGTCTGAGGTAGACGCATTGCCTTTTTGTTGGCCTAAATAAACAGAAATGCCTAATGCCCCATCGTTAGTAAATTCAACATTTTCAATCTCTTGCAGACGGGTTGAAACCGATAAACCACTCACTTTTGTCACACCGACTTCAGCGGTTGCCCCCGCTTTCTGTGCAGTTTCAATCGCAAAACTGACTGCATCACGCAATGTTTGCTCTTGAGATTTTAAAAGTGCGGTTAAATTTTCTGCTGTTTTCATGATGATAATCCTATTAAAAATTTGCGCCATTTTATCTTATTTTGAAAGTTTATGCTAAAATGCACCAAATTTTTCATAAGGTAATAGAATGGCAAAACGTAAGAAAAAAGAAGCCTTTGATTGGGAAGATGAAGACCAAGAAGAGATTATTTGGGTAAGTAAAAGTGAAATCAAACGCGACGCTGAGGATTTAAAACAGCTCGGCGAGAAATTGGTGAACTTAACCAAAGCAAATCTGACTAAGGTTCCACTAGACGATAGCTTGAAAGATGCCATTGAATTAGCGCAACGCCTGCAAAAAGAAGCGCGTCGTCGCCAATTACAATATATTGGAAAGCTCTTACGCTCAATTGATGCTGAGCCTATTCGTGAAGCGTTAGAAAAAATTGAAAACAAACATAATCAGCAGCAAGCGATGTTGCATAAATTGGAAATCTTACGTGATGAGTTGGTTGTGAAAGGTGATGCAGCACTGACTGATTTGTTAAATGAGCATCCTTCTGCAGATCGCCAACAATTACGTAATTTGATTCGTGCAGCACAAAAAGAAAAGGAACAAAATAAGCCGTCAAAAGCTTATCGCGAGATTTATCAGATCTTAAAAACTCTCATTTTAGAAGACTAAAATACAGCTATTTTTGACCGCACTTTGTGTCAAAAAAGTGCTATGATTAGTTACCCTTTTAAGAAGGAAAGAACGTTATTTATGAATATTCGTTGGAATATTATTTTAGGTGTCATCGCCCTGGCTTTATTAGGCTGGTATTATTCGCTTAATCAAGATCATAGCGATTTACAAAGCCTCATTAAAAAACCTGATAGCCCAGAATACGTCGGCAATAAAATGGAAACCACCGTATTCTCGCCTGAAGGCAAAAAGCAATATCTCGCGATTTCCGACAAAGTGGAATATTACACGCAAGACGGTCATACGGATTTTATTTCACCGTTAGTCTATCTTTTTGATGTTTCTTTGGACAATAAAGACAAAGAAGCAAAAACCGATAAAATTCAATTAGAAAAACAAAATTGGAAGCTTAGCGCGAAAAAGGCAAAATTAACAAAAGATCAAATACTCTATCTTGAAGGCGGCGTGGTTGCCGAGAGTCTTGATCCTTTATCTCGCCTGCAACGTGTTGAGACTGAAGCGGCAGTGATTAATTTAAAAACACAAGACATTACTTCCGATACACAAGTAAAAATTAACGGATTAAACTTTAACTCAAGTGGATTGAAGCTCGTCGGAAATTTACGTCAGCAAGTTGCAACTCTAAAGGAACAGGTAAAAACATATTATGAAATCAACAAACAATAAAATTCTGCTTTTAACGGCGTTAATGATGACTTCTTTATCTGCTTTTGCGTTAAAAGACGATACTAATAAACCGATTAATATTGTCTCAGATAATCAATCTTTAGATATGGAAAACAGCGTGGTAACCTTTACAGATAACGTTGTGATTACACAAGGTTCCATTTTGATTAAAGCCAATAAAGTGGTTATTACTCGTCCACCAGAAAATTCAGGTAAAAAAGAAACTGTTGAAGCCTTTGGTAGCCCTGTTACTTTCCACCAACAACTTGATGATGGTAAGCCTGTTGATGGTAAAGCCAATAAAGTTCACTATGATTTAGGCACAGAATTCTTAACATTAACCGGTAAGGCTGAATTAAAACAATTAGATAGCAAAATTAACGGTGAACTCATCACTTATGATGTGAAAAAACAACAGTTAAAAGCCAATGGTAATGGAAAATCACGTGTGCAAACCGTCTTAATTCCGACCCAATTACAACAAAAAGGTAAAAAATAACCGATGTCTGTATTACAAGCTGAATTTCTCGCAAAAAGCTATAAGAGCCGAAAAGTGGTTTCTGATGTGAGTTTAACCGTAAACTCCAATGAAATTGTTGGCCTACTTGGTCCAAATGGTGCAGGTAAAACCACTACTTTCTACATGGTCGTCGGTTTAGTGCGTCATGATCAGGGAAAAATCACCATTGATGGCGATGATATTAGCGTATTACCTATGCATGAACGTGCTAGTCGAGGAATTGGCTATTTACCACAAGAAGCCTCTATTTTCCGTCGTTTAACGGTATATGAAAATCTTATGGCGGTATTAGAAATTCGCAAAGATCTCACTGCAGAACAACGCAGAGAGAGAGCGGATGAGTTAATTGATGAGTTCAATATTGGCCATATTCGTGATAGCCTGGGACAATCGCTTTCTGGTGGTGAACGTCGTCGTGTGGAAATTGCACGCGCCTTAGCAGCAAATCCTAAATTCATTTTACTAGATGAACCTTTTGCCGGTGTTGACCCTATTTCGGTGACGGATATTAAGAAAATTATCACAGATCTCCGTAATCGTGGCTTAGGCGTGTTAATTACCGACCATAACGTACGCGAAACCCTTGATGTTTGTGAACGAGCTTACATTGTTGGTGAAGGGAAAATTATCGCGACCGGCACACCGGAAGAAGTCATGAATGATGAGCACGTTAAACGTGTCTATTTAGGCGAACAATTTAAACTATAACCTATGAAATTTACGACATTGCTCTCCCCTGATGATATTCGTCAGGGGGTTGCTTTTTCTAGCAAGAAACGATTATTTGAATCTATTGCCGCTTTCGTTGTGGAAAAACTTCACTGCGAAAATGGTGAACAGGCTTGTTTTGAATGTTTATTTGAACGAGAAAAATTAGGTAATTCAGGATTAGGCAATGGTGTCGCTATGCCTAAAGCCAAATTACCTGCTACTGTGTCAGATAAGATCCTAACGGTATTTATGCAATTAGAAATGCCTGTCGAATATGATGCCGCCGATAATAAACCGGTAGATATCGTTTTTGCTGTGCTCGTACCCGAAAATCACTGCCAGGAATATATTCCTGTTCTGGCAGAACTCAATGAAAAATTAACTGATAAAAACTTAATTAAACAACTTCGTTCAGCACAAAGTGCGGATGAAATTTGGCAAATTTTTGAATGTGCCGATCATTCAGAGGAATCTGAAGACGACACAAATTTAGATAATATTGAACCTCAAGAGGTATAACCTAACCTACCAACCATAAGGAATCACGCAGATGGAAATTATTATTATCAGCGGTCGCTCCGGAGCCGGGAAATCTGTCGCATTACGAGCCTTGGAAGATATGGGCTATTATTGCGTGGATAATCTTCCTCTCGATTTACTTCCTCAACTCACCAATATTCTCGCCAAAACTCAAACGGCTGTCGCCATCAGCCTCGATATTCGAAATCTTCCTCATTCAAGTGCTGACTTAGACAAAATCCTGACAGATATTCAAGCTACTTATTCCGTCAAAATCATCTTTCTGGACAGCGATCGTAGTACACTTATTCGTCGTTACAGCGATTCACGTCGTCTTCATCCACTTTCAGCACAAGATCTCCCGCTTGAATCAGCGATTGATTTAGAATATCAGCAACTTGAGCCTTTAATTCAACATGCTAATTTTATTATTGATACTGCGCCACTTTCCACTCATGCGTTATCTGAACGTTTAAGAGAAGTTTTACGCGGTAATACTGATAAAGAACTTAAGATCGTGGTTGAGTCATTTGGCTTTAAATATGGCATTCCGCTTGACGCCGATTATGTCTTCGATGTGCGTTTTCTGCCTAACCCACACTGGAATCCAGAACTGCGCCCAATGACGGGGCTTGATGAGCCTGTTGCGCAATTTTTACTTGCGCATGATGAAGTGAATAATTTTATCTACCAAACGCGTAATTACATTGAAACGTGGTTACCGATGTTAGAGCAAAATAACCGAAGCTATCTCACCATTGCCATTGGTTGTACTGGAGGTAAACATCGTTCTGTTTACATCGCTCAACAAATTGGAGAATATTTCCAAGCAAAAGGTAAGGATGTAAAAATTCAGCATAAATCCTTGGAAAAGAATAAAAAGAATTAATCAAACCATAAAAAAACGCAGCGACTCGCTGCGTTTTTTGTTAAACCACATATTGCTCAAAAATCTCAGGCAAGTGTGTAATTAACGTTTCTTTTCCAGCCACGGTTTCATGCTGCCAAACTTGTAATAGCACATCTGGCGTAAATAATCGTGAAGCCAGCTCTGCCAACGGTAAATAGCTAATATGCCAAGGCTCTCGGCCGATTTTTTTACCTTCTGGTTGGCTGATAAATGGCAAAGCAAAATCAAAGTGCGGTAGATTTTCAGTGAGAAATTCACTAAGTTCAAAGAAATAGCCCCCCTTTTCATATTCCCAAGGTTCAAGTTGTAAAGATTGACCTTGAGGCAAAAGATCAGGATCAAAAATATCGACTTCTGTACCCCAATGATGACGACTGCCACCTGGAAGCGCTGACCAACGTAAAATGGCTTGTGCTTTTTGCCAATCATCTAACGACGCTAAATCTAATGGATTTCCCGCATCATCATGAACCTTGCGTTCACCGTTAAATTTACCGTTCCAAATGAGTTGTTGACGTTCAAAATCACGAAAGCTACTCGCGGGTTGCAAATTAAAGCCATTTTTGACCGCACTTTGTTGCAATCCTTGAAACGCTTTCATTGCCTCAGCTTGCAAAAAATGATTTGGAGAATGAGGTGTAGGCAAATTGATCAAATGTTCACGAGATTTGCCGGTTAACATTTCTGGCGTTAATTTCATCTTACTTATCCAATAAATTCACTAACATTTGATGATAAATCTGACCGCACTTAGCAAGATCATCAACGTTTACACATTCATTCACTTTATGAATCGTTGCATTAAGCGGCCCAAATTCCACAACTTCAGCGCCCATTAATGCAATAAAACGTCCATCAGAGGTACCGCCACCTGTTTCTGCTTGTGGTGTAATACCGGTTACTTGCTCAATTGCCGTCGTTAATGCATCTAATAATTTACCCGGTTTCGTTAAAAATGGTTTACCCGATAAATTCCAATCAATACGGTATTTCAAGTCATGTTTTTCAAGCATTTCTGCCACTTTCTGCTTAATGCTTTCGTCAGTGACTTCCGTACAATAACGTAAATTGAATTGCACATAAAGCTCACCAGGGATGACATTATTACTCCCAGTGCCTGCATGAATATTTGCAATTTGCAAACTGGTCGGCGGGAAAAATTCGTTGCCATTATCCCATTGATAGGTGGTTAATTCCTGCAAGAAAGGCGCAGCTTTATGAATTGGGTTTTCCGCTAAATGGGGATAAGCCACATGACCTTGAATACCTTGAATATAGAGGTTACCTGTAATCGAACCCCGACGACCATTTTTGACTACATCGCCTAATGTTTTTGAACTAGACGGCTCGCCTATCATGCAATAAGTGATTTTCTCACCGCGCGCCATTAAGGTTTCGACAACACGTATGGTGCCATCTTTCGCGGCTGCCTCTTCGTCAGAAGTAATCAACAAAGCAATCGTTCCCTTATGATTCGGATTGGCTTTCACATATTCTTCTGCCGCCACAATCATTGCTGCTAATGAGCCTTTCATATCTGCCGCACCACGGCCATAAAGCACATCATCTACAATTTCGGCAGAAAACGGAGGATAAGTCCATTGCGTTTCATCGCCCGTTGGCACCACATCGGTATGCCCTGCAAAAGCGATAACGGGCTCGCCACTACCATGCTTCGCCCATAAATTTAACGTATCGTTGAAAGGCATCCATTCAATTTGAAAGCCGAGTTTTTCTAAACGCTCCGCAATTAGTTGCTGACAGCCCTCATCATTTGGGCTAATAGAGGGGCGACGAATTAATGCTTGTGCAAGCTCAATAGTTTTTTGTTTCATAATATTCAGTGACGACTAAAAGTGCGGTCTAATTTAACAAAATTTTCCTTCAATTTAAATCTGTTCAAATAAAAAACGGACAACCTCGTTATCCGTTTTTATTAGTTTATAAAAAATCCTAGAATTGAACTTGTAAACGTAACCAATATTGACGTCCTGGCTCGTTCACTCTAACAGTTTGAAGCCCCGCTGAAGGATCTGCGCCTTTACTTACAAATTCTGCATAGGATTTATTAAATAAGTTATCAATTCCACCCTGCAAAGTGGCATATTTATTAATTTTCCACCCTGTATTAAAGGATAAGGTTCCAAAGCCTGCTGAAGCACCGATGTCCTGCCCAATAATGTTGCCTTGTCCCGCTGCATAGCGTTTTTGTGCCGAAACCACTCGCCATAATACTCCCGCGCTCAAGGTTTCATTATCCCAAGTTAATGAGTTTTTCCATTCTAATGGCGGTGTTTGAGCAAGTGGACGGTCGTCCGTGCGATTTTTACCATAGGTATAAGCCAGACTACTACCGATTTCCCAGTGACGTGCAAATTTCCATTTACCTTCAATTTCGCCCCCTAATCGAGTTGCCTTGATATTACGAGCCGAGACATCTTTACCTACTCGTTCTAACATAATGAAATCGTGGACATCACTACCAAATAGCGACACAGAAAAATCAAAAGTGTCATTCTTCCACATCAATCCCGTATCAATTTGACGGTTTTGCTCTTTATCTAAAACTTGGCTTGCACGGCGTTCCCAATAATCTGGCGCTCGCTCTGCAATCCCTACACCGGCATAATATTTAATGCCATTGATTTCTTCTTCCCAACGTAAGAAACCTGAATGCAAACCATACGTATGATGTTTATTTGGGTGATTTGCCATTAAAGTGTCGTATTCAGCTTTCACTTCATCATAACGATAACCAGAAATAAACTTACGACTATCACTTGCCGTCCAAGCCCCCTCAACAAATCCGCCCCATTGAGTAAAGTTTTGCTGTGGTTGATAAGGCTTGTGTCTATACCCCTCACCATTCATTTCCATACGTGAAAGGTGTTTATCACGCATATAATCAATGCCTGTTTGCAAATTAATATCTGGCCAATCAAAGGTTGCTTTCAAATGCCCTGTATTGGTTTCACGTTTTGGATTCATTGCTTTTTTAACTTGATTTCCCATCATACTTAAATAACGCATACTATAAGTATCCATCACATGATCAATCTTGCTTTGGCCGTAACGTAATTCCAGTTCAGTGAACCACGGTGTAATATTGCGTTGTACAAATCTAACATTCCAGGCATCACGATCAAACTTACTCCCATCCATCATTCGATCCGCATAAGCCGCTTCGCCTCGACTACGTTCATAAGTCCCGGTCAATAAGGTGTTTTCTGTCGGTGTGAAACCAAGCTGTAACATTTGATTACGGCGCTCAAAAGAGGAATGAACTCGATTGCCATCGCCATCTTTATAATTCCCCGCCTCATTGTGTGACATACTCGTACGTAAATAACCATATTTACCACCCGCCATCGCATCGAAATAAGCATCTCTACGTTTGTTTCCGCCAAGTGTGACACTACCGTTTAAATAGGTATTTTGAGTATCAAATTCAGGCTCTTTACGCACAAAACGAACTGCGCCAGCCACCAAGCCAGAACCTTCAGTTACAGTTTGGGGACCTTTGGTCACCACAACTTCATCATAAGCTGATGGGAAAATATAAGCTGTTGGCGGATCCATTCGGTTGCTACATCCACCATAAATGAATTGGTCGTCTGCTTGAATGTTCAAGCGAGAACCACCTAACCCACGAAATAACGGATCGCCAGAACTCCCACCTTTACGAATCACGCTCATATTTGCCACAGATTGCAATAAATCTGCACCATCACCAGCAGGTAAAGGTTGAAGCGTTGTTTTAGGATTAAGTTTGACAGAATTGGTGTTCGTCTGAGTAACACCTGTTACCACAATAGGATCTAGTAGTGTTACAGACTGCGTATCCTCAGCAAAAGCATTAGATATAAAAAATGAAAGAGGAAGGAGGGAAAAATAAGATTTGTTATGCATAATCAATCCCTTGTTTTGGCACTTGAGTCATAAAAACCACAATTCAACCACATAAAATCTTTCAAACAAATAAGCAACCGTTATGAAACATTTATCACATCAATGATTGAGATTGTAACAATACTGTAATGAATCTTATTCTTATTAAGTGCAAAAGGCAAGGTTAAAAGATGACTATTTACTTACGTATTTCTGGTAAACATTCTACTGCCCACAACAATTGAACTATCCCAAAAATAGCGCAAGGAAGGAATAATAAAGCATAAGCTCCTATAATAGGATCAATAACGCTATACCAGTTTAAATAAAAAAAATGTAAAGATAATCCGACGATAATAGGAATTAAAAATGGCGTAAAAAATGCCACCCATAAATACAGCAAATAATAGCGACTTGCTTTTTTTTGAGTGATGAAAAAGACAAGCGTTGTAATCGCCCCAGGTATGAATGAGATAGGAAAAGCAGCCCAAAATAACCCTTCAGAAACTGGATCTATGGATATTTCAAATAAATAAGTGCAGGCTATACATAATAACGCAATAAAAAAAGTTCCAATAAAGAAAGTCCCAATAAAAAAACGTCGTATGGCTTTTTGCTGTTCACTTTGTTGTTCATTATTCATTTTTATATTTCCTTTTTTAATCAAAATTAGTAGTTCTAATAAGTAGATAAACAAGTAAAAATAAATTCTCTACTTTAATACTACTTAAATGCTGCAATATATTCTTTTTCGTTGAAGCCAATCAATGCCTTACCATCTTGCAAAATTATTGGGCGTTTGATTAACGTTGGATTTTCAGCTAATACGGAAAGTGCAGTAGATTTCGAGAGTGTATTTTTCACATTTTCATCAAGATTACGCCAAGTCGTACTACGTTTATTGACTAAATTTTCCCAACCAAATTGGGCTTCTGCTTGTTGTAAGAATTGAGTATCTAATCCATCCACACGATAATCATGTAATTTATGTTGAATATTATGTTCAGTTAGCCACTTCAATGCTTTTTTTACTGTATCACAGTTTTTAATGCCATAAACGATAATCATATTCTCACCTCTAAAAACAAAAAATCCTCAATTCATTTAGAACGAGGATTTTAACTGCTACATGAATTAATCACAAATAGATTAGCCCGATACAAATTTTCACATCCAAAAGAAAAAGTGCGGTGAAAATCAACCGCACTTTTCAAAAGGGAAATTAGAATTCGTAACCTACGCCCACTTTAGCGCCATAGTTATTCACTTTAGTATCGTCAAAGCTACCTAAACGGTTATATTCTAAACCACCGTTTGCATACACTTTTTCTGCTAATTTGTATTTAGCACCCGCAACTACGCCATAACCCACTTTGGTTTCAGAAGAGCTTTTATAGCGTTGATCCGCACGCTCTTCAAATTTGAAACGGTTTGCCGCAAGACGAGCACCAACATAAGGTTCAATTTGAGAATTGGTATCGAAGTCATAGAATACTGTCGCACCTAAACCTTGAACTTTAGTGCCTTGGAAGTTGCCGTGATGAGTATAATCACCTGCTACACGCATATTACCTAATTTGTAACCTACTGCAACACGAGGTTCAACTTTAGTTTTGCTTGAACCACCATTGCTTAATTTAGTTCTTGAAAGACCTAGATCACCTTCTGCATATAAACCTGCGTTTGCTGTTGAAGCAACCGCTAATGCACCGACAACGATAGCTAATAATGATTTTTTCATTGGATAACCCCTGTTATTTGATTGAAAACATTACGAATATATCACAGCACTCATTAATTTTCACTATGAAAAACCAATTTTCCCTGACATTTTCGACATAAATAGGCAATTTTATCGCGTTGAATGCGATTATGCCGACGAATCGTTAAATAATGGGTCTGACATTCGCATTGATAAGCAAACATTTTACCCTGTACACTTTCCACATCGAATTGATGGCAAGTATCAGCCGGAAGATTGAATAACTGCATCATCACCGCTTGCCATTCCTGTCCATGCGGTTTCACTCGCCCAAATACTTGATATACAATAAGGTGAGCTAATTCGTGTGGAACCACTTGACGAATAAATTCATCAGAGTTCTCGAGTAGTAAAGTGCGGTTAAATTTAATCTCATTTTTCTGCAAGTATGCAACACCAGCCTTTACACCTCGCAAGTCATAACTGATTGTCGGAATAGGAAATTTCCGTTGAAAGTGATTTTCAGCCAGTTGTAATGTTTCTGCAAGTTTGCGCTGTACCTGCATTTTTAAATGCCGAAACTGAGTTTGAAATGACATCATCATGTTAAGTAAACAAAAACCGCTAATTTAGCGGTTTTTATCATACACATTTTATTTACTTATTTAAGACCGGCTGCAGCTCGCAATTCTTCTGCACGATCCACTTTTTCCCATGGGAATTGTTCACGGCCGAAGTGTCCATACGCGGCAGTTTGGCGATAGATTGGTTGAATTAAATTTAACATTTTAATTAAACCATAAGGACGTAAATCGAAGAATTCACGCACTAACTTAACCAATACTTCGTTGGATACTTTTCCTGTACCGAAAGTTTCTACCATGATAGAAGTTGGCTCAGCCACGCCAATTGCATAAGAAAGTTGAATTTCACAACGATCTGCAAGACCTGCTGCAACAATATTTTTAGCCACATAACGTGCGGCATAAGCAGCTGAACGGTCTACTTTTGATGGATCTTTACCAGAAAATGCACCTCCACCATGACGAGCTGCACCGCCGTAGGTATCGACAATGATTTTACGACCCGTTAAACCACAGTCGCCCATTGGACCACCAATCACAAAACGACCAGTTGGGTTAATGAAATATTTTGTTTGTTGAGATAACCATTCACTTGGCAAAATTGGCTTGATGATTTCTTCCATCACGCCTTCGTAAATTTCTTTTTGTGACACTTCTTCACTATGTTGTGTAGAAAGTACTACCGCATCTACACCCACGATTTTGTTATCTTCGTATTTTAAAGTGACTTGGCTTTTCGCATCAGGGCGTAACCAGGCTAGTTTTCCGCTTTTACGTACTTCCGCTTGTTTTTCCATTAAACGATGCGCATAAGTAATCGCTGCTGGCATCAAGACTTCGGTTTCATTTGTTGCATAACCAAACATGATCCCTTGGTCACCCGCACCTTGATCTAATGGATTCTCACGGTCCACACCTTGATTAATATCCGATGACTGTTTGCCAATCGCATTTAACACGGCACAAGAATTGCCATCAAACCCCATTTCAGAATGTTTATAACCAATATCACAAATCACTTGACGAGTAAGGTTTTCAATATCAACCCATGCTGATGTAGTAATTTCACCACCCACTAACGCCATCCCTGTTTTGACATAGGTTTCGCAAGCCACACGAGCTTTAGGATCTTGTTTTAAAATTTCATCAAGTACCGCATCAGAAATTTGATCGGCAATCTTATCTGGATGTCCTTCTGAAACAGATTCAGAAGTAAATAAATAGCTAGACATAAGTTCTCTTCTTTTTTTTGGATGTATTGACGTATAGACGGCTATAATACGTATTTTTGGCTAATAAGCAAGCACTTCCATCAAGTATTTTTTGAAATGCGATAAGAAGATCAGATTTCTGATGAAATTCAGATCATTTATGCTCTAAACAAACAGCAAGATGTCATTCACCTACTTAACTAAATCCAACATCTCTTGTGCATTTGCTAAAGCAAGATCCGTAATTTCACTGCCACCGAGTAATCTTGCAAGAGCAGGAACGCGCTCTTCTTGAGAAAGTGCGGTCATTTTGGTTTCTGTTTTATCATCCACGGTAAATTTCTCAACATTGAATTGATGATGTCCATGGCATGCCACTTGTGGTAAATGGGTCACACAAAGCACTTGGCATTTATTACCTAATTGGCGCAATAATTTACCCACTACGCTCGCGGTTTTCCCACTAATCCCAACATCAACCTCATCAAAGATTAACGTTGGAATCGCCGATTGATCGGATGTTAAGACTTGAATCGCTAATGAAATACGAGACAATTCACCACCTGATGCCACTTTTGCTAGCGGTTGTGCTTGTTGTCCTAAATTACTGCGTAAAGTAAAGACGATATTATCTGCCCCATTTGACGCTACTTTAGCTAAATCCGAATTCACTTCAATGAAAAACTCGGCATTTTCCATTGCTAGGCCTTTGATAGAATGTGTAACCTGTTGTGCTAATTTCCCTGCAGCTTGGCTACGACTTTCATGTAATTGTTTAGCTGTATGTTGCATTTTCTCAAAGGCAGCTTTTTCTTCTAGAATCAGACGTTCTTCACTTTCTGAAAAATCTAAAAGTGCGGTCAATTCTGCTTTTAATTTTTGATGCCATTCCACCAACTCTTCAGGTTTCACATTGTGCTTGCGAGCGAGTTGTAAAGCTTGACCTAAACGCTGCTCAATCTCTTGTAATAACATCGGATCTTGCTCAATATGAGATGCAAGATGTTGGACTTCACTTGTCGCCTCTTGCACTTGAATCAGTGCATCATTCAACATGGTTTGAACGGAAACATAACGAGGATCTAACTCACTTAATTCATCAATATACTGCGTCGCACGATAAAGCATAGAATCGATACTCACGGTCTCATTTTCACTGAGTAGCTGTAAGGCTGATTGTGATAACTGTGTCAGCTGTTCGCTATTTGATAGACGACGTTGATCCTCTTCTAATGCTAAATATTCATTTGGACGAAGGGCAAACTCATCCAACTCTTCTACCTGATATTGTAAAAGTTGTTTCTTCGCTTCATTTTCGGCAACTTTTTGTTGGAAATTTTTAACTTGCGTTTGAAGATTTTTCCATACTCGATAATCTTCTCGCATTTGTGCGAGTAAATCATTGTGATGTGCAAATGTATCCACCAACTGAAGCTGATAATCATTTTTCAATAATAATTGTGAAGCGTGCTGCCCATTAATATGAATAAGATATTGTCCTATTTCTTTTAATTGGGAAGCCGATACGGGCGTGCTATTGATAAAGGCTTTAGAACGACCATCTGCATTAATGACGCGGCGTAGAATACAATCGGAGGGATTATCAGGATCTTGCAATTCTTGCTCTTGCAACCATTGATAAGCGGGGTTAGTTGGTTCAATAAAAAATGTCGCGCAAATTTCAGCTCTTTCCTGCCCTTCTCGAACCATAGAGGTTTCAATACGCTGCCCCAAGCATAATCCTAATGCATCAATAGCAATGGATTTCCCTGCACCGGTTTCCCCCGTGATCACAGACATTCCTTTCGCCAATTCAATCTCTAATTGGCGGACAATTGCAAAATTATTGATGGTAAGTTGGGTTAGCATAAAAATCTCCTTAACTGTATATCCATATATTATAACTGATATAATATACAGTAAAGGGATTTTTTACTTTTTGGATTAGAAATTTTTAAGCCAGCCTAATTTTGTGCTTAATACATTGTAATAATTGTAATTTTTCAGGTGTAATAGGCGCAGTTTATGCGGGCTTTTTTCAATATGCACCACATCATCTGGGCAAAAATCGAGTGCAATTTGACTATCACAGCCTAATTCCAACTGTGAAGTGTTATGTTCTGCAAAGCGAATTGAAATTTTACTGTCGCCATCAATGACTAATGGTCGAGAAGAAAGCGTGTGCGGGAACATCGGCACAAGGGCAATCGCATTTAAATTTGGCGTTAAAATCGGGCCGCCTGCGGAAAGTGAATAAGCCGTTGAACCTGTTGGAGTGGAAACAATCAAACCGTCTGAACGTTGAGAGAAAGCAAATTTATCGTTGATATAAACATGGAAATCAATCATGTGCGCAATTTTAGCGGGGTGAATCACCGCTTCATTTACTGCATTACCACTAGAAATAATTTCGCCATTGCGTTCAATTTTAGCTTCCAATAAAAAACGCTCTTCGACAAAAAACTCGCCGCGTTCTAAACAAGCTTCAAGCTGTGCATAAGCATTTTTCGGATCGATATCAGTCAAAAAGCCTAAGTTACCTCGGTTAATACCAATCATTGGAATATGATATTTAGCCAAAATGCGAGCACGCCCTAGCATATTGCCATCACCACCGATCACAATCACAAGTTGTGCTTGCTCACCGATTTGTTCAACTGTTGCTAACACCTCTTCCGGTAAACCAAATTTTTCACCGACGTCTTTTTCCACTAAAACTCGATATCCTCGCTCTTTCAGCCATTGATACAAGTTTTTATGCATTTGCAAATTAATATCGCGACGCGGTTTTCCCATCAAGGCGATGGTTTTAAATGATTTGACTAATTCATCCATAACTATGATTGCTCCCAAGTGCAAACTAATCGATTTCTGACCGCACTTGAATTTAAAATTTTAGCCATTATATTACATAGCAATTCAGTTTTGCTAAAATAGCACTAATTTTTGATAAATGGAGAAAAAGATGTCAGAACAAGCACAAAACTTAAATGAAGAACTTGTTGAAGAAGTGCAGCAAGAAACCACATCAACGGAAGATCCGTTAGAAGAAGCGATCGCTCGTGTACAAGAGCTTGAAGAACAATTAAAAGCACAAGTAGAAGAAACATCTAAAAAAGAACAAGATTTATTGCTTCGTACTCGTGCAGAAATTGACAATATGCGTCGTCGTAGCGAACAAGATGTTGAAAAAGCGCATAAATTTGCATTAGAAAAATTTTCAAAAGATATCTTAAATACCATTGATAACTTAGAGCGTGCGCTTTCAACACCTGCCAATAAGGAAGATGAAAGCATCAAAGCGTTATTCGATGGTGTGGAGCTAACCTTAAAAGAGTTACTCTCAACGGTGGCTCGCTTTGGTGTTGAACCTGTTGGCGCAGTGGGTGAAACCTTTAACCCGGATCTCCACCAAGCCATCTCTATGCAACCAGCTGAAGGATTTGAAAGCAACCAAATCACCACCGTTTTACAAAAAGGCTATACCTTAAATGGTCGTGTGATTCGCCCAGCTATGGTAATGGTTGCAGCTTAATTTCTTTTCTATAACTTAAAGAGCGGACGATTTTTCGTCCGTTTTTTTATTGCCAAAAAACTTGATTCAGATCAAGTTTATTAAAAAATAATTTGAGAATAATTCTCAACAAAAACACTCTTGCTTTCCAGATTTATCAAGGTTTCAACTCAATTTCAACCATCAAAAAACACAAAATAACACTACATATTGTGTGTTGATCTATTAAATAAAACTATATATAGTACTTTCGATTTTTTTCATAGCTACCTTACAGGAGTCATAAAATGAACGCTTTCTTCGTGATTAAGCGTGATGGTTCACGAATTGGGTTTGACCTACAACGTATTACTAATGCAATCAAAAAAGCAGCAAGTGCGGTCAATATTGTTGATGAAATTTATATCCATGATCTGAGCCAGCAGATTAATACTGAAATTTTTAGCCATTATCAGCATGAAATTGATATCAACCAGATTCAAAAAATCGTCGAAGATCACTTAATGACAAGCAAGTATCCACAAATTGCACGTGCCTATATTGAATATCGTCACGATCGTGACCTGGCACGTGAAAAACGCAGCCAATTAACCAAAGAAATTGAAGGGCTGATTGAGCAAAGCAACGTGGAATTGCTTAATGAAAACGCAAATAAAGATGCGAAAGTTATTCCTACCCAACGTGATTTACTGGCGGGTATTGTGGCAAAACATTATGCCAAACGTCATATTCTGCCAAGAGATGTTGTTGAAGCCCATGAAAAAGGAGAAATCCACTATCACGACTTAGATTATGCGCCATTTTTCCCAATGTTTAACTGCATGCTCGTTGATCTAAAAGGCATGCTTTCTCATGGCTTTAAAATGGGTAATGCAGAAATTGAACCACCGAAATCTATCGGCACAGCAACAGCAGTTACCGCACAAATTATTGCTCAAGTAGCCAGCCATATTTATGGCGGTACAACCATTAATCGTATTGATGAAGTACTTGCACCTTATGTTCAACTCAGCTTTGAAAAACATTTGAAAAATGCCGCCCAATGGCAAATTCCGGATGCGGAAGGTTATGCGAAAGCGCTAATTGAAAAAGAATGTTTTGATGCGTTCCAATCCCTTGAATATGAAGTCAATACGCTCCATACATCAAATGGTCAAACGCCATTTGTTACCTTTGGTTTTGGCTTAGGTACAAGTTGGCAAGAACGGTTAATTCAGCAATCGATTTTGAAAAACCGTATTCGTGGCTTGGGTAAAAATCATAAAACGCCCGTCTTCCCTAAACTGGTCTTTACCATTAAAAAAGGCGTGAACCAAAACGAACAAGATCCAAACTATGACATTAAAAAACTGGCATTAGAATGCGCTTCAAAACGCATGTATCCAGATATTTTAAACTATGATCAAGTGGTTAAAGTCACTGGCTCATTCAAAGCCCCAATGGGTTGTCGTAGCTTCTTGGGTGCTTATGAAGAAAACGGTCATGAAGTGCATGATGGTCGCAATAATTTAGGCGTGGTAAGTCTGAATCTGCCTCGCATTGCTCTGGAAGCACAAGGAAATGAAGAAAAATTCTACCGCACTTTAGATGAACGCTTAGCCCTCGCGAAGAAAGCCTTACTTACCCGTATTGCGCGCTTAGAAAATACCAAAGCTCGTGTCGCGCCAATTCTCTATATGGAAGGCGCTTGCGGCGTTCGACTAAAAGCCGATGATAATGTTGCGGATATTTTCAAAAATGGACGAGCATCAATTTCTTTAGGCTATATTGGCATTCATGAAACCATCAATGCACTGTATAAAAAGGGACATATTTTTGACGATGAACAACTACGTGAAAAAGGTATTGCGATTGTGCGTCGTTTAAGCGAAGCGGTAAAACAATGGCAGAAAGAAACCGGCTATGCATTTAGCCTTTATTCCACACCAAGTGAAAACTTGTGCGATCGCTTCTGTCGTTTAGATACCAAACAATTTGGTGTCATTGAAGGCGTTACCGATAAAGGCTACTACACTAACAGTTATCACTTAGATGTAGAGAAAAAAGTCAATCCATACGATAAATTAGACTTTGAAATGCCTTATCCTGAATTAGCAAGTGGCGGCTTCATTTGTTATGGTGAATACCCAAACATTCAACATAACCTGAAAGCACTCGAAGATGTGTGGGATTATAGCTACGATCGCGTGCCTTATTACGGCACTAATACGCCAATTGATGAATGTTACGAATGTGGTTTCACAGGAGAGTTTAATTGCACAAGTAAAGGTTTTGTTTGTCCGAAATGTGGCAACCATGACAGTGCAAAAGTCTCCGTGACCCGACGAGTTTGTGGTTATCTTGGCAGCCCTGATGCTCGTCCATTCAACGCTGGCAAACAGGAAGAAGTAAAACGTCGAGTGAAACACCTATAATGTCGCAACATTGATTATGATAAAATGGCTCATCAAAAGTGAGCTATTTTTATTTTAATAAAGAAGGAAATACCATGCCAACACTTGCTCAAATTACCCAATCCATCATGCAAGATCCCGATAATCAATCATTCACAGCAAAAGGAATTGAACCGCTTTTTGCGGCACCAACGACAGCTCGTATTAATATTGTCGGACAAGCCCCCGGAATTAAAGCCCAAGAAAGTCGTTTATATTGGAATGATAAAAGCGGTGATCGCCTGCGAGAATGGCTAGGCGTGGATCGTGATACCTTTTATCACTCGGGTATGTTTGCAGTCATCCCGATGGATTTTTATTACCCTGGGAAAGGCAAATCTGGTGATTTACCGCCACGCAAAGGCTTCGCAGAGAAATGGCATGCACCGATTTTAGCTAATTTGCCCAATATCGAGCTCACCATTCTTATCGGGCAATATGCACAAAAATATTATTTACCAGAAAACGAACTTAATGTGACTGAAACGGTTCACCATTTTCGTGATTTTCTCCCTCACTTTCTCCCGCTCGTTCATCCCTCACCACGCAACCAAATTTGGCTCAAGAAAAATCCATGGTTTGAACAAGAGATAGTTCCAACATTGCAAAAGCAAGTGAAAGCGATTTTATCTCGCTAAATTGATATTCAACTATGAAGTGCGGTCAAAAAGCATCCAGTTTTGACTGCACTTTTCTTTTACTGTAATCAATTTTTAGTATGCATTATTTTCTGACTGAGGCCTGTTATGCTACAATCGCCGACCTTAAAAAATATAGGAAAAAATATGCAAGTAATATCTGTCACAAAATCTCAGCGAAAAGCATGGAATAAACAAACTATTATATTCCTTTCTGATGTAGCTCTCTTTTTTATTCTACTCAATACACTTCCTTTTGAACCTGCGGCAAATAAAGGGTTATCTTTACTGGTATTTGTAGCTATTTTATGGCTTACCGAAGCCGTCAGTGTAACGATCACTGCATTATTCGTACCCATTTTATCTGTCTTATTAGGATTAGCTAATAGTCGTGAAGCGCTTGTTGCCTTTGCTGATCCAACTATTTTCTTATTCTTTGGTGGCTTTGCACTTGCCACCGCATTAAATGTGCAAAAAATCGACCAAATGATTTCTAATAAAATCATGCAATTAGCAAAAGGTCGTCTCTTTGTTGCGGTATTTTACCTCTTCTTAGCAACGGCATTTTTATCCATGTGGATGAGTAATACCGCTACTGCGGCGATGATGATCCCGCTTTCTATGACCATTTTGAGTCAGTTAGACCGCAATAAAGATCACAATACTTATGTATTTGTGTTATTGGGTATTGCCTACAGTGCCACTATTGGGGGGATGGGTACGCTTGTGGGAAGCCCTCCTAATGCCATCGCTGCCTCTCAGCTTCATTTAGGTTTTGCTGACTGGTTAATGTATGGCACGCCAGTGATGTTAATTTTATTCCCGCTTATTATTGGTTGGTTATACCTTGTTTTTAAACCGAAACTCGGTCTTCGTTTTGATGCTGAATTTGCCAAAATTCACATGACGAAAAAACGCATCTTAACCTTAACTATCTTTGTAACTGTGGCGATTCTTTGGATTTTTGGTGGTTACATCAATCCCATCCTTTCTCAATTGTTAGGTTTGCCAAAACCCATTGGCAGTTTTGACAGTATGGTTGCACTCTCCGCAGCAATTGTTATTTGTGTGACTGGGATCGCAAGTTGGAAAGAAATACAAGAAAATACAGAATGGGGGGTGTTGTTCCTCTTCGGTGGCGGTTTAACCTTAAGCTCAGTATTGACTCAATCTGGCGCAAGCAAAATCATGGCGGATGGCATTGTCTTCATTATTGAGGGTGGTCACTACTATATGATGGCATTAATTGTTGCAGCCTTTATCGTCTGCTTGACTGAATTTACGTCAAACACAGCAAGTGCGGCCTTACTCGTTCCAATCTTTATTTCGATCGCACAAGCACTGAATATGCCACCACTTGGTTTTGCGATGATTATTGGTTTGGGTGCATCTTGTGCCTTTATGATGCCGGTTGGTACACCACCGAATGCAATTGTGTACTCCACAGGCTTTGTTAAACAATCCGAAATGATCCGCGTTGGTAAATTTATTGATTTAACCTGTATGCTAATTATCGGAACAATTGCTTATCTATTCTGGATGTAGTCTTTAAATCAAACAAGTGCGGTTGAAAATCACGTAATTTTTAACCGCACTTTTTTATTTTCTTTACGCAAACGTTTGCCTCAAATCAAAATTAACGTATAATTCGCACAATTTTTTTACTTAGGGAAACCAAATGAATAACAACCTGCTTTACACGGTGGAAGACAAACCACCTTTCGGATTGAGTTTACTCCTTGCGGCACAACATTTACTTGCTGCACTCGGGGGAATTATTGCCGTACCACTGGTCATTGGTAACGTCTTAAAATTACCGACCGAAGATACCATTACATTAGTTAATGCTGCGCTTTTAATTTCTGGTGTAGTGACCGTTATCCAATGTAAAGGCTTGGGGCCTGTGGGCATTCGTTTACCAAGTGTAATGGGGACAAGTTTTACTTTCGTTGCTGCTGCACTTGCCATTGGTTTTAGCGAATATGGTATCGCGGGTATTCTAGGTTCTTCTCTCATTGGTTCCTTAGTGATGATTATCGGCAGCTTTTTCATGCCGTATATTCGTAAATTATTCCCACCACTTGTGACGGGGACTGTTGTCATGATGATCGGATTAAGCCTCATTCCTGTTGCGGTTGACTGGTTTGCAGGTGGTCAACGTGGTGATGCGAATTATGCGACGCCAGAAAATTTAATGATGGCGAGCTTTGTCTTAGTGATCGTGGTAGCCCTCGTACAATGGGGTAAAGGGATTTTCTCCGCCGCAGCGATCGTTATTGGGATGATGACAGGCTATCTTGTGTGTTTAGCCATGGGCTGGGTAAGCTTTGAAGGCGTAAAACAAGCACAAATTTTCGCGATTCCACAACCACTACACTTTGGCTTAGCCTTCCCAATTTCAGGTATTATCGGCATGTCCATTGCGTACTTAGTGACGATCGTTGAATCAAGCGGTAACTTCCTAGCACTAGGTAATGCAACCCAAACAGAAATCACCGGCAAACATTTGCGCGGTGGCGTTTTAGCCGATGGTTTAGGATCTGCCCTAGCTGCCATTATGTCCACCACACCATTCTCTTCATTCTCACAAAACATTGGTGTCATTTCTCTAACGGGCGTGGCAAGTCGTCACGTGGTTGCGCTAACCGGTGTACTTCTAGCGCTAGCGGGTTTATTCCCTGTATTCGGTGCATTAATTGTATCAATTCCATTACCAGTATTAGGCGGTGCAGGCTTAATGATGTTCGCGATGATTATCGCCGCAGGTATCCAAATGTTAGATAAAGTCGCACGTAGCAAACGTAATGGTTTAATTATCGCGATTTCCATTGGCTGTGGCTTAGCCGTGACGACTCGTCCTGAATTGCTTGATAAATTACCGCATTTTTTCAAAGAAGTGCTCGGTTCAGGTATTACTGTAGGTTCATTACTTGCCTTAATTCTTAACCTCGTGCTTCCAGAAGATAAAGTGGAAGAAACAAAAGAATAAAAATAGATCATAAATAAGGGCAGATTAACACTGCCCTTTTCTTTTCCTGTAAAACATTTCTAAAACTGACCGCACTTTGCTAAAATCAAGCATCATTTTCCATTTATCAAGGAATAAAAATGGCAGATTTACCTTTTTTAGTTGAACTCAACGAACAAAATCTTACCGAAACGTTGCAACGTTCTATTGAAACCCCGCTTGTCATTAACTTTTATGTGCCAAGCCATAAAGAATCGGCAGATTTTGCCAATGTATTACAACGCGTAGCAGAACAACACCAAGGACAATTTATTCTCGGCTTAGTCAATTGTGAAACGGAGCAAATGATTGCCGCACAATTTCGTATTCAAGCGTTACCAACAACCTATCTTTTCAAAGAGGCACAAGCATTAGATGCGTTCCCTGGTGCATTAGATGAAGCCAGTTTATTGCAACGTTTGAGTGCAATTTTGCCAAAAGAAGAAGATTTAAAATTCCAAAAAGCCTTGGATTTTTTACAAGTAGAAGATTACAACTCGGCCCTTCCATTACTGAAAGATGCCTGGGAGCTTTCAGATAAGAAAAACAGCGATGTCGCATTACTTTATGCGGAAACCTATATTGCTATGAAGAAAACGGAACCTGCGGCAGATATTTTAGCGCAAATTCCGATTCAGGATCGCGACAGCCGTTGGCATGGCTTACAAGCGCAGATTGAGCTTTTAATTAAAGCGGCTGATACGCCAGAAATTCAGCAATTACAAGCGGATTATGCGAAAAATCCAACGCCTGAAATTGCGTTGAAATTGGCAGTTCAGCTACATCAAGCCAACCGAAACGAAGAAGCATTGGATTTATTATTTAGCATTCTTAAACAAGATCTTTCTGCAGAAAATGGTGAAGTTAAACAACAGTTTTTATCTATTTTATCAGCCATTGGCAATGCGGATCCTATCACCAATAAATATCGCCGATTGCTGTATTCATTGCTTTACTAATACGATCAACTATTTTTTTATGCATGAAGGCTTTATAATGGATGAACTCCAAAAGCTTCATGCTTTATTTTATAAACAAAGGATTCTTTATGTCAGACGTTAAACACAGCAAATTATTAATTTTAGGTTCAGGCCCTGCAGGTTATACCGCGGCTATTTATGCCGCACGCGCAAACTTAAAACCTGTTTTAGTGACCGGTCTTCAACAAGGCGGGCAACTTACCACTACGGATGAAATTGAAAACTGGCCGGGTGATTTTGAAATGACCACGGGTCCAGGTTTAATGCAACGTATGTTGCAACACGCCGAAAAATTTGAAACGGAAATCGTGTTTGATCATATTAATAAAGTCGATTTATCTTCTCGCCCGTTCAAACTTTATGGCGATATGCAAACCTTCACATGTGATGCATTAATCATCGCAACAGGGGCATCAGCACGTTATATCGGATTAGAATCAGAAACCGCTTATAAAGGCCGTGGCGTTTCAGCTTGCGCAACCTGTGATGGTTTCTTCTATCGCAATAAACCGGTTGCCGTTGTCGGTGGCGGAAATACGGCAGTTGAAGAAGCGCTTTACTTAGCGAATATTGCGTCTGAAGTGCACTTAATCCACCGTCGCGATAGCTTCCGTGCAGAAAAAATCTTAATCGATCGCTTATACAAAAAAGTCGAAGAAGGCAAAATCGTGCTTCATACTGACCGCACTTTGAATGAAGTATTAGGCGATAACATGGGCGTAACGGGTGTACGTTTAGAAAACGTAAAAACTGGCGAAAAAGAAGATGTGAAATTAGATGGTTTATTTATTGCTATCGGACATGCGCCAAATACTGAAATCTTCCAAGGTCAGCTTGAACTTAACAATGGTTATATTGTGGTTAAATCAGGTCTTGAAGGCAATGCAACAGCAACCTCTGTGGAAGGCGTATTTGCTGCGGGTGATGTGATGGATCATAACTATCGCCAAGCCATTACTTCAGCTGGAACAGGCTGTATGGCGGCATTAGATGCTGAACGTTATTTAGATGCACAAGAATAAGTGCGCTAAATTCTCATGTAAGGTGCGTAAAACAAGGTTTCACGCACCTATTATTTTTCAAAGGTAGATTTTTTAATCCTCCAGCCAACCCATCCTATCCTAGGATAAACAAAAACAATGGATAAACTTCGCCAAAAATATTTACAAAAATGGCTTCGTGCGCAACAACAACCTGTTAAAAAATTAATGCGCACCAATATTGCCCTTGCCACACTTTCTTCCTTAATTCTTGTGGCTCAAACCTATTTTCTTGCGACATTGCTCGACAAGCTGATTATGCAACATGTCGATCGCGCTGAGCTGGTTCCATATTTTATTGCATTAATCATTACTTTTGCTTTGCGTGCGGTCATTTTATGGCTGCGCGAAAAAATTGGCTTTAAAGCAGGTCGATTACTGCGCAATCATATGCGCCAAAAGATCTTAGACAAAATCCATCAAGTTGGGCCGGCCACCATCAATAATAAACCCGCCGGAAGCTGGGCAAGTATCATGCTTGAACAAGTGGAAAATCTGCATAACTTCTATGCCCGTTTTCTACCACAACAAAGTTTGTCTGCCATTGTACCAATGGTGATTTTAATTGCTGTATTCCCGCTCAACTGGGCGGCAGGACTGATTTTGATGGTCACTGCACCGCTTGTGCCAATTTTTATGATTCTAGTAGGGATTGCGGCAGCAGATAGCAGCCAAAAAAATATGGCGACCCTTTCTCGCTTAAGTGCACAATTCTTGGATCGCTTACGCGGTTTAGAAACTTTACGTCTTTTCAACCGTACTTCAGAACAAACTCAACATATTGAAAGCACAACGGAAGACTTCCGTGAAACGACCATGACGGTACTTAAAATGGCGTTCCTCTCTTCTGCCGTGTTAGAGTTTTTCACCTCCATTTCCATTGCTTTAATGGCGGTGTACTTTGGTTTTAGCTATTTAGGCCAAGTCGAATTTGGTACTTATGGCACCACGCTAACCTTATTTACCGGCTTTTTCTGCTTAATTCTAGCGCCAGAGTTTTATCAACCATTGCGTGATCTCGGGACTTACTATCACGATCGTGCAGCTGGTATTGGTGCAGCTGATGCCATTGTAGATTTCTTAGAGGCAGATTATTTAATTGCACATCAAGGCAATGAACAAATTCCAGCACAAAGTGCGGTCGAAATTCAGGCTGAAAATTTAGTAGCGCTTTCTCCACAAGGTCAACCATTAACGAAGCCTATTTCATTCCATATTCCGAAAGAAAGCCATATTGCTCTTGTCGGCCAAAGTGGCGCAGGAAAAACCTCTTTAATCAATGTATTACTGGGTTTCTTACCTTATGAAGGCAGCTTAAAAATTAACGGTGTAGAACTTAATCAAAGCCGTTTAAGCGACTGGCGTAAACAAATTGCATGGGTAGGTCAAAACCCCTTATTGCTACAAGGTAGCATCAAAGAAAATCTACTTTTAGGTGATATTCAAGCAACTGATGAGCAAATTGAGCAAGCCTTGATTTCTGCTCAAGCGAAAGAATTTACTGATAAATTAGGCTTGGATAGCGAAATTAAAGATGGTGGGATGGGTGTATCCGTAGGCCAAGCTCAACGCTTAGCTATCGCACGCGCTTTACTACGCAAAGGCAATTTATTATTACTTGATGAGCCAACGGCTAGCCTAGATGCTCAATCTGAAAATCTGGTACTTGCTGCTCTTGCTGGAATGAGCCATAACCAAACCACCTTAATGATTACACACCGTATTGAAGATCTGAAACAATGCGACAATATTTTAGTGATGCAAGAAGGTGAAATTGTTCAACAAGGCCATTTCAACCAATTAAAAGATCAAGGCTTCTTTGCCGAATTATTGGCTCAACGAAAAGAGGATATTCAATAATGCATGCTTTACTTCCCTTTTTACGTTTATTTAAATTCGCCAAGTTGCCTTTATTTTTAGGCTTGGTTTTAATGATCACAGGTCTTGCATCTAGTATAGGCTTGCTAACTACATCGGGTTGGTTTTTAGCCGCAACAGCTATTGCAGGTCTTGGCACGTTATTTAATTTCTTCTACCCTTCTGCTTCTGTACGTGGGCTTGCGATTAGCCGTACCCTTTTCCGTTATTTCGAAAAGTTGGTCACACACGATGCGACTTTCCGCATTTTAGCTAAATTACGCGTACAAGTTTTTGAGAAGATTATTCCATTAAGCCCTGCGGTGTTAAATCGTTACCGTAACAGCGATTTATTAAATCGCTTAGTGTCGGATGTGGATACCCTCGATAGTCTTTATCTTCGCTTAATTGCGCCATTTATTACGGCTATTTTTGTGATTCTAGCTATGTGTATTGGCCTAAGTTTTGTCAATGCACCTTTAGCCTTAGGTCTAGGTGTAAGTCTGCTTTTATTGGTATTGGTTATTCCAACCGTTTTCTACCAACTGGGTAAAAAATTCGGTGATAAACTCGTGTATTCACGCGCACTTTATCGCACACAATTCCTAGAATTTATCCAAGCGCAAGCGGAGTTATTACTCTTTAATGCTGAAGATAAATTGAAAAATAACATGGCAAAAACCGAAACCAACTGGCAAGCCGATCAACAAAAAGAAGCCAATTTAAGCGGATTTTCAACCGCACTTTCACTCTTCTTAAATGGTTTGATTATTGCCGCCATGTTGTGGTTTAGCTCCCAAGCAGAATTTGGCAACGATGAATATCGCATGGCGTTTATTGCGCTCTTCACTTTTGCGGCCTTAGCCTCATTTGAAATCTTAATGCCATTAGGCTCGGCATTCTTACATATCGGGCAAGTAATTGCGTCAGCTGAACGCGTGACAGATATTATCGAACAGCAACCATTAGTAGCTTTTAATGGCAAAGCGGAGTTCGAGCAAAACGCTACTACATTAATTGAAGCGAAAGATCTTTCTTTTACTTATCCTGAACGTCAAAATCGTGCTTTAGAAAATTTGAATTTAACCATTCAAAAAGGCAAAAAAGTCGCGATTTTAGGTAAAACAGGTAGCGGAAAATCTACGCTATTACAGCTTTTAGTGCGTAATTATGATGCCAATCAAGGAGAATTATTCCTTGCTGGCAAGCCAATTGCTGATTATGCAGAAAACACATTACGCAGCCAATTCTGCTTTTTAACGCAACGTGTTCATGTATTTAGCGATACACTTCGTCAAAATCTGCAATTCGCAAGTGCGGTCAATATTCCTGATGAAAAAATGATCGAGGTGTTAAATCAAGTTGGTTTAGGCAAATTGTTGGAACAAGAACAAGGCTTAGATATTTGGCTAGGTGATGGCGGCCGTCCACTTTCTGGTGGAGAACAACGTCGTTTAGGCTTAGCGCGTATTTTGCTTAATGATGCGCCAATTTTATTATTAGATGAGCCAACAGAAGGTTTAGATCGTGAAACTGAACGTCAAATTCTGCGTTTGATTCTTGCCCATGCTGAAAATAAAACCTTAATTATGGTGACTCACCGTTTAACGGCGATTGAGCAATTTGATGAACTTTGTGTGATTGATGAAGCGAAGCTAATTGAAAAAGGCACTTACGCAGAATTATTGCAATTAGAAAAAGGGTTCTTTAAACAATTAGTGGAGCGTGTGTAAAATAAGGAAGGATAAGTTGGGTGGAAATCTTCCCAGCTTATTCTCGGCACACAGAAATTCCGACTTTGGCTGCTTTCTTCCGAACCTGACCGAGTAAACCGGACACCGTTGCGAGAGACCGAGAAGATTTCCATTGATATCGCAATGCGATTAGGTGGGCTATTATGCAAGAATTGGCCCTGTATTGCAAAGGTTAATTTATCAATTCGGTGAATTTGACGAGAAAATCAACCGCACTTTTAAGGTAAAACCATGAACTATCTCCAATACTACCCTACTGATGTTGTAAATGGCGAAGGCACCCGTTGTACCCTTTTCGTTAGCGGTTGTACGCATGGTTGCCGTGGTTGCTACAATCAAAAGAGCTGGTCTTTTGATAATGGCGTATTATTTGATGAAGCGATGGAACAACAGATTATCAATGATTTAAAAGATACGCGCATTAAACGTCAAGGGCTCACACTTTCTGGAGGGGATCCGATGCATCCACGTAATGTCGAAGCCTTACTTCCTTTTGTACAACGTGTAAAAAAAGAATGTCCCGATAAGGACATTTGGGTGTGGACGGGTTATAAACTGGATGAACTTGATGATTATCAACGTCAAATGTTGCCTTATATTGATGTGCTCATTGATGGAAAATTTATACAAGAACAGGCTGACCCAAGCTTGGTTTGGCGTGGTTCAGCCAATCAAGTGATTTATCGTTTTAAGGTTTAACCGAATAAGGTTAAGCTATTCTGCCAAGCCGTTTCTTTAATTACTTCAGCATTTTCACTTCTTAAACGGCATAACGCCTCAAAGGTATGAACAATCCGTTCTGGTCGATTAGGTTGCCCTTGAAAGCCAAACACTGGCATATCAGGCGTATCCGTTTCTAACACCAACGCCTCTAATGGTAACTTCGCAATCGCTTGGCGCGTTTTATTCGCGCGTTCATAAGTAATAGTACCACCTACACCAATTTTATAGCCTAAATCCACAAATCGTTTTGCTTGATCGTAACTTCCTGAAAAACCATGCACCACACCACATTTTGTCAAATTAGCTTGTTTTAAAAAGCGGAATAATTGCTCGTGGGATTTACGACTATGTAAATTGATCGACAGATTGTATTTCTTCGCTAAATAAAGCTGACTTTCCAAAAAGTGCTGTTGCTTTTGCCATAATTCATCAGTCAATAAATCTGGAACCGCACACTCTAAGCCTATTTCTGCTACGGCTGTACAATTTTGATTACGAACAGATAATGCTGCATCTAATATCTCTAAATCATGCTCTTGATGTTCTTTGGTATAAAGAGGATGTAGCCCAAGCCCACAATAAAGATGCTCAGGGAAAAGTGCGGTCATATTTTGGATCGTTTTAAAATCCGACTCTTTTACCGCCACAATCAAGATTTTTTGCACATCAGCTTGCTTAGCTTTATCCACCAGCAGAGCTAATGGCTCTCCCGTGTCATGATGAAGATAATCGAGGTGAGTATGAGTATCGAAGAAAGGCATCGCGTTATTTCACTTAAGAAAAAGGTGTGTAGATTGCGTATCCACACACCAAATTAATTATTCGACAGAAACGGATGTAATCACAACATCTTCTGTTGGAACGTCTTGGTGGAAGCCTTTATTGCCGGTTTTTACTTTTTTGATTTTATCAACCACATCCATGCCTTCAACCACTTCACCGAATACGGCATAACCCCATTCTTGCACGACTTCGCGGCCAAACATCTCTTTTGAACGGTAGTTTAAGAAGTCATTATCTGCCACGTTAATGAAGAATTGTGCCGTTGCAGAATGTGGATCAGAGGTACGCGCCATGGCGATTGTGCCACGTTTGTTGCTTAAACGATTATTGGCTTCATTTTGGATCGGTGCGTTTGTTGCCTTTTCACGCATTCCGCTTTCCATACCACCGCCTTGGATCATAAATCCATCAATAACACGATGGAAAATTGTGTTATTATAGAAACCGTTTTTACAATAATTTAAAAAGTTTTCTGCAGTGATTGGCGCTTTATCAAAATCAAGTTTAATTTTAATATCGCCAAAATTTGTGTGTAATGTAACCATGTTGTTTTCCTCTTGAAAATTAAGGCATTCATTATTCCACAAATGGCGAGAAAGTGCCACAAGGAGCAGAAAAAGTGCGGTCGTTTTCCAACCTGTTTTAAGAGAAAAAATATGTTAAAGATTTTTAATACCCTCACTCGAGAAAAAGAAGTATTCAAACCTATCCATGAAGGAAAAGTGGGTATGTATGTGTGCGGCGTGACCGTTTACGATTTATGCCATATTGGCCACGGCCGTACCTTTGTATGTTTTGATGTGATTGCTCGCTACTTACGCTCTTTAGGCTACGATTTGACTTATGTGCGTAATATCACGGATGTGGACGATAAAATCATTAAACGTGCATTAGAAAACAAAGAAACTTGCGATCAACTTGTGGATCGTATGGTGCAAGAAATGTATAAAGATTTTGATGCGTTAAACGTATTACGCCCTGATTTCGAACCTCGTGCAACGCATCATATCCCTGAAATTATTGAGATTGTGGAAAAACTGATTGCGCGTGGTCATGCTTATGTTGCAGACAATGGCGATGTGATGTTTGATGTGGAAAGCTTTAAGGAATACGGCAAATTATCACGCCAAGATCTTGACCAATTACAAGCAGGTGCACGTATTGAAATTAATGAAATCAAGAAAAATCCAATGGATTTCGTGCTTTGGAAAATGTCGAAAGAAAACGAACCAAGCTGGCCATCCCCATGGGGCGCAGGTCGTCCAGGTTGGCACATTGAATGTTCGGCAATGAACTGCAAACAACTTGGTGAACACTTTGATATTCACGGTGGCGGTTCTGACCTAATGTTCCCGCACCACGAAAATGAAATTGCGCAATCTTGCTGTGCTCACGGAGGCCAATATGTGAATTATTGGATCCATTCTGGCATGATCATGGTAGATAAAGAAAAAATGTCGAAATCCCTCGGCAACTTCTTCACTATTCGAGATGTATTAAACCACTACAATGCAGAAGCGGTACGTTATTTCTTACTAACGGCACACTATCGTAGCCAACTCAATTATAGTGAAGAAAACCTCAATTTAGCGCAAGGTGCATTAGAACGTTTGTACACCGCTTTACGTGGCACCGATCAAAGTATGGTTGCTTTTGGCGGTGAAA
This sequence comes from Parahaemophilus parainfluenzae, assembly GCA_001914055.1. Classification (GTDB taxonomy): domain Bacteria; phylum Pseudomonadota; class Gammaproteobacteria; order Enterobacterales; family Pasteurellaceae; genus Haemophilus_D; species Haemophilus_D parainfluenzae_V. Next base: position 341,657 of record MKXX01000009.1, on the reverse strand, counting down.
ATTTTGTGGAAGCCTTCCGTGAAGCAATGGACGATGATTTCAATACACCAAACGCTCTTTCTGTCCTATTTGAAATGGCTCGTGAAATCAATAAATTGAAAACTGAAGATACAGAAAAAGCCAATGGTCTTGCTGCGCGTTTACGTGAATTAGCGGGTATCTTAGGTTTACTTCAACAAGATCCAGAAAAATTCTTACAAGCGGGCTCTGACGATGATGAAGTCGCAAAAATTGAAGCGCTCATCAAACAACGCAACGAAGCGCGTGCTGCTAAAGATTGGGCTGCTGCAGATGCGGCTCGTAATGAACTCACTGCAATGGGAATTGTGTTAGAAGACGGCCCTAACGGCACGACGTGGCGTAAACAATAATCTCACTTTGATACAAAAACTGCGGTCAAATTGACCGCAGTTTTTCTTTTAAGAAGAAAGCATTACATTTTCGGTTTTTCCATTGTTTTTGCTTTTTTCTTCATTTCTTTTGCTTTCATTTCTTTTGTTTTCATATCATCAGATTTCATTCCTTCTGATTTCATATTATCCATTTTCATGTCGTGAGATTTCATATCATGAGATTTCATCATCCCATCAGATGCCATTTTGTCATTTTGCATTGGCATAGCGTCTTTTGTCATCGGCATGGAATCTTTTGCCATCGACATTTCATTAGATTTCATATCGGTCGCATAAAGACTGGTTGCGAAGAAAAGTGCAGCAATAGCAGTAAAGGTTGTTTTTGAAGTAATATTTTTCATTTTGAATCTTCCTTAATTTGTGAATAATTAGCATTGGATGGAAAGGTTTCCCCTTTCATTATCATTAGACGAATGAGAAATCTATTTCTTACACTTTTTTCAAGGAAAAAATATGGAAACTGGAATTTCCAATAAAGACTTGGCTCAAATTAGAGAGCAAATGCTGAAATTTGCCACATTACAGGTGGGCGATTCTGTATTAGCTGAAGATTTGGTGCAAGAGAGTTTTTTAAGTGCATTTAACCATCTTGAGCAATTTAAACGACAAGCGGCATTTAAGACCTGGGTCTTTGCTATCTTAAAAAATAAAATCATTGATTTTCTTCGCCAGAAAGGCAAATTAGTGCTAGAAACCGAAATTGAAGATGAAGAACAAACTAATCATTTCTTTGATGAAGGTGGACACTGGAAAGCTGAACATTCTCCACTCGATCTCGAACTGAGCGAAAGTGCGGTCTATTCCGAAGAATTCTGGCTGATTTTTGAAACTTGCTTAACTTGCCTGCCCGCCAAACAAGCCAAGATTTTTATGATGAGAGAGTTTTTGGAATTATCTTCCGAAGAAATTTGCCAAGAAAATCAACTAAGCATAAGTAACTTGCACACGACACTCTATCGTGCCCGCTTACAACTTCAGAACTGCTTATCTCATAAACTTTAAGGAGTAATTTTATGAAATGTCGCCAAGCGACTCGCCTTATTTCAGATGCGCAAGAACGCTCATTAATGACTAAAGAAAAAATTGGGCTCAATGTGCATCTTGCCATCTGTACACATTGCCGTAAATTTCAACGAAATTGCGGCACATTGAGAAAATTAATGAAGGATTTCAAAGGATAAAAAAGCGGAAGAGAACTTCCGCTTATTACTCTATTACTTCGCCATTAATGCTGTTGCACGTGAAATCACTTCTTTGACTTCATCATCTGTCAATTTACCTTCTTTCACAAATTGCACCTTGCCGGTTTTATCAAGCAAAATAATCACGCTGTCTTTTTCACGTAACCCCCACGCATTTTTAACCGCACTTTTATCATCTAAAATCACTTGGCTATGGGCATTTTCTTTTTTGCCTTTTTCTGCGCTACTTTTTACAAACATGCCTGTACCCACAACAGCATCATCAGCATTAATAATGGTCGTGGTTTGATATTTGGCTTGGTTAAAATGAGCCGCTTTAATAGCTTCGATCATCGCTTGATTTTTCTCTTTTGCCGCGCTTCTGCCCGCAATATGTTGAATCACTCGTACTTTTCCAGGCAATGCCGTTGAGCTCCAAGATTTATAAGCCACATCATTACCATTTAAAGTGATTTCTCCTTTATCTGAAACCGTTACATTGGCTAAAAGTTGGTTAGGTTGAATATTGTGAGCAAATGTATTGGCTGAGATTAAACACCCCATCATTGCACTCAAAAGCATGATTTTTTTCATAAATACCTCATAAATTCCGTGAAATTGCCCATTTTTTGGCGAATAGTCACTTTTTTGTTATACTCCGTGCGCATTATACTTTGCTTAAATCAGATAAAGAAGGAAAAAGAAATGGATCAAATGCCAGCTTGCCCAAAATGTAAAGGCGAATATGTTTATCATGATTCTGTGAATTTTGTTTGCCCTGATTGTGGTAATGAATGGAATGGTAACGAAGCAGTTGAAGCCGATGAAGATCAACTGATTGTCAAAGACAGCAACGGTAATTTATTAGCCGATGGTGATGATGTGCTTTTAATTAAAGATTTAAAATTAAAAGGTTCATCTGAAGTGTTGAAGAAAGGCACGAAATTCAAAAACATCCGTTTAGTAAACGGTGATCACAACGTCGATTGTGGCAAAATCATGTTGAAATCAGAGTTCTTGAAAAAAGCTTAAGAATTCCCAATAAAAAGAGCGGTCGATTTAAAACAACTTTAAAATTGACCGCTCTTTTTTATTTTCGTTATACCTTCGCAGGTTTCACTATTTCACTTGGATAACAACCAAGCACTTTCAGATAATTACTGAACTGCTTAAGCTCTTCCAAGGCAATTTGGGTATCTGGATGATGAATATTTCCTTCAATCTCCAAATAGAACATTTCTTCCCAAGGTTTGCCATAAATAGGACGAGATTCAAGCTTAGTCATATTAATACCGTGCTTTTTAAACACAAGTAAAGCATCCACCAAAGAACCCGCTTGTTGCGATGTGGTCATCAACAATAAAGTTTTAGTATGAATTTGTGGTGAGACTTCACGTGCTTGTTTGGCTACAACAATGAAACGAGTAATGTTGTTTTCTTGGTTCGCAATATTATGTTTTAACACATGTAAGCCGTAAAGCTTGCCGCCATCTTCATTACCTAATGCCGCAATATTTGGTTTATTCAAGCTTGCCACAAGCTGCATTGCATGAGAGCTACTTTCGCAGAACTCAATATGCACACGCTCAAGACTTTGAATAAATTGACTACACTGCTGGATCACCTGAGGATGGCTATAAAGCGTATCAATTTTACTTAAATCATCTTGCTCATTCACTAAAACACAGTGCTTGATAGGATAAGCCAACTCGCCTACCAAAGATAAGGTGGTATGTTGAAGCAGATCATAAACTTCATTAATTGCACCTGACGTGGTGTTTTCTAAAGGCAGTACACCATAATCAGCTTCTCCACTTTCAACCTTTTCAAAAATTTGAGCAAAGGAATCACAGCTGATTTCTGCAAACTGCTGATTATAACGAGCCGCATAATTACGCGCTGCCAAATTAGAGTAAGAACCACGCTTGCCTAAGAAAGCAATATGTAACGTTTCTTCTCGTTGCTCATTGAGTTTTTTCTGCAAATACACTTGCTGTGTGAGCACAGAATCCTCAATGATCTTTTGGAAGACTGACGTAATATATTGTGGTTCAAGCTGATAATTTTGACTTTCAGCAAACTGCACAAGCTCTTGTAAGAGTTGTTGCTCCCGCTCTAAATCACGCAACGCTTTTTGCGTCACTTCTTTACTTCTTACTACATCATATGCCAGGCGGTGACGCTCTGAAAGCAGCTTTAACAAGCTGCGATCAATTTGCGTAATTTGCTGACGAATTTCTGATAAATCTAATGCCATTTCATTCCTTATTTAAAGGTTACTTCATTATGAGGGATGTATTTTTCAGCATTAATAGGTGAATTTTTCTCAAAAAATTCTTTTAAAACATCCGCATCAATAAAACCAGTATTTACGAAAGTTGGATTTTTTGTCATGACTGGATAACCATCTCCACCCGCCGCATTATAACTTGGTAAAGAAATACGGTAAGTTTTATTTAAATCTAATGGTTTACCTTGAATTTTTACATTTTCAACTTTCTTCTCCGCACGATTTACTGTCATGCTGATACCTGAATATTGTGCATAGGCACCAGAATCCACTTCTTTCAATGCGACTACATTTAAATAATCCAGTAATTCTTTACCGGTTAATTCAAAATAGCTCACAATATTACCAAATGGATGGATTTTTAAAATATCTTTATAAGTTACATCACCTTCTTGGATAGAATCACGAATACCACCAGAGTTCATGATACCAATATCTGCTTTTGTTTTTTGGCGTTGTGCTTCTGCAATTAAGTGACCAAGGTTAGTTTGTTCAAAACGGATGATAGTACGATCGCCTTCTAACTTACCTTTTAGTTTACCCACTTTTTGGCTTAATAACGCATCGCCTTTATCTTGGTAAGTTTTTAAAAGTTTTTCCATTTCTGGATCTTGTGGAATCTCTTCGGCATAGTTCACATATTCTGTTTTACCGTCTTCTTTTTTCACTTTTTTCTTCAAGTTCACTGGAATTAATTGATAATTCACTAATTTTAATTCACCATTTTTGAACTCAAAGTCAGCACGACCAACATATTTACCCCATTCAAATGCTTGCATAATCCAAGTACCATTTTGGAAATCAGGTTTACATGGCTGAGTTGGTTGATAATCTTTAATCCATACCCCTTTTTCATCCACACAAATCGGATCATGGCTGTGACCACCGATAATCATATCGAATGCGCCTTTATCTAAATTACGCGCAAGACTTACATCACCAGGCGCATTTGAACCATGTTTCGCATCATAGTAATAGCCCATATGTGTTAAAGCAATTTTTACATCTGGCTTAACGGTTTCATTTAGCTCTTTTAATGTGGCTTTTGCTGCCGTAGTTGGATCTTCAAACTTCACATTGTGAAGATATTCTGGGTTACCTAATTTTGCAGTATCTTCTGTGGTTAAACCTACCACGGCAATTTTAAGACCTTGTTTATTTAAAATGGTATAAGGCTTAACTAAGGTTTTACCTGTTTTTGTGTTAATGACGTTTGCTGATAAGAATGGGAAGTTTGCCCATTTTTCTTGCATATCCAGTACTTATAATGGATTATCAAACTCGTGGTTACCTAATACAGTTGCCTCATAGCCCATTGCGTTCATTGCTTTAATATCAGGTTCTGCTGTTTGCATATCTGACTCAGGTACACCAGTATTAAAATCACCTGCATTTAATAAAATGAGCGAGCCACCTTTTTGCTCGACTTCAGCTTTTACGCGATTAACAATTGTTTTGTGAGCAGGAAAGCCATATTCACCTTTTGCATTCGGCCAAAAATGTCCGTGCGTATCATTAGTGTGCAATATGGTAAATTGATAGGTTTTATCCTGTTCATATGCCATTGCAGCAGAAGTTGCTAGCACAAGAGGAAGCACGGTAAATAATTTTTTCATATAAAAATACCTCTATTTTTGACCGCTCTTTACCTTCGCAGAAAACAAAAATACCAGAGCAAGATGGGAAATAAAAAAGCTATACTCCCGAAAGAAGTATAGCTTTTCAACAAAACATTGTTAGATGAGTACCTGCGCAGGTGCAACATAACCTTGTGGAACTTGTTTCTTATCTTCAAAGGTAACAAATTCCCATGCTTCCTGATCGGCAAGTACAGCACGGAGTAACTTATTATTTAAACCGTGACCAGATTTATAAGCTTTGAAATCACCGATGATGTTATAGCCACACATATACAGATCGCCAATCGCATCAAGCATCTTGTGACGAACTAATTCATCTCTGAAGCGTAATCCGTCTTCATTTAAGATACGGTAATCATCTAATACGATAGCATTATCTAGGCTACCACCCAACGCAAGACCTTGAGATTGAAGATACTCAATATCTTTCATGAAACCAAAGGTTCTTGCACGACTGATTTGATGTACGAACGCTTGTGCAGAGAAATCCATCACATAATTACGTACATTTTTACTAATCGCTGGATGATTAAAGTCGATCGTGAAATCTAAACGGAAACCATTGTAAGGTTTAAATTCTGCCCATTTATCACCGTCTTCTACTCGTACATTTTTCTTAATACGAATAAATTTCTTCGGTGCATTTTGTTCTTCAATACCTGCGTCTAAGAGTAAGTAAATGAATGGGCTTGCACTACCGTCCATGATTGGAATTTCAGGTGCATCAACTTCGATAATGATGTTATCAATACCTAAACCAGCTAATGCCGCGTTTAAGTGTTCTACGGTTGAAACACGCACACCTTGTTCATTCACAAGTGCAGTACAAAGCATCGTATCACGCACAGAATCCGCATTCGCAGGGAAAGTCACCGGCGGATTAAGATCAGTACGGCAATAAATCACACCAGTATTTGGCATAGCCGGACGCAACGTTAACGTTACTTTTTTACCGCTATGTAAGCCTACACCTGTGACTTTAATGCTTTGTTTTAATGTTCTTTGTTTAATCATCTCTTTTACCTTATTGCTTCACAACAAGATTACTTCTACTCTTATTTCTCATCACGACCAAATGATGCCGGATTAAAGAAATTAGGGTTATTTCTTAACTGTTCTAAACGGCTTGGATCAAGCGGTTTATTTAAGTTACCGTATTGCGGATTTTGTTCCTGCGCTGGTTCTGGCTGTGGATTATGTCTTAATGCATCTAAACCATGTAAACCAACTGGCGGTTGTGGCTGAATCGTTTCTTGTGCTACAGGTTGTTGAACTGGCGCTTGTTGTACTGCTGCTTGAGGACGAGCAATCACTACCGGCTCAGCCGCAACAACATCACCCAAACCTGTTGCAACGATCGTGACACGAATTTCATTGCTCATTTCAGGGACTAAACTGGTACCCACAACGATAGTCGCGTCTTCTGATGCAAAGCTACCTACTGTGTCACCCACCACGTTAAATTCGTCAAAGCCGAGATCCATACCTGAGGTAATATTAACAAGGATACCCTTAGCGTTAGAAAGATCGACTTTCTCTAATAAATCATTTTTAATTGCAAGACGAGCTGCTTCTTCTGCACGGCCCGCACCTGGTTCACTTTGAGCTGAACCGAAACCAATCATTGCTTGGCCCATTTCCGACATAACGGTTCTTACGTCTGCAAAGTCCACGTTGATTAAACCTGGAGACGTAATCATATCGGAGATGCCCATAACAGAGTTACGTAATACGTCATTTGCAGCAGCAAAAGCATCAATTAACGTTGCATTTTTCGGGAGAACTTTTTGGATTTGTTGGTTAGGAATAATGATCATTGAATCCACGTATTGTGAAAGATCTTTAATCCCTAATTCAGCAAATTGCATACGTTTTTTGCCTTCAAAGCTAAATGGCTTAGTAACAACAGCAACAGTTAAAATACCTAATTCTTTCGCAACTTTAGCGACGATTGGTGCGGCACCAGTACCTGTACCACCGCCCATACCGGCTGCGATAAAGACCATGTCTGCACCTTCAAGCATTTTACGGATTTCTTCTTGGTCATCTTCAGCCGCTTTACGACCTACATTTGGGTTTGCCCCCGCACCAAGACCTTTCGTTGTTGCCCCACCAATTTGTACAGTTTGTTGAACTTGGCTTTTGCGTAATGCTTGCGCATCGGTATTCACCGCATAGAATACGATTTTACCGTGCTCTTCGCTATCAATTGCACTTTCGCCCAAGAAATTACCATTGAATTCTTGTTGCACCATGTTAGCAACCATGTGGTTAACTGCGTTACCGCCGCCTCCACCGACACCGACAACCTTAATCAGTGCACCTGTTTGCTCTTCAAAATCACCATACTCTGGGTATAACATTTGCTGTTCTCCGTTACTGCTAATACTCTGCTAGCATATTAATAAAAGTTAAATCTTTCTTATTGTAAATGAAAAAGTCAAAATGATCAAAATTCTGATTTCACTTTATTGAAAATATTTTTAAGGCCTTTCCAGAATTTTCTGCCAACACCTTCATCACCATAGTTACTATCTACAGGATCATTATCACTATTTTGATGATGGTATTGTAATAATCCAACTACAGTTGAATATTGTGGACGGTTTACATAATCCGTTAAACCCGTAATATTCAATGGACTACCAATACGCACTTGGCAACCAAATACATTTGAAGCACAATCTTTTAAATCTTCAATTTGTGCGCCACCACCGGTAATAACGACACCAGCAATTAATTCAAATTTAATATGTTTGCTTTCTAAATCTGCTTTGAGCTTATCTAATTCGTCCTTAACAACGCCTAATAGTTCAATATATCTTGCTGAAGTGATTAAAGATAAATCACTTTTTGTTAAAGCACGTGGCGCTCGACCACCAATACTTGCTACTTCAATTTTCTTATCGCCATGTAAACGTGCCGGATATAATGCACTCGCATAATTCACTTTAATGCGTTCAGCTTCTGCACGAGAAACGGTACATGCATGGGCAATATCATTGGTTACAATGTTCCCTGCGTAAGGAATAACCTTGCTGAAACGCAACGAGCCATTGGTGTAAACCATCATATTCATGGTACCTGCACCAAAATCAACTAAGCAAACACCAAGATCTTTTTCATCTTCAGTTAAAACAGAATGTGTTGCTGCAAAGCCGGAGAACACGACTTTATCGACTTGTAATCCGCAACGCTCTACTGCTTTTTTCAAGTTATTTTGCCAGTCTTGATGACACGCAATTAAGTGTACGTTTGCTTTTAAACGAACACCTTGCAAACCTAATGGGTTTTTAATATTAACTTGTTTATCTACGGCATATTCTTGTGGAATGATGTGTAATAAAGAAAGACCCTCAGGTAATTTTACTGAGCTCGCTGTATGTAAAGCATCATCAATTTCATCTTGAGTTACTTCATTTTCAGAAATAGCAACAAAGCCGCTCTCATTCAGGCTTTGAATATGTTCACCTGTAATCGCAAGAGTCACGCTCATAATTTGACAATCGGCCATTGATTCAGCTGCTTCAATGGCACGTTGGATAGAATTAACAACGGCATCTAAATCAGTAATACTGCCACGATCAATCCCTTTTGATGGACAACTGCCCACGCCAAGTACATTTACTACGCCATCAGGAAGGACTTCCCCAACGACAGCAACAACTTTTGATGTACCAACTTCAAGACCTACAATTACTTTCGGTTCCAACTCTTTTGCCATTTTCTTATTACACCCAATGAATTATTTTTTATTTCTCTGTCAATCCAACCGCTGCTGATGCAGATGCATAGCGCAAATCTACATAATCAATTCGTTTACCTTCAGGCACTTCAATTTGTGGATAAATCGTTACAAATCGATCTAATTTTGGTTTCCAATCTCCGCGTCCAAGTTTCAATACTATATCATTATCTAGCGTAACTTGCCACGCACCACGATCATCAATTGTCACACCTTTAACCACCAAATTTTTCGCTTTAAAATCAGCAAAAATTTGATTCCAAGCCTCTAATACTTTCAAGCTTTGATAATCCGGACCACCTAAATAAGGTAAAGCTTTTTCTTTTAACTTATCCATCGGCAATTGGAAAACTGTTCCCTCTTTTGTAACGAACTCTGTTTTGTTCCAAATGGCGACTGGCTGATATTCTGATAACCAGATACTTAAACGATTTGGCCAAATTTTACGAACTACCGCACCTTTTACCCAAGGAATTGTTTCAAGCTGCTCTTGAATTTGCTTAACGTCCTGTCCCCAGAAGCCCTTAAGTGACCCCATTTTGAGTAATACATCTTGCACATCCGGATAAGTGGTAAATTCATTTTGACCTACTAAGGCATAAGCAGTAATTTTTCTATCACCGTCTAAGCTTTCAAGCCAACTTTGCCAGTTTGAATAAACAAAATACCCTAGCCCCGCACAAAGTAACACCAAAGCAAGTTTAATCGGCAACATAAAACGGAATTTACCCTCTCCGTTAGATGAGCGACCAAATTGCGTTGGCGGTGTATTTTTGCGCTTAATTACATTCATTACGCACTCAACTCCAAAATTTTCACGACGAGTTGTTCAAATGAAATACCGACTGTTGACGCAGATTTAGGGAATAAACTGTGACTTGTCATGCCTGGGTTCGTGTTTACTTCTACTAAACGGAAATTACCTTGTGCATCAGTCATTACATCAATGCGGCTCCAGCCACGACAACCCACGACGTCATAAGCTCGTTTAACTAATTTCGCTAATTCTTGCTCACGTTCAGCTGAAAGGCCAGCAGGGCAAAAATATTGAGTGTTATCTGAAATATATTTCGCATCATAATCATAAAACTCACCTTCTGGCACAATGCGAACAGCAGGCAATACTTCGCCACCTAAAACAGGTACAGTTAATTCATGACCTGCTAACCATTCTTCAATCAAAATGGTGTTATCAAATTTGAGTGCATAATCAACCGCACTTTTTAATTCTTCGACTGCTTTTACTTTCGTTAAACCCACACTTGAACCTTCAAGAGATGGCTTAACCATCAAAGGTAAACCTAATTTTTCGACCACTGCTTGTGGGTTTAGTTCGTAAGCGTTTTCTTTCGTCACAATCTCCATATCGGCAACAGGTAAACCAAAGGCTTTCCATAACATTTTAGTGCGCATTTTATCCATGGTTAACGCGGAAGCCATCACGCCACAACCAGTATAAGGCAAACCGATTTGTTCTAATAAACCTTGCATAGTGCCATCTTCACCACCGCGACCATGTAAAATGTTAAAAACGCGATCAAAACCATCTGCTTTTAAATTCGCCACATTATATTCTTTAGGATCGATACCATGAGCAGTATAACCTTGGCTTACTAAGGCATTTAACACAGCTGCACCAGAATTAAGAGACACTTCACGTTCAGCTGATGTGCCGCCTAACAACACGGCAATTTTTTCTTGTTTTAAATTCATTGTTTTATCCTGTTTTCTTTTTATTTTTCATTAAAAGTGCGGTTATTTTTCGATGTATTTATGCTTTCCAACGCTCTGCTAAACCACGAGAAATTTTGCTTACACTTCCCGCACCTTGGGCAAGAATTAAATCACCATCTTGAATAATTTGATCTAATACATCACCAAGTTGTTCCGTATCAGAAACTAAAATTGGATCGACTTTTCCTAGGTTACGAATAGAACGACAAAGTGCTTTACTATCCGCACCGACAATTGGCGTTTCACCTGCCGCATATACGTCTAACATAATCAATGCATCCACTTGGGATAATACTTGCACGAAATCATCAAATAAATCGCGAGTACGTGAATAACGGTGTGGTTGGAAAATCATCACAATACGTTTATCTCCCCAGCCTTCACGTGCTGCTTTGATTGTCACGCTAACTTCTGTTGGGTGATGACCATAATCATCCACTAAGCGTACTTTACCATTTGGACGAATAAACTCGCCTAATTGGTCGAAACGTCTGCCCGCACCTTGGAAATCAGCAAGCGCTTCTAAAATCGCTTCATTGCCAATGCCTTCTTCTTTTGCTACTGCAAGTGCCGCGGTTGCATTTAACGCATTGTGTTTACCTGGCACATTCAATAATACATTGATGCGTTCACCATTTGGACAAACTACGGTGTAATGACCTTGGAAACCGGTTTGTTCATAATCTTCGATACGATAATCAGCATGTTCACTGAAGCCATACGTTAATACTTGGCGACCAACTTGAGGAACAAGTTCCATTAACACAGCATCATCCGCACACATCACCGCTAAGCCATAGAACGGCAAGTTATGCAGGAATTTTACATAGGTGGCTTTCATTTTCTCAAAGTCACCTTCATAGGTATCCATATGATCCGGTTCAATATTGGTCACCACAGAAACCATCGGTTGTAAATGTAAGAAAGAGGCATCGCTTTCATCCGCTTCTGCGATTAAATAACGACTTGCACCTAAATGCGCATTTTTACCGGCTGATTTAACTAAACCACCATTAACAAAAGTTGGATCCAGTTTCGCTTGAGTATAAATCATCGAAATCATGGCTGTCGTTGTGGTTTTACCATGAGTACCCGCAACCGCTATACCATGACGGAAACGCATAATTTCAGCCAACATTTGTGCTCGCTGAATCACGGGAATACGATTTTGTTTTGCGGCGATTAATTCAGGGTTATCTTCATGGATCGCGCTTGATACAACAACAACACTTGCCCCTTGCACATTTTCCGCTTGGTGACCAATGAAAATTTTTGCGCCAGCTTGAGCAAGACGCTGAGTCACGACACCATCTGCAATATCAGAACCAGAGATATCATAACCTTCATTTAATAAAATTTCGGCAATCCCACTCATACCGGCACCGCCGATACCAATGAAATGAATTTGTTGAACCCGACGCATCTCAGGAATAATTTTTCTAATCTCGTCCGAAATATGTTTCATATTATTTCACCTTTATTTTTAACCGCACTTTTAGGTTAAGGGTTTTTATTTACTATCCCTCAACTTCTCTGTTCTTATTTCGCATTCTCTACAATGACATCAGCTACACGTTTAGCCGCTAATGGTGCTGACATTTCTTTTGCCTTAATCGCCATCGCTAACAAGGTTTCACGATCTGTTTTTTCTAAGAAATCAACTAACACATCCGCATTTAATTCATTTTGCTGAACGATTTTTGCTGCACCGACATCGGCAAGATATTTTGCATTTAAATATTGTTGTTGATCTTTGTGCTGGAATGGCACAAAAATTGCTGGAGTCCCCACTGCAGCTAATTCACATACTGTTAAGGCACCAGAACGACAAATCACCACATCCGCCCACGCGTAAGCTTCTGCCATATCATCAATAAATTCTGTAATTTTGACCGAACCAGCGTGTTCACCATAAAGTGCGGTCACACTTTCAACTGAACCTTTACCCACTTGATGACGCACTTCTAATTTATCGGCTAAACGCGCAACCACTTGTGGAATCGTTTGATTGAGTACTCTAGCCCCTTGGCTTCCCCCCACGACGAGCACTCTCAATTTTCCACTTCTTTCTGAAAAACGCGCTTGTGGTGATGGCATTTCAAATAAATCTTGGCGAACCGGGTTTCCTACCACTTCAGCATCTTTGAATGCCGTTGGGAAAGCTTGTAAAACTCGGGTTGCAATTTTTGCTAACCATTCATTGGTTAAGCCAGCTACGGCATTTTGTTCATGTAAAATAACCGGCACACCACAAAGTTTTGCCGCGATGCCACCTGGGCCAGATACATACCCCCCCATGCCTAATACTGCATTAGGTTGATATTCTTGAATAATTTTACGAGCTTGCAATACTGCTCTTAAAATAGCAAAAGGCGCGCCAAGTAATGCTTTAATGCCTTTACCACGTAACCCTGAAATTTGAATAAAACGAATTGGAATACCATGTTTTGGTACAAGCTGTGCTTCCATTCGATCTTTTGTGCCTAACCAGCAAATTTCCCAACCTTCTTTTTGTAAAGTTTGAGCAACCGCGATGGCGGGGAAAACATGTCCACCAGTACCACCCGCCATAACTAATAATTTTTTACTCATAAATATTCCTAATCATCTCTCAAACGAGCTTGACCACCTCGTTGTAATCTATTTTCATGGTCAATACGCAATAAAATCCCTACAGTTGCCGACATAATAATGATACTTGAACCACCGTAACTCACTAATGGGAAAGTTAAACCTTTTGTTGGTAACATCCCTAAGGCCATGCCTAGATTGACAAAACCTTGGAAGAAAATCCAGAAACTAATACCTAAAGCAAAAAAGCCACGGAAACGTTGTTCTAACATGAGTGATTCACGTCCGATTTTCATCGCTCGGAAAATCAATAGACCTAAAAGAATCACAACAACCAAAATGCCAATAAAGCCGAACTCTTCACCAATAATCGCCATGATAAAGTCAGTATGTGCTTCAGGAAGATAATCAAGTTTTTGAATAGAGTTACCGAGCCCTTCCCCACTAATTTCACCACGACCAAACGCCATCAAAGAGTTAGTCAGCTGGAATCCTGTTCCGTATGGATCTTTAAATGGCTCTAAGAAACCGGTAAAACGTTTTAAACGATAAGAGGCGGAGAGAACCAGCCATACAAAGAGAAGTATGCCTGTACCAATTAGCAAAATAAATTGCCAAAAATTCGCACCGACAATAAAAAGCATGCCAAAGGTAATAACGAAAAGTACAACGGTACTCCCTAAGTCAGGCTGAGCTAGTAAGAATATCCCTAATACGCCCATCACAATGAAAGGCTTAGCAGCACTGAATTTTTTACCACGTACTTCATCATAACGACGCGTAAAATAGCTCGCCAGGAAACAAGTTAAAGCTAGCTTAGCAAATTCCGCAGGCTGGAAATTTAAAATTCCTAAAGAAATCCAACGTTTAGCTCCATTAACAGAAGTCCCGATGCCAAGAACCAGTATTAATAAAACAATAGCTAACAAGAAAACTTTTGCGTGCCACTTTTCCCATTGAGAAGAAGAGATCTGGAGGGTTAAATAACAAGTTGCTAAAGAAAGTAAGACATAAACGGCATCACGTTTAGCAAAATAGAATGTATCATTAAATACGCGTGCACTGTAAGGCATTGAAGCAGAAGTTACCGCTATTAAACCAATCAGCAATAGCACGACAAAAAGCCAAAACAATGCGCGATCGTAAAGTAATCCTTGCGGTGTCACTCTCGCCCATTGTTCATAATTTTGTTTAATTTTATTGATAAATTCCATTACTACCTTAATTCTTTAAGCTAATTTTGCTAAACGAGTAAATTCTTCGCCACGTTTTTCAAAAGAGGCAAACTGATCCAAACTTGCACAAGCAGGAGATAGTAACACCATATCGCCTGATTTTAAATGCGGACGTAAAAATGAAATGGCTTGTTCCATAGTTTCAAACAAATGGCTTTGACTTGAAAGTGCCGCGAGTTGTTTGCCATCACGACCAAAGCAATACGTTGAAATATGAGGTTGGTTGATTAAATCAGCGAGTTCAGAAAAATCTGCACCTTTACCATCACCACCTAATAAAAGGTGTAACGTTCCCTCAACGTATAACCCTGCCAATGCAGCAACGGTGCTGCCTACATTGGTGGCTTTAGAATCATTAATCCAACGAACACCATTCGCTTGATGAGCTAATTGGAAACGATGATCTAAGCCTTTAAATTGACGAAGTGCGGTACGAATTGCCTCTAAATTTATACCTACTGCTTGCGCTAACGCTGTAGCCGCTAAAATATTCATGTAATTATGACGGCCAACTAAGGTCGCTTCATCACAAGGTAAAATTACTTCCTCTTTCGCCATTAAGTACTGTTTGCCATTTTCGGTTTTTAGCCAGTAATCCGCTTGATTTTCAGCAAAAGACACAACCTTTTTAGCTTGATTTTCACCTTCGCCAAAAGTGAGTTTATCTTCTAAATTTACTACCGCTGTTTCTGCATTGTGGTAAATACGTAATTTGGCTTGACGATAATCTTCTAAATCCACATAGCGATCCATATGATCTTCAGTCACATTAAGCACTGTCGCTGCAGCCGCTTTCAAACTGTAAGTGGTTTCAAGCTGGAAACTGGAAAGTTCTAATACATAAAGATCGCAATCTTCATTTAATAATGACAACGCAGGAATACCAATGTTTCCCCCCATTCCCACTTTTATTCCGGCCGCTTTTGCCATTTCATAGACCAATGTTGTCACGGTGCTTTTACCGTTAGAACCGGTAATCCCGACAATTGGCTTGGTGGCAGCTCGGCAGAATAATTCGATATCCCCTATCACTTCCACACCTGCTGAAAGTGCGGTCTGAATTTCAGGTGTTTTTACTGCGAGTCCCGGACTAATGACAATAGTATCGCTTTCAAGTAACCATTGTTGATTTAGACTACCCGTGTGTAAAGGAACATTTTTAGGTAATTGATCTGCGCCTGCTGGATGTTGGCGTGTATCAATCACACGGATATTAGCTTGTTGAGATTGAAGATATTCAACGCAAGAAAGGCCTGTTTTTCCGAGGCCTATGATGGTGATAGTTTTATTTTGATATAGAGTTGTCATGTTGTTTTTCTTCTCTCGTATTCTGGGATCACGCAGGGTGCAACAAGTGCACCCTACAAAAATTATCTTAGTTTGAGCGTTACAAGCCCCATCAACACCAACATCAAGGATATAATCCAAAACCGAATAATCACTCTTGGTTCTGGCCAACCTTTTAATTCAAAGTGGTGATGAATTGGTGCCATTCTGAAAATACGTTGTTTTCTTAATTTGTAAGAACCCACTTGCAAAATCACAGACAAGGCTTCAACAACAAATACACCGCCCATGATTACTAATAAGAATTCTTGACGAACAAGGATGGCAACAACACCAAGTGCACCACCAAGTGCTAGAGACCCCACATCGCCCATAAAGACCTGAGCTGGATAAGTGTTAAACCATAAGAACCCTAAGCCAGCCCCTACGATTGCAGTACAGAACACCACGACTTCAGAACTATATTTGATGTAAGGAATATGTAAGTATTCTGCAAAATTAACGTTACCGGTCGCCCATGCAATCAAAGCAAATGCACCTGCGACTAACGCTGTTGGCATGATCGCAAGACCATCTAAACCGTCGGTTAAATTTACTGCATTGCCTGTACCGACAATCACAAAGTAAGACAATACGATATAGAATAAACCTAATTGCGGCATGATATCTTTGAAGAATGGAATCACTAAACGAGTTGCATCTGTATCATGACCTAACCAATACAACCAAATGATCGCCACTAATGCGACGACTGACATCCAGAAATATTTCCAACGCGCAATTAATCCATCGGTATTTTTACGCGTGATTTTACGGAAATCATCCACAAAGCCAATTGCACCATAGCCAAATAGCACAAATAAGCAAATCCAAACATAAGGATTCGTTAAGTTGGCCCATAATAACGTACTGACACCAATGGAGAATAAAATCATCACACCGCCCATAGTTGGCGTACCTTTTTTCGCAAAGTGACTTTCAGGACCATCATTACGCACTTCTTGGCCAAATTTTAAAATTTGAAGGCGTTTGATCACTTTCGGTCCAATCCATAAAGAAATGAAAAGTGCGGTCAATAATGCCAAAATCGCACGTACGGTAATATAGGAAATGGCATTGAATGCCGTTTCATAGCGAACTAAGTATTCAGCAAGCCAAACTAACATAAGTTATCCTTTAATGAATAAATCGTCTCTTCCATTTTCATTGAGCGCGAGCCTTTCGCTAATACGACGACTTTTTGGTTTTCTTGTAATTTCTGTTTAATAATATCTAACGCATAAGCTGTCAATTCAGCTTTATCTGTAAAATGTTTTCCAAAAACAGCTTCAGAAATGACCGCACTTTCTGTTCCGTAAGAAAGCACTAAATCTAATTTAGCCTGTTTAGCGTGCTCACCCACTTGTTGATGGCATTTTAGGCTATCCTCGCCTAATTCTTTCATATCGCCTACGAGTAGAATACGGAAAGCATCATAACCTTTTAAAACATCAATCGCAGCTTGTAAAGAATCGACATTCGCATTGTAAGTATCATCTAATAAAAGGAGATTTTCATTCACTTGAATCGGGAATAATCTTCCTTTTACTTGAGAGCGATGTTCAAGACCTGCTTTTACATCAGCAAGACTCGCGCCCACATTCATAGCAAGTGCGGTCGCAGCCAAGGCATTTTTTACATTATGCTCACCTAAATAAGGCAAATTAATTTCAATACTACCTTTTGGCGAAACTAACGTAAACGTTGAGCCATTAGGTGAATGTTTTACATTTTCAGCTTTGTAATCGCCGCCATTAAAATATTGAATAGCATGGGAACCAATTTCTTTTTGCCACAATTCAATATAATTATGTTCACTGTTAATAATGGCTACGCCATTTGGGGTTAAACCACGATAGATTTCACCTTTCGCACGTGCAACACCTTCAATGGAGCCAAAACCCTCTAAATGTGCAGCCGCTACATTATTCACTAATGCTGCTTCAGGCTGAGCAAGATGCGTAGTGTAATCAATTTCGCCTTGATGATTAGCACCTAATTCAATAACGGCAAATTTATGTTGTTCGGTTAAGCGTAATAACGTTAATGGTACGCCAATATCGTTGTTGAAATTACCATTTGTGAATAACACAGCTTCAGGATTGCCTGCTGTTTGTTGCAGAATGGATGCGGTCATCTCTTTCACTGTGGTTTTACCTGATGAACCTGTCATCGCCACGGTACGAGGATTAATTTTTTCACGTAACCATTTTGCTAATTGACCAAGAGCTAAGCGCGTATCTGCAACAACTAATTGTGGTGTTGCAATTTCAGTGTTGGCTTCTTGCACAACTAAGGCTGTCGCACCTTGCTCAACGGCTTTATCTAAGTATTGATGTGCATCAAAATGCTCACCTTTTAATGCAAAGAAAAGTGAGTTGGATACCGATTTACGCGTATCCGTATTGATATTTTCAACAACGGCCTGCTCATCTCCAATAAGATTAGCATTTAAAATTTGAGCAAGCTGTTGGGTAGTTAATTTAATCATTCTATTTTTTATTTTTTCATTAAATAAGCTTCAGCCACTTCTTGATCGGAGAAATGAAGTGTTTTATCCCCAATGATCTGATAGTTTTCATGACCTTTACCAGCAATCACAATAACATCATTTTCAACCGCATTCTCAATGGTAAATTTGATGGCTTCTTCGCGATCTGGAATCACTCCAACATCTTCCATTCGGCTAAAGCCAGTGAGAATATCTGCTTCAATTTTATTTGGGTCTTCTGTGCGCGGATTATCTTGGGTTACGATCACTAGATCAGCAAACTGTTCAGCAGCTTTTGCCATCAGCGGACGCTTGCCTGCATCACGATCTCCGCCACAACCAAAGATACACCAAAGTTTGCCTTTACAATGTTCACGCGCGGCATTTAATGCCTTTTCTAGTGCATCTGGAGTATGAGCATAATCAACGATAACCGTTGGTTTACCTGCTTTCTTAATCAATTCCATTCTTCCATTTACCCCTTTTAGCTGTGAAACCGTACGGATAAGATCGTCGAAAGAATAACCTAAAGCCAATAAAACGGCTGTAGCTAACAACAGATTACTCACGTTAAAAGCGCCAATTAATGGGCTATGTAATGTGCCATTACCCCAACTTGAAGCAACATCAATTACAGCACCTTCGTGAGTAAAACGAATCTGTGTTGCATAAAGCCATTGTTTAGAAGTTGGTTGAAAATCTGGGCGACAGCTGACAGCAATACCATTTGGTAATTCACTTAACCACGCAGCCCCAATTGGATCGTCAGCATTGAGAATTTGTAATTCGGGCGCTAAATCAATGAAAAAGCGTTTTTTAGCTTCGGCATACTTTTCCATTGTCTCGTGATAATCCAAGTGATCACGACTTAAATTAGTAAAAATAGCAGCCTTAAATTTAAGGGCTTCAACGCGATGTTGAACTAAACCATGTGAAGATACTTCGATAGAAGCAAAATCTGCCCCTTTCTCCACAAAATCAGCGAGGTTTTCTTGAACTTCAACGGCTGAACCTGTGGTATTTTTTGCTTCCTTGACTTGACCTAATAAACCATTGCCAATGGTGCCCATGACAGCGGCTTTGTGGCCTAATAGCGTAGCCCATTGAGCTAATAATTGAGAAACCGTAGTTTTACCGTTTGTTCCTGTGACACCAACTAAAGTTAATTTTTCGGAAGGATTGTCATAAAACTGACCTGCCAATGCTGAAAGATTGGCAGATAAATGATAGTAGTGAATCACTGGCACATTATTTTGCCATTGGATGTTCAAATGATCGTTTTCTAAATCTGTCTCTAAAACGACCGCACTTGCACCAGAAGAAATAGCTTGAGGAACAAATTGACTCGCATCAAAACGATGCCCTTTTACTGCCACAAATAGATCTCCTTGAGTCACTTTGCGGCTATCTAACACCATCGCCTTTACATTAATGTCTGAAAGCACCGGAAGATCAAAAAGTGCGGTCAATTTTTTCATTGTTTTGCCTTTTCTTAATTCATTTTTTCAAGTTTTTGATCGCTTAAGCGAACAGTGCGTCTTGCTGTTTTTTCTGTTGGTTCTGCATCTGGCGCAATACCATTAGCGCGTAATGCATAACCCATAATGCTAGAGAATACTGGCGCTGAAACCGCACCACCATAATACTGCCCTGCTTTCGGATCGTTAATCAAAATAACTAATGCATAACGTGGATCGCTAATTGGTGCAATACCCGCTGTAAATGCGACATATTTATTAACATAGTGACCATTTTCAATTTTACGCGCCGTACCGGTTTTCACGCCAACACGATAACCTTCAACCATCGCACGTTTATTCTTGATCGCGACTTTTTCTAACATGCCCACTACGTCTTTCGTGATTTTCTCAGAGAATACACGTTGACCAATAACTGGCGGATCGACTTTTGTGATAGAAAGCGGACGATAAATCCCGAAGCTACCTAAAGTCGCGTAAGCACGCGCAATTTGTAATGGTGTTGAAGTGATACCATAACCATAGGCTACCGTAGCTCGTTCGATATCAGCCCAACGTTTACGGTTTGCATTTAACACACCACGTTGTTCACCAATTAAGCCTAACTCTGTATCTTTACCCAAGCCTGCATTTTGGTAAGTTTCCATTAATGCTGAAGGTGGCATACGTAACGCAAGACGGCTCACACCACGGTTACTAGAGTTAATCAAAATTTCATCCAAGGTTTGTTGTGGGCGAGGCGCCACGTCCACAATTTCTTTACCGCTCACGGTAAATGAACCTGTATTAATGACTTCATCACGTCTCGCTGCGCCACGTTGAAGTGCGGTCAAAACAACGAAAGGTTTTACTGTCGAACCTGGCTCAAAGGTATCCGTAATCGCACGGTTACGTTTTAATTCATCTTTAACATTAGCCAAGTTATTTGGGTTGTAAGAAGGCGCTGTTGCCATTGCTAATACTTCACCCGTACGCACATCTACCAATACCGCAGTACCAGATTCAGCTTTATTCTCTGTTACCGCTTTTTTGATTTCACGATACACCATGGATTGTAATTTCTCATCGATACTTAAGGTCACATCTTGTGCATCGTATTTTTTCTCATCTGCAATATGCTCAACCACGTTACCACGTTTGTCTTTACGTACAACACGCGCACCGTCTTTACCCACTAACATTGAGTTGAAACTTGCCTCAACGCCTTCAATCCCTTTACCATCAATGTTGGTAAAGCCGATTAATTGAGCCGCTTCTTCTACACGTGGATAAAAACGACGTGGTTCAGTTTCTAATGAAATACCTTTAATTTTGAGATCACGAATATAATTTGCTTTGCCCGCTTCTACTTGACGTGCTAAATACAAAAAACCTGATTTTGGATTTTTCTCAATTTTTTTCACCAACTCTGCAGGTGTCATATTTAATTCGTTAGCAAGGGCTTTGATACGTTCTTTATCCTCTAATGCATTTTCTTTTAACATTAAGCGAGGTTCAGCCACAATTGCGCTCATCGGCACACTCACCGATAACAATTGACCATTACGATCTAAAATTGAACCACGAACAGAAAGTACGTCATCTTTACGTAATGAACGTTTGTCCGCTTCACCAGATAGGGTTTCAGAATTAACAGATTGCACATAAGCAGCACGAGCCACTAATGCGCCTAAACCTAAGAAAATAAAACTTGTCGCGATGAGATAACGACCACGAAGGAAGCATTTCTCAAACATCATTTTCGGTTTGTTTGGTTTTACTGACGCAGGTTGAGCCAATTTTCTAATTGTTTTCTTTGGCTTTGCTGGTTTCTTAGAGGAATTAAATCTAACCATTTTATTCAAAATCCCTATTCAAAAATAACCACTTCTTGTTCACTTTGAACACGTTGCATTTTTAATGTACCGATTGCAATGGATTCAACTCTTGTATTATCACTTTCGGTTGCTTCTTGTAATTGCAAATTGCGATATTCATTTTCAAGGGCTTGGTGTTGTAATACCAACTGCCCGTTTTCAGAAATTAAGCCTCTTGTTTGGTGGGTCATCCAAATCGTGCCCATTGCAGAAGCTAAAATTAATAAAAGTAAGACGACAATCAATTTATTAGAAGAAAAAATATCTTCAACGAGAATATGTTGTAAAGGATAACGTTCGCTATTTTCTAACATCTTATTTCACCCTTTCCGCTATACGTAACACCGCGCTTCTTGAACGTGGATTCGCTGAAATTTCTGCCTCACTTGGCTGAATAGCTTTACCAATGATTTTTAACTTTTGATTACGTTGAATTTGATCTTCACGTAATGGTAAACCTCTTGGAATATCCTCACCTTTGCTTTGTTTACGCATGAAATGTTTTACCATTCTGTCTTCAAGTGAATGGAAACTGATAATCGATAAACGCCCTTCTGGGGCCAACATATCTAATGCAGAATTTAATATACTTTCTAATTCATCTAATTCCGCATTAATATAAATTCGAATTGCTTGGAAACTACGAGTTGCTGGATGCTTATGCTTATCTTTAAACGGCACGGCTTGAGCAATTAACTCAGCGAGCTGAGAAGTACGACTTAAACATTCGGTGCCATTTTTGACCGCACTTTTGTTGAACTCTACGATGGCAGTCGCAATTCGTTTTGCAAAACGCTCTTCACCGAAGGTTTTTAACACCCAAGTTAAATCATCAACAGATACCTGTTTTAGCCACTCTGCCGCGGATAAACCTTGTGTGGTATCCATGCGCATATCTAACGGGCCATCTTTCATAAAACTGAAACCACGCTCTGCTTCATCAAGCTGTGGAGATGATACGCCTAAATCCAGCAAAATACCGTCAATTTTACCAACTAAATCGAGTTTTTGACAGATATCTGGAATGTGTGAAAAACTATTATGTTCAATATGAAAACGAGGGTCTTGAATTTTTTCAGCTTCAGCAATCGCACGTGGATCACGATCAACGGCAATTAAACGACCATTTTCAGAAAGCTGAGAGAGAATTAGACGAGAATGACCACCGCGACCAAAGGTCCCATCAATATAAATTCCGTTTTCTTTCAACGCCAAACCATTCACCGCTTCGTGAAGCAAAACCGTGATATGTTCAGGTGCAGAAAAGGAATTTTGCGTAGTCATAAATAAAAAGTAAACGTTAAATCAAAATCGATAAAGAGAAGATAGAGCGGCGCAAGCACCGCTTATCCTGCTAGTGCTGCTGTTCTATAATGACAGCATTTTTAGTTCTTCAGAAGCACCGAATTCAGCACTTGAGCCAATTTCGATATCTTCATCAATTTGTGCGTACCATTCAGTATCGCTCCAAATTTCAAATTTATTCAACTGCCCTACCAACATTAAGCCTTTTTCTAATTTTGCGTGTTGACGTAATGGACCACTTAATAAGATACGACCTTGCGCATCCATTTCACATTCTGTGGCATAACCGAGCATAACACGTTGTAAACGGCGTTGATTTGGGTCAAAGTTGGAAAGTGAAAGTAGTTTTTGTTCAATTTTTTCCCACTCATCTAAAGGATAAAGCAATAAACAAGGCTGACGAATATCAACGGTACAAACCATTTGGCCTTGGTTCTTTTCCATGATTTCAGCTCGATAACGCGTAGGAATCGCTACACGACCCTTCGCATCTAAATTTACCGCTGCTGCACCACGAAACATTTCTCTACCTTTAAACGTTTATTTTTAGAAAAATTTGGCAGAATTTTCCACAAAATTCCACTTTTCACCACTTTGCGTAAGTTTATCGGTTGTAGCCTTAACTTGCAAGCAATTAAAACGTAAAGATTGGTAAATTTTGTTAATAAAATAAACAAAAAACCGTTTGAGATTTCCCTCAAACGGTTTTTCAATTTTTAACTCGATTTAATTAGTTATTTACATACGCTTCTTCGTCACGATCACCTAATGGTTTAAGCTGTGTGAAGAATAATACTAAACAAAGTACTGTTAAACCTAAGCCGATATAAACAGATAATTGATAGTCTAAACCAAAACCGATTTTGTTGTATGCAAGGTAAGTGAAACATACAGTACTGATAAATGCCGCAGGGATTGTACATACCCAGTGGAATTTATTATAACGATATAAGTACGCTGCTGCAGTCCATAACATAACCATTGCAGTAGTTTGGTTCGCCCAAGTAAAGTAACGCCATAAGATAGAGAAATCCACTTTTGATACGATATAACCAACCACGAATAATGGCACAGCAATAATTAAACGTTTAGCTAAGGTTTTTTGTTCTAAATGGAAAAATTCTGCAATAACAAGGCGTGCTGCACGGAATGCTGTATCTCCTGATGTAATAGGAAGAACAACCACACCTAACACTGCAAAAATACCACCAACAAGACCTAAGAAGTGGATAGAAGAGTCATAAACCACTTTAGAAGGAGAACCTGCTTTAATCGCTGCTAATAAATCTGGTAAAGAATCATAGAAACTTAAACCTACTGCACACCATACTAACGCAATCACGCCTTCACCGATCATCGCACCGTAGAAAATGAAGCGAGCTTCTTTTTCGTTTTCAGTACAACGTGCCATTAACGGGCTTTGTGTTGCGTGGAAACCAGATAATGCACCACAAGAGATTGTTAAGAACAAGAGTGGCCATAATGGTAAATCTGCACGGGTTTCAAAGTTTTGGAAGAATTTATCAAAAGACATACCGTCCACAGAACGATAGAAAGAAATTGGATCTGTTGAGCTAAGATCTGCACTTACTAAACCATATACCATACCTACAGACATAAAGAGTAATAATGCACCGAAGAATGGGTAGATACGACCGATAATTTTATCAACTGGAAGTAATGTTGCAAGAATATAGTAAATGAAGATGATACCCGTCCAAACACTGATCACAGTCGCTTTATCCATACCCCAAACGGTAATACCACCTGCTTCAGCTACCTGATGGATTTCTTCCGCATTGCTAATAGAAATGCTACCTGATGCTGCACCGAACACATCCATTGTAATCGTACCCATTAATTGAGCAGGACTTGCTACGAATACCACACCTACTAATAATAAAAGCACAACAGCTAATACGTTAATGAATGCTTTAACTGGACGACCTAAGTATTTACCTGCAAGGTTTGGCATAGATGCCCCACCATTACGCACACTTAACATTCCGCAGAAATAATCGTGTACCGCACCAGCAAAGATACAACCCACTACAATCCAAAGCATTGCAACTGGTCCGTATAACGCACCAAGAATCGGACCAAAGATCGGACCTGTACCTGCAATATTTAATAATTGAATTAACCAAATCTTAGTTTTAGACATTGGCATATAGTCAACGCCATCATTCATTGTATAAGCTGGCGTTTGACGATTTGGATTGATCACAAAAATGCGCTCAATTACACGACTATAAAAGAAATAACCTGCAAGCAATAACGCCACGCAGAAGAAAAACCACAACATAAAAAATACTCCTCAGGAATAAATGAATACCGAAATTTAGTCATATACTAGACTTCGTCGGCGGTATTCTAAGTGAAAATCATCAAAATCAAAATTTTAATTTTTACATTGTTTCAATTTTGTGATCCATGTCACGTTTATCATTCCGTTTTTTTCACTTACAATAGGCATATAAATTAAAATAATTAATAAAGGATTATCAATGGCTCTCACCCGCTGCCCAGAATGTCGTAAAAAAATCAACGAATCTGCTCAATTTTGTCCAAATTGTGGGTTTTCTTTTAAAGAAGAAGATCTTGAAATTTACAAACAAAAACTAGAACAACGACGCCAACAAAATGCCGAAATTAATCGAAAAAGCACTAAACTTCACCTTATTTGGTTGGCTATTTTTACTATCGTTATCTTATTGGCAAGTTGGCTAACTGGAGAATAAAAAGTGCAGTCAAAAAACAATGAAAATTTTGGCCGCACTTAAATTAGAACCCAATCCTCCTTGTCGTTGCAGAAAACGCTGGTTTCACTTCACATTCACCTTGTAATGCGCTCAGCCAATCTTGCACCTTTTGAAAAGGAGAAAATTGATGACGACGAGCCACTGCAGCAAAATCGCCTGGAGTCAGCAAATTAAGCGATTCAATTTGTGTAAAATCCTCTTCCGATAACAACGGCAACCCTAATATTTCCGCTTGTTGTTTAGCAAAATCTAAACGTTGTGGCAGCGTTAAATAATCAAACTTCAATTTTAAATCAAAACGGCGTAAAGCAGCAGGATCAAGCACTTCAATTAAATTTGTTGATACCACCATCAAACCCTCAAAGCGTTCAATTTGTGTCAGCATTTCATTCACTTGTGAACGTTCCCAGCTACGTTCTGCACCATCGCGTGAAAATAGGAACGTATCCACTTCGTCTAGCACCAATAACGCATTATCGGCTTTCGCTTGTTCAAAGGCTTGAGCAATATTTTTTTCTGTCCCGCCTACATAACAATTAAGCAAATCTGAGCCTTGTCTTAGCAACAGCGGCATGTCCAACTGTTCCGCAAGCCATGCTGCCCAAGCTGTTTTTCCTGTTCCAGGTGGTCCATAGCAACAAATTCGCCCTTTTTTCGAGCGTTTTAACCCTTCACTAATACGATGAATATTGTCATTACAAGCCACATAATCCAAGTTATAGTCGGCTTTGCCTAAAACAAGCGGTTCGATTTTCGGTTTATTTTGCGACTTTAATGTTTGATTAAACATCATGAGTAAAGTCTCAGCAAAATTTGACGTATTGAGTTCCTTTGCCACCCGAATTGTGCGGCTTAAAATCGCCGGCGTTAATGACCGCACTTTAGCAAAATGTTGCACATAAGCCTGACTTAATTTTCCCTCAGTCAATTGCGTAATCAATGCTGACTTATTTTTCAACGGTAAATCCGGCATTTCTAAAATAAAATCAAAGCGACGTAAAAAAGCAGGATCTATGCCAAAAACAGAATTAGATAACCAAATCATCGGCACGTTATTGTTTTCCAATAACTGATTCATCCAAGCTTTATTCTGCTGTGCCACTGATTGCTCAAAGAAACTACCACAAAAAACATCTTCTATTTCATCAAAAATCAATAACGAAGATTGCCCTTCTAGCACCTTTTGCGCGAAACGACATTTATTCAAACGATCTTCAGCGCTAATCACATCCCCATCTCCATCCATATAGGTAATGTTATGTACAGAAACACTCAATGCTTTAGCCAATAAAGTGGCCAATTCCGTTTTGCCTGTACCTGGCGCACCATAAATTAAAATATTTACGCCTTTTCTATGAGTAACAAATGAGGACTGAAGATAATCCAGCATCATTGCTTTCATCTCTCCTAGATAAGCAAAGTCATCTAAATTTAAACTTGTTTCAATCGCAGGCTGAGTGCACGATTTTAATAGT
This sequence comes from Parahaemophilus parainfluenzae, assembly GCA_001914055.1. Taxonomy (GTDB): domain Bacteria; phylum Pseudomonadota; class Gammaproteobacteria; order Enterobacterales; family Pasteurellaceae; genus Haemophilus_D; species Haemophilus_D parainfluenzae_V. The sequence goes on along the minus strand of MKXX01000009.1, from coordinate 314,155 downwards.
GTTTGTTCATTTAATGGTTCTGAAATAAACTCATCAAAATCTAGCATTTTTCCCCAATCCAAATATTCATGGATTCGATCCGGATTATAATTTCGAGTGAGCAAGCCATAGCCTAATAGTTTTCCTTTATCTTTTAGGGCAGAAATAATGTCAGATTTAGGCAAATCAAATAAATTTGATAATACCTCACCTAGCTCTGCCAAATTAGATTTTGGTAATGCTCTACTCAATTCTTTCAATGCTTCATCTAAACGGAACTGAATAGCTAAGCGAAAAACTGTCTGCTCAGCCGTATTCAATGATAATAATTGAGTCAATTTATCGATATTTTGTTGAATAATTGAATTCTCGTTTACGCAAAGTGCGGCCAATTTTGGCAACGTTTTATTTCGTGCTTGTAATAATTTTTTCACTTTCACACGGAAATCATCACAACGCTCCATTTCACTCGGTAAACCTAAAGCCGCTGCAATATTGTCATATCGCCAAACATCTTCATGAAAAACCTCTGAAAATCCTCGATGCTCTAATAAAAGTTGCAACATTAATTTTTCGGTATAAGGGGAAATTGATGGTGGGTTAAGTTTGAATTTCGACATAATCATCACTCCAATAAAAATGCTCAAACCTAATAGGTTTGAGCATAGTTTAAGAAGTAGAGCGACAGATTGTGTCGTTAGGAATTTAAAGAAATATCATATCGTTCTTTTAAATACTTTATCATTAAGTTCTTACGATACTGGATAAAGTCTATGTGATTATTCCATACTTCATTTTCTAAATTAGGAAGAAAATCAAATTTCTCTTTAAGTTCTGGATGAGCTAATAAAAATTCTTTCGGAGATTTATTCCATTTATAAAGATTTACACCCGCAGGTAATATTTGGAAATTCCATAATACATCAACTTCATTTTGATACATTTCATCATCAATACCTCTATTCATTGGAAATATATGATCAATATGAGGTTTGTTTTCCGTAAAATTAAATGCTCTTCCTGGTTGTAACATTTTTAAAGCAAACCAAGGCTGCCAAGTAAAGTTATTTTCATTTAGTTCGCCTACACGATTTTTAGATACTGCGAACGCTTTGATTTCACTCAGAGGAAATTCACGTTGATTTATTGCAGATTCTGTTGCTAAACGAGAAAATTCATTTACCATTGTCTGAGTATTCCAATCCAAAATTTGTGAAGATAAGAAGTATTGATGAACAGCCTTCATTTGCTTTTTATGTTCATCATTATAATTATCACTCCATTTATAATTATGATTAATCTCGTTTCGTCTAATTAAATAAATTATCATTGGCAATATAGCTGCCCATCTAGGTATGATATAATTATGGTTTATATTAAACTCGCTTCTTAAATAATTAAAAAAATCAAGAAGAGGAATCTCTACATCTTCTAATTTACTATTAAATAGATCAAGTTCCTCATCAGTTCCCTTGAAGTAGCGATCATCTACGCGAATTGTCCCCTTAATCAAAAGATAAAGTAATTGCAATAACTGTTCTGAAGAAAATTCAATATCATATTTTTTAATTTTATTAGAAAGCTCCCATAATTTTTCTTCAAAATCATAATATTTTGCCTTTATTTTACTTAAAACCAATTCTACTGAAGTCAACGAAACTCCGCCAATATTTAATCGACGAAAAACTTCATTTGCTGTATCAGGACTACTTGCTTTAATTGGGAAATAAGCAATTTGTTTTTCATTATCTTTTACAAAAATATCCCATAATCTATTAAGATTTTGACGAACAATAGATCTTTTTTCTTTATCATTCTCATATAAAGGGACTAACCGATCCTCGATGGTATATTTTGCTTCTGACTCTTCTGAACAAGATATCGAACAAAGCTCTGTCAACTTTAAATAACGTAATTCAGGGGCTGCATCCTTATTTCTAAATAAGAAACCTGTTTCATCTGCATTTGAATTTTTAGCATCAAAAAATAAATCATAATGTAAAACCCGATCATTAAATGTATATTTCAGTACAGAATATAAAGTTTGTAATCGTTGCTGCCCATCATAAACTAACGATTTACTTTGCCCCCATCTACCTTCTTCAACTGACTTATTGAATTTATTTGATGCGTAATCAGTTAAGAATAGTCGGAAAGGTACTTTAGCTGAATTTTCCCATACAACAATCCCACCGATAGGATAACCTTGCAATAAAGAATCTAATAATAAGCACACATAATCTTCAGAATTATTGCGATTTCCCCAAACATACTGGCGTTGCACTTCTGGCAAATACCAACCGTTTGTATTGGCATTAATTTTATCTAAAACTTCACGAATGGAGATTCCTTGGTAAGACATAATTTTTCCTTATTAGAATGTTAAATCACAAAGTGAATTATAAAAGTTTCATTTAAGAATAACCACAGATAAATCATCATAAAATCCTTGTTTCGCAATTAATTTACGACACACCGTCAATCGAGATTTATCATTATCATATTGTTTCCAAATCTTTTCTCTCATTTCTGCTGAAAGACTATCTGTTAATCCGTCAGAACACAGTAATAAACTTTCCCCTTGTTGAATTTCAATTTCTTGATAAAAAATTTTATTTTGAAATTCGGAATAATCCGCGACTAAACAAGAAGAAACGCCGCCATAAATCGTGGCAAAGTCTTCTTCTTTTTTATCGGAGAAATCAGCCAATAATTCAGAAAGAATAGAATGATCTTGCGTAATTTTTTGCCAGTTTCCTTGGGCATCAATCAAATAAGCACGGCTATCCCCTACACTGAGAATTTTGGCTTTACGGGTTATTTGATCAATCTCTGCTGCCACAAAAGTGGTTGCTGAGCCAAAATAATCCTCCGCTAATTCTGCTGATAAACTGGATTGTAAATCGTAGATCGTTTGACGGCTTATGCTTTCCATTTGGCTTAATAATTGCATTGCCAACTTGCTCGCTTTTTCAGGTCGGTTGCTATTGGAAATACCATCTGCCACGCCCACAATAAAGTGCGGTCGGTTTTCAAGACGTTTTTCAGCCGTTTTGAGTTTATATTGAAACACCGCCTCGCCATTAAAAAGAGCATCTTGGTTGTGTCGCTTGTTGCTGCCAATTTGTTGGCAAAAGGTTATTTCGCAAAAATTTTCCATTATTCAACCGCTTGTTGAGAAAGATTTAGAAGGCGATCAATCGCTTTTAGCGCATCTAACGCTTTCATTTCGAGACTTAAAAAGTGCATTTTCGGCACGCCTGCATCTTGTGGGTTAATACGGATAAATCCACCCTTTTTTGCTTTCGCCGTACGTTCAGAAAATCGACGCACAGTTGGAATGGCTTTCCCCGCACCAAGTTCGATGACGACGAGATTTTGCACTTCTTTTAACCATAAATCGAGCTTATTTCGTTTTAAATTTTGATAATTACTGCTGTAAAAATAATCGTCAAACATAAGCACATTTTGTCTTGCTAAACGCTGACAATAAGGGCAACGAGGCGGCTCACTCAATAAGCGTAAGTTTTCGTTATCCACCACTGGTTGAAATTCTTTTGCTGACCAACTTAAATCGCGGCAATTATGCGCACACTGCAAACGCTCTAATGTGCCATGAACTTCATAAATGCGCCCTTCTTCAAACCCCGCTTTCTGAAAATGCCCATCCACATTGCTTGTAAAAACAAAATAACCATGCAGTTTGCTTTCTGCCCAACGTTTTAAAATTTGGTAGCCCTCATGCGGGATTGTTGCGCGATATTGCGATAAGCGATGCCCATAAAACCAATAAGCTAACTCTTGATGGGTTTCATAAGCCAATGGTGTCGCAATATCCTGGAAATTGATATTTTGCCCTTTAAACATTGGGTAGGCATTCCAAAATCCGCCAACGCTTCGGAAATCTGGTAACCCTGAATCTACACTCATTCCCGCTCCTGCAGTAATTAAAATACCATCCGCTTTGCGGATAAGTTCCACTGCATAATTTAAGTCATTTTTCATAATACTTTTCTCTGTCCATTTTTCATTGGTGAAATAATTCCAGCTTCTTCTAGTTGTTCTACAATTCTCGCAGCTCGATTAAAGCCTAAACTAAATTTGCGTTGAATCCGTGAACCAGATGTAAATTTTTCTTGTTGCACGAATTTTTTTACATCCTCAAAAAGCGGATCGCGTTTAAAAGTCACTTTCATTGCCATAAGTTTGCTCCTGTGTTGTTTATATAGAAAGGGCTTAAGAGCCTTGTAAAAAGTAAAAAATCTCTCTTTTATGGAAAAAATTATATGGAAGGAAGCGACAGTTCGTGTCGCTGCGAATATTACAAGCGGTTATTTTTAGAAAATCTTCACAAATCTAGAATAGATTTGATAATAAAGAGCTTAAAAGAATCAATTATCCGGAAATTCCGGATAGTTTAATGAAAGGATGAAAAGACAGGGTTAAACATTATAATGTAGATGACCCTTTTTAGAGATTAGTAGTTTATCTAAGGATCTCATTATGTATATGCTAAAGCAAGAGAAAGATAAATAGCGACCGAAGTCGCTATTTATCTATCAACGTTAAACTTAATAAAAAATTATTTACATAATTCTTTTACTGACTCTACTAATGCTTCCATTTTGTCGTAAGAATTGATGCCACTTGGGCCACCAAAAAATGGGCAAACACAAATTAAAGTATCATTGTACTTGCGATAGAAGATATTAAATTCTTTCAACGCTTTAGTTTCATATACGGCTTCTCCAGTAAAAAACTTAAAGAAGTTATCTTTTTCAGTGACTCCCGTACAAATAATAACTTTAGGATGACATTCATCTATAAGTTGACGATAAAAAGCACCACGATTTTCAACGCACCACTCTCTATATTCATTGAATGTTTCAAATCCTGTCATCTTAATGAATTGATCATTCCATTTAATTGATGATCTATTTTTAAAATTGATTGGTAGCATATTTAATTTGAAACCAATACCTTGTGGATAAAGCACATCGTATTTTTTAACAAAATGCTCCGCACTTTCTCCATTTTTCCAATCTAAATTGTAGTAGTACCACAAAAACCAACATATTTTTCTATTATATTGAGTAGTCCAACTACCATCAAAATCATCCTCTACCCAAGAATGCGGTATTAATTTAGGACTTAAACTAAATTTCTCATAAAAATCATCTGGCGAGCTTTCATCACCTATTCCCCATTCTAATCCACAAAACCATACTTCTGATTTAGGATTTCCACCATCGCCTCCTGCGAAAGACACCGCTATTTTTTTAAATTCTTCTGTTACCATTATTCTTATCCTCATTATTTAAGTAGATTTGTCCAAATCCCTATGGTTTCTTCTTGAATTATACCTTTTTCTTGACCTAATTTTATTGCCAGTTGCTGTAAACTTTTAGCCAGCTCAGGATGACCGCAATAATTTAAACTACGAATGATGCGGGAAATCTTCTTACTTTCATGCCCAATATTTCGTAGCCAAACTTTACGTTCAGTTAATTCAGGTTTAGGGTAAATTTTATTACACTCACGGTATAAACAGAAGTAATCCAGAATAAAATCAATAGAATGTAAAAATTTCTTTTGAATAGCTTCATTTTCAATAAAAAATATTCGGTCTTTCTCATTAAAAACTGGCACTGAACGATTCCATTTGGAACTTTCAGTAACGGGTAAAAGCCAAGGAATATATAAATAAGCATCACCAACCATTCTTTTTGGCATTGCCCACATATCTTGCAAAGATAAATTATGTTGGCTTTTTCTTTGTTCTAAATAAAATTCAATTACTGGATGCATACGTTTCTCATTAATTCATTAGCAATGAAATAGCGACCGAAGTCGCTATTTATGTAAAAAAGTGCGGTCATTTTTCTATGAGTTTTTGATGTTCTCTAATAACTCTGCCACAACCTTAGGTACCCCCTCGCCTGCTTTTTCTTTTATGGCAATCACTTGCTTACGAACAAATCCTGTATTGGGATTTGGATCGATCAAATAGATAAGTGAACCATATGGAGCGAGATTTACCAATCCATTAGCTGGATAAACTTGTAATGAAGTGCCAATAACAATCACAATATCTGCCTTTTTCACTAACTTTTCTGCTTTAGGAAACATAGGTACATTTTCCCCAAAAAAGACTATATGTGGACGCATTGGATGACCGTGATTATCCTTATCCTCTAACAGTTGATCACCCAAACATGGAACAATGTAATCGGTATTAAAACTGCTGCGAGCTTTATTCAATTCTCCATGTAAATGGAGTACGTTAGTACTTCCCGCTCGCTCATGTAAATCATCTACATTTTGAGTGATTATATGAACTTCATAAAACGCTTCCAATTCAACCAACGCCAAGTGTGCTGCATTAGGCTCTGCCGCTTGAGCATTACGACGTCGTTCATTATAAAACGCCAATACTTTTGCACGGTTTTTCTTTAAGGCTTCGGGCGTGCAAACTTCTTCTACTTTATGCCCAGCCCACAAGCCATCTTCCGCTCTAAAAGTAGGAATGCCACTTTCGGCACTAATTCCAGCGCCCGTTAATACCACGCAAATTGGTTTCTTTTCCAAAGTCATTTTTCAGGCTCCTTTTTGTTCTAAAATTTCATCAATCTGTCTATCTCTCGCCATCATGCCAAAAATATTCCCTGCTTTATAAAGAGGTTGATAAGTATAGCTTTCAATGTGCAAGAATGGCTTACCTGAAAGGCATTGGAAATATTGTTTTAGCTGTGATTTTGAGCGTAATAACACGTCATATTCAGCTTGAATATGAGTACACATTGCTTCGATACGCATTTTAAATTCATCACTGAGATAAGGACTGATAATTAAATAGACCGTTTTGTATTCTGTTGCTGTTTCATCCGCATAAACACATGCCAAATTAAATACTTGCCATTTGTAGCGATCTGCAAAAGCACCAATGACTCGGCTTTGCTCTTCATTTTCAACTTGCACGAGGGCGGCTGATTTTTTCAAACAATCTTGCAAAATATCACTTGGTGTAAAAGGCCCACAGCCTAAATAAGATAAGACGCAATTCCAATTAGCAAACTGTTCTGTACCAAAATGAACATGTTCGCCTAGAAATTTGCCAGCACCATTTTTAGTGCGATCATCAATTAAATAATCGCCTTGGTTAAGATTTTTATGATGGGATAAAATCAATCGTTTATATAAGGCTGAACCTTTTTCTTCACCGAAATAATGTTGAATCCATTTTACTTTATCACTCCAAGCGGAAGGATTATGCCAAGGAGCAGTAGAAAGCACATAAATATGATATTTTTTCATCAATTTATGCACCGCAGAAATCGCATTAGGCATTGGCTCCATTAAGCTAAAAATACCCTCTACTTCATCATATCGACCTTCATACTCTTGCTTGGTTTTCTCATCTAATTTTGCAATTCCAGACGGGAAATCAACCATCACATTATCCATATCAATATAAACAATTTTCTTCATTTTAATGCCCTCTCTGTTGATGGCTTAATGATAAAAGATGAAGCGACAATTCATGTCGTTAGGTATTTTTGTCTAAATAAGTGCGGTCAATTTCTTGGTAATCTTCACCAAAATGGGCAATCCACCATTCCAGCATGGCACTCTCAATCACGGTCGCGGAAATTTCATATTCAGTGCCACAATCTTTTACTGTTTGATCAGTTGATAATGGTGTTTCTGTTAAAAATCCACCTGTTTTTTTATCAATACGGAAAGTTAAACGAATCTTTCTACCAGAACTAAAGCCAAATTTTTGGCTTTCAACATAAGCTTTTAGATTAAATTTCGGGCGTTCAAATTGCATTGTGCTGACATTCACTTCAAGTAAACGATGCAAGGCTAAATGTAAAATATCACCATGTTCATACTCTGCCACCACATAACTGCTAGGGCCTTGCTGAACAAGAGCGAGTGGTTTAACTTTAGCCTTATGTTCCTTGCCATGAATGCTACGATAATGCACTTGCAAAAATCGGTTTTGATAAAGTGCGGTACTAATTTGCTTAAAAATTTCAGGATCAATTTTTGCAGGCAATAATGGCTGGCTAGTTGGTGCAATAGCCACTTTATTGAGCCATTCTGAAGCCCCTTTTTTATGTGATTCATAAGCAAGATTGTAATCCGCTTGTTTAAAGAACCCTTCCATTGATTGCATAATATTGGCAGGTAAAATGCCAGCTAAATATTGCTTTGCCAACATCAACACTAACGATTGTTGTTCATTTAAAATTGGCATATCCAAGCCTTTCGCATCAGGCTTCCAGCGATAGCTATAGGGCTTATCATTAGTATTGCAATCAATTTCAAACTGCTCACATAACGTATTCAGTGCACGCTGAATACTGCGCAAATCACGCTCAATGCCTAATGCGAGCAATTTCTCTCGCAATTCTAATGAGCTAATGGAATAGTTTTTCGGAATTAACCGTAATAGTTCGAGGTGGAATTTTAGGGAAGATGATTCGGACATAATTGCCTCATAAATAAAAATATTTTCTTTAATCATATAAAAAATCGGGCAATTTTTAAACTGCCCGATTTATTGCTATTTTTGACCGCACTTTATGCTTTTACGGTATCAATACGTTCGAATGACAATACTTTATTTTCTAACTGACGGAGTAATAAAGTGGCAATACCGGTAATGATAAGATAAATACCGCCTGCGATACCATAAATAGTGAGTGCATCATATTCTGTGCCGTAAAGTTGGCGTGCATATCCCATGATATCCATGATCGTAATGGTAGAGGCCAACGCGGTACCTTTAAATACCAAGATAATTTCATTGGTATAAGAAGGGAGAGCACGTTTTAATGCATAAGGAATGAGAATTTTTAAAGTCTGCAGACGACTTAAACCTAATGCTGCACAGCTTTCCCATTGGCCTTTAGAGATCGCTTTTACTGCTCCGTGGAATAATTGGGTTGAATAAGCCGCACTATTCAATGCTAAAGCTAACGCTGCACAGAACCATGCGTTGGAAAATAATCCCCATAATGGGCTGTCCACCAACCATTGGAATTGGCCTGGGCCTGCATAAATTAAGAAAAATTGCACTAAAAGCGGAGTGCCTGTAAATAAAACAAGGAATAAATTGACCGCACTTTTCACCAATTTATTGCCGATAGAAAGCAAGAAGGTTAGCCCTAATGCTAAGAAAAAGGCAATAAACAAGGAGACTACTGTAAGCAACAGGCTAGTCGGAATGCCTTGAGCAATCACTGCTAAATACTCTTGAAACATTATTCGACTCCCCGTTCAAATCGAGTGAAACGTAATTCTAATTTGCGAATCCCTGCTTGGCTAATCAAGGTAATCACTAAATAAATCAATGCTGCAATACCATACCAAGTGAAAGGCTCATGGGTATTTGTATTGATGTATCCGGCTTGACGCATTAAATCATCGACACCAATTAACGACACCAACGCCGTATCTTTTAATAACACGAGCCATTGATTGCTTAAACCCGGTAAAGCATGTCTCCATACTTGTGGCATAATTAAATTGATGAAGGTATAAGGACGGCTTAAGCCTAAAGCTGCACCTGATTCCCACTGCCCTTTTGGAATGGCTTGAATCGCACCACGTAAAGTTTGTGAAGCATAAGAGGCAAAAATCAAAGACAATGCAAATACACCACAACCAAAGGCGCTGAATTCAATATACTCGCCCGTTAGCATTTCTACGACTTGGGTTGAACCAAAATAAATCAGTAGTACGACTAAGATTTCTGGCAAACCACGTAATAAAGCAATGATAATTGCCGTTGGTTTTGCAATAAATGCAAATTTATTGGCTTCTAAGGCGGTAAAAACAATGCTAAGTAATAAACCGACAATCAGAGAGCAAATAGCAAGCCCTAAGGTCATTAGGGCTGCATGTCCAATTAATGTAAGATAATCATAAAACATAGATTATTTAGTCATCCATTTATCATAGATTTTTTGGTATTCGCCGTTTGCTTTCACGGTTTCCAAACCTTTATTCAAGCTTTCTAGCAATTCTTTGCTTGATTTATTTACCGCGATACCTAAACCGTTACCGAAATATTTTTTGTCGGTCACTTTGTCGCCTACAAATTGAATTTCAGCTTCTTTTGAAATCATATCAGCTAGCACCGCTGTATCACCGAAGATGATATCAATACGACCATTTTTTAAGTCTAAGATCGCATCTTGTAAGCTTGCATAAGATTTTGCATTATATTGCTTGGTTTCTGCGGCAGTATATTGTTGGAATGTTGTTCCGTTTTGAACACCAATTGTTTTTGCTGAAGCTAAATCTGCTTTGCCTTTTAAAGCCACATAACTTGCTGTGCTATCATAATACGCATTAGAAAATGAAACTTGTTTTGTACGCGCTTCAGTAATATCCATCGCAGAAATCGCTGCATCAAAACGTTTTGCTTTCAAGCTTGGAATCAATGCATCAAAAGCTTGGCTCTTAAAGTGACAAGTTGCTTGAATTTCCTTACAAATTGCATTCGCCACATCCACATCAAAACCGATGATTTCACCTTTTTCATTCGTTGTTTCAAATGGCGGGTAGCTAGGCTCCATCGCAAAAGTGATTTCTTGTGCATTCGCAGCAAAAGCTGAGCCCATTAACATTGCAGTTAAAAGTAATTTTTTCATGTTGTGTTTCCTTATTCTGAGTGTGAAAGATATTGTTTAAATTGCTCGGTTTTTGGATTATCAAAGCAATCTGCACTGCCCATTTCAATAATCTTACCTTGTTCCATATAAACGACCTTTGTCGCCACTTTTTGTGCTACGTTCACTTCGTGGGTCACAATCACCTGAGTAATACCGGTTTGTTGAAGTTCTTTAATGATATCAACCACTTGAGCTGTAATCTCAGGATCCAGTGCTGCCGTTGGTTCATCAAACAACAACACTTGTGGTTTCATCATTAATGCTCGAGCAATGGCTACACGTTGTTGCTGACCGCCTGATAAGTGAAGAGGGAAACGATCGGCATGCTCTTCCAAACGTAAACGTTTTAAAAGTTCTAATGCATCTTTTTTCGCTTCTTCTTCGCTAATGCCTAATACTTTTTGAGGCGCTTCAATCAGGTTTTCAATTACCGTCAAATGCGGCCAAAGATTGTATTGTTGAAATACCATGCCGACATCTTGACGAAGTTGACGAATGGCTTTCGGATTATTATTCGCTTGAGACAAATCAAAATGATTATTCGCAATATGCAATTCGCCAGAGGTCGGCACTTCTAATAAATTTAATGTACGTATTAACGTACTTTTTCCTGCGCCACTTGGTCCGAGTAACACCACGGTATCGCCTTCTTGTGCATCAAGATTGATATCAAACAATGCCTGTGATGAACCATAAAAGAAATTCAAATTTTTAACACTAATCGCCATTTTAAGTTTACTGCTGTCCTTGATTGACTTGTAAGAATGAATAAATATTACTTTTTAGTGATTATTTATGCAAGTATTTTTTATAAAAAATCCCAAAAAACTTTTTGGGACCTTTAAATCATTGAATTTTAAACCGCACTTATCGCGAATTAGGCCTCTTTCGCCATCTCAAATTCAACTAGCATCATCAAAATATGAATCACTTTGATGTGGATTTCTTGAATACGATCTGCATAACCGAAGTGTGGCACACGAATTTCAACATCCGCTAAGCCTGCCATTTTACCGCCATCTTTACCAGTCATCGCAATCACTTTCATGCCTTTTGCTTTCGCGGCTTCAATCGCATTTAAGATATTTTTAGAATTGCCTGATGTTGATAATCCGAATAAAACATCGCCTTCTTTACCCACTGCTTCAACAAAGCGAGAGAATACATATTCATAACCAAAGTCATTACTTACACAGCTTAAATGACTTACATCAGAAATCGCAATTGCAGGATAACCTGGACGATTTTCACGATAACGACCTGTGAGTTCTTCAGCAAAATGCATGGCGTCACAGTGAGAACCACCATTACCGCAAGATAATACTTTACCGCCATTTTTAAAGCTTTCCGCTAATAATTTAGCCGCTTTCTCAATGAGTTTGATGTTGTTATCATCTGAAACAAACTTATTTAATACGTCTTGTGCTTCCACAAGCTCCGCTTTAATTTGATCAAAATACATTTTATTCTCCTTAAAAATTAAAATTCGAAATAGCGTTGGCATTGTATAGCGTTCATTTCAAATAATCTAGCGCTCTTTTTTATCACGCCCTTTTTCAGCTTACGTCTCATTATTTTGCGATATCTATCGCAAATCCAGCTAAAAACACTTCAAAAAATGACCGCACTTTTTAAACTCAATAAATTTAAAAAGGAGAGATTATGCGAGCGATTTACTTATTACTTTACCTTCTATTCAACCAAATAACCTGGGCGAACGAGCGTGATTTAATGCTATTAGGCACTTATGAAAACCAAGATGTTCAAGGTTGGGTGATGTCTGAAAAATTGGATGGGGTACGAGGTTATTGGGATGGCAAAACATTATTAAGCCGTCAAGGACTCCCCTTGCCCGCGCCTACCTATTTTACCGCTCAATTTCCGCCTTTTGCCATTGATGGTGAGATATTTAGTGAACGTAATCAATTTGAAGAAATTGCTTCTATCACAAAATCCTTTAAAGGTGATAATTGGGCAAAATTAACACTTTATGTTTTTGATGTACCGAATGCCTCAGGAAATCTCTTTGAACGTCTCAAAAACTTAGAAGATTATTTGAAAGATCACCCTACATCTTATATCAAGATTATTCCGCAAATTCCAATACGAGATAAAACGCATTTATTCGAGTATTTACATGAAATTGAAAGGAAAAAAGGTGAAGGTGTTGTGTTACGTAATCCTAATGCGCCTTACGAAAGAAAACGCAGTACACAAATTTTAAAGTTAAAAAATACTTATGATGAAGAATGCACCGTGATAGCACATCACAAAGGGAAAGGACAATTTGAGAATATACTCGGATCGCTTACCTGTGAAAATCATCGTGGAAAATTCAAAATCGGTTCAGGATTTAATCTGAGTGAGCGCGAAAATCCACCGTCTATTGGTAGCACGATTACCTACAAACATCGTGGATTAACTAATTCTGGAAAACCTCGTTTTGCCACTTATTGGCGAGAGAAAAAATAAGAGCGGTCAAAAACATCACTATTTTTGACCGCTCCTTATATTTAATAACTCAATTATAGGTGTTGATTAATAAACGCCGCTAATTGATTTTTTGGTAACGCACCGACTTGTGTTGCAACAAGTTGGCCATTTTTGAAAAGTAGTAAAGTTGGGATACTACGTACACCAAATTGACCTGCAACTAATTGGTTGTCATCTACGTTGATTTTAACGATTTTTGCTTTACCTGCAAATTCAGGTGCGATTTCATCTAAAATTGGCGCAATCATTTTGCAAGGGCCACACCATGGCGCCCAGAAATCCACTAATACTGGGATATCAGATTGCACAACAGTAGTCTCAAAATCTGCATCATTAATATGTAATACTTCGCTCATTTTTGTTTCCTTATTTAATAAGGTGCTAACGAATCAACACCTAACGTTAATTAATGTTGTGCATAATAACACAAGGTATATTGGATTGCACAGATTAGTCCAATTGATAAAAACTAATTATTTTAGTTGTGCAAACGCCTGTAATAAATCGGCCTTGATGTCTTCTACATCTTCTAAGCCAACAGAAAAACGCAATAATGTGTTTGTAATACCACGAGCAACACGTTCCGCTTCTGGAATATCCATGTGGGTTTGAGTTGCAGGATAGGTAATAAAACTTTCTGTACCGCCTAAGCTTTCCGCAAAGGTAATCAACTTGATTGATTTTAAGAACGTATTCACCCAATTTTCATCTTTCAAACGGAAAGACAGCATACCGCCTTTGTTTGGATATAACACACTATCAATTTGTGGTTGTTCGCGTAAAAATTCCGCAATCGCCTTCGCATTGTCTTGATGGCGTTTCATACGTAATGAAAGGGTTTTCATTCCACGCACGGTTAACCAAGAATCGAATGGCGAAAGTACGGCACCTGCACCATTTTGAATATAGGCGATACGATCACAAAGTTCTTGTCCTTTTGCAATAATCAAGCCCACCAAGCTATCATTATGACCCGCAATATATTTTGTGCCACTGTGGATTACAATATCCGCGCCTAAATCTAATGGACGAGATAGTACAGGGGTTAAGAAGGTATTATCCACAATCATTAATAAATTGTGTTTTTTCGCTAACTTCGCAATTTCTTCCACATCACACTCTTCCATTAATGGATTCGATGGGGTTTCAATAAAAATCGCTTTTGTATTCGCTGTAATCGCAGCTTCAATTTCAGCTAAAGAAGCAGTATTTACATAAACGGGTTTTACACTGTTGTTATTTTTATAGGCAAAATCCAATAAACGATAAGTCCCACCGTATACATCACTTGACACAATCCATTCATCTGGCCCTTTAAATAAATTCATCAGCACTTGAATTGCCGCCATGCCGGAGGAAAAGGCAAAACCACGATCACCATTTTCTAATTTTGCTACGGTATCTTCCAAAACACTACGAGTTGGGTTTTTCGTACGCGTATAATCAAACCCGGTACTTTCACCAATCCCGTGGTGGCCATAAGCCGTTGAAAGATAAATAGGTGTAGAAACCGCACCAGTGCGCTCATCACTGCGATTTCCCGCTTGGGCTAATAATGTATCGATAGAATATTGTTGTGTCATAATTTACCTCTAAAACATGCAAAAATTTGACCGCGCTTTTCTTGATTTAATGGCGAACAAAACGCTCCAATTTTGTCACAAACCCAATCACGATAAAAGTAGAAATTGAAAACTCTGTGAAAATTATATTCTTGTGCTAAATTTTGCTGTAATTTCAACCGAAACGAAGATTTTTTCAACATTTGAATTTTTTTTTAAGATCTTCGATTGACAGAATTTCAAATTCCCGTAAAATGCACCGCACTAACAGCGTATGCGGGAATAGCTCAGTTGGTAGAGCACGACCTTGCCAAGGTCGGGGTCGCGAGTTCGAGCCTCGTTTCCCGCTCCAAACTAACGGCGTGTTAGCAAAGCGGTTATGCACTGGATTGCAAATCCATGTAGCTCGGTTCGACTCCGGGACACGCCTCCATAACCACGCAGTTAGTTAATCACTCGATGCCCGAGTGGTGGAATCGGTAGACACAAGGGATTTAAAATCCCTCGCCTTTCGAGGCGTGCCAGTTCAAGTCTGGCTTCGGGCACCATTTTAAATATAAAAAGAAGATTGTCGCGTAAGCGGCTTTTTTTATACCTAAAATTTAGCTTTTCTGTTTTTTGACTAAGTCATTTATGACTTTATATCTAACTAAAACGCACAAAAAAACGACCGCACTTGCGGTCGTTTCTATTTACAGTTAAAGGATTATTTTAATTTTTCACCTTTAAATTCACCTGTTAAGCTTTCTAAGAAAGATGTGATATCTTCAATATCTTTTTGAGCTGGCTGTTTCACATTACTTTGGTATTTCAACATTGCACTAACCGCATCTTTTAATTCTTTTGCAGAAGCATCATGGAAATACGGTGCAGTAAGCGCGACATTACGTAAAGTTGGCACTTTGAAGCGATGCATATCGAATGGATCTTTCGTTTGAGCAAAGCGACCTTCATCGGCATCAGTTAATGGCGTACCACGATCTTTAAAGTAATCACCATAAAGCCCCATGTATTCATAAGATTGTCCACCCATTGCTACACCTGTATGGCAAGTATCGCATTTATACTGTTTGAATAATTCATAACCGCGAACTTGTTGCTCGGTTAAGGCTGTTTTATCCCCTTTCAGATAACGGTCGAAATCACTATTTGGCGTAATTAATGTTTTTTCATATTCACCAATTGCGTGAGTTAAAGTTTCTTTCGTCACCTGTGGATATTCTTTTAAGAATGCTTTTTTGAACTCTTCATCCATTTCAAAACGTGCCACGATATCATCCCACGAGTGCGAGCCCATTTCTACTGGATTTGTTGGAGGACCTTTCGCTTGATCAGCTAAATCTGCTGCACGACCATCCCAGAATTGCACAAAGTTAAATGCAGCATTGAATACGGTTGGTGCGTTAATTGGACCTTTTTTACCTTCAATCCCTGTTGAAGTTTCAAGTCTATCCACACCACCTTTATCTAATTGGTGACAAGTGTGACATTGAATAGAACCATCGCCTGATAAACGACCATCAAAGAAAAGATCATGGCCTAACGCGACTTTTGCTTCATCTGTTGCAATACTGTCTGGAATAGGTTGCACTAAACGATCTGCATCAACATTGGGGTTTCTTTTGGTAAAGACATTTTACGTGCTTCACGAATCCAGTTAAGCAATGCCACTTTTTCTTGCTCATCTGGTTTACTTCCCCAGTGAAGATGTCTAAATTTAGCAATTGGCATTTCATTATTTTCAAGCACACGCTGTAGTTTTGCTAAATCAGCTTGGGATAATTTGCTCGGTTCTTTTAAACCTTCAAGTAAACGATCTAGGCGGAAAGCACGAAGTCCACTTTGAATATCCGATTGCATTTGATCCCCCACAATCGGGAATTTTGAATAAAATGGAAGAGGTGTGTTTGGACTATGGCAATATTGACAGCTATTATCAAATAAGGCTTTTGCCACTTTTTCTTGTTCGCCGGTATAGCGATTTTCCATTAAAAGTTGGGTCGCATTCTCTTTATCAAATTGGTGTAGATACCCCACAACGCCCAAATAACCTAAGATAGCAATGGCGGCTCCGCCAATAATCAGTTTTTTCATCTAATAATCCTCCAAACGATCAATAAACATAAAAAAGAAACGTAAAGCTTAAAGTAAGGTGATTATGCCAAAAAATTAGCTTATATTTTATGTGGATTTAATTAACTTTGGCTATGGATTCGATTGATTGCATTAAAGGCCTTTTTATCTTATAAGTGAAAATTCCCCTAAAATTAAGCAATAAAAAATGCGGTTATTTCTAACCGCACTTTACTTTTCATTATCTCTTGTTTATTTCTTTGGCGCTTGCATAAAGCGGAAGAAATCACTGTCAGGTTTCAAAATCATCATATTATCTGAACCTTCAAAGCTGCTTTCATAGGCTTTTAAGCTACGAATAAAACTATAAAACTGTGGTTCTTGTGCAAACGCTTGAGAATATAGTTTTGCCGCTGCCGCATCACCATTACCGCGTAATTCTTGTGCTGTTTTATTTGCATTCGCTAAGATCAAGGTGACTTTACGATCCACATCCGCTTGAATGAACGCCGCTTTTTCTTTACCTTGCGAACGATGTTCACGAGCAACCGCATCACGCTCTGCACGCATACGTTGGTAAATCGAAGAAGAGACTTCATCCGGTAAATTAATTTGTTTTACGCGAACATCGACGACTTCAATCCCTAATTCAGAGGTACTATCCTGCCCTGAATTTAACGCTTTTTTCGCCCCCGCCATTAATTCACCACGCGTACCTGAAACGATATCTTTAATTGTACGAGTACCAATTTCTGAACGTAGACGGTCATTCACTTTACGGCTTAATAAGCTTGAAGCTTGGTTATAATCACCACCACCCGTTGCAGTATAGAAACGACCGAAATCGCTGATTCTCCATTTCACATAGGAATCCACCAACAAGTCTTTTTTCTCGACTGTCACAAAACGAGTAGCCGAACCATCAAGGGTACGAATACGCGCATCAAGCACTTTAATGCTATCAATTAAAGGCAATTTAAAATGCAAACCTGGTTCATACACGACCACTTTGTTTTCTGCATCACGTTGTACTTTGTTAAAACGCAACATGATGCCACGTGTGCCTTCAGTTACAACCACCACGCTGGAATATAACACCGCAGCAATCACCACTATAATCGGAAGTAAAAATTTACGCATTAGTTAAATCTCCCTTGGCGAATGCCTTCATTTGATTGAACCGGTTGAACCGCTTGTGTTTCTACACGACGTTCCAGTGTTGAAACAGGTGCAGAACTGACCGCACTTTCTGAAGTAGTGGTCACTGGCTTAGCCGTCTTTTTACCCATTAATTGCTCCAATGGCAATACAGTTAAATTGTTACCATTATTGCTGTCTAGCATCACTTTAGGTGTGTTTGCCATGACTTTTTCCATGGTTTGAATATAAAGACGCTCTTTTAACAAATCAGGTGCCGCTTTAAATTCAGGTAGAAGACGTTGTAAACGTTCCACTTCCCCTTGCGCATCAAGCACAACACGATCTTTATAAGCGGTTGCTTCTTCAACGATACGTTGTGCATCACCACGAGCGATTGGCTCTTTCTCGCGAGCATAAGCTTCCGCTTCACGAATGTAACGTTGTTCGTCTTCCTGTGCTTTAATCGCATCATCGAAAGCATCTTTAACTTCTTCTGGTGGACGTGCGGATTGGAAGTTCACGTCAATCACTTCAAGTCCCATATCATAAGGTTTGATAATATCGTTCAAGGCTTTCCATGTATCTTCACGTACCACGGCACGACCCGTTGTCAGCACATCATTCATAGTCATATGACCAATCACATAACGAAGTGCACTGTCAGTCGCTTGTCCAAGACTATTGTCCGCATTGCTTACGCTAAACAGGTATTTTTCAGGATTTTGCACGCGGTATTGCACAGTCATTTCCACTTTAACCATGTTTTCATCTTTGGTTAACATCGCACCTTGCGTTTTAAGCTCACGAACTTGTTCTACATTCACTGGAATCACTTTATCAATAAAGGTTGGCTTCCAGTTTAAACCAGGTTGAACGATAGAATGAAACTCGCCAAAACGTAACGTCACGCCACGTTCTGCCTCTTTAATGGTGTAAAAACCGCTTGCCCCCCAAATAATCCCCCCGATTACTGTGGCGATCGGTAAAATCTTACCTAAATTAAATGAAGGCATATTCGGCGAAGTATTATTTGATCCGCCTTTTTTATTGCCACCACCTAACTTTTTCAACAGATTATTAAATACTTCTTCAATATCTGGAGGTGATTGTTCCTGATTTTTATTGTCTCGCGAACCCCAGCCATTTTCATTTTGCTTATCTGATGAATTATCTGAATGTTTTGGACCGCTACTCTGTCCCGGTTTACCCCAAGGATCTTGATCTGGACCGTTTTGCGACATTACGTTCTCCATTTGTCTAAAATTTTTAATGAGTTTAACGGAATAAATGGGGTTAGTCTATGAAAATACAAGTGGCAATGCAAATTATTACAAAATAAAAAATCCTTGAATATTTTCAAGGATTTTCTTTTATTCATTTACTTGGTAAATCAAGGGTTTTTGTATATTTTTTTCTACTAAACTTTTTCCATCCCATTGATAAAAGTGCGGTTGAATTTTTGACTGATTTATAAATGCCGCAAAGTAAAAAGGCAATTCATCCGTAAAGATCAATTCCCCTTTCGGACAATAATCTGAAAAGATCTGTAACCGCTCTGGTAAATGTACCACACTTGAAAGTTTTACAATCCCAACGCCTTGTGATTTCAATACTGCTTCACGCAAACACCAACAGCGATAAAAAGCCTGCTCTGTATCAGGCTGTTTAGCAAACCATTCTTGTTCTGCTTGTGGCGCGAAATGCGCCATGAGCGCAGAAAAATTCCGTTTTTTGGGAAATTCAATATCAATACCGACCGCACTTTTTTCTGATTCATTAATATGCAGCAATACGGCAACCCAATCGCCTGAGTGGCTTATATTAAAATCGATGTTCTCGACGAGAAATTGTGGTCTACCACTTTGCGTACGATAAATTTGCCCTAAAAGTGCGGTTGATTTTCCCGCTTTTTTTAGCAACTGCCAAAGTAAAAAATGCGCTAATCGACGACATTGATGTCGTTGCGTTATCCGAGAATTCCCCTTCGGTTCCGTATGCAAATTCTCAGGAACTAGTTCCCTAGGAATTTCATCAAAAGGAAAAGGTTGTTGAATATTGGCGTAGGCAATAAAAGTTGTCATAAAAATAATGAATAAACATGCAAATTTGATTGCATTATAAAAGGAAATCTACCGCACGCCAACATAAGCTAAAACTCATCAAAGCAAGGTGTTAGATTGAAATTGTGAGCGGTTTCACAGATTTTTCTCTTCAAATACGTTACATTTCGAAAAAGTAGTCACAGGAGGTTCTATGTTTAAACAACTTCAACAAGTTGGTAAGGCATTTATGTTGCCGATTGCTATTTTGCCTGCTGCAGGTCTTTTACTCGGGATCGGCGGTGCACTTTCCAATAAAGCAACGGTGCAAGCCTATCCAATTTTAAATAATGAGGCTCTGCAAGGTCTGTTTCAGATCATGTCAGCAGCCGGTAGCGTAGTGTTCGCTAATTTAGCCTTATTATTGTGTATTGGTTTAGGTATCGGCTTAGCCAAACGTGACAAAGGCGTTGCCGCTCTCGCTGCGGTTGTTGGTTATCTCATTATGACGGGTACCATTGCTGCATTAATTCCGATTTTCTCTCCTGATGTAAAAAGTATTGATACAGGTGTGATTGGTGCATTGGTGATGGGCTTGATTACCGTTAAATTACACAATCGCTATCACAACATCCAATTACCACAAGTATTAGGTTTCTTCGGTGGTTCTCGCTTTGTACCAATCGTTACCGCTTTTTCAGCTATTTTTGTTGGATTAGTTTTCTTCCTCATTTGGCCAACTTTCCAACAATGGCTCGTATCCGCAGGTAAAAGCATCGCTTCTATGGGAACCTTTGGTACATTCTTATACGGTTTCTTAATGCGATTATCTGGCGCGGTTGGCTTACATCACATGATTTATCCACTATTTTGGTATTCTGAATTAGGTGGTGTGGAAATGGTCAATGGCGAGATGATTGTTGGTGCACAAAAAATCTTTTTTGCTCAATTAGCGGATCCAAATCACCATGGTTTATTTACTGAAGGGACGCGTTTCTTTGCCGGCCGTTTTGATACTATGATGTTTGGCTTACCTGCTGCCTGTTTAGCCATGTATCACTGTGTGCCGAAAAAACGTCGTGCACAAATTGGCGGTTTATTCCTTGGTGCAGCCCTAACATCATTCATTACCGGCATTACAGAACCGATCGAATTCATGTTCTTGTTTGTTGCACCATGGCTTTATGTGTTCCACGCATTTCTAGATGGTGTATCTTTCTTTATTGCCGATTATTTAAATATCTCTATCGGGAATACTTTCTCTGGTGGTTTTATTGATTTCTTGCTCTTCGGTATCTTACAAGGTGATGAAAACACCCATTGGTTGCGTGTAATTTTCGTCGGTATTCCTTGGGCACTGCTCTATTATTTCTCTTTCGTTTTCTTGATTCGCATCTTTAATGTGATGACTCCAGGACGCGGTGAAGAAACAGAAGAAAATGTAGAACAAGAAACCAGCTCTCTTACTGAAAATGCACATAAAATTATTGCAGCATTAGGTAGTGCTGAAAATATTGAAAACGTTGATGCGTGTATTACTCGATTACGTGTTTCTGTTAAGGACGTGAAAGCTGTTGATAAAGCCACATTGAAAAAATTAGGTGCGATTGATGTGCTTGAAGTCGGCGGTGGCGTACAGGCTATTTTCGGTGCAAAAGCAGTACTCTATAAGAGTGAAGTGAATCAAATCTTAGGAAAAGAAGATTAATTCCTAAAAATAAAGGGCGTTTATCCCGCCCTTTTGAGTGATAAAACAAAAGTGCGGTCAAAATCAACCGCACTTTTTTATTATTTCAATAAATATACACGTAATTGTGCAAAGTCGTCATCCATTTCATCAGAAAGTAATGGCAATTTATTGTGTTTATCCAACGCTTCTGGCAATGGAAGATCGAGCAAAAGAATACGCTCCACAGACTCTTTAAATTTCGCAGGATGTGCCGTACATAAGAAAATACCGGTTTCATCCGCTTTAAGTTGATCTTTCAATACTTGATAGGCGATCGCACCGTGTGGTTCACATAAATAACCTTTTGCGTACATCGCTTTTAAGGTGTCTTCTGTTTCGCTATCGCTTAACATACCAGAACCTAAATCACTTAAATTCCAGCCATTACGTTTAAATAACTCTTCGACACGCGGCCAGTTGTTCGGACGACTGACATCCATCGCGTTAGAAAGGGTTGCTACAGTTGCTTTAGGTGCCCAGTCACCTGATTCTAAATAACGCGGCACAGTATCGTTCGCATTGGTTGATGCAATAAAGCGTTTAATTGGTAAACCTAATGTTTTTGCAATTAAACCTGCGGTTAAGTTACCAAAGTTACCACTTGGTACAGAAACTACTACGTTATCACGTTTTTCTTTTGGTAATTGGGCTACGGCTTCAAAGTAATAACATACTTGCGCTAATAAACGGCTAATGTTGATGGAGTTTGCTGAGTTTAAACCAATTGCTTGACGTAGTTCGGCATCATCAAACGCTTGTTTGACTAACGCTTGGCACGCATCGAAATCGCCATTAATCGCCACAGTGCGGATATTCCCACCTAAAGTACAGAATAGTTTTTCTTGTAATGGGCTGATTTTGCCTTTCGGATATAAAATCACGACATTGATGTTTTCCAACCCGTAAAATGCATGGGCAACTGCTGCGCCGGTATCACCAGATGTCGCTGTTAAAATGGTGATTTTGCCATCACCACGCACCGCAGCGAGCGCCTGCGCCATAAAACGACCACCAAAGTCTTTAAATGCTAAAGTTGGACCGTGGAATAACTCAAGGGCATAAATATTGTCTTCCACTTTTTCTAATGGTGCTGGAAAAGTAAATGCATTTTTTACCATTGCATCCAAAGTGGCTTTCGGCAATTCTTCACCGATTAAGGCGCCAAGAATTTTTTGGCTACGTTCAACCAATGGTAAAGCTAATAACTCGTCAATATTAGTTAAAGCGGGGATCGTTTCAGGAAAGAACAAACCTTGATCTTTGCCAAGTCCTTGACGTACTGCTTGCGCAAAATTCACTTGTTCTTCAGGGTGTTTGATATTGTACAAATTCATTGTATATCCGTTAATTATAGAGTTTTAATAAAATGTTATTCCCCTCTTATAAGAAGAGGGGAAGATGATTGACTGCTTAACCTAGCTCTCTCGTGCCGTCATTATCGACCTTACAAACATGAACAAAACCTTCATTGTTTTGTAAATAATGATTTTCTAAATAAGTGGCCAGTTTTGTTGCGGTTTGTAAATCAGGTGCAATGGAGAAAATCGTTGGGCCAGAGCCTGAAATCCCCGTCGCTAATGCGCCTAAATCACGAGTGGCTTGTTTCACTTCCGCGAAATTTGGTAATAAAGCCTCACGATAAGGTTCTGCAATCACATCTTTCATCATCATCGCTGCAAGGTTTTCTTGATGCGTGTGACATGCATGCACAAAGCCACCTAAATGACGACCATGAGAGATCACATCTTGACGCGTGTAGCTTTTCGGTAAAATTGCACGCGCTTCAGCGGTTGAAACCTCAATGCCTGGATAAGCTAAGACCCAATACCAATTATCAAAAAATGGCAGTTTTTGGCAAATGTTACCGAGAGATTGTACCATAAATTGCACACCGCCTAAGTAACAAGGTGCCACATTATCATAATGGATAGAACCTGAAATACGACCTTCTAGCTCCCCCATCATTTCTAACAATTCCATTTTTGAAAATGGTTCATCGTGGAATTTATTTAATGCCACTAATGCAGCCACGATAGAGCACGCGCTTGAACCCAATCCCGAACCAATCGGCATATTTTTCTCAAGGGTCAAACGCAATGGCTTGACTCTCACATTGCGTAATTTTAATTGCTCACTAAACAGTACATAGGCCTGATACACGATATTTTTTTGTGGCTCTTTTGGCAATTTACGCACAAAATAGCCCGCACTTTCGAGCTCAAAACCACTTGGAATAGACTCAATCTGTACAACATCACCTAATAATGAACCATCAATCGGTGAAATGGCTGCGCCCAATGTGTCAAACCCTACACTAATATTGGCACTCGATGCCGGAGCATAAATTCTTAACATATTATGTCCCTTTTAGTGGTGTAATGTTCTTAAAATATCAGCAAAGATGCCGGCTGCTGTCACTGCGTTACCCGCACCGTAACCACGTAATAGCAACGGAATTGGTTGATAATAACGAGTGTAGAACGCAAGGGCGTTTTCACCGTCTTTCACCTTATACAATGGATTATTTTGATCCACTGCAATGATTGACACTTTGCAGTGGCCATCTTTAATTTGGCCTACGTAGCGCAATACTTTGCCTTCCGCTTTCGCGGCTTCAACGCGTGCTTTAAATTCTGCATCTAATTGTGGCAACATCGCCATAAATTCATCCGCTGATTTGCCTTCAGAGAAGCCTTTTGGTAATACCCCTTCCACTTCCACATCGGAAAGCTCAAGTTCTAGCCCCGCTTCACGTGCTAAAATA
Organism: Parahaemophilus parainfluenzae; assembly: GCA_001914055.1. GTDB lineage: Bacteria > Pseudomonadota > Gammaproteobacteria > Enterobacterales > Pasteurellaceae > Haemophilus_D > Haemophilus_D parainfluenzae_V. Next base: position 289,688 of record MKXX01000009.1, on the reverse strand, counting down.
AGCAATTTACGTGCCACATCTTGACCCGATAAATCATCACGAGGATCAGGTTCTGTAAAGCCTTTTTCACGTGCAAGTGCGGTCACTTCAGAAAGAGAAAGCCCTTCTTCTAATTTGCCGAAGATGAAAGAAAGTGAGCCTGATAAAATGCCTTCAAAATACTCAAGTTCATCACCCGCTGCCAACAAGTTTTGTAAGTTTTCGATAACAGGTAAGCCTGCCCCTACGTTGGTTTCATATAAGAATTTATGTTGGCTCGCTTGTGCATTACGACGTAATTCGTGGTAATAAGCTAATTCACGGGTATTCGCTTTTTTGTTTGGGGTTACCACGTGGAAACCTTCTTTTAACGCACGCGCATAAAGTCCTGCGACCGATTCAGCCGTTGTACAATCTACGAAGACTGGATTCACTACGTGATGCAATTTAATGAAAGATAACAACACATCAAAATCAGAAGGTTGGGTTGCATTTTCAAGATCAACTTTCCAATTATCTAAATTCAACCCGTTTTCATCCAAAAGCATTTTTGTTGAATTCGCTAAAGCACAAACACGGATTTCAATGTCCTTCTTTGCGAGGTATTCTTTTTGGTGTTTAATTTGTTCAATTAACTCACCACCAACGCCACCGACACCAACTAGAAACATATCGACAACTTTTTTGTTATTAAAAAGGGCTTGGTGAGTTGCTTTCACGGCTTCAATCGCTTTATTTTGCGCTACAACTGCTGAAATTGAACGCTCAGAAGAACCTTGTGCAATTGCTACTAAGCTAATATTCGCTTGAGCCAATGCTGAGAAGAAACGAGCCGCGATACCTTTAGCTTGTTTCATACCATCACCTACAACAGAGATAATAGAAAGATCTTTTGCGACCTCAATTGGTTCTAAGTCATGGGCTTTTAATTCTGCAGCAAATTCTTGTTCTAAAATTGCTTTCGCTGCATCTGCTGATTTTACTGGCACACAGAAGCTAATGCTGTATTCAGAAGAAGATTGCGTAATTAAAATAACTGAAATACCGGCTTTTGACATCGCTGAGAATACGCGAGCGGCCATTCCCACCATACCTTGCATACCAGGACCTGAAACATTGAACATTGCTACGTTATCAAGGTTAGTGATCCCTTTCACTTGTAACCCTTCAGATTTCACATGACCATCAATTATTGAACCAGGCGCAGATGAATTACCAGTGCTTTTAATCACACAAGGGATTTGTTTTGGTAATAATGGACCAATTGTACGTGGATGGATCACTTTCGCACCAAAATAAGAAAGCTCCATTGCTTCACGATAAGAAAGGCTTGGTAATAAACGAGCATCTGGCACTAAACGAGGGTCACACGTATAAACGCCATCCACATCAGTCCAAATTTCACAAACAGACGCATCTAAACAAGCCGCTAAACAGGCCGCTGAATAGTCAGAACCGTTGCGACCTAATAGTACTAATTCACCTTTATCATTACATGCGGTAAAACCTGCCATTAAAACAACCTTATCTTTACCGATACTTTTCGCATCAACGCGTTTTGTCGATTCATCAATATCAACTGAAGATTCTAAGTAACCGCCTTGTGCTAATAATTGCTTAACCGGATCAACAATGTGAACACTGTATCCACGTGCTTCAAACCACGCTTTCATCATGGCAATCGATAATTTCTCACCACGGCAGTCAATGGTCGCCTTAACTTTATCTTCTACTTTGCCAGCTTGGCGGATTTCTTCTAGTAATCCTTTAATTTGAGCAAATTCTGCATCAATGAGGGCTTTAGTCCCCGCAAGATCAAATTTATTATTTTCAGCGTGTAAACCATTAATGATGTTATAGAAAATTTCAATGGCTTCGTTAAAGTGGGTATCGGTTGGTTGGTTTAATGCGGCTTTTTCAGAGAGGGCGACAAGATGATTAGTAATTTTAGCAGGAGCGGATAACACACCGGCTGCTTGTTCTTCTAAATGAGCTTTTTCGATTAATTGAGCTGCTTGCGAGAAACGCTCAGGGTTGGCTAATGAAGTGCCACCAAATTTTAATACGCGCATGATAATATCCTCAGATGTTGTGATTTTTAAATATTAAAAAACCCGCACTAGACTGAATGCGGGTTTTCCTGATCCTGTTTGCTACGCACTAACCCGCCCCATTAATTGTCGTAATGGTCATAATAATGGTGGTAATCGTGAAAGTGCGGTTATTTTTCATGGTGTTTTAAGCTTGAAAAAAAGATGTGATTAGAAATACCGAAAAAGCGCGGGCTTGTCAAACACAAAATCAAAAAAGTGAAGATTTTTTCTAAAAATCATCGCTTTGGTGTAGAATGAAGAGAGTTTCATATTGGTCAGGAAGGAAATGATGACAATTCAACAAGCACTCGAAACCATCCATCAAAAAATTCAAGTCTCCACTCAACTTGCTCATCGTCCTGAAAGTGCGGTCACTTTATTAGCCGTTTCTAAAACTAAACCCAATGAAGCGATTTTAGAAGCCTATCAAGCCGGACAAAAAGCATTTGGGGAAAACTATGTTCAAGAGGGCGTAGATAAAATTCAGTATTTCGAAGCACAGAATATTCAACTTGAATGGCATTTTATTGGCCCATTGCAATCTAATAAAACCCGTCTTGTAGCAGAACATTTCGATTGGATGCAAACGTTAGAACGTGCCAAAATTGCTGATCGTTTAAACGAACAACGTCCTGCGAATAAAGCCTCTTTGAATGTTTTGATTCAAATTAATATCAGTGATGAAGCGAGTAAATCAGGTATTCAACCGAGTGAAATGATTGAGCTTGCAAAACACATCGAAAATCTACCGCACTTACGTTTGCGTGGATTAATGGCGATCCCTGCTCCAACAGATAATGTTGCTGAACAAGAAGCGGCCTTTAGCCAAATGGAACAATTATTTGAGCAGCTTAAAGTCGCTTTCCCTCATCAGCAAATTGATACGCTTTCTATGGGGATGACCGATGACATGCAAACTGCCATTAAATGTGGCTCGACCATGGTGCGTATTGGCACAGCCATTTTTGGGGCGAGAGATTATTCGAAAAAATAATGAATAGAAAATAAAAAAGCGGTCAAAATTGACCGCTCTTTTTTATCTGGATTTAACTAAACTTCTTCGCTCTTTTCAGAGAAACGTTCAATCTTCGCACCTAAGCAACGAAGTTTATCTTCAACGTGCTCATAACCACGATCGATATGATAAATACGATCTACGATGGTTTCACCACTTGCGATACAACCCGCTAATACAAGGCTGATTGATGCACGTAAATCTGTTGCCATCACTTCTGCACCAGAAAGATGCTCAACACCATGACAAACCGCGGTGTTACCTTCGATTTCAGCTTTACCACCCATACGAATTAATTCTGGAATGTGCATAAAGCGGTTTTCAAAGATGGTTTCAGTGATAATACTTGTGCCTTCTGCCACCATGTTTAACAAAGTGAACTGCGCTTGCATATCTGTTGGGAAACCTGGATGTGGTGCAGTACGAATATTGACAGCTTTCGGACGATTGCCATGCATATCTAATGTAATGCTATCTTCTGTGACTTCAACTTCCGCGCCTGCTTCACGAAGTTTATCAATCACCGCATCCATGGTATCCGCTTTAGTATTTTGACATACCACACGGCCACCAGAAATGGCACCCGCAATTAAGAATGTACCGGTTTCAATACGATCTGGCACAATGCTGTGCTCACAGCCTGTTAATCGGTCGACACCTTCAATCACAATGTGATCCGTACCTGCACCTGTAATTTTTGCGCCCATTTTGTTGAGGAAATCAGCTGTATCGACAATTTCTGGCTCACGTGCGGCGTTTTCAATCGTTGTCGTACCTTCAGCAAGCGTTGCAGCCATCATGATAGATAAAGTCGCACCAACGCTCACTTTTTCCATCACAATACGTGTACCTACAAGGCGCTCTGCAACAACTGCTTTTACATAACCTTCGTCAAGCTCAATCGTTGCGCCGAGTTTTTCTAAGCCACTAATATGAAGATCAACCGGACGTGCACCAATTGAACAACCACCTGGTAAAGAAACTTGACCTTGATGAAAACGAGCCACCAACGGTGCTAATGCCCAAATAGAGGCACGCATGGTTTTTACTAATTCATATGGCGCAACGAAGTGATCAATTTTAGAGCAATCTAGTAATACTGCACCTTCAGCATCACGCTCTGCCACCACGCCAAGTTTACGTAAGATCTTTAAGGTGGTATCAATATCTTTGAGTTCCGGTACATTTGTTAATTTAACCGGCTCAGTCGCCAAAATTGCGGCAAAAAGAATAGGAAGTGCAGCATTTTTTGCACCAGAGATGGTTACAGTACCACTTAAGCGAGATTGCCCGCCATAAACACGAAATTTTTCCATAGAAAATCCTAGCTTGCTTGATGTAATAGACGATCCATTTTCCACTTTGCAGTGGTATAGGTTTTAATGGTTAAAGCATGAATTTCACCAGTTTGGAAATAAGGCATTAATGGCGCGTAGATAGTTTGTTGCTGTTTTAATTTAGAAAGTGCAGCGATCTCATCGCTCACCACAATCACACCAAAGTGTGCATTTTCACCTTGAGCATAAACCTCATCTACATTCAGGCTTTCTTTTAAAATACGTTCAATTTCTTGCAGTTCCATTAGGATTTCCGTTTTAATGATGATCAATAAAAGTGCCAATCCAATGAGATAAATTCACTAAATCAGCAAGGGTTAATAACTGTTCTGGCGGATTTATCAACCGCACTTTTTTATTTGCTAACTGCTCACAATCGTGTAGAAAATCACACAATAATGCAAAACCGGCAGAATCAATTCGATTGATTTCAGTTAAATCAAATTCAATGAGACTTTGATTGTTTTGCTTTTCTGATAAAAAAGAAGCACGTTGTTGCCATAATGGTAACAACGTGTTGCGGGATAGCTCCCCCGATAATTGGAGAGCTATCTTATCATTATTTTGGATTAAATCCCACTTTAACGCAGTCATTCGCTTATTTGCTCAATGTCACGGGTGCTGCAGCAGATTTTTGAATTTGAGCAGTTAATGCATCAATACCTTGTTGACGTAAGATACCGCTCCATTCATTTTGTTTGGTTACAACCATGCTCACGCCTTCAGCAACCATGTCATAAGCTTGCCATTCGCCAGTTTTACTGTTTTTACGCCATTTAAAATCTAATTTGATTGGCGCTTGTCCACCATTTTGCATGATGTTGACACGAATGCTCACAAGGTTTTTGTCACCCACTTCTTTAGCCGGTTCAATTTGAATATTTTGATCGGTATAAGCGGTTAACACTTGCGCGTAAGCTTGTTCGATAAAATCACTGAATGCTTTAAAGAATTTTTCACGTTGTTCTGGTGTGGTTGATTTAAAGTGTGAACCTAACACCAAAGAACCAGCATAGTTTACTTGCACGTAAGGTAATAAATCGTTACGCACGATAGTACGTAAATAGTTTGGATCCTTTTTAATTTTTGCCTGATTGCTTTTGATATCGGCAAATAACTTATCTGATGCTTGTTGCATCAACACATAAGGGCTTGTTTCTGCACGTACAGTTTGAGTCACAAAAAGTGCAGTCACTGCAAATGCCATCACGCTAAACCATTTTTTAAACTGAGTAAATTTCATCATAAATCTCCTAAATAAAGATTATTATTTGGCTTCAGGTTCTGCTTTATCAGCATTACCGTCTGCTTTTTTATCACCGTAAAGGAACTGGCCGATTAAATCTTCCAATACCATTGCAGATTTTGTGTCTTGAATTTGGCTACCGTTTTTTAACATCGCGGTTTCACCATCATCAAAGCCCATAGTTAAGGCGATATATTGCTCGCCCAATAATCCCGATGTTTTGATCGATAACGAACTGTTTTCCGGAATTTCTTTATATTCTTCATTAATCGCGATACTGACTTTTGGCAAGTAAGATTTTTCGTCTAACGTAATATCAGATACGCGACCAATGACTACCCCACCAAGTTTAAGTGGTGCACGGACTTTTAGTCCACCAATATTGTCAAAAGTTGCAGTCACTGTGTAAGATTTTGTGTCACCAAAACCTTGTACGTTTGCTACACGTAAGCCTAGAAATACTAACGCAGCGATACCGAGTAGTAAAAATAAGCCTACCCAAAATTCATATTTAATTGTTTGTCGCATAAAAATACCCTATTAGCCTGCCCCAAACATAATGGCAGTTAAGATGAAATCGAGCCCAAGAACCACAAGTGATGCGTGGACAACCGTTCTGGTTGTGGCCTGACTGATACCTTCAGATGTTGGAATACAATCATAACCATTGAATAACGCAATCCACACCACCGCAATGGCGAAAAATACGCTTTTAATAAATCCATTTAGAATGTCATAGCTCCAGCTGACAGCATTTTGCATTACTGACCAGAAGCTACCTGCATCCACACCTTTCCAATCCACGCCGACAAGGGCACCGCCCCAAATACCAATCGCGGTAAAGAGAAGCGCAAGAATTGGCATCGCAATCAAGCCCGCCCAAAAACGCGGAGCTATCACTCGACGTAATGGATCGACCGCCATCATTTCAAGGCTGGAAAGTTGTTCTGTGGCTTTCATTAAGCCAATTTCAGCCGTTAACGCAGAACCTGCTCGACCCGCAAATAAAAGTGCGGTCACTACTGGGCCTAATTCGCGTAATAAAGACAGCGCTACAAGTTGTCCAAGGCTGGTTTCAGCAGAAAAATCGACCAAAACTACATAGCCTTGTAAGCCCAACACCATTCCAATAAATAAACCAGAAAGCAGGATAATCAATAAAGACTGTACGCCTAATACGTGTAACTGCTTCACTAATAAAGGAAAATGTTGACGAATTTGTGGCTTACCGACCAACGCACCAAACAACATAAAGCCTGAGCGGCCTAATGCACGGAAAAATTTGATTACGCTTCGTCCAAGTGAAGAAATCATATCAACGATCATTTAAATAATTCCTCCACATAATCACCTGCCGGATAATGGAATTTTACCGGACCATCTGCTTCGCCTTTTAAGAACTGAACCACTTGAGGATCTTGGCTCGCGAGCAGTTGCTCTGATGTTCCTTCGGCAATCACATGTTTATCCGCAATAATATAGGCATAATCCGCAATGCTTAATACTTCCTGCACATCATGGGAAACCACGATAGACGTTAAGTTTAATGCCTCATTTAAGCGTTTAATTAAGCTCACAATCACGCCCATGCTGATTGGATCTTGCCCCGTAAACGGCTCATCAAACATGATTAAATCCGGATCAAGTGCAATCGCTCGAGCCAATGCGGCACGACGAGCCATCCCACCAGAAAGCTCCGAAGGCATTAAATCTGCCGCACCGCGTAAGCCCACCGCTTCTAATTTCATCAACACAATTTGACGAATTAGACTTTCCGGCAAACGGGTATGCTCGCGAATCGGAAATGCCACGTTATCAAACGTGGAAATATCCGTAAATAAAGCGCCTGATTGGAATAACATTCCCATGCGTTTACGTACTTCGTAAAGCTCGCGATTTGAAAGACGACAAATATCTTGTCCATCAAACAAAATCTCGCCTTGTTCAGGATACAACTGACCACCAATTAATTTCAGCAACGTGGTTTTCCCGATCCCTGATGGCCCCATAATGGCCGTAATTTTACCCTGTTGGACTTTCAAATTCAGGTTATCGTAAATCACACGCTCACCTCGTTTAAAGGTCAGGTTTTTGACTTCGATTAGATTTTTATTCATTAAAATCTCATTGGTTTTATAAGAAGAAATTTATTTTTCTCTCATGTTAAAAAAGTGCGGTCGTTTTGACTGCTATTTTTGTGAAAGGTTCAAGCGGCGTTTTAATAACGTCGTCAAGCCACGTAATAACACAAAAATCAATGACAACACATAAATAGGTAAATTGCCTAATGCTGCATAAGGCGTTTTGCCTTCTGTTGGCACCATTTTATGGGTCAGTGTTGTTTCCTCAAATTGAGGTGCTTGCGCTTCAATATCACCCTTTGCATCAATAAACACTGAAATCCCCGTATTGGTTGCACGAATTAATGGTTTACCTAATTCAAGCGCGCGCATTCTAGCCATTTGTAAATGCTGCCAAGGGCCAATGCTATCACCAAACCATGCATCATTGGAAATGGTCAGCAAATAATCGGTTTCTTTTTTCAGATTTTCACGAAGTTGCTCACCAAAAATAATTTCATAACAAATAGCCGGTGCAAAAGCATGTTGTTTTGCCATAAAAGATGGCTGAACCGCATCGCCACTTTGGAACGCAGACATTGGCAAATTAAATACAGAATTAAGTGGACGCAACAAACTTTCTAACGGCACGTACTCACCAAATGGTACGAGATGATGTTTGCTGTAACGATTTTTTGTCGTCAACTCATAAGGGAAATCAGGATTCCCTGCCGTCACAATCGAATTTAATAATTTACCGCTTTGTTCATCGCGATATACGGTACCAATCATCACTTCCGTGTTTTTCTCTTTCGCTACCCTATCTAAAGCTTCAAAAAATGGCGTAATGGCATTTTCAAGAGTAGGTAATGCCGACTCTGGCAAAATAATCAAATCAGACTTACCTAAATGCGCCAAAATTTGTTTTTGATAGATGTCTACTGTGGCATAAAGATATTCAGGATCCCATTTTAAATTTTGCTCAATATTGCCTTGTGCAAGTGTGACGGTTAGTCCTTTATCTTCTTTGGGTTGAACAAAATTCACCTTACCGGCATAAGCACTTAATCCACCCACAACCAATAATAGCAACGCATTCACACCAACTAAATTCCATTGTTTTTTCGAGAGTGAAAAAACAAAATTAAAAATGACCGCACTTGCCCAAACAGTAAAGAATGTCATCCCCGTGACACCAAAGATCGGCGCGATCCCGTAAAATGGACTGTCGATTTGAGTATAACCAAATTGTAACCATGGAAAACCGGTAAACACCCAACCACGCAAGAATTCAGTCAATGTCCAAATCGCGGCAAAAATGACCGCACTTTGCACCTGAAAACGCTGCACTAAATACGTGAAAAGCATTGGATAAAGTGCAAGGTAAGCAGAAAGTAAGCCCACCAAGAGATAACTCACGCCTAGAGAAGCGCCACCAAATTGATGAATACTGACATTTAACCAACTTACACCAAAACAAAAAAAGCCCATCGACCACAAAAAGGTGGCCAAAAGTGCGGTTGATTTTTTAGCATTTTTCGCCACAAAAAGTAAGCCGACCAACGAGACGTAGGCTAATCCCCAATAATCAAACGGCGAAAAGGCAAATACGCCAATCACACCAGAAATCAGGGCTATAAGATAAACGACTAATTTATTCATTTTATCAATACTATAAAAAAACATTCCCCCTCTTCAGCAAAGAGGGGGCTAAGAATACAGTCAAACTGAATAACTTACTCAGCTTGTTCTTCCACGCCTTCCATATCCGATAAATGCTCATCTGGCACGGTTACGCGCACCTGAATTAAACGACGACTATCGGCAGAAGTTACTTTAAATTGAATATTTTCTAAGGTAATTTCTTCACCGCGCTTAGGCAAATACCCAAAGGCTTGCATAATTAAACCGCCAATGGTATCCACTTCTTCATCATCGAAATGCGTATTGAATTGCGCGTTAAAATCATCAATATCTGTTAGTGCACGCACCGCATAAGTATGACGAGAAAGCTGACGAATATCTGCGACATCTTCCTCATCGAACTCGTCTTCAATATCACCCACAATTTGTTCGAGAATATCTTCGATGGTCACCAAACCTGATACCGCCCCAAACTCATCCACCACAATCGCCATATGGAAACGTTCAGAACGAAACTCTTTTAGCATACGATCGACACGTTTACTTTCCGGCACAATCACGACTGGACGTAATAACTTGGAAAGTTCGAACTCTTCTGCATCTTCACGTAAAAACTTAAGCAAATCTTTCGCGTGCAAAATACCTTCAATATTATCGCGGTCATCCGTATCTGCAATAACAGGAAAACGTGAATGTGCAGATTCAATAATCGTATTCAAACACGCATCAAGATCTTGATTGGATTCAATAAATACAATTTGAGAGCGTGGAATCATAATATCGCGTACTCGAAGCTCAGCGATTTCCATTACCCCTTCAATCATCTCGCGGGTGTTTTGATCGATTAAATCATTTTGTTCTGAATCGCGAATCACTTCCACGAGTTCTTCACGATTTTTCAGCTCACCTTGGAAAAAGCGGCCAATAAGTGATTGGAAAAAAGATTTTTTAGTTGTTTCAGTTTGATTACTCGAATGTTCTTCGTTCATAAAATTAAATGTGTTACTGTCGGATTGACTGCGTAAAAAGTAGCATATTTTGACAAAAATCGCAAAAAACTTAAGCTAAATGGCTGAAAATAAAGTGCGGTTAAAAACATCATTATTTTTAACCGCACTTAAACAAATAACCACAAAACTTTAGAAAATAAGCTATATTCATCAATCCTTCGTAATAGCTATATCTGAAAGAATTAAAAGACAACCTTTATCTCGATGATACACGTCACTTATTATCCCTTGCATTTCAACCTTCTGATGTTTCTCTATTCTTTCTTTCGCCCACTCATAATAGTAAGAGCCATGCTCTTTTCCTATATCACTAAAAATATAAATATTTTCCTCAACTTTCGTTAAAAGAAATGCTCTTTTTTGATATTCGATCGTTTCCATGTAATCACCAGGCAAAACACCGTAATAACGAGTAATTAATAGGAACTCTGGAGAATTAAATTGAACTGGCACACCCTCAACTGTAATTAAACCCGTAACATAATTCTCTTTATCAGAAGCACATATTTTTTTAACTGAATCAGAAATTATCCCTTTAGAACCATAGTTAATTTGGTTAAGGCCTGAGGTTGCTGTTCTCAACTTAGCTCTAGCATTATCTATTGACAATGCAATATCATGAGCCGAACATCCAGATAAAAGAATCGCTATAAATAAGATTAATTTTTTCATAATATTATTGAAACCTTGGTTAAGTTGAACTATATCATTTGTATCTAATAAGATTATAAAATAGGTTAACTATTTAACTTAAACCTAAACTCAGTCCACTGGTAATAACGTTCACCTGCTTTTTGAATACCGCCATAATTTTGCCATTCTGGATGGTTGGGGGTATCGGGAAGGCATTGAGTTTCAAGGGCTATGCCACTGAAATCTTGATAAGTACTGTTTGCTCGAGTTGGAGTGCCTGCAAGATAGTTTCCCGTATAAACCTGTAATGCGGCTTGGGATGTGAGCACCTCAAGGCTTAAATCTTCATTAGGGGAAGTCAATAATACACAAGGTTTTTGCCATGCTTTATTAACAATAAAGGAATGATCGTAACCTTTTGTCACCACTTGATCGCCTTGTTGGAAATCTTGTGCTATGGGTTTTGCCACGCGAAAATCAAAGCTAGTATTCACCACATGCTTAAGTGGTGAATTTGGGATGCCTTCGCCATCAACTGGCAGATAGAAATCCGCATTAAGGCGTAATGTGTGATTCCGCACATCACTGCCCTGCTCCGCATTTTCTAAATTGAAATAAGCGTGGTTTGTTAAATTAAGCGCGGTATCTTTATCGCTTTCGGCTTCGTATTCAATTTTTACGCTATTTTCATCGGTTAGCGTGTAAAGCACATTAACTTGTACATTACCTTCAAAACCTTGATCTCCATCAGTAGACACTAGAGAAAAACGCACAAAATTCTGACCGCACTCTTCGACTTTCCAACGGCGTTTATCAAAGCCTTCTTTGCCACCATGTAATTGATGTTTGCCTTGATTAGCGACCAGATGGATTGTTCGCTCACCCAATTCAAATTGGGCGTTAGCAATACGGTTCGCATATCGCCCTACGCTAGCACCAAAATAAGCTGCTTGATTAGGATAATCTTCCACTTTGCAGCCGAGTAACACTTCTCGCAACTCACCATTCACAGGGACTTTACAAGAAAGCCAAGTGGCTCCCCAATCCATAAATTGCACAGTCATGCCATTTGAATTGGTGAGTTGAACAAGTTGATAAGGCTGTCCATCTGGTGCATTGAACGCCGTTTTTTCTAGCATAGACTCACCCCTTGTGAGGCAGTGCAAACGTAGAAATCTTCTTTTAAGCCAGTTTGTTTTTCATAATTATCGGCAATGATTTTACGCACGGCTTCGACTTTATCATGAGGCGCAAGGGCAACAATGCAACCACCGAAACCACCGCCGGTCATTCTCGCACCACCGGTTTTACCAATGACTAATTGAGCGAGTTCAACAAGATAATCGATTTGTGGCACAGTAATCTCGAAATCATCACGCATGGACTCGTGAGATTGCCCCATTAATTCGCCTAATTTTGTTAAATCGTTATGTTTTAATGCTTCAACCGCATCAAGTACGCGTTGGTTTTCAGTCACCACATGGCGTGCACGTTTGGCCACTAAAGCATTAAGTGCGGTCAATTCTGCTTCTCTTTTTTGAAATTCTTCTACTGACACATCACGTAACGCTTTTACGCCAAAGAATTCTGCAGCTTTTTCACATTGCCAACGGCGTGTATTGTATTCGCCTGTCACCAAATCATGCGGTACATTTGAGTTCACAATAATAACAGCGACATCTTTCGGCACAGGCGTTGGTTGTGTTTCTAAGCTACGGCAATCAATCATTAAGAGATGATCTTTTTGCCCTAAAGCGGAAATTAATTGATCCATGTTCCCGCAATTTGCGCCTACAAATTTGTTTTCAGCTTTTTGACCAATTAAAGCAATTTCTGTATGTGTTAAAGGTAAATCACTGAGTTGTTGGCAGAACTTGCCTGTCGCCACTTCAAGGGCGGCGGAAGAGCTTAAACCAGAAGAATGTGGCACATTTCCGGAAATCACCAAATCAGCGCCTTGTTTAAATTGCGGGCAACGTTCCTGAATAAATTTCACGACACCACGCACATAATTCGCCCATTTTTGCTCACTTTGAGGAAAATCTTCATTAAGAGAAAAGGTATCCTCAAGATCAAGATCTGCGGCATAAACATTCCAAATGTGATCAGCACGTTTTGATCCCGCAATGGCTGTACCATAATTGATCGCACAAGGCATCACAAAGCCATCATTGTAGTCAGTATGTTCGCCGATAATGTTTACACGACCTGGCGCATACACAGTCAGTTCAGGTTGCTTGTTATATTTTTGCGTAAAAATGTGTTGGGATTTTTGGACTGGAGTCATATTATTTTCCTTTATCTTTCACACTCCCTCTTAACTCAAGAGGGAAATTATTGCTTAACGTTCTTTATAATGTACTTCGCTTAACGCACGTAATCTTTCTGCGGCTTGTTCTGCGGTGAGGTCACGTTGGCTTTCACCTAACATTTCATAACCCACCATAAATTTGCGAACCGTAGCTGAACGCAATAATGGTGGATAAAAATGCGCATGAAGCTGCCAATGTTCGTTATCTTCGCCATTAAATGGTGCTGCATGGAAGCCCATCGAATAAGGGAAAGACGTTTCAAATAAGTTGTCGTATTTCGTTGCCAGCTTTTTCAAGATCACAGCAAGATCTTTAGCTTGAGCATCGGTTAATTCTGTTAAGCGTTTGACATGCATTTTTGGCAATAACAAGGTTTCAAACGGCCACACAGCCCAATAAGGCACTACCGCAACCCAATGTTCGGTTTCCACCACAATACGTTCTTTTTTCTCTAATTCTTTTTGAACGTAATCTACTAAAAGTACCGAACCGTGTTTTTCATAATAATGTCGTTGAGCAACATCTTCGCGAGCAACTTCATTCGGCAAAAAGCTGTTTGCCCAAATTTGTCCGTGCGGATGTGGATTGGAGCATCCCATTGCTGCACCTTTGTTTTCGAAAATCTGAACCCACTGATATTTTTGCCCCAGTTCACGCAATTGCGCTTGCCACACTTTAATCACTTCTTCAATTTCAAGTGCGGTCAATAATGGTAATGTTTTACTGTGATCTGGCGAAAAACAAATAACACGGCTTTCACCACGAGCTTGGCTCATTTGGAAAAGCGGATCGGCAGATTGCTCTGGCGCGGGTGTATCTTCTAATAAAGCCGAGAAATCATTTTTGAATACATAAGGTTTATGGTAATCCGGATTAGGTTCGCCAGTGATACGTTTATTACGCGGGCAAAGATAACAATTTGGATCGTGGCTTGGCTTTTGTTCCTCACTCACTTTTTCTTGTTGCCCCTGCCATGGACGTTTAGCTCGATGTGGTGAGACTAAAACCCATTGGTCAATTAACGGATTATAACGACGATGTGGATGATCTGTCGGTTCAAATATGGTTTCGCTCATATTTTTGCTCCAAAATGTAAACGATTACAAAATTTTCTTCATAAGATAACAAATTAAAAAAAATAAACCGTGATCATTATCACAAAATCAGGAAATAAGGCGCTAGCCCAATCACTTTTTTGTGACGAATGTAGCATTTTTGAAAGTAACCGCTTTCAATTTTATTCAAATTTACTATGATAATTGCTATGAAAAAATGAATGAGAGCCCTGTTATGCCTACAATTCGAGATGTTGCTGAATTAGCTTGCGTGTCGGTTGCCACTGTTTCCCGGGTGATTAATCGCTCCCCATCTGTGAGTGAAAAAACCCGTTACTCGGTACAACGCGCGATGGAAGCCTTAAATTATCAACCCAATGCAAACGCACAAGCTCTGGCAGTACAAAATACTGATACCATTGGCGTGGTGGTTACCGATGTAACGGATCCGTTCTTTGCTATCTTGGTTAAATCGGTCGATAAAGTCGCTGAAGAGCATCAAAAAACGATTTTGATCGGCATTGGATACCATCATGCAGAAAAAGAACGTGAAGCTATTGACACCTTGCTACGTAAGCGTTGCAGCTGTCTGGTTGTTCATTCCAAAGCCCTTTCCGATGAAGAATTACGTCATTATCTAGAAAATGTACCGGGCATGGTTGTAATTAACCGTGTGATTGCGGGCTATGAAAATCGTTGCGTCAGCCTTGATAACCGCCAAGGTACCTATCTTGCCACAGAAATGCTGATTCGTTATGGCCATAAACACATCGCCTATATTGGCTCTAATCACGGTATTTTAGATGAAACCGAGCGTAAAGAAGGTTATTTGGCCGCTTTAAGAGATCATCATTTTCCTATTGTCGAGCAAGCCATTGTGCATAATTCGCCAGATTTTGAAGGCGGTGAAAAGGCAATGATTGATTTATTGAGCTACAACTCCAACCTAACAGCGGTGGTCGCCTATAACGACACCATGGCAGCGGGTGCAATTTCCGTTTTAAATGAAAACAATATCAAAGTGCCGAAACAGTTTTCCATTGTGGGCTTTGATGATATGCCAATTGCTCGATATTTAATTCCAAAACTTACCACTATTCGCTATCCAATTGATTTAATGGCAAATTATGCAGCAAAACTGGCATTAAGTTTGGTCGATTCGTCTATTGTCACACCAACTGTTGTGCAATTTAATCCAACCTTGGTGAGACGTTTTTCTGTAGAAAATGCAATGAAACCGTGATGGAGATCACAAATTTAAACATTGCTATGTAATCGTTTTCATTTATGTGAGTTTGATCACAGATTAACAATCTTGATTTCGTTATGATGGATTCAGTTGCAATAGATGTACGCAACATTCCTCTATTTGATATATAAAAATCAACAATAAAATCTCTTTCTCTAATAGGAGCGTTTTTATGAAAAAAACAGCAGTATTAAGTGCGGTCGCTTTAGCAATCGGTTTAGGTTCAGCAACTTCAGGTTTTGCAGCCGATAACCGTATTGGTGTTACCATTTATAAATATGATGACAACTTCATGTCATTAATGCGTAAAGAAATCGATAAAGAAGCGAAAGCCCTTGGCGGCATTGAGTTATTAATGAATGACTCTCAAAATGCACAATCTATTCAAAACGACCAAGTAGATGGTTTGCTTTCTAAAGGTGTAAAAGCCCTAGCCATTAACTTAGTAGACCCAGCTGCAGCTTCAACTGTTATCAACAAAGCGAAACAAGATGACATTCCTGTTGTTTTCTTCAATAAAGATCCTGGTGCAAAAGCTATCGGTAGCTATGAGCACGCTTACTATGTTGGTACCGACCCGAAAGAATCAGGCTTAATCCAAGGTGATTTAATTGCAAAACAATGGAAAGCAATGCCAGCCTTAGACTTAAATAAAGACGGTAAAATCCAATATGTATTATTAAAAGGTGAACCGGGTCACCCAGATGCTGAAGCACGTACTAAATATGTGATTGAGCAATTAAATGCTAAAGGTATTCCAACCGAGCAATTATTTATTGATACCGGTATGTGGGATGCAGCTATGGCAAAAGATAAAGTGGATGCATGGTTATCTAGCTCTAAAGCTAACGAAATTGAAATGATCATTTCAAACAATGACGGTATGGCGTTAGGTGCGTTAGAAGCAACCAAAGCACACGGTAAAAAATTACCAATCTTTGGTGTGGATGCATTACCAGAAGTACTTCAATTAATTAAGAAAGGCGAAATTGCTGGTACGGTGTTAAACGATGGTGTTAACCAAGGTAAAGCAGTTGTTCAACTTTCTGCAAACCTTGCTAATGGTAAAGCAGCAACAGAAGGTACAAAATGGAAATTAGAAAACCGTGTTGTACGTATTCCTTATGTTGGTGTAGATAAAGATAACCTAAGTGAATTCTTAAAATAAGAAAATCTATTGCTTTTCTTTAGTTTTAGGGGGAAAGGAAACCCAAATTCCCTTTCCCCCTTTTTGATGAGGTTGGATATGACAACTCAAACCCAAGACAGTGATGTACTACTGACGATGACGGATGTCAGTAAGTCTTTCCCCGGTGTAAAAGCCCTTGATCACGCCAATCTAACAGTTCGTTCTCACTCTGTTCATGCCTTAATGGGCGAAAACGGGGCGGGTAAATCGACATTATTAAAATGCCTCTTCGGAATTTATGCAAAAGACGAAGGTGAAATTTTATTCTTAGGCAAACCTGTTGATTTTAAAACATCAAAAGAAGCCCTTGAAAATGGGATTTCAATGGTTCACCAAGAACTTAACTTGGTGCGTCAAACCAGTGTAATGGATAACTTATGGTTGGGTCGTTACCCACTTAAAGGTCCTTTTGTGGATCACGCCAAAATGTACCGTGATACCAAAGCGATTTTTGATGAATTGGATATTGATGTTGATCCAAAAGAAAAAGTGGCCAAACTTTCCGTTTCACAAATGCAGATGATCGAAATTGCGAAAGCTTTCTCTTATAACGCTAAAATCGTAATTATGGATGAGCCAACATCCTCACTTTCAGAAAAAGAAGTGGAACATCTTTTCAAAATTATTCAAAAATTAAAAGATCGCGGTTGTGGCATTATCTATATTTCACACAAAATGGATGAAATCTTCAAAATTTGTGATGAAATCACCATTCTTCGTGATGGTAAATGGATCAATACCGTTGAAGTTAAAGGCACCACCATGGAAGAAATTGTTTCAATGATGGTTGGCCGTGAATTAACACAACGTTTCCCTGAAAAAACTAACGTACCAAAAGAAGTCACGCTTGAAGTGGAACATTTAACAGCAGTTAACCAACCTTCTATTCAAGATGTTTCCTTTAATTTACGCAAAGGTGAAATTTTAGGTATCGCAGGTCTTGTTGGTGCAAAACGAACCGATATTGTGGAAGCCATTTTTGGTGTACGCGAATTAAAAGAAGGAACGATCAAGCTCAACGGAAAAATCGTGAAAAATCATACCGCACTTGAGGCGATTAACCACGGTTTTGCTTTGGTAACTGAGGAACGTCGTTCAACCGGGATTTATTCAAACCTAAGCATTGAATTTAACTCTTTGATTTCAAATATGAAATCTTACCTCACCCCATGGAAATTGCTTAGCAACAAAAAAATGGCAAGCGATACACAATGGGTGATTGATGCGATGAACGTGAAAACACCTTCTCACAAAACAACGATTGGATCGCTTTCTGGTGGTAACCAACAAAAAGTGATTATCGGCCGTTGGCTTTTAACCCAACCAGATATCTTAATGCTCGACGAACCAACTCGTGGTATTGATATTGGGGCAAAATTTGAAATTTATCAGCTCATTCAAGAACTCGCTAAAAAAGATAAAGGCATCATCATGATTTCATCAGAAATGCCAGAATTATTAGGCGTAACAGACCGAATTTTGGTCATGAGTAATGGTCGTGTTGCCGGCATCGTTGAAACGGCAAAAACGTCTCAAGAAGAAATTTTGCAACTTGCCGCAAAATATTTATAAATCATAAAGGAACAAATTATGAGTGCCTTACAAAAAAATAAATCATTCGATTTCTTAAAACAAAATGCGATTTATTTTGTGTTGTTGATTTTACTTGGCATCATCATCGCACAAGATCCAACATTCTTGAATGTTCGCAACTTTAGTAACATTTTAACTCAATCATCCGTCCGTCTCATTATTGCCCTAGGTGTTGCAGGCTTGCTTATCACTCAAGGTACCGACTTATCAGCCGGTCGCCAAGTAGGTTTAGCAGCGGTTATTTCTGCGACTCTCTTACAATCTATGGAAAACATGAACCGCGTGTTCCCAGATTTAGGTGAAATTCCTATTCCAGTAGTTATCCTGACTGTTTGTGCGGTAGGTGCTGTAATCGGCTTAGTGAATGGTTTAGTTATCGCTTATCTCAATGTAACCCCGTTCATTGCAACTATGGGTACCATGATCATCGTTTACGGTTTCAACTCACTTTATTATGATGGCGTAGGTGGTTCACCAATTGCTGGTTTCAGTGAATCTTTCTCTAACTTCGCACAAGGCTTCTTCAGACTTGGTTCGTTCAAATTATCCTACATCACTATTTATGCTGCAATTTGTGCATTCTTAGTTTGGGTAATGTGGAATAAAACACGCTTCGGTAAAAATATCTTTGCTATCGGTGGTAACCCTGAAGCAGCAAAAGTATCTGGCGTAAACGTAGCACGTAACCTTGTTGTGATTTACATGATTGCAGGTATGTTCTATGCATTCGGTGGTATGTTAGAAGCTGGTCGTATCGGTAGTGCTACCAACAACCTCGGTTTCATGTATGAATTAGATGCGATTGCTGCCTGCGTAGTAGGTGGTGTATCTTTTGCTGGTGGTGTGGGTACTGTTATCGGCGTAATCACAGGTGTTATCATCTTCACCGTTATTAACTACGGTTTAACTTACATCGGTGTAAACCCTTACTGGCAATATATCATTAAAGGTAGCATTATCATCCTCGCGGTTGCTATCGACTCCTTAAAATACGCGAAGAAAAAATAATTAAAAACAACAATAAAAATAACCGCACTTTAGCAATAAAGTGCGGTTTTATTTTGAGGTAAATTCTCAAAACAAAAAAGCGAGCCTCTCTGCTCGCTTTTTTAATCGAATCGATTACTCGTATTCATCTAACCATTTCAACAAAATCGCTTCGAGAATACTCTCGTTAGATTTCATTGGATCATCATCAAAACTGTCTAGTTCACAAATCCACTTATGCAAATCCGTGAAACGTACCGTTTTAGGATCTAAATCTGGATTACGATCATAAAGTTCTTCTGCAATAAGTTGGGCATCGGTCCATTTCATTAGTGGGCTGCCTCATTCGCATGGTTAATATTATATTTAGGGATTTCCACCACTAAATCTTCATCACCCACGACACATTGGCAAGAAAGGCGGCTATCCATTTCTAAGCCCCATGCTTTATCTAGCATATCTTCTTCTTGATCGCTGGCTTCATTTAATGAATCAAACCCTTCACGAATGACTACATGGCATGTTGTACAAGCACAAGAACCATCGCAAGCATGATGAATTTCCACACCCGCATTATGTGCCACTTCTAATAAGTTGTCGCCTGCTGCCGCATCAACCACCATACCTTCTGGACAGAATTCTTCATTCGGTAAAAAAATCACTTTTGGCATATTACTTTCCTCAATATAAAAAACTCGTTAATTTATAACCGCACTTTATTGCTCAATATCTGATACAGATTTACCTGTCAGCGCTTGATGAATAGATTTATTCATTCGTCTTGCCGCAAATTCTTGAGTTGCCACATCAAGGGCTTTAATGCCCTGTGCAATAGCATGACGATCTGTACCTTCTTTTACATCCATTAATTGTTTCAATGCATTTTCAATTTGACGGAATTCAGTTTCGGTTAATAAGTCTGCCCCATCTTGCTGTAATGCCACAATCACGCTTTCAATCACACGATCAGCCTCAACACGTTGTTCAGCTAATTCACGAGCTTGCATATCATCTTGTGCATTATCAAAAGAAGCTTTAATCATTGCCGTCACTTCTTCATCGGTTAAACCATAAGAAGGCTTAATTTGAATCGATGCTTGGACTTTTGTGGATTTTTCCATGGCGGTCACACTTAATAAGCCATCCGCATCCACTTGATAAGTCACACGAATATGGGCCGCGCCTGCTACCATTGGCGGAATACCACGCAACGTAAAACGACCTAAAGAACGGCAATCATCCACTAATTCCCGTTCACCTTGTACTACATGTACCGTCATCGCAGTTTGACCATCTTTAAAGGTGGTAAATTCTTGCGCGCGAGCCACTGGAATCGTGGTGTTACGTGGAATAATTTTCTCCACTAAACCGCCCATGGTTTCAATACCTAAAGAAAGCGGCACCACATCGAGTAACAACATATCGCTGTCATTCTTGTTGCCCACTAAAATATCCGCTTGAATTGCCGCACCTAAGGCTACTACTTTATCTGGGTCAATCGAGGTTAATGGTGTTCTACCAAAAAATTCGCCCACTTGCTCACGGACATAAGGCACACGAGTTGAGCCTCCAACCATAACCACTTCTTGCACGTCTTCAGCTTCAACATGCGCATCTTTCAATGCTCGACGGCAGGTTAATAAAGAACGTTTTACCAATGAGTGGATTAATTCATTGAATTGCTCACGACTTAACTCACCTTCAAATCCGCGCCAAGAAATGATCGCACTTTGCTCACTCGTTAAAGCAATTTTAGTCTGAGTCGCTAAGCTCAAAAGTTCACGTTGTTCATTCACATTTTGTGGTTGAATACCCGCTTGTTCAACAATCCAATCTGCAATTAAATGGTCAAAATCATCACCACCTAAAGCGGTATCCCCACCTGTTGCTAAAACTTCAAATACGCCTTTAGATAAGCGTAAAATTGAGATATCAAAGGTACCGCCACCTAAGTCATAAACAGCGATGACGCCCTCTTTTCCGCTATCTAAACCATAAGCGACTGCTGCAGCAGTGGGTTCATTTAATAAACGTAATACATTTAACCCTGCAAGACGTGCTGCATCTTTTGTACTTTGGCGTTGAGCATCATCAAAATAAGCGGGTACGGTAATCACCACGCCAGAAAGCTCACCTGCAAGGCGCTGTTCTGCAATATGATTTAAACGAGATAAAATATCCGCAGAGACTTCAATTGGGCTTTTTTTACCTTGATGCGTGACCAATAATGGCAAGCCATTTTCACTTGCCACAAATTCATACGGTAAATTGGTATAACGAGCTTGCACATCACCAAGACTACGTCCAATCAGACGTTTTACGGAAATAATCGTATTCTTAGGATCAACCGTAGCTTTTGCGAATGCTTCTGTACCAACAAGTTTTTCATTTTCACCATAATAAACGACTGAAGGCACAAGGCTTCTGTCTTGTTCATCATTCAAAATGGTGGCTTGACCGCTACGTACAGCCGCAACTAAAGAGTTTGTTGTACCTAAATCAATCCCTACCGCAAGACGATGTTGATGTGGTGCAGCCGTTTGTCCTGGCTCTGCTATTTGGAGTAATGCCATATCTCTTTTTATCTCTAATAATTAATTCGTTAAAGGCTTATTATGCGACAGAATAAGCTTGTGCAAATTTATCTTGTTCGGTGAAACTTGCGTTGTAATGGGTTTCAATGTTGACTTCGCGTCGCTCACGCTGATTAATATCAGTTGTTTTATCTTCCGAAAGCTCTGGTGTAAAAACAATCATGTGGTTACCATCGAGTTGTTTTACATCCTCTTGCCAATTTTGCCAAAACAGATTTTGGTAAAATGCTTCAATGTCACCATTTAATGCCCAAGCTAAGAAATCCGTATAGGTAAAATTTAAATCATGCCAAGTTAAGTCTTTCGGCGAAAAATAGTAAATCTTGCCAAGATTATCCCCTAAAGAACCGCCATTTAAGGCAAAATAACCACCAATGACATCGTCTGCAACGAGCAAATATTTTGGTTTATCACCGGATTGATTAAAGGATTTGCTAAAATTCCAGTCCATTAATCCACGTGGTAATTTAAAACTACCTGACCCTAATATACGTAACCAACCATGATGGATTAAAATGCCGCCAGTTTCATAAATGACCGCCCCCATTGGAGAAGAAGTGGGCATTTGCATGGTGAAAAGTTCACGTTCTGCACTGGATTGATCTTTTTTAATCACTTCACAATGATTACGAGCACGCTCAATCCATTGAGAAATGGTTCCCCACGCAGATTTTGAGGCATCAGTCAGTTGTTCTAAAGTTTGCATAATCGGATTTCATTAGTATGAGGGCTGCTGCCCATTTATCAATAGCGAAAAGGGCGTATTAAACGCCCTCAAGATTATAATTCAAATAGACGTTCTTCTACTTGGCTAATTTCATCCGCCAATTTTTTTAGAAAACGTAATTTATCGCAGAACTGTGCAGCAAGTGACCATTGTTGCTCATTAAGCTGTGCTTCAAGTGCGGTCAACATTTCTTTTGTTTCTTTTTTGACACGTTTTGCAAAGGATTCTAGCGCATTTTCATCCTGGCTTTGCTCAATATTTTCAAGCTCTTCTCGCCATTCTAATTGCTGCATTAAAAATGTGACATCTTGCGTACTTTTTTGCTCTAAATCCTGTGTTTTCCCTGTATTTAACGCAATAATCGCATCTGCGCGTAAAATCGGGTCTTTCAAGGTTTTTAATGCATCATTAACTTCTGTCGACTTTTGCATTGCGATACGTTGTTCTTGCGCATCTGCCGTAACAAAATTATCAGGGTGCAAGCTCTTTTGAAGCACTAAATAGCGTTCAGATAAAAGTGTTTGATCAACATTGAAAGCAACGGGCAAATCAAAAATAGCAAAAGGATTTGTCATCTTTATTCCTTAAACGTGGAAACTTTCACCACATCCACATGATTCTTTCACATTTGGATTGTTATATTTAAAGCCTTCGTTCAAGCCTTCTTTGACATAATCTAGCTCAATGCCATCTAAATAAACCAAGCTTTTTGGATCGACTACCACTTTCACGCCATGCTGCTCAAAAACAAGATCGTCATCATTGAGCACATCAACGAATTCAAGCACATAGCCTAAACCCGAACAACCTGATGTTTTCACACCTAAGCGTAAACCGATGCCTTTTCCACGATTTTCAAGAAAAGTACGAACTCGTTGTGCCGCTTTTTCAGTGAGTGTTATAGACATATTCTGATCCTTAAATTGATAAAGTGCGGTCATTTTCAACCGCACTTTGATTACTTACCTTGTTTATTTTTATAGTCAGCAATAGCGGCTTTAATTGCGTCCTCTGCTAAAATTGAGCAGTGAACTTTTACTGGTGGTAATTCAAGTTCTTCCGCAATTTGACTGTTTTTGATTGCGCCTGCTTCATCTAAAGATTTGCCTTTTACCCATTCGGTGATTAAAGAACTTGATGCAATCGCAGAGCCACAACCATAAGTTTTAAATTTCGCATCTTCAATAATGCCGCTGTCATTTACTTTGATTTGTAACTGCATAACGTCACCACAAGCCGGTGCGCCAACCATACCCGTTCCTACTGAATTATCTTTTTTATCCATCGAACCTACGTTGCGTGGATTTTCATAATGATCGATAACTTTTTCGCTGTATGCCATATTATGTTCCTTTCCTAAATAAGTTGCTATCAGGCAGACTAGCCGCCTTTAAAATTAGTGGGCTGACCACTCAATAGTATTTAAATCAATGCCTTCTTTGAACATATCCCAAAGTGGCGATAATTCACGAAGTTTTGCTACTGCATTACGTGTTAAATTAATGGTGTAATCAATTTCTTCTTCCGTTGTCCAACGACCAAGTGTGAAACGAATTGAGCTATGTGCTAATTCATCATTACGACCTAATGCACGTAATACATAAGATGGTTCTAAACTCGCTGAAGTACAAGCCGAACCAGAAGAAACTGCCACATCACGCAATGCCATCATTAAGGATTCACCTTCAACATAGTTAAAGCTGATGTTCAAGTTATTTGCTACGCGGTGCTCCATCGAACCATTTACATAGGTTTCTTCAATTTCTTTCAAGCCATTATATAAGCGATCGCGTAAAGCTCTGATACGAGGAATCTCTGTCGCCATTTCTTCTTTTGCAATACGATAAGCTTCACCCATACCAACAATTTGGTGTACAGGTAATGTACCAGAACGCATGCCACGTTCGTGACCACCACCATGGATAATGGCTTCTAAACGAACGCGAGGTTTACGGCAAACATATAGTGCCCCGATACCTTTTGGTCCGTATAATTTGTGGCTAGACATTGACATCAAATCAACCGGTAATTCAGCAAGATTAATTTCGACTTTGCCGACACTTTGGGTCGCATCTACGTGGAAAATCGTTTTATTTGCACGGCAAAGCTCACCAATTGCTTTAATATCCTGGATCACGCCAATCTCATTATTCACGTGCATAATTGACACAAGAATCGTATCTGGACGCAATGCAGCTTTGAATTTCTCAAGATCGATTAAACCATCTTCTTCTGGATCTAAATAGGTCACTTCAAAGCCTTCACGCTCTAATTGACGGCAAGTATCCAATACTGCCTTGTGCTCAGTTTTACAAGTAATAATGTGTTTACCTTTTGTTTGATAAAAGTGTGCCGCACCTTTAATTGCGAGGTTATCTGCTTCCGTTGCGCCTGAAGTAAACACAATTTCACGTGAATCTGCACCAATTAAATCAGCAATTTGATTACGTGCAATATCAACTGCTTCTTCAGCTTGCCAGCCAAATTTATGTGAACGAGATGCAGGATTACCGAATACACCATCAATGGTTAAATATTCCATCATTTTTTTAGCTACACGTTCATCCACTGGACATGTTGCTGCATAATCTAAATAAATTGGTAATTTCATTTTCACTCCTAAATAACTACTAAAAATGCTATCAATTTGACCGCACTTTAATCTACTTTCCCATTATTGGTTGACTACAATTAAGTCATCAAAATCTTTGTGAGCTTTATGCTTCCCAGCTTTTTTCTCTACAAGCTCAGCTAATGTAATCTCATCTAAAAAATCAGAAATGCGATCACTTAAATCTTGCCATAATGTATGAGTTAAACACTCTACTCCGCCTTTGCAATTTCCTTTACCAAGGCATCTTGTGACATTAATGTTCTCATTTACGGCTGAAATCACCATACCGATAGAAATTTGATCAGTTGGTAACGCTAAACGATAGCCACCACCTGGGCCACGAACGCTTTTTACTAATCCTCCTCGACGCAATTTTGCAAATAATTGCTCAAGATAAGAAAGTGAAATATTTTGACGTTCTGAGATATCCGCTAAACAAACAGGGTTTGTTCCTGCATGTAATGCGATATCTAAAATTGCGGTAACCGCATATCGTCCTTTAGATGTTAGTTTCATAAAGCATCCCTATAAATCGCCATCTAGGTAGTTTACCTATCTGACTATGATAGTCAATTTTACTCTTTTTGCAGATTAAGGCGTTTTTCAACCGCACTTAACATTCCTCGCAAAATATTTAATTCATTTTTTTCTAGAGAAGAACGGTTATAAAGTCGTCTTAACTTTTGTATAACCCCTTGATTTTGAATAAACCCAAGAGACTGATACACCTGTTCCGTATGAGCAAAAAAATACTCCATTTCTTGTGCTGTTGGATAGATATCTTCTATCGTTGAAAGTGTACTTTCCGTTTTATTTTTTGTTAAAAATGCCATTCGCATTTCATAACTTACCAACTGTACTGCCATCGCTAAATTGAGCGAAGAATATTCAGGGTTAGCAGGGATATTTAAATGATAATGACATTTAAGTAATTCTTCATTTGTGAGTCCAACACGCTCACGACCGAACACGATCGCTACTTGCCCTTGATGAGCACTGGCTTTCTCTGCACTCTCTCTTGGCTCAATCAGTGTACTCTGTAAATGACGTAATCTTGCACTCGTACCAATCACTAATGAGCAATCTTCTATTGCTTGTTCAAAAGTATCAACGATGTGGGCATTACGTACAACATCATCAGCGCCTGCTGCTAATGTAATAGATTGCTCATCCACCGATTTTGGTGAGACCAAATAAAGATTGGATAATCCCATTGTTTTCATCGCACGCGCCGCAGAACCGATGTTCCCGCTATGTGATGTTTCAACCAAAACAATTCGAATATTTTGTAACATTTTATGCCCGACTTAAATTTGTGGATATTCTACCATAATAACCGCTAAATATAGTCAAGAATTTTGAAAATATTTTAATTTTTTGTAAATTTTTTAACAAATAGGAGGAATAAGATGTTGACTGGTGGGCTGTGAGAGGCTCGAACTCTCGACCGACGGATTAAGAGTCCGCTGCTCTACCAACTGAGCTAACAACCCAACCGGTTAAATAATGATCTGTAAAATAGATGGTGGGTCGTGAAGGATTCGAACCTTCGACCAACGGATTAAAAGTCCGCTGCTCTACCGACTGAGCTAACGACCCATTTGGGAATTCTTCGAAATAAAAGTGGTGGGTCGTGAAGGATTCGAACCTTCGACCAACGGATTAAAAGTCCGCTGCTCTACCGACTGAGCTAACGACCCACATTATTTCGTAACAGGTGCGTATATTACCGATTTTATTTTCTGACGCAAGAAAAATCTGAAGAAATTGTGTTAATTGCGTGAATACTCGTCAATTTCTGACAATATCTTAGAACAAATAAAAAAGGAGAGTATTTCTACTCTCCTTTTTTCTAAGAATCAAAATTCTCTAAAAATTAGTATGCTAACACTGCACGACGGTTTTTAGAGTATGCTGCTTCATCGTGACCTAACACTGCAGGTTTTTCTTCACCGTAAGAAACAGTTGATACTTTACCAGCATCAACACCTTTACCAGCTAAGAAACCTTTAACTGCATCAGCACGACGTTGACCTAAAGCGATGTTGTACTCTGGAGTACCACGTTCGTCAGTGTTACCTTCAACAACAACTTTAGAAGCTGGAGTTGCATTTAAGTATGCAGCGTGAGCATCTAAGATTTGAACGTATTCACCTTCGATGTTGAATTTGTCGAAACCGAAGTAAACGGTGTTGTAACGTTGTTGAAGATCTTCAACAGAGTAACCACCGAAAGTTTGACCGTTGTTAGCACCGTTGCCTGCTGCATCGTTGTTTGATGAGCTACATGCTGCTAATGCAGCTACTGAACCAGCAACTAATAATGATTTAACAAATTTGTTCATTAGATTTCTCCTCAATGAGTTT
The DNA here is from genome assembly GCA_001914055.1 of Parahaemophilus parainfluenzae. Taxonomy (GTDB): domain Bacteria; phylum Pseudomonadota; class Gammaproteobacteria; order Enterobacterales; family Pasteurellaceae; genus Haemophilus_D; species Haemophilus_D parainfluenzae_V. The sequence goes on along the minus strand of MKXX01000009.1, from coordinate 261,985 downwards.
TTTTATTTAGTCAAGTATGGAGACCAAGCTGGAAATTTCACTTGGCCATTACTTCCTGGAAGACTCGCTTTAAAGCGACCATCTGCAGAAACTAATTGTAACACCTTTCCTAGCCCTTGTGTAGAGCTGTAAATAATCATGATACCATTAGGAGAAATACTTGGGCTTTCACCTAAGAAAGATGTACTTAATACTTCAGAACTACCGCTGGTGAGATCTTGTTTCACCACGTTGTTATTACCGTTGATCAGCACGAGTGTTTTACCATCACTACTGATTTGCGCACTACCGCGACCACCAACTGGTGATGCACCACCACCACTTGCGCTCATGCGATAAACTTGTGGCGAACCGCCTCTATCTGAAGTAAAGAGAATTGAGCTACCATCTGGAGACCATGATGGTTCTGTATTATTACCCGCACCGCGAGTTAATTGAGTCGGTGTACCACCATTTGAGCCCATTACATAGATGTTTAATAAACCATCTTGTGAAGAAGCAAATGCGAGTTTAGAACCGTCTGGAGAGAATGCTGGCGCACCGTTATGTCCTGGGAAAGAAGCTACAACTTTACGAGAACCTGAACCTAAGTCTTGTACAACAAGTTGAGATTTTTTGTTCTCAAAAGATACGTATGCTAAACGTTTACCATCTGGAGACCAAGCTGGAGACATAATTGGTTGTGAGCTACGATTTACGATAAATTGGTTGTAACCATCATAATCTGCTACACGAACTTCATAAGGTTGTGAGCCACCATTTTTTTGAACTACGTAAGCGATACGCGTTCTGAATGCACCACGAATACCGGTTAATTTTTCAAATACTTCATCACTCACGGTATGTGCACCATAGCGTAACCATTTATTTGTCACTGTATAGCTATTTTGTGCAAGCACCGCACCAGGTGTACCTGATGCCCCTACAGTATCAACTAATTGGTAAGAAATGTTATAACCACTACCAGTTGATGTCACTTGACCTACCACAACAGCATCAATACCTAAAGCAGTCCAAGCTTCAGGTTTTACTTCTGCTGCAGTCGTTGGTTGTTGTGGCATTTGGCTCACTGGAATTGGGTTAAATTTACCACTATTACGTAAGTCATCTGCAACAATTTGACCAATATTTTCAGGTGCAGAACCTGCGAAAGGAACAACTGCGATAGGACGAGCGCCATCAACACCTTCATCAATCACAATTCGAACTTCATCTTCTGCCATTGCTGTGCTTGCAAATGCAAACATCACCACAAATAGCCCCATAACACGTTTGATCAATTTCATTTAATCACCTTATTTTAACGTTGTTACTTTCCTAAAACCGATTATCGAGCATTGATATCAAAATCGATAGTCGGCGCTTTATATTTCTCATAAATAGCATCAGATGGTGCTGCTGGAACTTTTTTCGTTCTCGCTACCGCACTTAATGCTGCAGTACAAATATCATCAGGTCCAGAAACGCGTTGGTAGCCTAAAATCGTGCCATCTCGACCGAGTTGGATTTTAATGCTACAAACTTTACCGGCAAAGCTTGGGTCTTTTAAGAAACGGCGTTGAATTTCACGTTTAATGACACCTGCATATTGGTCACCAACTTTACCACCATCTCCAGCACCTAGTCCTGCACCACTACCTTGTGTACCGCCTTTATTTGCATTACCACCTTTAGATGCACTACCACCACCGACATCTCCGCCGTTCATGAAGTCATCTAAAGCTGCTTGATCTGCTTTACGTTTTGCTGCGTCAGCCTTCGCTTTTGCTTCTGCATCCGCTTTAGCTTTTGCTTCAGCCTTAGCTTTTGCCTCTGCATCTGCTTTCGCTTTTGCATCAGCTTCAGCTTTTGCTTTAGCCTTAGCATCTGCCTCAGCTTTCGCTTTAGCATCTGCTTCTGCCTTGGCCTTCGCTTTTGCTTCAGCATCGGCTTTCGCTTTTGCCTCAGCCTTCGCTTTAGCATCTGCTTCAGCTTTTTCTTTCGCTTTTTGAGCTTCGGCTTGTGCTTTAGCTTTTGCCTCTTCCTCAGCCTGTTTAGCAGCTGCCGCTAAACGTTTCGCTTCTGCATCAGCTTTTAACTTCGCTGCTTCAGCAGCTTGTTTTGCTTTCGCTTCTTCAGCTTGTTTCTGCTTTTCTAACGCCTCTTGACGAGCAAGTTCTTGTTGCTGTTTTTGCTTTTCAATTTCTTGCTGCTTTTGTTTTTCAAGTTCTTTTTGACGTTGAATTTCCTGCTGACGCTTAATCTCTTCTTGTTTCGCAATTTCTTGCTGATTTGGTTCAGGTTCAGGCTCTGGTTTCTTCTCTTCGACTACAGGTTCTGGTTTTTTCTGTTTATCAGTTTGACCTTTTTTCTGTTGTTGAATACGTCCCCATTCCTGTGCTGCGCTGCCGGTATCGACCATCACAGCTCCCATGGCATCACCTTCACCTTCTCCACCACCCATTATTTCAACGGTTTGATAAAGAGAGCTCCAAATCAACAAACCAAACAATGCAAGGTGCATCGCAATAGAGATGACAAACTCATTTGCACGTTTTTTTCGTCGATTATTCTGCACGGTTTTACCTACTTATTCTTAAATTGGGTTGGTCATTAAACCCACAGACTTAATGCCGGCAAGATGTAGTAAATTCAGTGCTTTAATCACTTCTTCATAAGGTACATCTTTTGCTCCGCCCACTAAGAACATTGTGTTATTGTCTTTATCAAATTCTTGTTTTGATAATTGGGTTACCATTTCTTCGTTAAGGCCTTCTTGGCGTTGACCACCAATAGAAATCGAATACTGCCCTACACCTGCTACTTCTAAGATAACCGGTGTTTTATCTTCATTTGATACATTTTGACTTTGCACCGAATCAGGGAGTTCCACTTGAACGCTCTGACTGATAATCGGCGCGGTTGCCATAAAAATTAACACTAAAACTAAAAGAACATCGAGAAATGGCACGATGTTAATTTCAGATTTAATGTCTTTACGCTGACGACGAGCCATAATTTCCTCTAAAACTTCGCTAAAATCCACCGCACTTTTCGTCTGATTTATCAAGTGCGGTCAATTTTTCATTGATTTTTAATGGGGCGCTTTACCAAAAGCTTGACGATGTAAAATTGTGGTGAATTCATCAATGAAGTTACCATAATTTTGTTCAATCGCATTTACACGTAAGCTTAAACGGTTATACGCCATTACAGCTGGAATCGCCGCAAACAAACCGATTGCAGTTGCGATCAAGGCTTCTGCGATACCTGGAGCAACCATTTGTAATGTTGCTTGTTTCGCACCACTTAACGCCATAAATGCGTGCATGATCCCCCAAACGGTACCAAATAAACCAATATATGGACTCACAGAAGCCACTGTTGCTAAGAAAGGTACACGACTTTCAAGCGCTTCTACTTCACGATTCATCGCAAGGTTCATTGCACGAGTCGTACCTTTAATGATTGCTTCTGGCGCATCTGCGTTCACTTGTTTTAAGCGAGAGAATTCTTTAAAGCCAACAAAGAAAATTTGTTCGCTACCCGTTAATACTTCACGACGATTAGATAAACCATCATAAAGTTTGTTTAAATCTTCACCAGACCAGAAACGATCTTCAAAAGTGTTCGCTTCTTTTAACGCGCTCGTCAAAATACGGCTACGTTGAATGATGATTGCCCAAGAAATAATTGAGAACGAAATCAAGATCACAATTACAAGTTGAACAACGATACTCGCTTTTAGAAAAAGATCTAAAAAGTTCAATTCTGCAGTCATTGCATACTCCGAAAAGTTATTTACTTTAAAAATGCCGCTTTTAATTCTTCAGGAATTGCGACAGGTTTCATTTTGCCTAGATCAACACAGGCTACCTTTACAGTAGCCTTCGATAACACCACTGCCTCACGAACTAACCGCTGTTCAAAGAGAATTGTTGCTCCTTTCGCTGCCGTTATTTCCGTTTCGACAATAAGATAATCATCCAATTTTGCCGGAATACAATAGTCAATAGACATGGTTTTGACCACAAAAGCTAACTGTTGTTCCTGCAATAATGATTGTTGGGAAAAATTAAGCGTTCTTAAATATTCAGTTCGCGCACGCTCAAAGAAATGTAAGTAACGTGCGTGATACACTACTCCGCCAGCATCCGTGTCCTCATAATAGACACGAACCGGAAAGGTAAAACATTGGTTATTCAAAATAATGCTCAAATTATCAGCCATAACAAGCCGGTTATTTTAAAACCTGTTTATTAGATGTGCAAGCTCCAAATAATAATATTTGTCTATCGTTCTTATAAAAACCAATGCTGAACAATGGCAATTATTGTGGTGAAATAACCAATAAATGGCAAGAAAACGAGCTGCCATATTGCTCGGCGAATGTCGAATCCGATACCGTGGATCCACAAATTAATCAATCCCCAAAAAATCGCAAGAATCCAAGCTGGATGTGCAGTACGAAGTGCGGTCGAAAATTGATTTAAATTTAAAAAGAAAGCCGCGGTTAAAAATAATGCTAAAATAAACGAAAGGGTTCGCAAGGAACCCTTATTGCTTAATTGATAGAGTGAATTAATCATCATTACTCGTCAAATTTACCTGACTTTTCTTTGCCAATGGTTAATTTAGCACTCACCATAACTGCAGCCAACACACCCACTACCCAAATTACATATAACATATTGTTTCTCCTTAGTATAATGAGTTTTTGTTGTCTTCAACAAAGCTTTCATCCAAGCGACCAAACATTTTGTAGTATGACCAAGTGGTGTAAAGCAATGAGATGGTAACGAATACTAATACCAAGTAGAACATTAAGTTTAATGTTAATTGACTTGATGTTGCATCCCACATTAACAAGCTTTGTTCTGGATGAGTACTTGAAGGCATTACAAATGGGAACATTGATACTGCCGCAGTGATAATCACACCAGCCATTGTTAATACTGAGAATAAGAACGCGAAACCGCAACGATTTGCTTTAGATGCAACCACATTCAATAATGCACCAACTACTACTAATGCTGGGAATGCCCATAAAGCTGGATTTTCATTGAAGTTTTTGAACCATGCACCTGCTTCAACTGCCACTTGTTTACCTGAAGCTGGCGCTGATGCTGCAAAGTGATCAATCACGCTAGTCACCACATAACCGTCTTTGAAAGAAAGCCATACACCTGCAAGTACAAAAGTAATTAATGTCACTAATGCACCAATTTGTGTAATTGCTCTTGCGCGATCACGCAATGCTGCAGTGGTTTTCATTTGTAACCAGTTCGCACCGTGAGTCACTAACATTGCAAGGCTTAACACACCGCAAAGTAATGCGAATGGGTTTAATAATGCAAAGAACGAACCTGTGTAAGTTGCTTGTGAAAGCTCATTTAATTCAAATGGTACACCTTGTAATAAATTACCAAATGCTACACCGAATACTAATGCAGGTACAAAACCACCCGCAAACAAGCCCCAATCCCACATAGCACGCCATGTTGGGTTATCAATTTTCGCACGATATTCAAAACCAATTGGACGGAAGAATAACGCAGCTAACACGAGGAATAAGGCAATATAGAAGCCTGAAAACGCTACAGAATAAACAATCGGCCATGCCGCGAAGATTGCACCACCAGCACTTAATAACCAAACTTGGTTACCATCCCAGTGTGGAGCAATAGAGTTAATCATAATACGTCTTTCTACTTCTTTCTTACCTGCTACGGGTAAAAGTGCGGTCACGCCCATATCGAATCCATCTGTTACAGAGAAACCGATAAGCAATACAACAACTAGCACCCACCAAATAATACGTAGAATTTCATAATCAAGCATAATCCATCTCCTGCTTATTTAGATGATTGCTCAAAATAGTATTTGCCGGTTTTCAATGCACTTGGACCTAAACGTGCATATTTAAACATCAAATACATTTCCGCAATGATGAAGAAGAAGTAAAGTACACAAATTAAACCGATAGAGAACCATAAGTCACCTACACTCAAGTTAGAGGCAGACACACCCACCGGTAATACTTCATAAATCGCCCATGGTTGACGACCAAATTCAGCTAAGAACCAACCAAATTCAATCGCTAAGAATGGCAATGGAATACCCCAAAGCAATGCTTTAAGTAATAAGCGAGAAGAAGTCACTTTGTTACGTAAATTTTGAACAAATGCACCAAAGGTCAGTAAAATAATTAAACCACCTGCGGCTAACATACCACGGAATGCCCAGAAGTTAGGACCGACATTTGGAATAGTATCACGTGCTGCTTGTTTAATTTGTTCATCCGTTGCATCAACAACTTTATCTGTGTAACGTTTTAATAATAAACCGAAACCTAAATCACCTTTGACTTCATCAAATTTTGCTTTAGTTTCAGGATTTACTTGGCCTGCTGATTTTTTCTCTGCTTTTAATTGCGTGAATAAATCATAAGCAACCATACCGTTACGAACACGACCTTCATTTTTCGCTTGAATATCTTTCAAACCAACAATTTCAGTGTCTAAAGAACGCGTTGCAATTAAACCACCTAAGTAAGGGATTTCAATCGCAAAATCATTTTTCATTTCAGCGGTATTTGGAATCGCAACTGGATGGAATGGCGCTGGCGCAGGATGGGTATCAAACTCAGCTTCCATTGCAGCCAATTTCACAGGTTGTGCTTTACCAATTTCATAACCTGATTCATCCCCCATAATTAATACAGCTGATGCAGCGATAAAACCAAAAGTTGCCGCTACAGAGAATGAACGTTTAGCAAAACCAATATCGCGGCCTTTTAATAAATAGAATGCACTGATACCTAATACAAACATTGCACCGGTTGTATAACCTGCTGTTAATGTGTGTAAGAATTTACCTTGCGCAACTGGATTTAACCAAAGATCTAAGAAGCTGGTCATTTCCATACGAATGGTTTCAAAGTTAAACTCTGCCGCTACCGGATGTTGCATCCAACCATTCGCGACTAAAATCCACATCGCAGAAAGGTTTGAACCAAAGGCTACGCAGTAAGTTGCGAGTAAGTGTTTACCTTTAGTTAAACGATCCCAACCGAAGAAGAATAGACCCACGAAAGTGGACTCTAAGAAGAACGCAAGTAATGCTTCGATTGCTAATGGCGCACCGAAAATATCACCTACATAGTGAGAATAATAAGACCAGTTTGTCCCGAATTGGAACTCCATGATAATACCGGTCGTCACCCCTAGAGCAAAGTTAATACCAAATAACTTACCCCAGAATTTTGTCATATCTTTATATACTTCTTTGCCCGTTTTAACATAAATGGTTTCCATGATCACAAGAACGAAAGATAAACCTAATGTTAATGGTACAAAAATGAAGTGATATAACGCAGTTAATGCAAACTGCAAGCGTGAGAGATCAACAACGTCTAACATCTCAACTCCTTGTATAAATCTACAAGATTTTCACTTTATGATTACCAAGGATAACCCCAAATAACCACCCCAAACTACTCAACAGAAATTGTTAAGAAATATTGAATTATTTACGTAATAATTGCCTTTTCTATTCTCAAAACAGAATACAGTAACCGATTACAATATAAATATTCAAAAATTTGCCATATTCTACTACTATTTATGAGGATAAAAAACAGAAAAAACCGTTATCTTGATCACATTTTTTGATATAAGTTACAAAATACCCTATTTTGCATAACAATGACAAAATTGATCCACATCAAATTCTGTATTTTTTGCTCAAAATGGGAAAATTTATCTATCACAAGGAAACTTTATTTAAAAAAAATGGACAAAATAATCACTAGACAGGGCTGCAAGATTTTGCTATTTTTTAGCCTAATAATATTTGGAGAGATTTGTAGGGATTTACAATGAAAAAAATTTGCGTAATTTTGACCGCACTTTTCGGTTCTATGGCATTATCTGCCACCGCAGCACCTCTGACAGAAAACAAAGCTGCTCTTCCACAACAATGTACTCAGTTATTTAAAGAAACAGAAAATTTGATTGCCCAAGCAGAAAAACAGCCCGGCACTCACACTCAAGTAGGTAAAATCAAAAGCAAACTAAATCAAAGCAAACAGCAAATTCTTGAAATGGAATTAGCGACTCAACAAAAAAGCTGTGATGTGGGTTTAGCAAGATTAAATAGTATGAAGAGCTATACTGAAGGAACTGAAGGAACTAACTAAGCAGGTTTCAAAAAGAAAGGACATATTGATATCAATATGTCCTTTTTTTCTATCTCTTATTCTGACGGCTTCTGAAGTCCGAAGTGTCGATAAGTTAACGAAGTCGCAATTCGGCCTCGAGGGGTTCGCTGTAAAAATCCTTGTTGAATCAAATAAGGTTCTAAAACATCCTCGATAGTGTCTCGTTCTTCACCTATTGCTGCTGCCAAGTTATCTAACCCAACTGGCCCACCATCAAAACGTTCAATCACTGCGGTAAGCAATTTTCTATCTAAGTAATCAAAGCCCGCATCATCTATATCTAACATTGAAAGTGCTTGTTTCGCGATGTCTGCCGAAATAATGCCATCATTACGTACATCAGCAAAATCTCGAACGCGACGCAATAAACGGTTTGCAATGCGAGGGGTTCCACGCGAACGACGAGCCACTTCAAAAGCCGCTTTATCTTCTAATTCTAGATTTAAGCAAGAGGCACTTCTTGTCACAATAGAAGTTAAATCTTCAACGGAATAAAATTCTAAACGCTGAACAATACCAAAACGATCTCGTAATGGTGAAGTTAAAGAACCCGCTCGAGTTGTTGCACCAATTAATGTGAAAGGTGGCAAATCTAATTTAATTGAGCGTGCAGCAGGGCCTTCACCGATCATAATATCCAGCTGATAATCTTCCATTGCTGGATAAAGCACTTCTTCAATCGCAGGGGAAAGACGATGAATTTCATCAATAAACAACACATCATGGGGTTCAAGATTTGTCAGCATTGCCGCTAAATCGCCGGCTTTTTCAAGCACAGGCCCTGATGTTGTGCGAATATTCACACCCATTTCATTTGCCACAATATTAGCTAGCGTCGTTTTTCCTAAACCTGGAGGGCCGAAGATCAAAAGATGATCTAAGGCATCTTGACGCAGTTTTGCCGCCTTAATGAAAATATCCATCTGCTCTCGCACTTGTGGCTGCCCCACATAGTCCGCTAAAAGCTTTGGACGAATCGCACGATCGATGACATCTTCATCCATCTTTGCCTGACTGCTAATAATTCTATCTGCTTCGATCATATCTGTTTAATCTTTATAATGCGGCTTTTAAGGCTTCACGAATTAATTGCTCACTGCTTAAATCCGCTTTAGCTACTTTTTTCACCATTTTTTCAGCATCGGTTGGTTTATAGCCTAACGCAATCAGCGCAGCAACCGCTTCATCAGCTGAGCTTTCCGCTTGACGTAATTCTGAAGTTGAAGGAATATGCTTGCTCTCCACAAAGAAATCAATTTGGCGAACATCTTTAAACTTCCCTTTTAACTCCACCAATAAGCGTTCAGCCGTTTTCTTGCCCACACCAGGAATTTTAACTAATTTCGACAGTTCTTCTCGTTCAATAGCGTAAGCAAACTGCTCTACTGACATTGCAGATAAAATCGCGAGTGCCAATTTAGGTCCAACACCATTGGTTTTAATTAATTCACGGAATAAAGTGCGGTCAGTTTTTTGGGCAAATCCAAAAAGAAGATGAGCATCTTCACGCACAACAAGATGGGTAAATAAAGTAGTTTCTTGCCCGATTTCAGGTAAGTCATAAAAACTGGTCATTGGTAACAATAATTCGTAACCTACGCCTTGTACATCAAGCAAAATTTCAGGAGGTTGTTTTTCTAATAAGATGCCTTTTAAACGACCGATCATAAGATTTCCATGTAAAAAAATTTTGCATAGAATAAAATAAAACTGGATATTAATCCAGTTAAATTTTTAGTCTAAATCGACCTCGACTGTACCTCGTTTTTAAAAGTGCGGTCATTTTTTCGTGTGTTTCTGTGGTTTTGACCGAGCCAGCAATATGCAAAGAATGTTGAATGGTGTGGGCATGGGTAATCGCAATAGCTAAAGCATCTGCCGCATCTGCCTGAGGTTTATCTGAGAGCTTCAAAATTCGTGTCACCATATCTTGTACTTGAACTTTATCTGCAGAACCAATCCCAACGACAGTCTGTTTCACCAAACGAGCCGCATATTCAAATACAGGTAAATCGTGGTTGACGGCTGCCACAATCGCCGTACCACGCGCTTGTCCCAGTTTTAAAGCAGAATCCGCATTTTTAGCCATAAACACTTGTTCAATGGCAAACATATCAGGCTGAAATTGCGTGATGATTTCGGTCACACCGGCATAAATTCGTTTTAAGCGTGTAGGTAAATCCTCGACCTGCGTGCGGATTGCTCCACTGCCGAGATATTCTAAATGGCGACCATTTTGTCTAATCACACCATAACCCGTTACACGAGAACCTGGGTCAATGCCTAAAATAATATTCATAAACTCTCAAAAATAAACGGCCGGTCAATGCCGGCCGTTTTTAGCGTTAATTATTGGTTTGCTTTTGCAGTTGCTTTTGCATCTACATCACAGTTTTTCACAACAATTTTATCTGCTTTTTTGCCTTTGATTAAAAGATTTACTGGCACAACAGAATCGAATTTATCTAAAGTTAAACCACTATCTACGTTCCAAACATATTTGCCAGAAGTAAATGAAGTGAAGTCTTTTTGAGCGGCATCACGAGCGAAATCTTTCGCAACAACTTTGTTGCCTACCATTACCATTGCCGCTGTTGGCTCTTGGTTTTCGAATTGATAAACTGCAGTTACAGTTTTCTTGTTACAAGTATAAACTACTGTTTTATCCGTTACAGTAGGTGCTGCAGTTTGCTCTGCCTTGTTTTCCATTTTTGGTGCATCGCTTGCACAAGCTGATAAAACAACAAGAGCGGCCATTGCTGGTAATACTTTAGCTAATTTCATTCTAAATCTCCTTAAAATTACAGCTGAGCTGCAACTTCATCACTAATTTCACCGTTATGATATACGTTTTGTACATCGTCACAGTCTTCTAACATGTCAATTAAACGCAACAATTTAGGCGCAGTTTCAAGATCAAGATCAACAGTTGTTGATGGAATCATTGTCACTTCTGCGTTATCAATTTTAAATCCTGCTGCTTCGATTGCATCGCGCACAGAACCTAAATCTTCCCACGCCGTATAGATTTCGAATGAACCATCATCTTGTGGTTGAACATCATCCGCACCGGCTTCAATTGCCGCTTCCATTAACGCATCTTCTTCACCTTCGCTAATTAAAATCAAGCCTTTTTTGCTGAATAAATAGCCCACAGAACCTTCAGTCCCTAAGTTACCACCACATTTAGTGAAACTTGGGCGAACCTGTGAGATGGTTCGGTTTGCGTTGTCACTTAGACACTCAACCATCACAGCAGTTCCACCCGGACCATAACCTTCGTAAATTCTTGTTTCCATATTGGTGTCATCACCACCGCCCACACCGCGTTCAATCGCACGGTTAATGGTGTCGCGAGTCATGTTGCTTGATAAAGCTTTATCTACTGCTGCACGTAAACGCGGGTTCGCACCGACATCACCGCCACCAATTTTTGCAGCGGTTACTAATTCACGAATTAATTTTGTAAAAATTTTACCGCGTTGCGCATCTTGTGCTGCTTTACGGTGTTTAATATTTGCCCACTTACTATGGCCTGCCATGTTGTTTTCCTTCTTATCTTAAAAACGTTTGTAAATTATACCCTCTTCTATAGAGGAAAGCCGTTCATCAAATATTTTTTGATGGCCTCAGCATTATTCGGCGATTTTGTCATTTGGATCGCTTGCTCAGGTAAAACCCATTGATACGCCAAATGCTCACTTAATATCGGCTCAAATTCCTGCTCAACTGCCAATAAAAACCAATGTTCATGACAGTGAGTCACATTCGGTGCGTATTTATAGCGGAAATGCGGGAAAATTTCAAATTCTATGCTCTCTTTGCAATCAAAAAGTGCGGTCGAATTTTCTTCTATTTTTAATCCTATTTCTTCCCAAACTTCTCGAATGGCTGTTTCTCTTGGTGTTTCATTGGTTTCCAATGTACCCGTAACAGATTGCCAAAAAGTGGAATCATCTTGACGTTGAAGCATAAGAACACGATGCGTGCTTTCTGCATAAATTACCACGAGAACCGATTGATTATTTTTATATTTCAAGCTCGTCATCTACATAATTGAGAATGGGCAGCATCATACCTTTTCTACTAAAAACTTTCAAAAAAATTACCGCACTTTAAAACTAAAGTGCGGTAATTATCTCAATTATTTTAGTTTAACCAGCCAGCTTGTTGAGCAATAAACAACCCTGCAAAGGCGGTTAAGTAGAATAAGCCGATAAGGGATAACCACAATAAGCCGCCTTTTACGCTGTGTTTCGCGTGCTTAGTCAGAGATAAATTCAACCAAGCGAAGATTGGCGCAGAAACAAATGAAGCAATCATCGCAAATTTCAGCATTGGACCCACTGCATTATTAAAGTAGAAAATAATCGCTAAACCCGACAATGCGGCTAAAATCATGCCAATGTTTAAAACTCTTACTGAGCTTTCTTGTTTACCAGACAAAATACGTACTGCTTCAACATTAGTACGAGAATAACCATCAATTACCGTAATTGTTGTACCAAACATACACATAAACGCAATCACCGCAATTAATAAGCGAGACCATTCACCGATAGTACTTGCATACATATTGATAAGTTGGGCGATATATTTTCCACCCACCATCTCTACGGTTTCTGGCGAACCATATTGTACTAATGCACCAAGGGCTAAGAAAACAACAGCTAAAATGGCAGTACCGATGTACCCCACATTGAAGTCAAACAAACCATCTTGATAAGACACTTTGGTTAAACGGCGTTTTGCCACCACCCACATAGAATTAATTGCAGAGATTTCAATTGGCGCCGGCATCCATCCCATCAAAGCAACTAAAAATGCTAATTTACTTAATTCCCATGGAGAAGGCGCGACAAAATCAGGCGCGGCTACGCCATGGATACCATTACGCATAAAAGCAATCACAACAGCACTCACGGTGGTTACCGTTAAAGCAATCATGATGATTTTCGATAAGCTATCTAATAGACGGTATTTCCCTAACAATAAAATGCCGGTTGTCACAAGAATCACTAATGAACTCAATACTGGCATCGGTAGTGGAATTGGTGTAATAAACGTTAAAATTGCTGCTGTTAATAACCCTACTGCAGCAGTATTAATCACCGTAGCAAAAACGTTTAAAGCGAGGAATAACCAAAGATAGAATTTCCCTTTTTGACGGTAGCCTTCTAACAATGTATTACCCGTATCGAGAGTATATTGAACACCGAAACGGAAGAAAGGATATTTGAATAAATTAGCAAGAATAACAATGCTCACTAATTCCCAACCATAGATCGCACCCGCTTGGGTGGATGCAATAATATGTGAACCACCGACAGCTGCTGATGCCATCACGATTCCAGGGCCTAAGGCTGAGAATTTACTCGCCCATGTTGAGTTTTCTACTGGAGTTGAAACTTCACTCATAAAATTTTCTCTTATAAATTGACCATAAACCGAAAAGGTCTTATTTATAATAGAATTTTATCCTTGAGTAAAGTAAATAAAATCCACTTAAAAGCAGTAGTAAAAAATAAAAATCTGATTATTCTATTTTTTCAGAATATAACTTCAAAACAAATAAATTTCACAAGTATTCATACCGAAAAACTGATATCTTTAAGTGAATAAAATTTTTTCAATAAAAAGAAAGTGCGGTCAAAATTGACCGCACCCTATATTATAAATTTTAAACTTATTCAGCTTTCACAACCTGAATACTTAACTCACCTAACGCCTGCGGATTCGCAAAACTTGGCGCTTCAGTCATTAAACAAGCTGCAGCTGTTGTTTTCGGGAATGCAATCACATCACGGATATTTTCAGTGCCAGTTAAAAGCATGGTTAAACGGTCTAAACCAAATGCTAAACCTGCATGTGGTGGTGTACCAAATTTTAATGCATCTAATAAGAAACCAAATTTTTCACGTTGTTCTTGTTCATTGATACCAAGAATGCGGAATACGGTTTGTTGCATTTTCGGATCGAAAATACGGACAGAACCACCACCTACTTCATAGCCGTTGATCACCATATCGTAAGCATTTGCTACTGCATCGGTTGGATTCGCTTCTAATTGTTCTGGCGTAAAATCTTTTGGTGAAGTGAATGGGTGATGCATTGCTGCAAGATTACCTTCATCGTCACGTTCAAACATTGGAAAATCAATCACCCAAAGTGGTTGCCATTCGTCTAAACGAGTTAAGCCAAGATCACGACCTAATTTCAAACGTAATGCGCCCATTGCGTCTGTAGTGGTTTGCCATTTGTCTGCACCGAAGAATAAGATATCGCCAGTTTGAGCTTTCACACGTTCAGCTAACGCTTTCCATACCTCTTCATTTAAGAATTTCGCAATCGGGCTTTGTACGCCTTCAAGGCCAGCATTAATGTCATTGACTTTCGCCCAAGCCAAACCTTTCGCACCGTAGATGCCTACAAATTGTGTGTATTCATCAATTTGTTTACGGGTAATTTCCGTACCATTTGGTACACGAATGACTGCCACTCGGCCGTTTGGATTGTTTGCAGGCTCATTAAATACTTTAAATTCAACATCTTTAACGATATCTGCCACATCGACTAATTCAAGCGGGTTACGCAAATCCGGTTTATCTGAGCCAAAACGAGTCATCGCTTCTTGCCAGGTCATTTGTGGGAATTTACCTAAATCCACACCAATGATGTTTTGCCACAAACCGTGTACCATGCGTTCCATGATCTCACGTACTTCTGGCGCAGTTAAGAAAGACGTTTCCACATCGATTTGGGTAAACTCAGGTTGACGATCTGCACGTAAATCTTCATCACGGAAACATTTCACGATTTGATAATAACGATCAAAACCAGACATCATGAGAAGCTGTTTGAAAAGCTGAGGTGATTGCGGCAATGCATAGAATTTGCCTTTATGTACACGGCTTGGCACTAAATAGTCACGCGCACCTTCTGGCGTTGCTTTGGTAAGCATTGGGGTTTCAATATCAAGGAAACCATTGTCATCCATAAAACGACGCACAAAGCTGGTGATTTTTGCACGGGTTTTCAAACGTTGTGCCATTTCTGGACGACGTAAATCTAAATAACGATATTTTAAACGTTGTTCTTCAGTGTTGTTTTGGTTGAAGTCTAATGGTAAAACGTCAGAAGCATTGTAGATGCGTAATTCTTTTGCTAACACTTCCACTTCGCCTGTCGCCATATTTTTATTAATTTGATTGTCAGGACGCGCGATTACTTCACCTTTAATTTGGATACAAAATTCATTACGTAAGCCTGAAGCTGCAGTTAACGCTTCTTGATATTTCGGGTCAAAACAAACTTGCACGATACCATCACGATCACGCATATCAATAAAAATTAAACCGCCCAAATCGCGACGACGATGAACCCAACCGCTTAATGTTACTTCTTGTCCAATATGGTTGCGGTTTAATGCACCGCAATAATGTGTACGCATCATTTCTGTATTCCTTTCATTTTTCTAAAAATGGATAATTAACGCGTTGATTATACGGAAAAAGACGGGGCATTTAAATTGAAAAGCGAAATTTATTTGATCCTTTAAAAACTTTCACTAAAATGACCGCAGTTTTTTGCATTTTATCTAAATAAATGCACTCTCAAGACAACAACAGAACTCAATCATGATGAAAGATACGATTTTTGCCGCCCCGATTGAAAAACTGGGCGATTTTACTTTTGATGAAAGCGTGGCGGAAGTTTTCCCCGATATGATTCAACGCTCGATTCCGGGCTACTCCAACATTATCACGGCGATTGGTATGTTGGCTGAACGTTTTGTGACGGCTGACAGCCAAGTCTATGATTTAGGCTGTTCACGCGGTGCGGCAGCTCTTTCTATGCGACGTAATATTAAACAACCGAATGTGAAAATTATCGGTGTCGATAATTCTCTGCCAATGGTGGAACGCTGCCGTCAGCATGTTGCGGCTTATCATAGTGATGTGCCCGTAGAAATTCTTTGCGATGATATTCGTCAAATTGAAATTAAGAACGCCTCAATGGTTGTACTCAACTTCACGTTGCAATTTTTACCACCAGAAGATCGTATAGCCTTGCTCACCAAAATCTACCAAGGTTTAAACCCAAATGGTGTATTGGTGCTCTCTGAAAAATTCCGTTTTGAAGATGAAAAAGTGAATGAGTTGCTTATTGACCTCCACCACCAATTCAAACGTGCTAACGGTTACAGTGAGCTTGAAGTGAGCCAAAAACGCACCGCACTTGAAAATGTCATGCGTACTGACTCGATTAACATCCACAAAGAGCGGTTAAAAAACATCGGATTTTCACACGTCGAATTATGGTTCCAATGTTTTAATTTTGGTTCAATGATTGCGGTAAAATAAACAAAAATAAAGTGCGGTCAAAAACATCATGTTTTTTGGCCGCACTTTTTATATGTAATTAACCTTAATTATGCCGCATTCGGCTTATGGAGTAAGGTAAAAGCAATGAAGCCAAATCCTAAGAAGCAAGAAACGATCAAGGCATAAAAACCACCATCCCAGCCAAATAAGTCGACCAATTTACCCATTACATAGCCTGCACTCGCAGAACCTAATAAGTAACCGAATAGTCCGGTTAGACCTGTCGCTGTACCTGTTGCAACACGTGGCACAAGGTCTGCCGCTTGAAGCCCGATCATCATTACTGGACCATAAATTAAGAAACCGATAGCAACAAGACAAATATTATCTACAAGTGGATTACCTTCCGGGTTTTTCCAATAAACAATAATCGCGATTAATACACCGGTTAGGAATAATAACATCGGCGGTGCACGGTGGCCTTTGAACACTTTATCACTTAAATAACCGCTAGCAAGCATACCAAAGATACCTGCATATTCGTAAAGGAAATACGCCCAGCTTTGTTTGTCTACAGAGAAATGTTTCACTTCTTTTAGATACGTTGGGGCCCAGTCAATAATGCCGTAACGAATGAAATACACAAATACGTTCGCAAGTGCAATCGCCCATAAGAACTTATTATTAATGATGTATTTCATAAAAATATCTTTAGAAGAAAGCGTGTGAGCCGATTCGACTTTCTCTACGATTTTTTCACCTTTCCATTCATCTACCGGTGGTAACCCTTGTGATTCTGGAGTATCGTGCATTAAATAGAACATGATGAATGCCAATACAATGGCTATTAAGGCCGGTAAATAGAATAAAGATTGCCATACGCCGAAAATCGATAAACCGAGGATCGCTAATGGACCGATTAAACCACCACCTAAGTTATGTGATACGTTCCACCAGCTCCACCACACACCACGTTCAGAAACCGAGAACCAATTGGTCATTGTTTTTGCACCTGGTGGGTATCCCATTCCTTGGAACCAGCCATTTAATGCAGCTAACACAATCATCAATGGAATAGAAGAAAGCACGCCTGGTACTAAACCGAAAATTAAGCTCACTAATGCAGAACCTAATAAACCAATAGTAATAAAATATTTAGGATTACTTCGGTCAGAAATATTCCCCATAATGAACTTACTAAAACCGTAAGCCAGTGATAACGCTACCCCAACTGTACCTAAATCAGCTTTAGTAAAACCATATTCATCAATAAGATAAGGAATTGCTAAAGAAAAGTTTTTGCGGATAAGATAATAAGCCGCATACCCGATAAATACTCCAGCAAACACCTGCCAACGTAATTTTTTATACTCGGCATCTGTTCTAGAACTTTCAATTCTTGGTGCTGGAGGCGATGCTTTTAAGAATGAAAACATCTTTGTTCTCCTATAATAATTTACAACTTGTCGTATCCTTGTAATAGCTAGGCCACTACAACAAAAAACAGATTACCAAAGCTGAATATGAAACTGAGCTCTGACCACTCCAAATGATTAGTTCATTTTCGTTATTTAAACGACTCTAATTTCTGGGATAAATTACGTCCTAAGTCTATTTAAAAATTTCTATGCTATAATCATCCACTAACCCAATAGAAAAGAGGAAAACAAGATGCAAATTTTACACACAATGCTTCGAGTAGGTGATTTGGACCGCTCTATTAAATTTTATCAAGATGTTTTAGGTATGCGTTTATTGCGTACGAGTGAAAACCCGGAATATAAATATACGCTTGCATTTTTAGGTTACGAAGATGGCGAAAGCGCTGCAGAAATTGAATTAACATACAATTGGGGCGTAGATAAATATGAACAAGGTACAGCATATGGACATATTGCTATCGGTGTTGATGATATTTATGCTATTTGTGAAGCAGTTCGTGCAAGTGGTGGTAAAGTGACTCGCGAACCAGGCCCAGTTAAAGGTGGTACAACCGTTATTGCCTTCGTTGAAGATCCAGATGGCTATAAAATTGAATTTATCGAAAATAAAAGTTCAAAATCTGGTCTAGGCAATTAATTAAAAGTGCGGTTGATTTTTTCGTTCTTTTATAACGCAGGGTTACCTGCGTTATTTATTTTAAAGGATACAATATGTCCAACTCTCAAGAAATTCCTTATCACCACCAATTAAAAAATCGTTTTCGTGGCTACTTCCCTGTCATCATTGATGTGGAAACAGCGGGATTTGATGCAAAAAAAGATGCACTTTTAGAGCTTGCTGCTATCACCTTAAAAATGGATGAGAATGGCAATTTACAACCTGACCAAAAATGCCATTTTCATATTGAACCATTTGAGGGGGCGAATATTAATCCTGAATCTCTCAAATTTAATGGGATTGATATTCACAATCCATTACGTGGTGCCGTATCTGAATTAGATGCGATCACGGGATTGTTCCAAATGGTGCGTCGTGGACAAAAAGACGCAGAATGTCAGCGTTCTATCATCGTGGCACATAATGCGGCTTTTGACCAAAGCTTTGTGATGGCGGCGGCTGAACGCACAGGTGTAAAACGCAATCCATTCCACCCTTTTGGGATGTTTGATACGGCAACGCTTGCCGGTTTTATGTTTGGGCAAACAGTACTCGTCAAAGCGTGCCAAGCGGCAAAAATTCCTTTTGATGGCAAACAAGCACACTCTGCGCTATATGATACTGAACGTACCGCAGAATTATTTTGCTATATGGTGAATCATTTAAAAGATCTCGGTGGATTCCCGCATATTGCTCAAACAGATGAAGCGGAAAAAACAGATGAAAATCAGACCGCACTTTAATTTTTAAAATTTTTTAGAAAAAAACTTGCAATCATTTCCGGTTTACCGTATTTTGTAAAGTAATTCAATTTAGTTATCTAAATAAGAGAGTTTCCAATGAACTTTATCCTTCGTCACCATCATCGCCATTCAACTGAATAATCTTTCAGGCTGTTGGCGTGCTTGGAAGATTTCTTCCGAGCTGACAAGATAAAGATCAAAAAAATCTTACCCCTCGGAAGGCAACTTTCGAGGGGTTTTGTTTTATTATTAATTTACAGGAGTTTATTACTATGCGACATTTAACCTTAAATCAATTTTCTTTTATGCGACCTTTTTCTTTTAATTAATCAATAAGGAACAACAATATGTTATCGAATCCCGTTGTTATTTCAATTGTCGTGCTACTGGCGTTAAGCTTGCTGCGCGTAAACGTGGTTATCGCACTGGTGATTTCCGCTCTGACTGCTGGCTTATGTGGTGACTTAGGTTTAGGAAAAACCATTGAAGCCTTTACCGGTGGTTTAGGTGGTGGTGCTGAAGTAGCGATGAACTATGCCATGTTAGGCGCATTTGCCATTGCGATTTCAAAATCTGGTATCACTGATTTGCTTGCCTACAAAATCATTACCCGAATGAATAAAACACCAACCGGCAAAAATTTAGCTTGGTTTAAATATACGCTACTTAGTATTTTACTTTTATTCGCTATTTCATCCCAAAACTTACTCCCAGTGCACATTGCGTTTATCCCGATTGTTGTGCCACCGTTACTTTCTATTTTTAACCGCTTAAAAATCGACCGTCGTGCAGTGGCTTGTATTATTACCTTTGGTTTAACCGCAACTTATATGATCTTGCCTGTCGGTTTCGGGAAAATCTTTATCGAAAGCGTTTTAGTAAAAAATATCAATCTTGCTGGTGCACCACTCGGTTTACAAACC
Organism: Parahaemophilus parainfluenzae; assembly: GCA_001914055.1. Classification (GTDB taxonomy): domain Bacteria; phylum Pseudomonadota; class Gammaproteobacteria; order Enterobacterales; family Pasteurellaceae; genus Haemophilus_D; species Haemophilus_D parainfluenzae_V. The sequence continues at coordinate 241,695 of MKXX01000009.1, read as the reverse complement.
AGTGTAGGTGAAGTTTCTTTTGCTATGCTTATCCCTGTGATTGGTATGATTCTTGGTTTACTCACTGCTGTATTTGTTACCTATCGCAAACCGCGCGAGTATGTGGTGACGACTGCAGAACCAACTACAGCTGAAATTGAACAACACATTGCGAATATTAAACCTATTCAAATTACCGCAAGTGCGGTCGCCATTGTCGCCACTTTTGCCACCCAGCTTTTCACAAGCTCTACAATTATTGGTGGTTTAGTCGGTTTAATCATTTTCGGGGCATTCGGTATCTTCAAACTCAAAGAAAGTAACGACATTTTCCAACAAGGTTTACGCTTAATGGCAATGATTGGCTTCGTTATGATTGCTGCCTCTGGTTTCGCGAATGTGATTAATACCACAAGTGGCGTGAAAGAATTAGTTGATGCACTTTCAACCGGTGCGATTCAAAGTAAAGGCGTTGCCGCATTCTTAATGTTACTCGTTGGGTTATTGATTACCATGGGTATTGGTTCTTCTTTCTCAACTGTACCAATTATTACCTCAATTTATGTACCACTCTGTCTCTCTTTTGGTTTCTCACCACTTGCGACAGTCGCTATCGTAGGTGTAGCAGCAGCATTAGGGGATGCGGGTTCACCGGCTTCTGACTCAACACTTGGGCCGACATCCGGTTTAAATATAGATGGTAAACACGACCACATTTGGGATTCTGTTGTGCCAACCTTTATTCACTACAATATCCCACTATTAGCGTTCGGTTGGATTGCAGCCATGACCCTTTAATCGTTATAATCCCTGCATACATTATGCGGGGATTTTTTTATGTCTATTCAATCATTACTCAATACGCTCGAGCAAAAAGTACAGCAACTGACTCAAGCCTATCAAGCTGACTCAGATAAAAAAATCAATGCTAAATTTAACCGCACTTTATTTACCGAAGATTTTGAAACCGTCGATTTTTATCTCAAAGAAATCCAACAAAGCTTAACTAAGCTATGTAAAATTCCTCATCAAAATGAAGAACAAATTGTATTTATGGCAGAACATCTTTTAGGGCAATGTACCGCCTTGACTGAAGCCATGAATCGCAAGCATAAAAAGTCCATTCAGCCGAAAATAACAGAGCCCCAAGTTGCAAGTAGTAAATCACTACATAGCATTCATCGTCTCCCTCCTAGAGAGCGTCTAGAAAAGTATTATGAAGCCTTGCAGCAACTCACGGAAAAATACGAAGAAGCCAAAGCACAAGTTAATACGGCTCAAACAGACATTCAACGAGATATGCATAAGCAAACTGCGGCAATTTATTTAACACGCCGTCAAAAATGTTTAGAAGCGATTGAGACCTTAGAAGAATACCTTGCCTTTAAAGAGGTCCAAGAAAGTGCGGTCAAAAAATAAGATATTTTTTAATAGACTGAAAAGTAAAAATCCCTAAATCTTTCGATTTAGGGATTTTTTGAATTTGATGGCGGAGGAAGTGAGATTCGAACTCACGGAGGGCGTAAACCCTCGCCGGTTTTCAAGACCGGTGCCTTCAACCACTCGACCATTCCTCCGTGATTTAAGCGAGGTGAATAATACGTTTTTTCCCCCACCCCGTCAAGCAAGAAAATAAAAAAATTATCTGACTGACTACTTTTAAATCACTATGTTTTAAAAATACACAAAATAAAAACGGAACCTACTGGTTCCGTTTTTATTATTGAGATATTACTCTGCTTTCGCTTGTGTCGCTTCAGAATAAATATGACTAATTGCACTATGATGGCCTGCGGCGCCTTTACCGTTAAAGTAATAGCGAGACTCCGTCCATTCTACAATTGGGAATGGTTTAGACTCTTCATCTGGTGCTTTAGCTAATGTCATCGCTGCTTTAGTGTGTTGTACCGCTGAAATGGTACCTGCACGACCAGTGAACACATAAGAGCGAACAAACTCTGTTTTCTCTTGTGGTTCAACTTCAACTGTTTCGACTTGAACAACAGGCTCTGATTTATGATGCAAGCGTTCTAATGATTCTTGCACTTTCTGCTGCACAGCCTCATTTGCCGGTTGAGTAATGAAATCTAACGCTGGTTGTGCTTCAACTGATTTCTCTTCCAGGACAATACCTGTTGCAGGCGTAATCACACCTTTTTTCGTTTTTTCTTGCTCAAGCAATTCATCAACCGATAAGAAATTATTTTCTTTCGGTGCATTCACAGCAGAATAATCGATGCATACTTTACCGCTTGCTAATTCAGGTGAAGCAACTGCCGCAAATAATGGCATTGGTGACTTCACTTCATTACGACGACGACGTTGATTATTCGATGTACGTAAATGACGTGGAGTACGACGCTGACGTTCTTGACGTGGTTTATCTTCAGCATTATCAGCAACATTGTTTTCAACTACTTCATTTTGAACAGTCTCAACAACGGGTACTTCAACCGCTTCAATAACATTCTCGTTTACATCAGTTGCATTGTCATCAATACGAACACGTTTACGTAAATCACGACGTTGACGACGCTCTGCTACCGGTTTCTCTGCTTTTTCTTCTTGACGATTATCATCAGAAACATTAGCAAAATTAACCGCACTTTCAGATGTCACTTCTTCATTCGCATTACGACGATTGCGACGATTATTCACACGCTCGCGAGTTGGACGTGCATTTTCTTCGTCTGTATTTTTCGCATTGTCACTATTTTCGTTGCGAGAACGACGATTATTACGACGCTCTTGATTACGGCGATTATTACGATTTCCGTTGCGATTATTACGATTGGTTTGGTTTTTCTCTTCTTCTTTTGGCTCAGAAGCAAATAAACCTTTAATTGCAGCAACAATTTTCGCAAACAAGGATGGTCCTTCTGGTTTACGCTCAACTGGTGCTGGTGCTGCCGTTGGGATCGATAGCGATACTGCAGCACTTTCCATCACTTGTTCAGAGGTCACAGCTGCCGTTTCGATATTGCGAGAAACTAGAGACTCTTCTGGTACGAATGCATCGTCTTGTGCTTCATGGAATTTTGCTAAGTTGTAGCTTAATTCGTTCAGCTCTTCACCTTCACGTACGCGGAACACGCTGAAGTGCGGGGTTTCCATCGCTTCATTTGGCACCACGATAATCTCTACATCATGGCGTTTTTCGATGCTGCTTACTGCTTTACGTTTTTCGTTAAGTAAGTAAGACGCAATTTGTACCGGCACGATAGTGTGTACTTGTTTGGTATTTTCTTTTAACGCTTCTTCTTCGATTAAACGTAAGATTGAAAGTGATAAGCTTTCGTTATCACGTACTTTACCCGTACCTTGACAGCGTGGGCAAACATGGTGAGAAGACTCACCTAATGATGGGCTTAAACGCTGACGTGACATTTCCAACAAGCCGAAGCGAGAAATACGGCTGATTTGAATACGCGCACGGTCTTGACGCACGGCATCACGGATACGGTTTTCTACCTCACGTTGGTGACGAACTGGTGTCATATCGATAAAATCGATAACCACTAACCCACCTAAGTCACGTAAACGTAATTGACGAGCAATCTCATCTGCCGCTTCAAGGTTCGTATTTAATGCCGTTTCTTCAATATCACCACCACGAGTTGAACGCGCTGAGTTGATATCGATAGCTGTTAACGCTTCTGTCACATCGATCACAATCGAACCACCAGAAGGTAAACGTACTTCACGTTGGAAGGCGGATTCGATTTGAGATTCAATTTGATAGTGGCTAAATAGCGGCACTTCGCCTTGATACAGTTTCACACGATTGATGAAATCAGGACGGACAAGTTTGATGTGTGCTTTCGCTTTTTCAAATACTTTCGGGCTATCAATTAAGATCTCACCGATATCACGACGCAAGTAATCACGGATCGCACGAACGATCACATCACTTTCTTGGTGAATTAAGAACGGCGCTGGACGACTTTGTGAAGCTTGTTTGATCGCTTCCCAATGATGTAAAAGTACTTTTAAGTCCCATTGTAATTCTTCTGGTGATTTACCCACACCCGCTGTACGCACGATAAGACCAACGCCTTCTGGTACATCTAAAGAACTCAATGCTTCTTTTAATTCGATACGTTCATCACCTTCAATACGACGAGAGATACCACCTGCACGCGGATTATTTGGCATAATCACCAAATAACTACCGGCAAGGGAAACAAAAGTGGTTAAGGCTGCACCTTTATTGCCACGTTCTTCTTTATTCACCTGAACGATCACTTCTTGGCCTTCGGTCAAAATATCACGGATATTTGGACGACCTTGGAACACATAATCAGCAGGGAAATACTCGCGGGCAATTTCTTTTAAAGGAAGGAAGCCATGGCGCTCTGCACCATAATCCACAAAGGCTGCTTCTAAACTCGGCTCTACGCGAGTGATTTTTCCTTTGTAAATATTTGCTTTTTTCTGTTCATGACCAGGACTTTCAATATCCAAGTCGAATAAACGCTGGCCATCGACCAACGCAACGCGCAACTCTTCTTTTTGAGTCGCATTGATTAACATTCTTTTCATTGTCAATTTCTCGTTTGAATTATCTAAAATACCTTGAAAATTAACCGCACTTTACAGATTGACTGACCTTAGAGCCATCGACCTCGTGTTTCTCGCGAACAGTCAATCTCACGACTGTGTGTTGCTGGGTGCATTGATAGCATACTCAATTGTTATCTAAGACAATTTTCGTAAAACAATGCGGTGTGTTAATTACGCATTGCAAGGAAGCGTTAACCTTCAAGAAAAATATGTTGATTATCAATGTCTTATGCCATTCGCCGCATTGAGTTTTGACCAACATACAAAATCGCTTTCTAAATGCCAAATTTTAGGCGCAGAAAGACGCCCTATTATCCACATTCAGGGCTAAATTAGCAAGGCATTCTTGCTATTATCACCAGGGATATTGTGATATGATTCAGCCCAACTTTTAAAGGACAGATTCAATGACTGAAAAACAAGAAAAAATCATCAATCAATCCGTCAAAATGCTCACGATTTCTGAGGATGAAGCGGGACAACGCATTGATAATTATTTATTGGCAAAATTAAAAGGTGTGCCAAAAAGTTTGATTTATCGCATTCTGCGTAAAGGCGAAGTTCGTGTGAACAAAGGACGAATCAAACCTGAATATAAATTGCAAAATGGTGATGTGGTGCGTGTGCCACCAGTTCGTGTTTCTGAAAAAAATACTGCGCCGATTTCTAAAAACTTGAATAAAGTCGCCTCCCTTGAAAGCCATATTATTTTTGAAGATGACTGTTTATTAGTATTGAACAAACCTTCTGGCATTGCGGTTCATGGCGGGAGCGGCTTGAATTTTGGCGTGATTGAAGCCTTGCGAGCATTACGTCCTGAAGCACGCTTTTTAGAGTTGGTTCACCGTTTAGACAGAGATACATCGGGTATTTTATTAGTGGCGAAGAAACGCTCTGTCTTACGCAACTTACACGAACAACTTCGTGTCAAAACGGTACAAAAAGATTATCTCGCACTCGTGCGTGGGCAATGGCAATCTCATGTGAAAGTTGTGCAAGCCCCTTTATTAAAAAATGAATTGGCCAGCGGCGAACGCATCGTTAAAGTCAGTGAACAAGGCAAACCTTCTGAAACGCGATTTGCCATTGAAGAACGCTATCAAAATGCGACCTTAGTAAAAGCGTCGCCTGTAACGGGAAGGACCCATCAGATCCGAGTTCATACTCAATATGCTGGTCATCCGATTGCGCTGGATGATAAATACGGTGATAAAGAATTCGATAAATATATGCAAGTTCTCGGACTCAATCGTTTGTTTTTACATGCATTTTCTATTCGATTTGAACACCCTAAAACCGGTGAAACATTACGTTTCAATGCTCAACTAGATGAAAAAATGAAAACAATTCTGAAAAAACTGCGTGAAAGCAAAGAGATAAACCCATAGACAAGAAAAATGTTTATTGCTATATTTGGCGATGGAGACAACTCGTTTCTATCATTAATTAACATATAACAACAAAGGATAGCAAAATGGCAAAAGGACAATCATTACAAGATCCTTATTTGAATGCGTTACGCCGTGAACGTATTCCTGTTTCGATTTATCTCGTTAATGGGATTAAATTACAGGGTCAAATCGAATCATTCGACCAATTCGTGATTTTATTAAAAAACACTGTTAATCAAATGGTGTACAAACACGCTATTTCAACTGTGGTTCCAGCACGTTCTGTTTCTCACCACAATAATAACGGCGGTCATCATGCAGCACAAACTTCTGACGCTGCAGCGGAAGTAGAAACACAAGCAGAATAATTCTGTTCAATGAATGATTTCATCAATTTAAGTGCGGTTGAAAATTCACCTGAAATTTCAACCGCACTTTCGTCATCTAAAACAGGCGACAATATCCAATCGGCAAAAGATAAAGCTGTCGTCGTGCATGTTTTCTTTTCTCAAAATAAAAATATTGAAGATCTGCAAGAATTCCAACTTTTAGCAGAATCTGCCAATGTTGAGATTTTACAAATCATCACCACAAGCCGAGCGACACCACAAGCAAAATATTTTATCGGTGAAGGAAAAGCACAAGAAATTGCGGATGCAGTGAAAGCCTTAGATGCCGATGTTGTTTTGGTGAATCATCAATTAACCCCTGCACAAACCCGTAATTTAGAAAGCATCTGCCAATGTCGCGTTGTGGATCGCACTGGGGTAATTTTAGATATCTTTGCTCAACGAGCCCGATCGCACGAAGGGAAATTACAAGTTGAATTAGCCCAACTCAAGCATTTATCGACTCGGTTAGTTCGTCGAAAAACAGGCTTAGATCAGCAAAAAGGGGCGGTTGGATTACGTGGTCCAGGGGAAACGCAATTAGAAACGGATCGCCGTTTAATCAAGGTGCGTATTGCGCAGTTGCAAAATCGTTTGGCAAAAGTCGAAAAACAACGCAACCAAAATCGCCAAACCCGACAAAAAGCGGATATTCCGACCATTTCTTTGGTTGGTTATACCAATGCGGGAAAATCGACGTTATTCAATTTCATCACGCAAGCCAATGTCTATGCAGCGGATCAGCTTTTTGCCACCCTAGATCCCACATTAAGACGTTTGCAAATTCAAGATGTTGGTACGGCCATTCTCGCGGATACCGTTGGTTTTGTTCGCCAACTCCCCCATGATTTAGTGTCTGCTTTTAAATCTACCTTGCAAGAAACGGTAGAAGCCAGTTTGTTATTGCACGTCATTGATGCGGCAGACGCTCGAAAGATCGAAAATATTGAAGCGGTGAATTTAGTATTGGAGGAGATTAGGGCTGATAAAGTGCCAGCTTTGCTTGTTTATAACAAAATTGATTTATTGGAAAATGTGGCGCCCCATATTGAATATGATGACGAGAATAAGCCAGTTGCCGTTTACCTTTCAGCACATTCAGGTGAAGGCTTAGATCTACTACTTGAAGCCATTAAAGAGCGGTTGAAAAATGAGATACTTTCTTTCACCCTCACACTACTCCCTCAAGAGGGCAAAATTCGCCATGCGCTCTATCAATTAGATAGCATTTGTCATGAACAAATTTTGGATGAAGGTGAATTTATCCTCAATGTACAAATTGATAAAGTCGAATGGCTCAAACTTTGTAAACAATTCCCTAAACTGTCAGAAATTATTTACTAATACCGTATTGTTTTAATTTATTGGCGATCGCCGTGTGTGATACGCCTAATCGTTGTGCCAATTTTCGAGTACTTGGATACTGAGCATAAAAAGCACGCAAGACACTCGCCTCATATTGTCCCATGATCTCATCCAGGGTTTGCTCACCAAAATCATCCACAGAAATGACCGCACTTTGTACGGGTTTTAAATTTAAACTTTCAATATCAAGCTGGTTATTTTTCGCTAAGGAACAGGCACGATACAAGACATTGTAAAGCTCTCGCACATTACCTTGCCAAGGCTGCCCTTTCAAATAACTCAAAAAATCAGCATTATATTGCGGCATTGGAATCTTAAGCTGCGTGCTAATTTCTTGTAAAAAACCGTCCGTTAAAGGTTGAATGTCTTCCACTCGTTCACGCAAGGGCGGCACATTTAGCGCCAAAACATTTAAGCGATGGAATAGATCACTGCGTAATTTCCCTTGCTCTAACAGCTTTTCCATCGGTTCTTGTGACGTACAAATCACACGAACATTTGCATGATGTTCTTTTTCTTCCCCCACTCGGCGGAAAGAACCATCGGTTAAAAAACGCAATAATTTTGCTTGTAAACTTAATGAAAGCTCGGCAATGCCATCCAGTAACACCGTGCCTTCGTTAGCATATTCAAAAAAACCGCTGGTTTCACTGTCACCCACTTTACGCCCAAACATTTCGCTTTCCGCATCTTCATCCGGCAGGCCTGCACAGTTTACTGCAATGAATTTTTTCTCACGACGCAAGCTCGCAAAATGGCAAGCTTTTGCTAATAAATCTTTACCTGTGCCCGTTTCACCCTGAATTAAAAGCGGCACATCAAACATCGCAAAACGTTGTGCATTTTCGACCGCACTTTTCATGGAAAGGCTTTGAGTGACAAAGCAAGAGAACGGATCTTGTGGATTAAATGTCAGCATAAAATAAGCTCAAATTTATTGAATGATGCCGATATGATAGGAAGTTTATTGATATGTGTAAAGATTAATTTACATATAAAAAGAGCAATCCTTGACTGCCCTTTTAGATGGTTTTTCGTATTATTTTTTCACTGCACGATCAAGTTCTTGTGCGATGATTTCCATGCTTTCTAAACCACCAAACGCAAGATACCAATTGGCCGCATCAAGATACACAATGTGTCCATCTTTATACGCTTTGGTTTGTTTGATGATATCGTTATCCAATACTTTTTGTGCATTGTTGGCTTTTTCTGTAATGGCCGCTGTACGATCCACTACGAGTAAAAAGTCTGGATTTTTTTCTAAGATATATTCAAAACCAACACTTTGTCCATGCGTAGACGATTTGATGCTGTTATCAATCGGTTTAAAACCAAATTTTTGATACACCATGCCATAGCGAGAACCGTCACCAAAGGCACTGATTTTACTTTCATTAACCAATACCAACAAAGCTGTTTTGTCTTTCGCATCTTTTGCGACTTGGTCAACCTTGCTTTCCAATGCTGAAAGTTTTTCTTTCGCGACACTTTCTTTACCAAAAATCTGTCCAAGTGCGGTCACATTTTGTTGAAAACTTGGATAATAATTGGTGTAGTCATAATCCACATTCAACACGGGTGCAATTTCCTTAAACTTGTCGAGCATTTTTTCTTGACGTTTAGAAGCAATGATCAAATCCGGATTGAGCTCATTAATTTGCTCTAATGATTGCTCTTTCAAATCACCAACATTCTTATATTTTTTGTCTGCAAATTCTGCAAGATAAGCAGGGATTTTGCTACTTTGAGGAAAACCTACGACTTTATCTTGTACACCTAATGCACGAAGCGTATCAGCTGCACCAAAATCGAGAACCACCACACGTTGTGGATTTTGTGGCACGACTTGTTTTCCAACGGAATTTTCCACCGTAATATCCGCAGCTTGTACAACACCAGAAAGTGCGAAGAGTGAAAGTGCTAAAGTTGATAATGTTTTTTTCATAAAGATTTCCTTACTTATCTAAAATAAACGGCAATTTTATGGTCGTCGATATCCTGAATCGGAATCGTCATATCATAAATATCTTGTAATACGGTTGATTGCATAATGTGGTTAACTTCACCTTGTTGGACTAATTTTCCATTTTTCATGGCAACAATGTAGTCTGAATAACAAGAGGCGAAATTAATATCATGAATCACAATCACCACGGTTTTATTGAGTTCTGTCGCTAATTTACGCAAAACTTGCATGATCTGCACTGAATGCTTCATATCTAGATTATTTAATGGTTCATCCAACAAAATATAATCGGTATCTTGTGCAAGTGTCATCGCAATATAAGCGCGTTGTCGCTGCCCACCACTTAAGTTATCGATGTATTGGTGACGAATATCATCTAAATTCATATAGGCAATGGCATTATCAATAAAAGTACGGTCAGTTTTGGTTAAGTTTCCTTTGCTATAAGGAAAACGCCCAAAAGCGACTAAATCTTCAATGGTTAGACGCAAATTAATATTGTTAGTTTGCTTTAAAATCGCAAGTTGTTTCGCAATATCGCTACTTTTCTTACGATTGAGCAATTCACCGTTAAGATAGATCTCGCCACTATCAGCATTCAACAAACGGCTCATAATAGACAGTACCGTACTCTTCCCCGCGCCATTCGGCCCGATAAAAGACGTAATTTTCCCCGTAGGAATGGTAACGGACACATTATCCACCACCTTTTTGCTTCCGTAACTTTTAGTAATACTGCGAATTTCTATTGCCATTTTTTGTTTGCTCTTAATAACAAATAAATAAAGTACACACCGCCGACAAAATTAACGATGATGCTTAATGTCGTGCGGAAGGTAAAAATATGAGTAACCAATAATTGCCCAAAAACCAAGGTAATAATGGAAATTAACATCGCAGCAGGAATAAGCACCTTATGGCGATAATCACGAACAAATTCAAAGGTCACATTCATCACCAATAACCCAAGGAAAGTAAGTGGGCCAACAAGTGCGGTCGACACTGACGTTAAAATTGCCACGAGAATTAACAGGACTTTTAAGGTCTTTTGATAATCGATACCTAAGTTAATGGCATTTTCTCGCCCTAACGCCAACACATCAAAGCAATGCCAATATTTTAAACTGAAAACAATCGTCGTCACTAAAATGGCTAATGCGACCCACAAGATTTTAGTATTGATTCGGTTGAAACTTGCAAAGCCAATATCTTGTGCGATCTGAAATTCATTTGGATCAATCAACACTTCCATAAAGGTCGTTAAGCTACCAAAGAAGGTGCCGAAAATAATCCCGACAAGCAACAAGAAGAAAATATTTTGGTTTTCTTTCTTAAACAGGAAGTGATAAAGCACTAATGAAAACGCCATCATTAATCCCGTACACAAGACAAACAATGCAATCGAATTCATAGAAAGCAATGTGCTTGAACCGAAAAGGAAAATAATCGCCGTTTGAATCAGTAAATACAGCGAATCTAAACCTAAAATACTCGGCGTGAGAATTCGGTTATTCACAACCGTTTGGAAAATCATTGTAGCAAGTGCAATTGCCGCGCCTGTAATCACAATCGCAATTAAGGATAAGGCACGATTTTCCAAGGCATATTGCCAACGGTTTGGTAAGTTGTAGCCTAAATAGAGTGCAAGAGAAACAATGGCTAACAACGACAATACAATCAGTTGAGAAGAAGATTTCTTAGCCATTTCTATACCGTTTTAATAATAAAAACAAGAAGATACCACTGCCAAATACGCCAACTACGGCATTAATGGAAATCTCATAAGGATAAATCACACTTCGACCTAAAATATCGCAGAATAAAACAAATACGGCACCCAACAAGGCGGTATGAGATAACACTTTCTTCAAGTTATCCCCTAAATAAAGCGTGACGATATTCGGAATAATTAACCCCAAGAAAGGGATCACGCCAACAGACACGATAATAATCGAAGAGACCACTGCCACAATGAGCAATCCGAGATAAAGTACCTGGTTGTAATTTAGACCTAGATTAACCGCAAAATCTTTCCCCATCCCGACAATAGAAAAACGATGCGCAAATAAATAAGCCACAATGAGTGTAGGAATACTGAAATACAACAATTCATAGCGACCAGACATCACAAGAGAAAAGTCCCCTTGTAGCCACCCGGATAAGTTTTGCAATAGATCTTCTTTATAAGCGATAAAGGCGGTAATTGAACTGATGATATTACCGAACATAATCCCCACTAAAGGCACAAAAATCGTGTCCTTGAATTTCAAACGGGACAGAATCGTCATAAATAATAATGTGCCAAGGAAAGACACGATGACCGCAATGGCGGTTTTTAACAACATTGAAGCTGTTGGGAAAAACAGCATGGCCATTAAAATGCCTAATCGTGCGCTGTCCATTGTGCCCGCCGTGGTGGGAGAAACAAATCGGTTTCGACTGAGTTGCTGCATCACTAAACCACAAATACTCAAGGATGCACCCGCAATCAAGATACTGATTAAGCGAGGCACGCGACTAATTAAAAAGATCTGCCATTGATTACCTTCAAAATTCAGTAACCCTTGCAAATTAACGGTACTTACCCCGAGAAAAAGTGAAACAAAGGAAAGCACGATCAACAGAAAAATCAGATAACGTCGCTTAATCATAATAAATGAGAATAATTCTAAAATGCAAAAAGGATAGCATATTGAGGAAAAAGAGAAAAGATAAGTGCGGTTAGTTTTCAGTTAATTTTTTTAGGCATATAAAAAATGCGGTCAAATTTGACCGCACTTCATTCGCTATAATTTTAACGTTCTTTCGACTTCTTTCGCTCGAACTAAGAATTGCTTACGTTCTGCTGTTGCCATTCCGCTGCTGGTACCCGGCAATTTCACCGTAAGCGGGTTCACCGCACGTTCATTAATATGAAACTCGTAGTGTAAGTGTGGACCGGTTGAAATCCCTGTATTACCGGTTAATGCAATACGCTCCCCTTTCTTCACGATTTGACCCGCACTAACTAAAGCACGACTTAAATGCATATACACCGTTTGATATTCACGACCATGGCGTATCACCACATAACGTCCTGCACCACCTGCTTGATAAGCCACTTTTTCTACCACACCTTCTGCTGGCGCAATAACTGGCGTGCCTGGTGAAACAGCAAAGTCCACCCCTTTATGTGGACGAACACGTCCTGTTACTGGGTGTCGACGATTTGGGTTAAATGGTGACGAAATACGCGCTTGACGTTGCAATGGATAACGCGCAAAGCCTTTACCAAGGGTTTCCCCTTGCTTATCGTAGTAACGACCATTGGCGGCTTGAATGCCATAATAGCTCTTACCGTCTGCCATGATGTGAATCGCTTCAACGTTACCTTGGCCTGTTAATTTATCGCCTAAGTATTCGCGAGACACTAAAATCGCAAACTTGGTCCCTTTACTGAGTTTCTGGAGACTTACCTGCCATTGTAATGCCGAACTTAATTGGCTAATTTGACGCCCATCCAAACCTAAATCACGTAAACTTGAAGCAAAGGATCCGTTAATCGTGCCTTTTAGCACTTCTTTCTTCCAGATACTTTTCTTCTCTAGAATTTGTCGTTTAAACTTACCGTCTTCCGTGCGTTCATAAATACGTTCTTCTTTTTCAGACACCAACCAGTTTAAATACTCCAGCTGATCTTCTTTATCTAAAATCCAATAGAACTGCTGACCTGCACGCAGCGTTTTTAATTCAGGATACGCGGCAATCAAATTTTTCGCCGTATCATCTTCTAAACCTGAAAGCTCTAACACGTCTTTTAAGGAGTCGCCACGCACTACGGTATGACTAAATTGATCGGTAATACGCAATGCCTGATCAGCTACATCTAAAATGCCACTGAGCGCATCTTGTGCATCTTTTGGCAAATCAGTTAGCTCATCAAACTGTGGTTTAATTTCATCTACTTCATCATCTTTGGCTTGAAGTTCATCATCATAAGAAGTTGCATCTTCCGTATTAGCATGTTGTTTTGTTTCAGGATGTTCGCCTTCTTGAGATTGAGGATTGCCCGATTCTGTTTTTTCAGGTGTAAGAGATTGATATTGAACGTTATCCACCATCTCTGGTTCAAGATTACTTTGCAGAGAAGGATCATAATCAGCGGTATCTTTAAAGGCGAGGAAAATGCCCGTTAAAATAAGCAAAAGTGCGGCGAAAAAAATCGCCGCTTTTATGCGGGATTTTCGTTTCCGTCTATCTCTGGCTAATTTAACGTGTTGAACCATTTGATACCTTTAAAATGAATAAAAAAGATTTTCGTTTTTCAGACTACAAACTCTGGGAAAAATTCATTTTACCCTAAAAATGTCAAATCTTATGCCTAAATATTAGGCATAGTCGGAATTTCTTGAGAAAAATAAGGAAATGAGCTATTTTATTGAGCTATTTTTAAAGGGGGAATTATGCAAATTCGCGCCATTCAACCAGCCCAACCCACACCATTAATTACACTGAAAAATATCAATGTGATCTTTGAACAAAAGACCGCATTGCGGGATATTAATTTCAGCATTTATCCTAATTCAATTATCACCATTGTAGGCCCAAATGGTGGGGGGAAATCGACCCTCTTGAAAACCTTATTAAAATTACAACCGCCGACATCCGGTGAGGTGATTTATAGCACTAATGTCAGAATTGGCTATGTCCCACAAAAAATTCACCTCGATCACAGCTTACCAATGACGGTTGAGCGTTTTCTGGCACTCAAAAAAGGTGTTAAAACGCAAGAAATATCAACCGCACTTGAGCAACTCTCTATCACGCATCTGAGAAAAAATAATATGCAAAAACTCTCAGGTGGGGAAATGCAACGCGTGTTATTAGCTCGTGCGATTTTGAACAAACCCAATTTACTGGTGCTAGATGAACCAACTCAAGGGGTCGATATTAATGGTCAAGCTGAACTTTATCAGCTGATTCACCGTACTCAACAAGCCTTAAATTGTGCGGTTTTAATGGTTTCCCATGATTTGCATATCGTGATGGCGGACAGTAAAGAAGTGTTGTGCATCAATCAACATATTCGCTGTGCCGGCACACCCGAAAGTTTATCGAATGATCCAACATTTATACGCCTTTGGGGCAACCAAATCTCACAAAATGTGGGCTTTTATACGCACCATCATAATCATCATCATAATATGCACGGTGATGTTTGTAGTTGCAGTGCCAATCCATCTGAATGCCAACAATAAGGAAAAATCATGTTTGAGATTTTATTTCCCGCCTTGCTTACGGGATTACTGCTTTCCTTAATTACCGCACCACTGGGTGCCTTTGTGGTATGGCGTAAAATGGCTTATTTTGGTGATACCCTTTCCCACTCTGCCTTACTCGGTGTGGCGCTAGGTATTTTCCTACAAATTAATCCTTATGTTGCCATTGTAATTTTGACGATTATTCTTGCCGTATTAATGGTTTGGCTCGAAAGTAACACGCAATTTTCAGTGGATACCCTTTTAGGGATTATCGCACACAGTTGTCTTTCTCTTGGTGTAGTCACGGTTGGCTTACTTAAAAATGTCCGAGTCGATTTAATGAGTTATCTTTTTGGGGATTTGCTCGCCATTAATTTTAACGATTTACCTTATATTGGCGCAGGTGTCGTCATTGTATTAGGCACACTACTTTACTTCTGGCAAGCCTTACTCTCCACCACCGTTTCACCTGAACTGGCTCAAGTGGAAGGCATTAACATCAAAAAAATGCGATTTATCTTAATGATTTTGACCGCACTTACCATTGCCTTAAGTATGAAATTTGTTGGAGCCCTGATTATTACATCGCTATTAATTATTCCAGCCGCAACAGCAAGACGTTTTGCCAAAACACCTGAACAAATGGTGTTTATTGCGATTTTAATCAGTATGCTTTCCATCGTTGGCGGGTTATTCCTTTCCGCCTTTTATGATACTGCGGCGGGGCCTTCTGTCGTGATTTGTTCCGCATTTTTGTTTTTGTTATCATTACTAAAAAAGGAATATTTATAATCCGCTCCAACCAGTGAAAACCATTTGCACCGTACCTTAAATCTTGATAAAGTGCGGGCAACTTTTGACGATATTTTAGGATAAGAAATGAGCCAAGAATATTTAGATTTTGAATTACCTATTGCTGAACTTGAGGCCAAAATTGAAGCACTACGTTCAGCATCTGATGACAAAATTGATTTACACGATGAAATTAAGCGCTTACAAAAGAAAAGCGATGAATTAACCAAAAAAACCTTTGCAAATCTTGATGCATGGCAGGTTTCTCGTATGGCACGTCACCCAAATCGTCCATACACGCTTGATTATATCGAACATATTTTCACTGATTTCCAAGAACTTGCAGGCGATCGTGCCTTTGCAGATGATAAAGCAATCGTAGGTGGTCTTGCTCGTTTAGATGGTCGCGCGGTAATGATTATCGGTCACCAAAAAGGTCGTACAGTAAAAGATAAAGTAACACGTAACTTTGGTATGCCGGCACCTGAAGGCTATCGTAAAGCGTTACGTTTAATGCAAATGGCTGAGCGTTTCAACTTACCTATCATTACCTTTATCGACACGCCAGGGGCTTACCCGGGCATCGGTGCGGAAGAACGAGGTCAATCTGAAGCGATTGCTCGTAACTTACGTGAAATGTCTACCTTAAAAGTGCCTGTTATCTGTACCGTAATTGGTGAAGGCGGTTCCGGTGGTGCATTAGCCATTGGTGTGGGTGACAAAGTGAATATGTTACAATATTCAACTTATTCCGTTATTTCACCAGAAGGTTGTGCTTCTATCTTATGGAAAAGCGCAGAAAAAGCGTCAACCGCAGCAGAAGTCATGGGCTTAACCGCACCTCGTTTAAAAGAGTTAGGTTTAATTGATAATATCGTTCCTGAGCCATTAGGTGGTGCGCATCGTAATTATCATGAAATGGCTCGCAATTTAAAACACTGTCTTGTTGAAGAACTCAACGAACTCGATACCTTCGATAAAGATGGCTTATTAGAAAGACGTTATGAACGTTTAATGTCTTATGGCTATTGTTAATAATATATAAAAAGAGCGGTTAATTTAACCGCTCTTTTTTGTGTTTAAAGAATAATACATGGATGCCAGAAAATGCATCAATGCTAAAATAAAAATAACGTAAAAGGAGTTTAAAATGAAAAACGTATTAGCAATCCAATCCCACGTAGTTTATGGTTTTGCCGGTAATAAATCTGCCACCTTTCCAATGCAACTATTAGGCGTGGATGTATGGGCACTTAATACCGTGCAATTCTCTAATCACACTCAATATGGCAAATGGACAGGCATGGTGATTCCACAAGAACAAATTGGTGAAATTGCTAACGGTTTAGATGCCATTGGAAAACTGCAAGAATGTGATGCGTTGCTCTCTGGCTATTTAGGTTCAGCTGAGCAAGTTGACAAAATTATCTATGCTTTAGAGAAAATCAAAGCTCGTAACCCAAATGCACTTTACTTGTGCGATCCAGTGATGCCAAATGCCGAAAAAGTCTGCGTGGTAGCCGATGGCGTACGTGAACGCTTAATTGAAAAAGCTATTCCACGTGCGGACATCATGACCCCAAACCTTTCAGAGCTTCGTACACTTTCTGACTTCCCTATCAATACGTTTGACGATGTGCTGAAAGCCGCTAATGCATTAGTGGCTAAAGGTGTGAAAAAAGTGTTGGTTAAACACTTAGGTAAAGCAGGTAAATTAAATGATCCTGATACCTTTGAAATTATTATGGCGACACCTGAAGGTGTATGGCATTTAAGTCGTCCACTTTATAAATTCTCTTTTGAACCTGTTGGTGTGGGTGATTTAATTGCGGGAACTTTCTTGGCGCATTACTTAAACTGTGGCAATGATGTTGAAGCTTTTGAAAAAATGAATAATGCTGTTGCTGGCGTAATGAAAACTACCTTTGATTTAAAATCTTACGAACTCCAACCTATTGCTGCACGTTTTGAGATCTTAAATCCAAGCACAAACTACAAAGCTGTTAAAGTTGCCTAATGGATCTTTTTTCATTATTCCAAGCACAAATTCCAACCACCGTCAATAAGCTTCTCATCGCTTTTAGCGGTGGTTTGGATTCAACTGCACTGCTTTCTTTAGTTAAAAAACTCAGCGAAAAACGACCGCACTTAAGCCTGCGAACTATCCATATCCATCACGGATTAAGCCCGAATGCGGATACTTGGACGGCTCATTGCCAACAACTCTGTAAACAATTTGCCATTCCACTTATTATTGAAAAAGTCAAAGTGGAAATGCATGATGGCATTGAAGCCGGCGCTAGAGAAGCCCGTTATCAGGCGATTTTAAAACATATTCAGCCAGATGAATATCTGGTCACTGCACATCATTTAAATGATCAAACTGAAACCTTTTTCCTCGCATTAAAACGAGGCGCGGGATTACAGGGTTTAGGTGCTATGCAAAAAGAAAGCCAACTATTTGGGATGCCTATTCTACGCCCGCTCCTATCTTTTAGCCGTAATGAATTAGAACATTATGTTCAACAAGAAAATCTGTCTTGGGTAGAAGACGAAAGCAATCAAGATAATCATTACGATCGCAATTTTTTACGCAACCAAATTTTGCCTGAAATACGTCAACGCTGGGGGCATTTTGATTATGCGGTTCAGCGTGCCGCACAACATTGTTTTGAGCAACAGCAACTGATTAATGAATTATTACAAACTTGCTTTGAGCAGCACATTCTTGAGGATCAAAAACAGTTTTCACTCGTAAATTTTCTAGAATATTCATTGCAAAAACAAACCACACTTTTACGCATGTGGTTGGCTAAAAATCAGATTGCTATGCCTACGCAGGTTCAATTAATGCATATTATTGATGATGTTATTCAGGCTAAAGCGGATGCATCCCCACAATTTCAACTTGGGGAGCATATTATTCGCCGTTATCAGCAATATCTCTATTTAACGGGGAAATTTGCTGATTTGTCGAAAACTTGTCTTGATATGCCGTTAAATCAACAGATTGCCTTGCCTGATAATCTTGGAACAATTTATGCTACCCACAATGCGAAAGGCATTTTAGTGCATTGGAATAACAAACAGGTTCAACTTGCTGATACACAAGAGCCGATTCAAATACGATTTGCTTATACTGGCAAAGTAAAACGACAGCATAATCGCCCTGCCGAAACCATGAAAAAAATTTGGCAAGAGCTCGGCGTTCCGCCTTGGCAACGAAATCGTATTCCGCTCATTTTTTATGGTGAGACTTTACAAAGTGCGGTGGGTTTTTTCCGTGTTTTTCAGAACTTAGAGAAATAAAAAATAGGTGATGATTCACCCATTTTTATAATTAAGAAAAGCGTTTAAAATGCCTGCTGTAAACTCTTTCCGTAAATAAAAACCCAGTGGCAAGGTATCAATCACTTCCCCATTTTTACCAATGCCTTTTGTAATGGCTTTACTGTTTGCGCCTTTTGGACGTAGTTGCATAACTTCACCAATACGTGCCGTAATCTGATCTAACTTTCCGAGCACAATATAATCCATCAACTCTTCCCAATCTTGGCGTAATTGATGTTCTTGTTCAGTCGAAGGTTGCCATAAGATAGGTTGGCCAATATGTCGCTCACGCAAAGGAATGTCTCGGCTGCCTTCAATGGGAATCCACAAGACTTTCGATAATTTATGACGAACGTGTGAATTTTCCCAATTTACTCCTGAGTTTTGCACCAAAGGCGCAAGGCTCACAAACGTGGTTTCCAACGGAAAACCTTCAGCATTGATGGGTAAGGTTTTTAATTCGATGCCTAAATGGGAAAAATCCTGCTCTGCTTTACTGCCGGCAGTCGCTCCTAATGCGGTTTCAAGCAACATTCCAACCCAACCTTTATCGCGTTTTAAATCAGGCGGAACGGGAATATTTAACTCATCTGCAAGTTCGCCAAAGGTTAACCCCGCAATAGATTGCGCTTTTTCTAATAAGGCTTGTTCGGTTTGTGGGATCATTCGTGGTATTTCTTCAATAATTTCGGTTTAACGTATTCTACGCCTTTGTCGATGTAAGGAATATTCTCTAATTTCAATAAAAAACGTTTTGCCGGCAATCCACCACCAAAACCAGTGATTTCACATTTTTTCCCCAATACACGATGACATGGAATGATAATACTAATGGGATTACTTCCTACTGCACCGCCAACAGCTCGCACTGCCTTGGGATTATTAATGCTTTCTGCCAACCCGCCATAACTCGCCGTTTTGCCATAAGGAATTTGACGCAATGCTGTCCAAATCGCTTGTTGAAATGCAGTGCCTTTAGGTGATAAAGGGATATTAGAGAAACTTTCTGGCTCGCCATTAAAATAACGCATTAAAGCGCTGCGCACTTTTTCAAAAAGTGGTAAATCGTCTCGTAAAATCCAATTTGGATTTGGCGTGGTTTGTTCTAATTCACAATCTAAATTTGTGAGGTTTTCACCATCAGAAAGCATTAATAATCGACCAATAGGTGATTCCATATAAGCATAAAAAAGTGCGGTCATTTTTCTCTCGTTTTTTATGGCGTAATATAAGAAAAAAGCACACCAAACATACATTCGGTGTGCTGCGTATTATGCTAAATTTTTTACAAATTAGAAACTGTAGTTTAAGTTCAAACCGTAAAGATTAGCACTTGCTTTAGAGGTATAATTCGCTGTTACTGTCGCTAAACCACCAATTGATTGGCTTTCGGTAAAGTGAATTTTTTTACCACGTAAGTGTGCAAAGCCCGCATCAATAGAAAGGTTAGGAGTAAATTTATAAGTTGCCCCTACGCTATACCACATACGATCAGTATCTGGAATCGATGCACTTGCATGCTCTGTTGGTGCTGCAGCTTCATCATAAGCAATACCGGCACGAAGCGTTAATTTATCATTTACATTATAGGTTGCACCTAATGCATAACGAGAATTGCTACGGTATTTTTCATCTTTATGGAAAGCAAGCTCACCGTCATTAAAGGTTGCGTGTAACTCTTTGAAACGGCTCCAGTGTGTAAACTTATAGCTGTAGTGTAATGCCAAATTATCTGTAACTTGGTGGAAACCTGATAATTCTAAATAATCGGGTAAGTGTAATGTTAACCCACCTGCAGCAGGGCCTTGCCCACGAATAGTACGACCTGCACTCACGGCGTTATCATCTTCAAAGTCAATATCAACTTTTGAATGATAGGCTAAACCAACACGGTTATTTTCGTTGAACTCATACATTAAACCTGCATTCCAACCAAAACCCCATGCATTTTTATCTTGTAAGTGGGTTAATACAGTTTCTTTGTTCACACCTTGTAATTTTGCTAAAGAAGCTGCCGCGTTTGGTGAAATTCGTCCAGCTCTCACTAATGCAGGAACTAATGGTGCAGCATTTTTCACTGCATCACTTAAAATACCTGCACGACGCTCAACTTCTGCTTTGGCATAAACTGCATTTAAACCCACACCAGCAGTTAAACCTTGAGAAATACGATATGAACCACTTAAATTTAGGTTAATCGCACTTAAATCCGTTTTACCGCCGAATACCCCCGCGTTGTAATCTGATTCATATTCACTTTTTAATCCAAAATTCACATTCATACCACCACCAATGGCAAATTTGTCATTAATTGGTGCCACAAAATACATATTCGGAATCAATGAACCAGGAACAACACTGTTATGATCTGCAGAACCTACCGCAACAGTACGACCTAGCGCATTAACTGTAACAGGGCCACTCATATGAATTTTAGAATCTACATAAACGCCACCCACAGAGAATTGATTGCTTTTGAATAAGCTCATTAATGCAGGGTTAGTTGCAACCACTGCAGCATTATCAGCAATTGCTGCTTCACCCGCATAAGCACGACCAAGACCTGATGTAGAAACTTCTGCTAATTGGAATGCGGCTGCATTTGCACCGCTTGCTGCTAACAATGTGGTCATTGCTAATAGCGTTTTATTAAATTTTGTCATTTGGAACCTTTTGTTATTAATAATAATGAAAAAAGCCGCGAGATTCTAAAACTCCAATAAATGGAGTGCAAATTATTTTAGATTACTTTTAAAGTGTTCCGACCAGTGATAAATAAATGATATTTAAATTAAAAAAATGTGGCTACTTTGGCAGAGCGTTTTAAAAATGCTAGAATAGAACCAATCTTAATTTTAAATAAGGAAATCCTATGACAGTAACATGCAAAGCAGAAGAATCTCTCACTTGTAGTTGTGTTGATGTGGGTACGATTATTGACGGTTCAGATTGTTCTGTTGATATTCATCAGACCTATGCGAATAAAGCTGAAGCTGAAGCAGCACTTAATCGTTTCATTGAAAAAGCTCGCAAAACAGAAAGCGATCCTTGCGAGATTAAAAGTGAAATTACCGAAACTGAAAATGGCGTAAATTTAACAGCTCGCTTTACATTTAGCTGCCAAGCTGAAGCGATGATTTTTGAATTAGCGAATCGCTAAAAACTTTTTAGAAATTGACCGCACTTTATCCTTTAAAATAAAGTGCGGTTATTTTTTTTAATTAAAACCCAATTAAATCACTATCGCAAACGTTTGCTTAATCTGATACAATCACGCCGTTTTATCATTTAACCTAAAAATATAGGATAACATTGTGAGCAAACCATCATTAAGTTATAAAGATGCAGGCGTGGATATTAATGCCGGTAATGAATTAGTTGAACGTATTAAACCACACGTAAAACGAACCACCCGTCCTGAAGTCATCGGGGGATTAGGTGGGTTTGGTGCATTATGTGCCATTCCAGGCAAATATAAAGAACCTATCCTTGTTTCCGGTACAGACGGTGTAGGCACCAAATTACGTTTAGCCATTGACTTAAAAAAACACGATACCATCGGTATTGATTTGGTTGCAATGTGTGTTAACGATTTAGTCGTGCAAGGTGCAGAGCCCTTATTCTTCTTAGATTACTACGCTACGGGCAAACTTGATGTGGATGTTGCTTCTGATGTGGTCAAAGGCATCGCCGAAGGCTGTGTGCAATCGGGTTGTGCATTAGTCGGTGGTGAAACCGCCGAAATGCCGGGTATGTACCACGCTGGTGATTATGACCTTGCAGGTTTCTGTGTGGGAGTGGTCGAAAAATCAGAAATCATTGATGGTAGTCAAGTTAAAGTCGGTGATGCTTTAATCGCACTTGGCTCAAGTGGTCCGCATTCAAATGGTTATTCTTTAATTCGTAAGGTCATTGATGTTGCTGACGTCAATCCAGCCACTGAGCAATTAGATGGTCGTCCATTAAGTGAACAAGTGCTTGCACCGACAAAAATCTATGTAAAATCTGTTCTTGCCTTAATCAAACAAACGGAAGTCCATGCTATCGCACACTTAACCGGCGGCGGTTTCTGGGAAAATATCCCTCGTGTATTACCGAAAAATACCAAAGCTGTTATTGATGAAAGCAGTTGGGAATGGCAACCCGTGTTCAAATGGTTACAAGAAAAAGGCAACATCGAAACCTATGAAATGTACCGTACGTTCAACTGTGGCGTTGGTATGGTGATTGCATTACCACAATCAGAAGTAGAAACCGCTTTAGCGATTTTAAAACAATCGGGTGAAAATGCCTGGTTAATCGGTCATATCGAAAGTGCGACAGATAACGAACCACAAGTTATCATTAAATAATTTTACTTTTCCATTTCAGGGCGAAAATTTCAAAATGAAAGGTTCGCCCTTCTTTTATATAGAATAATATGAAAAAAATTGCCGTCCTGATTTCAGGGCAAGGATCAAATCTTCAAGCAATAATTGAGGCTTGTCAAACTGGGTTTATTCCAGGAAAGATTGTAACTGTCATCAGTAATAAAATCGATTCATTTGGCTTAGAACGCGCTGAAAGTGCGGGCATTCCTAGCCGAGTTTTTTTGCACCAAGATTTTAGTTCCAATCCCGCTATGGATAAGGCTATAGGGGATTATTTAGACGCTCTCAATATTGATCTCATTGTGTTAGCCGGTTACATGAAAATCTTAACCAAGCCATTCACACAACGTTTTACTGGGAAAATTTTAAATATTCATCCTTCCCTTCTGCCAAAATATCCTGGGTTACATACTTATCAAAGAGCACTTGAGAATGGCGACAGCGAACACGGTACAACTGTGCATTTTGTCAATGAAGAGATCGATGGTGGTGCCATTGTGTTACAAGCTAAAGTGCCTATTTTCCCTGGTGATACCGTCGAGGAAATTGAACTTCGTACGCGTGAACAGGAATATAATATTTATCCTTTAGTGATTAAATGGTTTATTGAAGAGCGATTAAAACTGATTGAAAATCAAGCTTATTTAGATGGTAAGTTGCTACCGCCTAATGGCTATGCTTATGAATAAAACGATATTCTCTCTTGAAAATGGTAAATGAAATCACCATTAAATAACCTGATTTTATGAAAAAAACAATAAACCCTGTATAATCGGGGTTTTATTATTGTGGGATATAGTATGCAAATTAATTTTACTCAGATTTTTCAAGATAGCCTCAACTTTATGCGTAATCAGCGAAAAACCGTGCTGATTTTCATTGGTATTTTCGTCATCTCACAATTGATTAATGCACTAGTCAGTGTCCCAATGCCGAGTTTGGGTGATAATCCTAATCCATCACAACAGGATATTATTGATGCATTGAGCAAAGTGGAGCCAACTGCACTGATTGGATCTTTTTTATTCCAACAATTATTGATGTCTTTTATTGCGACCTTCGGTATTGCAACCATTCATCATATTAGTCTGCAAAATGAAAATCCGATTAATCAAGGTCTCATGCTTACATTGCGTCGTTTTTTAGGTGTGGTCGTTTTAGATATTTTTATGAGCTTGCCACTTCTCTTTGGTATAGCGGATGTCATGAGCTCATTTTTAAGCAAAAATGCCCTCTCCCCTCTAGCCTTTGTTTCAATGGTATTTGGTTTATTTTTCTTTGTTCGCCTATGCTTATCGCCTGTGCATTACATTGCCGCAAATCAATCTATCGGGCAAAGTGCTTTACAGGTGTGGCGTGCAGGTATTAAACGTAATGGCGTATTAATTATTTATGCCTTGCTCACTTATTTACTTCTTCCTTTAGTGGTGAATACCATTGGTGCAATCTTGGGTTCATCATTTTTAAGTGCTATCGTTGGTATCTTGGTTGCATTATTTCAAATGTTTATTTTGGTATTTACTTACCGTTTTTACAGCTTATTTATGAAGGCATAATATGAAGCAACTTCTTGAATTTATTCCTCTTGTTCTCTTTTTCATCACCTACAAAATGTTTGGGGTGCGTGAAGCAGCTATTGTCTTAGTGATCGCGACCATCATTCAGATGGTTGTACTAAAACTGAAATATGGCGTGATTGAGAAACAACAAAAAATCATGGCGATTGCTGTCGTCTTTTTTGGTTTGCTCACTGCCTATTTCAATGAAATCAAATACCTACAATGGAAAGTCACGATTATTAATGCCTT
This sequence comes from Parahaemophilus parainfluenzae, assembly GCA_001914055.1. Lineage (GTDB taxonomy): Bacteria > Pseudomonadota > Gammaproteobacteria > Enterobacterales > Pasteurellaceae > Haemophilus_D > Haemophilus_D parainfluenzae_V. Next base: position 216,499 of record MKXX01000009.1, on the reverse strand, counting down.
ATTTGCCATTGTTTTATTGGTTGCACAATTCCAATTCAATACGCCACTGGTAAAAAAGTTATTAGGCAAAGAAATCCAATTACCGGATAATGTGTGGAACAAATTGAATTTAGGCTGGGCAGGATTTTTCATTCTGTGTATGCTTGTAAATATTTATATCAGCCAAAATATGTCTGAAGATGTTTGGGTTGATTTCAAATCTTTTGGTTTACTTGGTATGACCTTTGTTGCAACAATCGTCAGCGGCGCTTATATTTACCGTTACTTACCTAAAGATGATCAAAAAAATGATGGGGAAAAATAATGATTTCAAATCTTACTGATAAAGAAGGTCGTCAATCTAAAGGCATATTATTACTACGTACCCTAGCGATGCCTTCAGATACCAACGCCAATGGCGATATTTTCGGTGGCTGGATTATGTCCCAAATGGATATGGGCGGAGCAATTCTTGCCAAAGAAATCGCTCATGGCCGTGTGGTCACTGTTGCCGTAGAAAGTATGAATTTCATCAAACCTATCGCTGTCGGTGACGTGGTATGTTGTTATGGTCAATGCCTCAGCGTGGGACGTTCTTCTATTAAAATCAAGGTAGAAGTATGGGTGAAAAAAGTTGCCAGTGAACCAATTGGGGAACGTTACTGCGTGACAGATGCCGTATTTACCTTTGTCGCGGTTGGGAAAGACGGTAAATCCCGCGCTATTCCACGTGAAGGTAATCTTGAACTAGAACGTGCATTAGCCTCTATCGAAGAATTAAATTGTTAAAAGGATAAATGATGTATTACGTGATTTTTGCCCAAGATCTTCCTGGCAGTTTAGAAAAACGTCTTTCAGTACGTGAGCAGCATCTTGCTCGTTTAAAACAATTACAAGCAGAAGGTCGTTTATTAACAGCCGGTCCCAATCCTGCCATTGACGATGAAAATCCAGGCGAAGCTGGCTTTACCGGCTCGACAGTGATTGCTCAATTCGAAAGCCTGTCGGCAGCAAAAGACTGGGCGGCACAAGATCCTTATGTTGAAGCTGGCGTTTACGGTGATGTGATTGTGAAGCCTTTCAAAAAAGTTTTCTAAATAAAACGAACTCTACACTCAAAGACGGATCTAAATATCCGTCTTTCTCTTTATATGGAATCTCCTATGCGAGCACTTAAACACACGACAATTTCGTTATTAATTTTAACCGCACTTTCAGGCTCAGCTTTGGCTAATCAGCATGCCCATAAAAGCAAAAATGAAACAGCGCCACAAATTAACCTTGCAGAAGAACAAGCCAAATGGGCACAACAACAGCACGCTCATGAATTAAAGCTGATTGAACAACGTGCAACTTTTCTACAATTAGAGTCGCTCCTAAAAAGTGCGGTCAAAAATAATCATGTTTCTAATAATGCTAAATTATTTCTTGGACTTATTGATTCTTTACAAGGTTATCCATTGCAAACTGATGCTATAGCGGCTTATTTAGATGCACGTATAAAAACCGTTAATCGCGATACGCCTCGTGAAGAAGTGAATGCATTGCGAACAGACATTGAACAATTTATTCAACAGCACGCCTCTCATTTTCTACGCGGAAAATTAGAACAAAGCATTTTTACATTATTAACCAATGCTGAAGATACTCAAGCACTCGCCAAACTCACGCCTAATAATTTAGAAACACAAATTGCCGTGCTTACAGCAAAATATCAAGTAGAAGCATCCAATACTAGTCAAACGGCAGAAAACCAATCAAATGACAAGAATAAATCGGCTATTTTGTCTGAATATGAACAACTTTGGCTTAATAATGCTGAACTTCCTAATGATGCTCAACTCTGGGCTGCTTGGTATTCACAAGGTGGACGCACTGAAGAGAAAATCTATCAAAAAGCGGAAATGCTCTTTGGTAAAAATGACGCGAAAGGCCTCGAAATACTCGCTAAAGAGTTAGAAAAAATTGAGAACGCTAAAAAAGATGAGCAAGTAGCCGCTCATTTAGCGCTTTATCAGGATCTCTTAAAAAATCCAGCCAATTTGAAAACACTCGCTGAGTCATTGCCATTAATTGATGGTAATACGAATAAAATCATCAATAAATTTGTCGTAGTGCTAGGTTTTGCTCGTTATTTGCGGACCATTCCAGAAAATATGAATGAGCCGACATTCACCCCTTACGAGCAATGGGCGAAGACTTGGCAATTAAACGAAGCTGAATTACGTGATTGGAAAATCGCCTTTATTAACCGTTTCTTTGATAATGAAAGTCCTAATTTTGTGCAATGGCGCGATCAAGAACTTCTCAAACTCAACGCAGATAATCTCATTGAACGTCGTTTGCGTACGGCTATTTGGCAACAAACGGATTTATTAGGTTGGTTGAATGCCCTTTCAGATGAAGCGAAGCAAAAACAAGAATGGCGTTATTGGATGGCTAAAATAGCTGCTCAAGCATCCGATAAAGATGCGAAACAACGATTAGAAGCTTTATCGAAAGAACGTGGGTTTTATCCAATGTTGGCAGCGGTCAAATTAGGACATTCCTACAAACTGGAAATGCCTAAAATTCCTCAAGAGTCCAATATCCAAGAGAAGTATGCTACTGAATTAGCTGAGATTGCAGAACTGCGTCAATTAGATCGATTAGGCGCAGCCAAACAACGTTGGCGTTCTCTATTAGAAAAATTACCGCAAGAGAAACAACTTACGTTAAGCCAATATGCAAATGAACAAAATTGGTTTGAATTAGGCGTAGATGGCTCGATTATTGCGAAAGCATGGGATTATATCGACTTACGCTTACCAAATGCTTACAGTCAATATTTTGATATTGCCCTCAGTAATGTGAATCTCAGCGCAACGGAACCTCAAGCTATTGTGGATAATCGTGTAACTAAAACCTTCGCCATGGCAATCGCTCGCCAAGAAAGTGCTTGGAATCCAATGGCACAATCTTCCGCAAATGCTCGAGGATTAATGCAGTTATTACCGAGTACTGCACAAAAAACAGCAGAAAATCAACAACTTCCTTATAATGGTGAGTTAGATTTATTCAAACCGCTTAATAATATTTTACTCGGTACGGCTCACCTAAATGAGTTAAATGCTAAATACCCTAATAACCGAATTTTGATCGCCTCTGCCTATAATGCGGGTGCAAGCCGTGTAGAAAAATGGCTTGCGAGAGCCAATGGTAAATTGGCTATGGATGAATTTATTGCATCCATTCCATTCTTTGAAACTCGAGGTTATGTTCAAAACGTATTAACTTACGATTTTTACTATCAAAACCTACAAGACAAAGAAAAATTACAAACCTTTAGCAAAGAGGAATACGATCGGCTATACTAGTCGCACTAGTTTAATAGTATAGGGTTGTTGATATGTATATTAGTCGCAATTTAGAACAATGGAATGCTTTCCTCGCGACCTTGCAAACCGCATTTGAACAAGGAAAAGCACAAGATTTCTTAACGCTTCTGCTCACGCCAGATGAACGTGATGCGGTGGGGTTACGTTTACAAATCGTGGCACAGTTATTGGATAAAAATCTCTCACAACGAGAGATTCAACAAAATCTCAATACCAGTGCAGCAACCATTACGCGTGGTTCTAATATGCTCAAAACAATGGATCCGGATTTTATAAACTGGGTGAAAAGCCAACTCGATGAGCAAGCTGCAAAAAACTAAGCGAATTTTGACCGCACTTTTACATCTTTTTCACCCATTTTGGTGGAAAAAAAATTGGCAACGGGTTGCGTGGCGTTTTTCTCTCGCAATCCTGGTGTTTTTCATTTGCTTCCGCTTTATCCCTGTCCCCTTCTCTGCCTATATGGTACAGCAAAAAATCGGGCACTTATTACAGTTGGATTTCAGCTATTCAATCAAATACGATTGGGTGAGCCTTGATGAAATCTCACCGAATATGCAGCTCGCGGTGATTGCCGCTGAAGATCAAAAATTTCCAAACCATTGGGGCTTTGATTTTGAGGCAATTCAAAAGGCCTTTAAATTTAATGAAAAATCTCGCCGAACCCGAGGCGCTTCAACGATTTCGCAACAAACAGCAAAAAACCTCGTTCTCTGGCATGGACAAAGTTGGTTTCGTAAAGGCTTAGAAGTTCCCACAACGGCATTAATGGAAATCTTTTGGTCCAAAGAACGTATTTTAGAAGTGTATTTGAACATCGCAGAATTTGGTAATGGCATCTTTGGTGTGGAAGCAGCCAGCCGTTATTACTTCAAAAAATCAGCGAAAAATTTAACTCAATCAGAAGCAGCATTACTCGCTGCAGTTTTACCGAATCCCATTATCTATAAAGTGAATAAGCCTAGTGCGTTAGTTCGTAAAAAACAAAGTTGGATTATGCGACAAATGAATGGATTAGGCTTGAATTACCTAAAAGAAATGTAGATTTGCCATAAAGAAAAAACCTTGAAACTCACTTTAAGTTTCAAGGTTTTAAATTTGGTGGAGATAATCGGGATCGAACCGACGACCTCTTGAATGCCATTCAAGCGCTCTCCCAACTGAGCTATATCCCCAAATAATGCAAGATATGATAAATTTCGGCTGATAAACTGTCAATATTGAAATAATCAAATCCCGCTTATCAGCCTAAATATTAAGCGTTTTGAGATTTAATAAAATCAATGGCTCGTTGGATACGCGCTAACACACGTTCACGACCGATACCCACTAATGTCACATCCATAGAAGGTGATTGACCTGAGCCTGTTACAGCCACGCGTAATGGCATCCCGACTTTACCCATCCCCACTTCTAATTCAGCAGCGGTTTGTTCAATCGCTTCATGCGTAGAATGTAAATCCCAGCTAGAAAGTGCGGCCAATTTTTCTTTTACTTTTTCAAGTGGTTCAATCGCCGCTGCTTTAAAGTGTTTCTTCACCGCTGCGTCATCAAAACTTTCAAACTCTTCGAAGAAATAACGGCTTGCTGATGCCATTTCTTTTAAGGTTTTACAACGTTCTGCAAGCATTGTCACAATTTCAGTTAGCGCTGGACCATTTGAGGTATCAATACCTTGATCTTTATAGTGCCATGCAAGGTGTTTTGCCACATATTCAGGTGGTAACTCACGAATGTAATGATGGTTTAACCACAATAATTTTTCTGTGTTAAATGCACTTGCAGATTTACTCACATGATCTAATTCGAAGAATTTAATCATTTCTTCACGAGTAAAGATCTCTTGGTCACCATGGCCCCAACCTAAACGAACAAGATAGTTAATTAAGGCTTCAGGTAAATAACCGTCATCACGATATTGCATCACACTTACCGCACCATGACGTTTTGAGAGTTTTTGGCCATCATCACCGTTAATCATGGAAACGTGCGCATATACCGGGATTGGTGCGCCTAACGCTTTTAAGATATTAATTTGACGAGGGGTGTTGTTAATGTGGTCTTCACCACGCACAACGTGAGTAATGCCCATATCCCAGTCATCTACCACCACACAGAAGTTGTAGGTTGGTGAACCGTCTGTACGACGAATAATTAAATCATCTAATTCGCTATTGCTGATTTCAATACGACCACGCACGGCATCATCAAACACGACTGAACCTTCTGTTGGATTTTTAAAACGTACAACATGTGGCTCATCGGCTGAATGATTGTGATCATGTAAACAATGACGGTCATAACGTGGTTTTTCTTTGTTTTGTTCTTGTGTATGACGTAATTCTTCTAGGCGCTCTTTAGAGCAATAGCAACGATAAGCCAAGCCTTGCTCAATCATTTCATCAATCACTTGATTGTAACGATCAAAGCGTTTGGTTTGATAATAAGGACCATGCTCCCAAGCAAGGTTTAACCACTCCATCCCTTCAATGATTGCTGCTGTTGCTTCCGGTGTAGAACGCTCTAAATCGGTATCTTCAATACGTAATACAAACTCACCGTTATTATGTTTTGCAAATAACCAAGAATAAAGAGCTGTACGTGCGCCACCCACGTGCAAATAACCTGTTGGACTTGGGGCAAAACGCGTACGTACTTTTACATTAGGATCTAATTCAAAAGGAGGATCAATTTTCATTTTCTTAATAACCTATTCATTTACAAAAATTACCTTTATTTTACTACGACTTGCGTGACTTCTAAATAAAAAATCTGATTTTATGCCTATTTTTGCAACAACTAGACGCTTTTTCATAAAAATATATTGACTGAAATCTCATTATACTTATAATGCCAATCCACAACATTAAGGGCGATTAGCTCAGTTGGGAGAGCACCTCCCTTACAAGGAGGGGGTCACTGGTTCGAGACCGGTATCGCCCACCACTTTTTCCAAAGTAGACTTTAATGTTGTAAAAGTTTGACCAAGCGGGCGATTAGCTCAGTTGGGAGAGCACCTCCCTTACAAGGAGGGGGTCACTGGTTCGAGACCGGTATCGCCCACCACTTTCATAAAGTGTTCTTTCCGCTCAAACTTTCCCATTATTTAAACGCTTTTCTTATGTGGGCGATTAGCTCAGTTGGGAGAGCACCTCCCTTACAAGGAGGGGGTCACTGGTTCGAGACCGGTATCGCCCACCACTTAATTTTAGTGTTTAAATAAATCCGAATACCTTTTCAGGTGCATCGGGCGATTAGCTCAGTTGGGAGAGCACCTCCCTTACAAGGAGGGGGTCACTGGTTCGAGACCGGTATCGCCCACCACTTTTCTTAAAGTCTTTTTTAAATTAGTCAAATTAGCATTATTTCTGTTTTATCTTATAAATAAAAACGGCCACAAAACGTTTTATTTTATGACCGCACTTCTATCTAATTTTAGGATTAAACTGGCTCTAAACCTAACACTTTACGTCCGTTGATACTGGCAATATCAACCATCGCATCAAGATGTGGGAAACGACAGCCCGCAGCAAGTAAGCTTAGTTCTTGCCATAAATCCCCTTCGCAAAGTGGCACCATGTAATCACAGATATTATCCGTACCTAACGCGACTGTAATCCCTTCTGGAATCATTTCATCTGCAGGTGTCAAGGCATTATGGAAAGGCATCAAATCTTCTTTTCGGTTACTATCAATCCACGCCATTGGACAAGCAATCATCATCATTTTTGCCTGACGCATTTTTTCATAAAGTTTATAGCGATATTCTTTGCTATGTGCACCAATGGAAATTCCATGGATTGCCACAACTCGACCTTCCATACCATGCTCGATAGTTTTATCGCAAAGCTGTTCTGTTTCTTTTTCTTTCGGAGAGTTAAATTGGTCCACATGCACATGACACATAATGCCGCGAGATTTAGCTGCATCAAGCAGAATATCCATTGCTTCAAGACCGCGACCATAATCCAGCTCATCACGATAAGGCAAGCCACCAATCATATCCACCATATCAGAGCCAATATCAAACCATTTGCGTGCTTCTGGCTCAATGACCCCTTTTAAGGTTTGATTCGCAAATTTCAAAATAATGTCATGCTTATAAACTTCGCGAGCTTTGTGTGCAGCAATGATGGCTCGGTCTTCACAAATCGGGTCGATATCCACAAAAGTACCAAATGCCGTCACCCCTTGGGAAATCATCAGCTCAATCGATTGACAGAAACGGGCATAATAATCATCAACACTGGATGTACGTTTAACTTCGTCCACTAAATCCCATTTTTGTTGAAGATTACTATTATGGTAAATGCCAATTTTTTCGGGTGTCATTGTAAAAGCACGATCTGCGTGAGCATGAGCATTAACCCAGCCACCTTTTTTAATGATTTCGTCTCGAATAAACGTTTTAAAGCTACGAACGTGATTTCTCATAATAACTCCGCCAAAAAAGAAAGGAAAAGAGAGACGAGAAGTGTATTAATTGAAAAGCAAACCCAATAAGGATCGGGTCTATTGTGAATTGTTTGCAATGTTATGAAAAATTCGCAGATTTTAATTAATAACATCTTTTCAGTCTTTCAACTGAGTGCAAAGTATAAGATTTTAAGCACAAAAAAGCTATCTATTTATTGACAAAAGAACGCTCTTGTTTAAAGACATCTAAGAACAAGCCGAGCGGTGGACGGCTTGAAGATTGCTCAGTATAAGTGCGGTCAAATTTCTTATAGTTTCCTTTGCGATCAATATGATACTGTGTGCCATCCGGCTGAATAATGACATTCCAACGGAAATTCGACGCCAACACCCAAGGATCGCCATTAAGCTCAAATAAATTGCGACCTTGTGCATAATCCGAAATTGGATTTTTCACTTTAAAGATCGATGACATCAATGCTGGCAATAAATCGGTATGGCTTGTTAAATTTGTCACTTCTTGTACCGGCAAATCTTTCCAGTAAACAATAAATGGCACTTGGATTTCATCACGACCGAAATAGTTTTCTTGTGCTTTTTCATCCAGTTTATTAAACGTTTTACCATGCTCTGCCGTAATAATAACAATCGTATTATCTAAGGAAACTGATGCTAAAGTGTCATCAATTTGTTGATCAATCTCCGCAAGCGATTTGGTGTAATTTTCTTCCGCTTGATCCGCAACATCTAAATCCACATAAGCAAACCAAGGTTTATCCTCTTTTAAGAGAGATAAAACGCTATTTATCGCTTCTTTTGGCGAAGAGGCTTTCACTTTAGGTAATTTCACATTACGGAACAAGGCTTGTTTAAATAAGCTATCTTTAAATGCCGTAGACGAATAAGCAACAAATTGATATTTCTCGTCTTGTAGCTTTTTAATTAATACCGACGGTGTGTGATTACTCAAAATACTGTCCGTATAATTTGCATTCAGCCCATAGAATAAGCCTACTAAGCCGGCATTATTCGTATTGCCGCTGCTGTAATGATTCGTAAATTGAGTAGAGCTTGTGGCAAACTCAAACAATTTAGGCATTTTCTCGCTCGTTAGCGCATCATAACGTAAGCCTGAAACGGTAATCACGAGAATATTTGGTTTGTTTTCAACTTGCTCAAACTGAAGATCTTTTTTCGGATAATCAATTTTTAATGCATCTAAACGCCCTTCTTGCTCTAAACGCTGTGAGTATGTTTCCGCATTAATAAACCCTTGTTTTTCCAAAAAGGTTCTTGCGGTCATAGGATAAGAAAGTGGGAAGTTTGAACGCTGCATAGTAATCGGACGATATAAAAATGCATCCGCCCAAGCGTAAATTAAGTGTGTCGCGACAAACGTGGAAGTCAGCACTAATCCCACTTTCTTCAGCCATTTCTGACGTTCTAAGCTACGTAATTTTTCCCAACTCCAACGGGAGAAAAGCATTTGGATTAGCAAAATAATCGGCATTGGCGCAAAGAAAATTTGCCAATCCCGTGAGAGATCGCCCTTTTCAGGGTTCACTAACAAATTCCAAACAATAGAAGAAAGGTGGATATTAAAGCGGTTAAAAACTTCTGTATCAAACAGCAGTAATGTGGTGCAAATCGTGGCAATAATTACCGTTAATCCACGAAAAGTGCGGTGATTTTTGATGATGAAACTCAGCGGGAAAATAACCAGCAAATACAAGGCAAAAACACAAAAGCTGAAATGGCCTAATAAGCTGATGAAGAAATAAATTTTGCCGAGTAATGTGTCGGGCCAATCAATGAGAAAGGCATAACGACTGCCAATAAGAATTGCGATGATAATGTTAAAAAAAGCAAACCAATGTCCCCACGAAATTTTTCGTGAGGTTTCTTCACGGTATTCACGCCCGTTGAATTTGCTCTTTTTAAACCAAAACATTTTATTTTATTTTTACCGAATTCATTAGAGAGTTGGCAAAGGCTTGTGCTAATGCTTCACGCTGTGCGGCTGGCACGCTAGTGGTCAATAAATTACTGGCCATATTGCCTAAAGCGATAAGCGAAAGATCAACGGGTGCTTTGTGAGTTTCAAGTACGCTAATCATGTCGTTAATGATGGCATTAACTTGCCCATCGGAATACTTTGAATGTTGAGCCATTTGGAATGTTTAAGCCTGTTCTAAATACAAAAAAACTTCTCATATCATACCCGATAATTTGCCCAATCTGAATAATTTCTTTTTTCTTGCTTAAAAAGTGCGGTTATAATTTAAGGTAAATTTTACGAAGGAAAAAATTATGAGCATTACGGTTAATCAAATCGTGCTACATCAATTAGTTAAACACGCTGAAAATGAAACCACTACGATGGAAAGCGTGTTGCGTGATGAACTTCTCACCATTACGCCGGAAGTCGAACAAATGATGTTGCAATTACATCAAGGTTATCAAAATAAAGGCAAAGCATTTGGTGTCTTCCAAGAGAATTCCATTTTTGCACAAGATCTGAATCGCTTATTAGAAAATGAAATCAACTTTTTAAATTTCAGCCAACAATCCACAAAATTATTAGCGCAAGAATTGGGCAAATATAATTTTGCAGACAGCGGTACGCTTATCCTATGCCAATATAACTTTTTAGCGACGGATTACCTATTCATCGCACTATTAGATAGTCGTATCAGCATGTTAGTTGACGAAAATCTTGAAATTCGCCGTACGGAATACTTAGATATTACACAATTTGATATTGCGGCACGTATCAACTTAACGGATTTGCAAGTAAACGCAAACTCAAATCGCTACCTTACTTTTATTAAAGGTCGTGTTGGTCGTAAAATTAGTGACTTCTTTATGGATTTCTTAGGTGCAGAAGAAGGTTTAAATCCGCAAGTTCAAAACCAATGCCTATTACAGGCAGTCAGTGACTACTGTGAACAAGGTGAATTGAGCAAAGAACAAACTCAAGCAGTGAAAAAACAGGTATTTGAATACTGTAAAGGTCAATTAGCAAGCGGTGATGAAATTGCCTTAACTGAACTTTCAGCGAATTTGCCGACTCTAAACGAGCGCCCTTTTGTCACCTTTACAGAAGAGCAAGATTACGGCTTGGAGGAAACCATTCCACCAGTACGTTCAGCCTTAAAAACATTAACGAAATTTTCAGGTTCTGGTAAAGGTGTGACATTAAGTTTTGATGCGGATTTATTAAATAACCGTATTGAATGGGATCCACTCACAGATACTTTAACAATCAAAGGGATACCACCAAATCTGAAAGATCAACTTCAAAAAGCATTAAAGTGCGATAATTAATTTGGCAAGATCATAAAGTTTCGGTATCATTCGACATAATTTTGCAGTAAAAGGTAAAAAATATGCAATTAAGAACATTTTTAGGTGCAGTTGTTTTAGCATTAAGTTTAACTTCTTGTTCAACAGTGCAAAAAGTCGTTTATCGTATTGATGTTCCACAAGGTAACTATTTAGAAGCAGCGACTGTGGCGCAAGTTAAACCAGGCATGACCGCACAACAAGTACAATATTTGCTTGGCACACCGGTTTTAATCGATCCTTATAATAACCTAACTTGGTATTACGTGTTCTTACAACAACACTCTTACCAAAAACCTGAACAACACACATTTACGGTGAAATTCGATCAGAATGGTTTAGTAAGCAGTGCAGAATTAGATAAGCCATTACCAGAAGTGGCAAAACAAGATGAAAATAATACTATTATCAGCACGCCTGAAAATGCAGGTAAGAAAAGCTGGTGGAAATTCTGGTAATCATTAAAAAATAACACCTGCTTGTCATATCAAGCAGGTTCGTTGTATTACAAGGGAATGAAAATGTCAAAAATTCTATTGGTTGATGATGATATTGAACTAACAGATTTACTTGCTGAAGTTTTACGACTGACAGGTTTTGAAGTCGAGGTCGCCAATAATGGCCAAGAAGCGCTAGATAAGCTAAATGAAAGCCATCAGTTAGTGTTATTAGATATCATGATGCCTGTATTAAACGGGATTGAAACACTCAAGAAAATTCGCCAAACATCAAATGTCCCTGTGATGATGCTTACTGCACGTGGCGAAGAGATCGATCGTGTTCTAGGCTTAGAACTTGGTGCCGATGACTATTTACCAAAACCCTTTAACGATCGTGAACTGGTTGCTCGCATTAAAGCCATTTTACGTCGTGCTACGCCAGCAGAAAAAGAAAATATACAAAATTCAACCGCACTTTCATCAGAAGAAAATACATTGGAATTTTGTGGCTTAGTACTTCACTCAGGTCTTCAGCAAGCTTCTTATAAAGGCCAAGATCTTGGTCTAACTGGCTCTGAATTTGCACTACTTCATAAACTAGTACTTCGTCCAGGACAAATTGTCTCTCGCGAAGAATTAAGCATGAATGTACTTGGCAAACACCTTTCTCCTTTTGATCGCTCGATTGATATGCATATGTCAAATTTGCGCAAAAAACTCCCAGAAAGAGACAATGGCTTACCATGGCTGAAAACGCTACGTGGTCGTGGTTACTTGTTGGTTTGTGAATAATGCTTATCAAGAAATTCAGCTTAAATCAGCTCACGATACGCACATTTACTGTTTTTTGGTTGGCATTCTTTGCTATGACTGCCCTTTTAGTCGCACTTCCTTATTTTGATAGCCGCTTATATTCTGACTTGAATCAAAACGAAATATCGAGCTATCAAAAGAAACTCGTTGAATCCATTCGTAACAATAGAATCACCGGTATCCTCGCTGGCGTACCAGTGCTTCCAACCGATAAATTTGACTCTGCTCGTCCTGTCATCATGACGCCGGAAAAAGAAATTTTTGGTGCTTTAGGCGAAGAAAGAATGCATATTGCTCAGTTCGCCCAAGAGTCAAGTAACTTTGCCCAACCACAACGTAAAACCTTTAAAGATATTCAAATTGCAGGCCCCTTTAAAGTCTATATTGGTGATTCCGACCAAGCCTCCGAATTATTCTTTGTGTCTAGAGCAAATGGTCAACAAGAAATTTTACGATATATGCTTGACCACCCTTGGGTCTTATTGCTCTTGACCTTAATTATTACAACGCCTTTACTTTGGTGGTTTACGCATACCATCGTCAAACCTATTACCAATTTACAAAAGGCGGCTAATAGCGTGGCGTTAGGAAACTTTAAGGTTGATAATGAATTAGCAAATCATGGTCCAGAAGAATTACGAGAAGTAGGACAAAGCTTTAACAAGATGTCGATTGCGATTGATAATCTGATTTCAAACCAACACAATCTACTTTCATCTATTTCTCATGAATTAAAAACACCGTTGACGCGTTTGCAACTTTCCACTGCTCTGGTTCGTCATCAAACAGGGGATATTGAACCAGTTAAACGCATTGAGAAAGAAATACAACGAATGGATAAAATGATCAGCGAGTTGTTACTCATTTCTCGCCAACAAATGCATTCTCAAATGGAGCATAATTTATTTCCTATTAATCAGCTTTGGGATGATGTGATCAAAGATGCCTTATTTGAAGCTGAGCAGCGCAAGATCGCCTGCGATGTCAATATTTCTATTTTACATCCTGAAAAACATATGATTTACGGCAACCTAAGCTTGCTTACCAGTGCGATTGAAAATATTATTCGAAATGCACTGAAATATACGAAAGATCGTATTTTCTTAACCATTGATTTACATAAAAATGAGCAGGATGATAATTGCCTACAAATTCGAGTAGATGATAATGGCTTAGGCCTACCACCAGAAGAGTTTGATAAAATCTTTAAGCCATTCTATCGAGTCGATGAAACTAGAACTCGAGCTACTGGCGGAACAGGACTTGGGTTAACTATTGTCTATAATGTTGTAAATGAGCACAATGGAAAAGTATGGGCTGAATCCAGCAATTTAGGCGGACTTGCCGTCACGATTCAACTTCCATTATGGAAACAACATTAATTCAAAAATAAAAGGCGATATTTTCATATCGCCTTTTTCTTATTTAATTTTCACTCGTTTTAATCGCAATGCATTGGATAACACAGAAAGCGAACTCATTGCCATGGCTGCCCCTGCCAAAACAGGACTTAAGTAGCCTAATGCCGCAAGTGGAATACCTAGCACATTATAAATCAAGGCAAAGAATAAATTTTGTTTGATATTCTTTAATGTTGCTCGGGAAATCATTAATCCATCAACTAACTGATCGACTGAATGCTGCATAAGTGTCGCCGATGCGGTTTGCTCTGCAACATCAGACCCCGATTTCATCGCAAAGCTTACATTAGCCATCGCTAACGCGGGCGCATCATTTATACCATCACCAACCATTGCTACTACTTTACCTTGCTGACGTAATGTCTCAATGTAGGCAGCTTTGTCACGTGGACTACAATTACCCAGTGCGGTTTTAACACCGACTTGCTGGGCAACATAATCAACGACAGATTGCTGATCGCCACTCATTATCACCACATCAATATTATGTTGGTGTAAGCGTTGAATCGCTTGCAAACTATCCTCTTTTAGACTATCAGCTAGTGCAAAGGCACCGATTGGACTGCTATCTACAGATACCGCAACAATACTCGCAATTTGCCAAATTTGAGGCATATTATCTGGTAAGGTTAAGTCACAATAAGTCGGCTTACCCACTTTAACCAAACCAATTCCGTCAATGTGAGCAGATATACCCTGCCCCACTTCTGAATGAACTGAAAGTGCGGTCGGAATTTCAAGTGATTTTTCCTGTGCAGCCAGGACTATCGCTTTAGCTAAAGGATGATTGGCATTTTGCTCAACGGAAGCCGCAATGCGATATAAATCTTCCTCAGAATAGACCGCACTTTGTGGTTGCCAAACAGCGGCAATTTTGAGTTCTCCTTGAGTTATCGTTCCTGTTTTATCTAATACCACCGTATCCACATGCGCTGCCTCTTCCATAGATGCCGCATCTTTAAACCAAATCCCTGCATTGACTGCTTTCCCCATTCCCACCATTACGGCAGCAGGTGTAGCAAGCCCTAACGCACAAGGACAAGCGATAACTAACACGGCAACCGCATGAATTAAAGCGGTAACCCAATCTCCTTTTATCCACCAGGTTAATCCAAATGTTATCCCGGAAATCAACAACACGGCAGGCACAAATACAGCTGCAACTTTATCAGCAAAACGAGCAATGGGTGCTTTTGTACCTTGCGCCTCGGAAAGCGCTTTCATCATATCGCCCAATAGCGTTTGCTGGCCGAGTTGATTAGCTCGATAAATAAGACTACCTTGTGTCACCATTGCTCCTGCAAGCACAGGGCTTTGAGACATTTTTTCTAATGGTTGAGATTCACCAGTTAAATGGCTTTCATCACACCACCCTGTCCCTTGTTCAACGATACCATCCGCGGCAATACGTTCACCTTGATTAGCTCGTAAAATATCGCCTATTTTTACTTGATCGAGAGAAATCGTCTTCCAACGATTTTCACGTTGAACACTCACTTGTTTTGGGGTGAGTTGTAATAATAATCCTAAACTATTTAAGCTTTGTTTCTTCGTTCTTTCCTCAAGAAATTTCCCAAGGCTGACGAAACCGATGACCATCACCGATGCTTCAAAATAAACATGAGATGCGCCATCATGCCCCATTGACTGATGATAAAAAAGCATAAAGACTGAATAGAGATAAATCGCCAACGTACCTGTACTCACTAGTACATCCATATTGGCTAAACCACCTCGAATACTACCAATCGCACCTTTATAAAAAGGAATGGCTAACCAGAGTTGCACAATGCTCGCAAGAACAAATTGCCACATTGGCGGCATCATCCAAGAATGATGATTAAACATCATCCCGATCATTCCGATTAAAAAAGGAATGTTAATGAACAAAAGCAACCATAAACGTGGACTAATCTTCGTTTCATTGGGCGTGCTAGGCAACACATTTTGCTTTAGAATGCCATTAAATCCCGCTTTTTGAATAATTGTTAAAATATCTTGTTCTGAAGCCTGAGATGAATCAAATACTACATGGGCTTCCTCCGCAGCAAAATTCACACCCGCTTCAGAGACAAAATCTTTTCGATTCAACACCTTCTCAATCCTATTAGCACAGGATTGGCAGGTCATCCCCTCGATTTGAATGGCTATTTTTTTATTCTGTTGCATAAAAACCTGCGTCTTCAATTGTTTCAATTAATTGTGGAATACTGACCGCACTTTCATCAAAGGTAACTACTGCTTTACCGTCATCAAGTGTCACTACGGCTTTTTCTACGCCATTAAGCTCTTCCAATACTCTAGTGACGCTTTTCACACAACCACCACAAGTCATTCCTGTTACATGTAATGTAATTGATTTCATATTTACTCCTTAATTATTGATATAGATTGAAATTAAGCTTACTATAAACCTTAACATAAGGTTAAGGTCAAGGATTTTTTATGAACATTAGTGAAGTGGCAAAATTAGTCGGTTTATCAAGTAAACAAATTCGGGATTATGAAAAGTCCGGCTTATTAAAGACTGCACAGAGAAGCCTTTCTGGTTATCGCCATTATGAAGAAAAGGATTTAGAACGACTACGTTTTATTCGTCACTCTCGAGATGTTGGGTTCTCACTCCAACAAATTCAACAGCTTTTGCAATTACAGGATAATCCCAATCGTAGTAGTCGAGAAGTTAAAGCACTTACGACGCAGCATATTAAAGCATTGAATGAGCAAATTCATCACTTGCAAAAAATGGTAGAGGAATTAGAACGATGGCATAACGCTTGTCAGGGCAATGATTACCCTGAATGCAGTATTTTGGAAGGATTAAAAGGATAAATTAATATTCCCAGCTTTCAGGATCGATGCCTAAATCACGCATGATCTCTTTGGCATTTTCAGGAATCTCATCATGGCGTTCTTTCATTAAATCTGCATCAGTCGGTAATGGCTGCCCCGTAAAAGCATGTAAAAATGCCTCACAAAGCAATTCACTATTTGTTGCATGGCGCAAACTTTTTAACTGACGACGCGTACGCTCGTTTGTCAGAATTTCCAATACTTTAATTGGAATAGAAACTGTAATTTTTTTGACTTGCTCGCTCTTTTTGCCATGCTCTGCATAAGGGCTAATATATTTGCCATCCCAGTTTGCCATAATGCACCTTAAATAACCTGATAATTTATCCGTATTTTAATGAAAAATAAGCAAAATGACAATCTAGACGGCTAAAAGTATAGCATGCTATTTCCCTTACATTCACTTACAAACATTTACAATAATTTGCAGAACTAAAAACCATTACCTTTGACTAAATACCCGTTGCATTCGCAATGCATTATTGTTATTTGAAGATAACGACATGTTTAATATTGAGGTCTATTATGTCAAAAAAACTTTTTGCTGAATTTTTCGGTACATTTTGGTTAGTTTTCGGTGGTTGTGGTAGTGCAATCTTTGCTGCTTCTGTCAACCTAGGTATCGGTTATGTGGGCGTTGCATTTGCCTTCGGTTTAACCGTATTAACCATGGCTTACGCTGTAGGTCACATTTCTGGTGGTCACTTTAACCCAGCTGTAACACTTGGTTTAGTGGCTGGCGGTCGTTTCTCTGCGAAAGATGCCCTTCCATACATCGTTTCTCAAGTAGTTGGTGGTTTAGTAGCGGGTGCAGCACTTTATCTTATCGCATCAGGTAAAGCTGGCTTTGATGTGACTGCAGGTTTCGCATCTAACGGCTACGGCGAACATTCTCCAGAAGGTTATTCTTTAGAAGCAGTATTCGTAGCAGAAGTATTATTAACTGCATTCTTCTTATTAATCATCATGGGTTCAACTCATAAAAATGCAGCTGCAGGTTTTGCGCCAATCGCAATCGGTTTAGGTTTAACCCTAATCCACTTAATCAGCATTCCTGTATCAAATACCTCTGTAAACCCAGCGCGTAGTACTGCTGTTGCGCTATTCCAAGGTTCTTGGGCAATCGACCAATTATGGTTATTCTGGGTGGCACCGATTATCGGTGGTATTTTAGGTGGTATTATCTACCGCACTTTATTAGCGAAAAATAACTAAGATTTCGTTTATAGAGAAAGAAGAAGGCATCATCAGATGCCTTCTTTTTTTATCTTTTATATTGTGTAATCCAAATATATAAATAAAAACCACCTTTCGGTGGTTTCAGTCAATTATAAGGTTTTTACAAGATCTTTTAGGAAAGCTTTAAACTCTTTACCTAACTTATCATGACGAAGACCATATTCGACAAAGGCTTCCATATAGCCAATCTTGTCACCACAGTCAAAGCTTCTGCCTGTCATATGGAACGCTTCAACGATCTCTTTCTCGATAAGCATATCAATTGCATCCGTTAATTGGATTTCATCACCCACACCAACTGGTGTTTTTTCTAATAAATCCCAAATCTCCGCAGAGAATACATAACGACCGACAACCGCAAGATTTGATGGAGCTTCTTCAACAGATGGTTTTTCAACAATGCTATTAATCTTAACGCTATCACCGCCTTTTAACTCTACACCACCACAATCCGCGATACCATAGCTACTCACTTCATCAGCGGCAACAGGCGCTACCATAATTTGGCTTGCTTGTGTTTCTTTAAAACGTTTAATCATTGCTGAAAGATTTTCTTTCTTTTGATTTGCCGTAAAATCCGCTAAAAGCACATCAGGCAACACCACTGCAAACGGCTCGTTTCCAACGACAGGACGACCACATAACACCGCATGCCCCAAGCCTTTCGCATTCCCTTGACGAACATGCATGATCGTTACATCTTTAGGACAAATAGAACGAACCTCTTCCAAAAGTTGACGTTTAACACGTTTCTCAAGCATTGTTTCCAACTCAAAAGACGTATCAAAGTGGTTTTCAATCGCATTTTTAGAAGAATGTGTAACTAACACGATTTCTTTAATTCCTGCTGCAACACACTCATTCACAACATATTGAATAAGTGGTTTATCCACAAGCGTTAACATTTCTTTTGGAATCGCTTTTGTTGCTGGCAACATACGGGTGCCTAGACCAGCTACGGGAATAATTGCTTTCATTGATTTTCCTTTTTGTTTAAATATCCAATGACCACACTTCTGTAACACAAAAGTGCGGTCATTATTTATTAAATTTTGATAGATTTAAGTTGGAAAAGTTCCTTCTCTACCTTTATAACTCAAATTCCGTTATTTTTAAAATCTTGCAAACCAATGGGTTTAATTTTTTGAAAAACGTTAATTAAATTATAAATAGAATGTAAAACATTCATAAAACTCGTTGGTCTAAGATGCCCCATCTATATGTTCATCTTTTGACTGCAGAATTCGTTGGTAAATTTCCTCTCGGTGAACGGATACTTCTTTAGGCGCTTGCACACCGAGTTTGACTTGGTTTCCACGTACACTCAAAACCGTGATAGAAATATCGTCTCCAATGAGAACACTTTCGCCAACTTTTCGAGTTAAGATTAACATCTTTTATCTCCTTAGTTTGCATTTATTAGATATCCCTATCAATCAAGTAAAGATCGGCATCCCACCGACCTGCTTGTACTACAGATTATTGCTTAACCAGTTTTGTGCGACAGTTAATGCTAGATTCACATTTTCTGGTTGGGAGCCTCCTGCCATTGCCATATCAGGGCGACCACCGCCTTTCCCACCAACTTGCTGAGCCATTAAATTCACTAGCTCACCAGCCTTCACTTTAGTAGTTAAATCGCTTGTTACGCCAACGACGAGGTTGACTTTATCATCTAAAATAGATGCAAATACAATTACGCCTGAGCCAAGTTGATTTTTTAAATCATCAACCATCACACGTAACGATTTAGTTTCAATTCCGTCTAGTTGATGTACGATTACAGAAACATTATTAATTTTAACCGCACTTTTCACTAAATCGGACCCTGCTTGCATTGCGGCTTTTTCTTTTAATCCTTGTAATTCTTTTTCCGCTTTCTTCGCTTTATCTTGAAGTTGCTGAATTTTCTCAACAAGGGTATTAACGTCAGATTTAAATAAATCTGCACTTTGAGTAAGAATACGTTGTTGGTTATGTAACCAATTAATTGCATTTTCACCCGTTACCGCTTCAATACGACGAATACCTGCTGCAACTGCAGTTTCCGCCACAATTTTAAATAAACCGATATCACCGGTACGTTTAGCATGAATGCCACCACAAAGTTCAACAGAGAAATCTCCCATTGTTAAAACACGTACCACATCAGCATATTTTTCACCGAA
This sequence comes from Parahaemophilus parainfluenzae, assembly GCA_001914055.1. Taxonomy (GTDB): domain Bacteria; phylum Pseudomonadota; class Gammaproteobacteria; order Enterobacterales; family Pasteurellaceae; genus Haemophilus_D; species Haemophilus_D parainfluenzae_V. Next base: position 196,448 of record MKXX01000009.1, on the reverse strand, counting down.
TAACGCCATTGCACCTTTCGCTTTTGCCGCTTCGATATCCATTACGTCCGTTTGAACTACAAAATTCTCACGCACTTTTTGGTTTACCAACGTTTCAATTTCATTAAGCTGTGCTTTGGTAATCGCTTCCGGATGAGCAAAGTCAAAACGTAATGCAGTATCAGACACTAACGATCCTTTTTGCACTACATGGTGACCTAAAACTTGACGCAATGCGGCGTGTAATAAGTGTGTTGCAGAATGGTTAAGTGACGTTTGATGACGTCTTGCTGCATCCACAACCGCATTGACTGTTTGTCCGACTTTTAAACTGCCTTGTTCTAACTCACCAATATGACCGAATACTTGACCATATTTTTGAGTATCTTTTACATTAAACTGAATACCTGGAGAGGTTAAATAACCACTGTCACCAATTTGGCCACCCGATTCCGCATAGAATGGCGTGTTTTCTAAAATGACGACAGCACTCTGGCCTACAGTAATACTGTCTACTGATTTCCCATCATGGAAAAGTGCGGTCACTTTGGATAAAGATTCTGATTCAGTATAACCTTCAAATTTCGTTTCACCTTCTACACGAATAACATTGTTGTAATCCATGCCGAATTGGCTTGCAGATTGTGCGCGTAAACGTTGTGCTTCCATTTCACGCTCAAAACCTGCTTCATCAATTGCGATATCACGCTCACGACATACGTCTGCAGTTAAATCAAGTGGGAAGCCATAAGTATCATAAAGTTTAAAGGCAACTTCACCTGATAACACACCATCTTTCACTTGAGCAAGCGCATCGTCTAATAAGCTTAATCCGCGCTCTAATGTGCGAGCAAATTGTTCTTCTTCTAAACGAAGTAATTTTTCAACATTGGCTTGTTTTTCTTTAACTTCTTTGCCTGCTTCCGCCATAACTTCAATTAAAGTCGGCACAAGTTTATAGAAGAAGACTTCTTTTGCCCCTAACAAGTGGCCATGACGTACTGCACGACGAATAATACGACGCAATACATAACCGCGACCTTCATTTGATGGAATCACGCCATCTGCAATTAAATATGAACAAGAACGAATGTGGTCTGCAATTACGCGTAATGATTTATTGGTTAAATCTGTTGTTCCTACGATTTCTGCTGTTTTTGCAATTAATTTTTGGAAAATATCGATCTCATAGTTAGAGTTTACATGCTGTAATACAGCAGAAATACGCTCTAAACCCATCCCCGTATCAACCGATGGACGTGGTAATTTTTCCATTGTGCCGTCTGCTTGACGGTTAAATTGCATGAACACCACGTTCCAAATTTCGATATAGCGATCGCCATCTTCTTCTGGAGAGCCTGGAGGACCTCCCCAAATGTGATCACCGTGATCGTAGAAAATTTCAGTACATGGGCCACAAGGACCGGTATCACCCATTGCCCAGAAGTTATCTGATGCATAAGGCGCACCTTTGTTATCACCGATACGAATAATACGCTCTGCTGGCACACCAACTTCTTTATGCCAAATATCATAAGCTTCATTATCGGTTTCATATACGGTTACCCATAATTTTTCTTTTGGTAAACCGAGCCATTGTGGAGAGGTTAAGAACTCCCACGCAAAATTAATCGCATCATGTTTGAAATAGTCACCAAAGCTGAAGTTACCGAGCATTTCAAAGAAAGTATGGTGACGCGCCGTATAACCGACATTTTCTAAGTCATTATGCTTACCACCTGCGCGCACACAACGTTGTGCAGTTGTCGCACGTGAGTAAGGACGTTTGTCCATACCAAGGAACACGTCTTTAAATTGGTTCATACCGGCATTGGTAAAAAGCAATGTCGGATCATTTTCAGGTACAAGTGAACTACTTGCGACAACCTGATGCCCCTTGCTATGGAAAAAATCAAGGAATGACTGTCTAATTTCTGCTGTTGTTTTCATTGATAAAACCTTGTGTCTCTATCTCGATCACGATTTGTAAAATAAGCTCACTATTCTTGCATATTTTGACCTAGAGAAAAAGGCTTTTTCACTGATCTTAAAAAAGAAAACCGCACTCTACTGCATTGATTGAGAAGTGCGGTTAAAATTTACGTTATTTTAATAGGACTAAAATAATTTTTGCTCACTATTCGTCGCGAAGTGGCACAACCAACATATCAATTTTAATGGTATTCATCACTTGACGTGTTGAAGACATTAATTTACTCCAAAAATCTTGGTGATGACCTGTCACTAGTAGATCTACATCATACTGATCAATAGCATCTGTCAAAACTTGACCTAAATCACCGCTACCGCTCAATTTTTCTTTTATTGGATAACCCGCATGTTCCGCTAAATTAATTAGCGCTTTTTGGGTTTCGCTCGAGATTCTATCTTGCATTGATGACATATTGACATCAATTAAACCAGTATAGAGATCCGAGAAGTTTACATCTACATGAATAATGGAAAGTTGCGCATCATTACGTTTTGCAATTCCCACGGCTTTTTTGAGTAGAAATTCACTTTCGTCAGAAAGATCTACCGCAACTAAAACGTGTTTGTACATAATCGACTCCTTACTGATTTGATCGGCCTTTTTTATCTAACAGTATATTAGCACCTTAACTGCACAAAAAACTTGCACTAGATCACAATTTTGAGAATTCTTCTCAATTTTTCATTAAATTTTCAATGTCATCGATTTCTTTTGGAGCCGCCGCTGTCAGATCTTTGTTGCCATATTCAGTCATCAACAAGTTATCTTCAATACGCACACCAATGCCTTTATATTGAGCTGGCACATCCGCCTCTTCTGAAATATAAATACCTGGCTCAACAGTGATGATCATCCCCACTTCAAGCGTGCGACTACGATCATCGTCATAGCGACCAACATCATGCACATCTAAACCAAGCCAATGACCTAAACCATGCATATAAAATTGGCGATAAGCTTTTTCTTCGATCAGTTTATCCACATCCCCTTTCAGGATACCTAAATCCACCAAGCCTTGAGTTTTAATACGAATCACTTCGTCATTCGCCAATTTAATTGAATTACCTGGTACTAATAACTCAATCGCGCGTTTTTGTGCTTTTAAGACTAATTCATAAATCTCACGTTGTGGCTGAGTAAATTTACCATTTACAGGGAACGTACGTGTGATATCGCCTGCATACATAGCAAACTCACAACCTGCATCAATCAACACAAGATCGCCATCTTTTAATGGTTGATCATTTTCGGTGTAGTGCAAAATACAGGCATTGTCACCACCCGCAATAATTGAGTTATAAGATGGAAATCTTGCGCCATGACGATTAAATTCATGCAGAATTTCGCTTTCAATTTCATATTCAAAACGATTTGGACGAGTCACTTGCATCGCTTTAATATGCCCAAATGCCGTAATCTGTCCCGCTTGTTGCATTAAGCGAATTTCGTTTGGAGATTTGATTAAGCGCATTTCACTTAACATCGGCTGCCAATCAAAAACAGCATAAAATTTCACCGCAGTTTCAGCTAATAATTTATCCCCCCAAGGATGACGATCGGCCACATGATAAAGTGCGTTCAATTTTTCCGTTAATTTTGGAAATTCTGTTTTAAAATCATCGATAGAATAGGCTTCATCGACATTGAGTTTTTGCGGTGCACGCTCAACGCCTAATCGGCGACCATTCCAGGTTTCAAGCAAAGGATCTCGCGGACGAAGAAATACTACTGCCTTTTCTGCCTCTTCCGTTTTAATCAATAACAACGCTGCATTTGGCTCATTAAATCCCGTTAAATACCAAAAGTAGCTGTCTTGACGGAAAGGAAAATCGCAGTCGTTATTACGACGCTTTTCAATTTCGGAAAATAGCAATAAAGCAGAATTTAGCTGCATTTGTGCGAATACTTTTTGACGACGTTCTGTAAATTCCTCTTGCGGTAATGCCGCCATGTATGCGAGATCCATGTTTCTCTCCTTTTAATGTAATATCGGTTTTATTTCTTGTACATCATCGTTGAAATGGGTGTAAAACAACATCGCAATGGTGCGAACATATTCAATAATTTCTTCTAATGCTTCAGCAAGCTCTTCTTCATCATCTTCTTCATCATAACCAAGTTGACAAATATCTTGTAAATCATCTACCGCTTCGCCAATTTCGCCTTTTTCTTTACCCAATTCAGTCTGAACAAGCCCTAAACCCAGTAAAAATTGGTTTGCCCAGTCTGATAGACTGTCTGCACGTGCAAACACGCTCTCATCTTCGGTTAAGCCTAATTCAAAATCAAATCCTTCTACATCCCCTAAGGTTTTACCAATCTGTTCATAGATTTCGGTAATCGGCTGAATTAATGCGGTTGGATAGGCGTGGTTATCGTTACTGAATTGATATAAAAGCGGTAACCAGCTTTGATCTTTCAGTCCACCACAAATTAAGCCGCTCAAAAAGCCATGTAATTCAGTTGCATTAATACCAATACCGGCAGATTTGAGTTGTTGATTAAGTTCAGTTTGGGAAATTGTCATTGTTATACCTATAAAATCATCGAAAACCGTTAAAGTGTAGCACCACACAAATAAAAATGCGATCGCATTTCTATAAAGAAAAACGATCGCACTTTCTTTCGCAAAGGGGAATTACATCATTCCGCCCATGCCTCCCATACCGCCCATGCCGGCAGCACCTAAATCAGCTTTATCATCTTTTGGAAGATCGGTCACCATACATTCTGTAGTGATCATTAAGCCCGCTACAGAAGCGGCGAATTGTAACGCAGAACGAGTGACTTTAGTTGGATCTAAAATACCCATTTCGATCATATCGCCATACTGTTCAGTACCTGCGTTATAACCAAAGTTACCTTCTCCATTTTTAACCGCACTTGCCACAACAGATGCTTCTTCACCTGCGTTAGTGACGATTTGACGAAGTGGCGCTTCCATTGCACGTAATGCAAGTTTGATACCTACATCTTGTTCTTCGTTATCACCTTTTAAGGTTGCCGCTACTTTGGTTGCAGCACGAACTAATGCAACACCACCACCCGCAACGATACCTTCTTCAACCGCGGCACGAGTTGCGTGTAATGCATCATCCACACGATCTTTTTTCTCTTTCATTTCAACTTCAGTTGCTGCACCAACTTTGATTACAGCCACACCGCCAGCAAGTTTAGCTACGCGTTCTTGAAGTTTTTCTTTGTCATAATCAGACGTTGATTCTTCGATTTGCTGACGAATTTGAGCTACGCGACCTTTGATTTGTGCTTCATCACCCACACCATCGATAATCGTGGTATTGTCTTTGTTGATAACAACACGTTTCGCTTGACCTAAATCTTCTAATGTCGCTTTTTCAAGTTCCATACCGATTTCTTCAGAAATCACAGTACCTGCTGTTAAGATCGCAATATCTTGTAACATTGCTTTACGACGATCACCAAAACCAGGTGCTTTCACTGCAGCCACTTTTACGATACCGCGCATGGTGTTCACTACTAAAGTTGCAAGTGCTTCACCTTCGATATCTTCAGCGATAATTAATAATGGTTTGCCCGCTTTCGCGACACCTTCTAATACTGGAAGTAATTCGCGAATGTTTGATACTTTTTTATCGACTAAAAGAATGTACGGATTATCTAATTCAACAGTCGCCGTTTCTGGTTTGTTGATGAAATAAGGTGATAAGTAACCACGATCGAATTGCATCCCTTCAACAACTGCTAATTCATCGTCAAGACCTGTACCATCTTCTACAGTAATCACGCCTTCTTTACCCACTTTTTCCATTGCTTGAGCAATTAATTGGCCCACAATGCTGTCTGAGTTCGCAGAAATTGTCCCTACTTGCTCAATTTCTTTAGAGGTTTCGCAAGGTTTAGATAAATTTTTAAGCTCAGAAACAACCGCACTTACTGCTTTATCGATACCACGTTTTAAATCCATTGGATTCATGCCCGCAGCCACAGCTTTTAAGCCTTCATTTACGATAGCTTGAGCAAGAACTGTCGCGGTAGTTGTACCGTCACCTGCTGCATCATTGGCTTTAGAGGCAACCTCTTTCACCATTTGTGCACCCATATTTTCAAATTTATCTTCTAATTCAATTTCACGTGCGACAGATACACCATCTTTAGTGATTGTTGGTGCACCAAATGATTTATCTAAAATGACATTACGACCTTTAGGGCCAAGGGTCACTTTTACTGCATCGGCTAATACATTCACGCCTTTAAGCATTTTTACGCGTGCATCGTTACCAAATTTTACATCTTTTGCTGCCATTTTCTTTTTTCCTTAATTTAAATTATTCCACAATCGCCAAAATATCGTTTTCAGAAATGATTAACACTTCTTCACCATCGATTTTTTCACTTTTCACGCCATAACCATCATTGAAAATGACTGTATCACCAACTTTTACATCTAAAGGTTGAACGGTACCATTTTCCAAAATACGACCTTTACCCACTGCCAATACTTTCGCACGGGTTGATTTAGTCGCCGCTGAACCGGTTAATACGATACCGCCAGCTGAAAGAGTTTCTACTTCTTCACGTTTAATGATTACACGATCGTGTAAAGGACGAATATTCATGATTAATTTCCTTCTTATTAAAATAAAGTGTTTTAAATGTGGGGATAACTTTTTCGGTTTCAAGGGGATAAATAAAAAAATTTCACCCTAAAAAAATTTATGCGAGAAATGAAAATATCTCTTATACGTCTTATTTGAAATGTGATCCAAGTCAAATTTATTTTCTATGTAAATTCCTATAATTACCTCAAATTAATTAACAACCCAAAAAGGTGATTAAAATGACTCAATACAGAAAAGAAGTGGATTTATTAGGTGAACGTGATGTGCCAGCAGATGCATACTGGGGTATCCATACCTTAAGAGCGGTCGAAAACTTCAACATTTCTAATGTAACCATTTCTGATGTACCGGAATTTGTTCGCGGCATGGTAATGGTAAAAAAAGCAACCGCCCTAGCGAATGGTGAATTAGGTGCAATTCCAAGTGATATTGCAAAAGCGATTGTGGCGGCTTGTGATGAAATTCTTACCACGGGGAAATGCTTAGATCAATTTCCATCTGATGTATATCAAGGTGGTGCGGGTACTTCTGTCAATATGAATACCAACGAAGTGGTTGCTAACCTCGCGCTTGAAAAAATTGGTCATAAAAAAGGCGAATATAACGTGATTAACCCGATGGATCACGTTAACGCAAGCCAATCAACCAATGATGCGTATCCTACCGGTTTCCGTATTGCGGTATATAACAGCATTTTGAAACTTATCGACAAAATCCAATACTTACATGATGGCTTCGATAATAAAGCAAAAGAATTTGCTAAAATTTTAAAAATGGGTCGTACTCAATTGCAAGATGCTGTGCCAATGACTGTTGGTCAAGAATTCAAAGCTTTCGCGGTATTACTTGAAGAAGAAGTGCGTAACTTAAAACGTACTGCAGATTTACTCCTTGAAGTAAACCTTGGTGCAACGGCAATCGGTACGGGTTTAAATACTCCACAAGGCTATACAGAACTAGTTGTAAAACACCTTGCTGAGGTAACTGGATTACCTTGCGTACCAGCTGAAAACTTAATCGAAGCAACATCTGACTGTGGTGCTTATGTCATGGTTCATGGCGCATTAAAACGTACCGCTGTAAAACTCTCTAAAGTATGTAACGACTTACGTTTACTCTCTTCTGGCCCACGTGCAGGTATTAAAGAAATTAACTTACCTGAATTACAAGCAGGTTCTTCTATCATGCCTGCAAAAGTAAACCCAGTTATTCCAGAAGTGGTAAACCAAGTATGCTTTAAAGTAATTGGTAACGATACTACCGTTACTTTCGCATCTGAAGCGGGTCAATTACAATTAAACGTAATGGAACCAGTGATTGGCCAAGCAATGTTTGAATCTATCGACATCTTAACCAATGCTTGCGTGAATTTACGCGATAAATGTGTAGACGGTATTACTGTAAACAAAGAAATTTGTGAAAACTACGTATTCAACTCAATCGGTATCGTGACTTACTTGAATCCATTTATCGGTCACCATAATGGCGACTTAGTGGGTAAAATCTGTGCTCAAACCGGTAAAGGCGTACGTGAAGTCGTATTAGAAAAAGGTTTATTAACAGCAGAACAATTGGATGATATCCTTTCTGTAGAAAACTTAATGAACCCAACTTACAAAGCGAAATTAAATAAATAATCTCGCTGAGGTATAAAAAGAGCGGTCAATTTTGACCGTTCTTTTGTTTAATCTAAAACTAAATCTATTATTTATATCCATGGATTCGAGCAAAATTATCTACACTAGGATCTTTTTGCCAATGATATTCGGTGTGGTTAGCAATGTCTTGAGCCAAGTCACTGCCATAATAATCAGCAATAAACCCAAGCGCCATATCCATACCAGCAGAAACGCCTGATGAAGTGTAAAACTTGCCATCTTTCACCCATCTTGCAACGGGCTGCCATTTTACAGCTGGGCGACATTGTTTTACCCATTCTAAAGATTTTTTATTAGAAGTCGCTTTTAAACCATCTAATCGCCCCGTACAAGCCAATAATGCTGAACCTGTACAAACACTGAGACAAATCTCTGACTCATCAATCCATTTACCAAGCTGATTAATAAATTGTTCATCGTTTACTAACTGACGAGTTCCCTGCCCACCAACAACCAATAACACACTATGAGGTAATAAATGTTCTAGTTTTTCTGTTTCAATATAAAATCCTTGCTTACTACGAATTAATCCACCAACTTGGGATACATAGTGAAGCTTAACATTAGGGACTCTTGCTAAAAACTCAGCAGGCCCCATTAGATCTAACGTTTCATAGTCATCAAAGACAAGGCAATAAATATCCATTTTATATTATTCAATCTTAAAATCTTTCAAGCTCACTACTCTTCTATGCCTAATGCTTTCTTCACAGGTGAAAAACTTCGACGATACTCTGGTAAAGGGCCCAGTTCCGCTAATTTTTCTAAGTGTAATTTGGTCGGATACCCTTTATGTTGAGCAAAAGCATATTCTGGATACTTTTTATCTAATGCTTCCATTTCCTGATCGCGTGCAACTTTTGCCAAAATAGAGGCGGCGCTAATTTCAGCCACAAGTGAATCCCCTTTCACTACCGCTTGAGCAGGTAAACCAAGGTTAGGCGGAATACGATTGCCATCCACCAACACAAAATGCGGTTGAATTTTTAAGGCTTTTACGGCTCGTTCCATGGCTAACATAGAGGCATGAAGAATATTCAATTCATCAATCTCGGCTGGCTCTGCTCGACCCATTGCCCAAGCTAAGGCTTTCTCTTTAATTTCTGCTGCGAGTGCAAGACGTTTTTTCTCGCTGAGCTTTTTAGAATCTGCCAACCCCGCTATCGGGTTATTCGGATCTAAGATCACTGCAGCCGTAACAACTGCCCCCACTAAGGGACCTCGTCCTACTTCATCCACCCCAGCAAATAATTGATAACCTTCAGGATAAACAAAATCAATCATGGTTTTGCTCCAATAAATCAATCACTGCTTGTGCGGCTTGGCTGTCCGCATCACATTGAATTAATTTGTGTAATTCAGTAAAGCGTTGAATTAAAACACTGCGAGATTTGACCGCACTTTCGTCATCGCCCAAATACTGAGAAAGCTGTTCTGCTAATTTTTGCGGTTCGCAATCTTCTTGAGTCATTTCTGGCACAAACATTTCATCCGCTAATAAATTAGGCAATGAAATATATTTTGTTTTAACTAATCGTTTTGCCAAGAAATAGGTGAATGGTTTCATTCGATACCCCACTACCATTGGCGATTTACACAACATCGCCTCAAGCGCTGCGGTACCCGAAGCAAGTAAAGTGGCTTCAGCTGCGATCATCACTTGGCGTGCTTTACCATCAATTAAATGCATATCAAGATCAGGAGCAATCTGAGCCTTTATTTCCTCAAATTGTTGACGACGTTTTTCATTCACCAAAGGGACTAAAAACTGCAAATCTGGATACTTTTCTTTTAATAACAAAGCGGTTTTTAGAAATGGCTCTGTCAGAAACCCCACTTCGCTTCCTCGACTACCCACTAAAATAGCAAGATAACGTCCTTTTTCATCAACACCTAAGGTCTGGCAAGCTTCCGTTCTATTTGGTTTTAATGGAATCGCATCCGCCATGGTATGGCCAATAAAACGGCAAGGCACATTAAAACGATCGTAAAAGGCTTTTTCAAAAGGAAGAAAAGCTAATACTTGATGGGTTGCTTTGGCAATTTTATAAATACGATTTTGACGCCAAGCCCATACAGATGGACTCACATAATGAATGGTTTTAATCCCTTTTTCTTTTAATTTCAGTTCAACGGTGAGATTAAAATCCGGTGCATCAATACCAATAAATACATCAGGTTTAATATCAGAAAGTTGTTCGATGATACTACGACGAATTTTTAGCAATCGCGGCAAATGTTTGAGGACTTCTACTAGCCCCATGACAGAGAGCTCTTCCATATCAAAAAAGCTTTCAAAGCCTTGAGCAATCATTCGCTCGCCACCAATCCCGACAAATTTAGCTTGCGGATAGTGGCGTTTTAGCGCTTGAATGAGACCTGCACCAAGAATATCGCCAGAGACCTCACCAGCAATAATCGCAATAGTCGGATTTTCTTTAATCATTAAATTTATCCTAAAAAACGACCGCACTTTGAACAAATCATAGTGCGGTCTCTTTGTTATTTCATCATTTTCTCTTAATGAGAAAAGAAACGTTAATTAACGAATAATGCCACGAGTAGAACGTTTGAAGAACTCCACAAAGAAACTAATTGCAGATTCAGTTTGTGCAATTTGTTCAATTTCAGGCAATACTTCTTCAAGGGTTTTACCACTGCGGTAAATCATTTTATAAACGTTACGAATCGCGTGCATGGTTGGTTTATCAAAACCACGACGTTTTAATCCTTCAAGGTTAACACCGAAAGGTTGTGCATGGTTACCTTGAGCCATCACATAAGGCGGCACATCTTGGCTAACCATAGAACCACCACCTAGCATAACGTGTGCCCCTACGATCACAAATTGGTGAATCGCAGACATACCACCAACAATTACGAAATCATCTAATTCAACATGACCAGCAAGTGTTGCATTATTTGCTAAGATACAGTTATTCTTAATTTGGCAGTCATGGGCAACATGTACGTTCACCATGAGTAAATTGTTATTACCAATACGTGTTACACCACCACCTTGGATAGTGCCGCGATGAATCGTCACATGCTCGCGAATACGGTTTCCATTACCAATAACGGTTTTTGTTGCTTCGCCCTTATATTTTAAATCTTGGTTTACTTCACCAATGCTGGCAAATTGATAAATCTGGTTATCTTCACCAATCACGGTATCGCCTTTCACGACAATGTGAGAATTTAAAACAGTACGTGCTTTAATCTCAACGCTCCCTTCAATAATACAGAAAGGACCGATAACAACATCTTCGCCAATAACTGCGCCATCAGCGACAAGCGCGGTCGGGTGAATTTTTGCACTTGGGTGGATCATACTTACCCCTTAATTTTCTTTAATTATCGACGAGCACACATTAATTTGGCTTCACAAGCTACTTCACCGTTTACGGTTGCAATACCCGTGAATGCTGTAATACCACGACGTTCTTTAATCACTTGAACGTTCAATTCCATTTGATCTCCAGGTAATACTGGGCGTTTGAAACGCGCTTCATCAATACCTGCGAAATAGAATAATTCACCACCTTTTAATTCATGGGTTTTAAATGCAAGTAATCCCATTGCTTGTGCCAAAGCTTCAAGAATTAACACTCCTGGTAAAATCGGTTCACTCGGGAAATGACCCGTGAAGCAAGGTTCGTTTACACTGATATTTTTAATTGCTTTTAACCACTCACCTTCTTTGTAGTCCAACACGCGATCCACTAATAAAAATGGATAACGATGTGGCAATAAGGTCATAATTTCTTTTGCTTCAATCACTTTACTTACTTGATTCTCTGACACGTCTAATACCTTTAAAATAAATAATAATAAAACATTGAGATTATACGATATTTCTGTATAAAAATAAAACGCACCCTAAGGTACGTTTTAAAAATCTTAGCCAAGTTTTTTCTCAAGGGCTTTCAGTCGTTTATTCATACCATCAATCCCTAAGGTAAGTGCGGCTGTTTTTCGCCACTCTTTATTGGTTTGTAATGGAATGCCCGATGAGTAAACGCCTGGTTCAGTAATTGGACGCATCACCATACCCATGCCTGTCACAGTTACTTTATCACAGATTTCCATGTGACCATTAATCACACTTGCTCCGCCAATTAAACAATAACGCCCCACTTTTAGGCTACCCGCCATAATGACACCGCCAGCTACTGCTGTACCTGTGCCAATATGAACGTTATGCGCAATTTGACAAAGGTTATCAATAATGACGTTATCTTCAATGACTGTCGCATCTAAGGCGCCACGGTCAATACAAGTGCAAGCACCAATTTCGACATTATTACCAATGATCACTTGACCAACTTGTGGAATTTTCACCCATCGACCACGATCATTTGCATAACCAAAACCATCACTACCGATGACTGCTCCTGATTGAATTAAGCAATTTTGTCCAATTTCTACTTCATGATAAACGCTTACATTTGCCCAAAGCTGTGTGCCCGCACCAATTTTTGTGAATTTACCCACAAAACAACCCGCGCCAATAATCACGTTATCGCCTAATACAACACCTTCTTCAATAACGGCATTTGCACCAATTGATACATTTTCACCAATTGAAGCTTTTTCAGAAATAACTGCACTTGGGTGGATATTTTGAGCCGCTTTCGGGGTAGTATCCATATATTGAGCTAATACTGCATAAGCAACATAAGGATCTTTAACGATAAGTAAATTACTTTCAGGTGAGCAAAATTCCACATCTGCTTCTGACACGACAAGAATACCTGCTTTAGATTCGGCTAATAAAGGACGGAATTTTGCATTAGAAATGAAGGTAAGCTGGTTAGGTTCTGCTTTTGACAATGCGGCAATATTATTAACGACAACGTCGGCGTTACCGCGAAGGGTACCGCCGACTTTTGCTGCTAATTCCTGTAAAGAATAGGATTTTTGCATTATGAGAACCTATTATTTTTTCTCTTCAGTTTTTGCTGGAGCGGCTTTTTCAGTTGTTGGAATAGATTTTAATACTTCTTCAGTAATATCTTTACCATCTACTGCAAATACGACAGAGTTTGCATCTAAAACATAAGTATAACCTTTTGTTTTTGCTAAGTTATTCGTTGCAACTTGAATGCTTTCTAATAATTTACCACGCTCTTCAGTTTGACGTTTTTCGTTTAACTCTTGGAACTCTGCCACTTTTTTATCTTGCTCTTCCATTAATTTATTTAATGCAGCTTCTTCATCTGAACCAAATTTAGTGATTTCTTCTTGGCGTTTTTGAATTTCAGCTTGACGTAAACGAGGTGCATCTTTTTGTAAAGCTGCAACTTTTGCTTCTACTTTTTTACGAGATGCTACGATTTTGTCATCAATTTCTTTCTTACTTGCAGCAAGTTTGTCCGCCATTGGTTTGAATTCTGCATCTAACTTATCTGCTACAGCTTGACGATCTGGGTGGTTTTGGAATAAGTAACCCGCGTTGATGAATGCGATATTTTCATCTGCAGCAGCAAAACCTGATGCAAGTGCAAGACCTAAAGAAAGTGCGGTAACTTTTACTACGTTTTTCATGTTTGAATTTCCTTAAATTAGTTTAGTAAATATTCCTGTGCCAGCTAACTCACTGACACAGAACGAAGATTTTGACTTAAATAGAACGTAAAAGTTCAATTTATTAGAAAGAACCACCAATACTGAATTGGAATTGTTCTACATCATCATTTTCATATTTTTTGATTGGTTTCGCATAAGAGAATACCAATGGTCCAATTGGTGATTGCCATTGGAAAGCAACACCAGTTGAAGCACGGACTCGACCTGCTTTACTGTAATCAGGTAATGTTGCATAAATCGGAGATGATTTTAAGCCTTCTTTATCTGATTTCCATTTTGTATTCCAAACGCTCGCTGCATCAACGAAAAGTGAGGTTCTTACGCTATTTTGGCTTTTATCTCCCACAAATGGGGTTGGAACAATAAGTTCGACACTTGCTGTAGTCATCGCGTTACCACCAACGACATCAGTACTTTGATACCATTGGCCATATTTGTCTTGATAAATCGCATTAGGACCTACCGCACCGTAAGCAAAACCACGTAATGAACCGATACCACCAGCCGTATAAAGTTGATAGAACGGTACACGTTTACCACCTAAGCCATTTGCATAAGAAGCGGTTGCTTTTCCAGATAATACCCAACGATGATCACGATCTAATGGGTAGAAACCTTGAAGCTCAGCGCTTAATTTATAATATTTATTATCAGATCCTGGAATGGTGACACGACCACCTAAACTTGCTTTTACCCCTTTAGTTGGGAAATAGCCACGGTTTAGACTGTTGTAGTTCCAACCAAATGAGAAATCAAAATCATTAGTTTTGATTGAGTTTCCAGTTAAATTCATTGACTTCATATATAAATCACGGTTGTATTCATACGCGAAGTTACTGATTTTATTATAAGTATAACCTAATCCCACATAATATGAGTTGTTCTCATTAACAGGGAAACCTAATGTGACATTACCACCATAAGTCGTACGTTTATAGGTTGATGAAGTATCACTTTTCGAGTTATCGTAAGTTTCATAGAATACGTTTCCACCTAAACTTACCCCATCTTTAGTAAAGTATGGTTCTGTATAACCCAAGTTTACACTTGTACCATAGTCATTACGTGTACCGGCTAAACTTACCGCTGCACCTGTTCCCAAGAAGTTGTCTTGTTTCACGCTTGCTTGATAGCTGATACCACTCTCTGTACCATAACCGATACCAAAGTTAATACTACCGGTATTACGTTCTCTTACTTTATATACAACATCGACTTCATCATTAGAACCTTGAATTGGTTCAACACGATTCTCTACACTCTCAAAGAAACCCGTTCTATCTAAACGCACCTTACCTAATTCAACTAATTGAGAATTATACCAAGTTCCTTCTTGCTGACGCATTTCTTGACGTAATGTACTATCAGCAGAAACCGTATTACCTTCAAAACGAACTTGACGTACAGATAAACGACGTCCCGCATCAACAACAAAGGTTAATGCTAATGTTTTATTCGCATCATCAAAAGTTGGCACTGTATTCACTGTTGCACTACCGTAACCACGTTCACCTAATTTATCTTTAATTAAGCTTTCAACATTTTGCACATCCGCACGACTGAATGTATCGTTTAAGTGAAGTTCACCTAATAATGGTTGTAATTCATCAGCCATACCACCTAAGTTACCAACAATACGCGCAGAACTTAAGTTATATTTTTCACCTTCACTTACATCAATAGTGACATCAGCCTTTGTATGCTCTTCATTTAACTGAACATCTGTTTTGGTCACTCTTGCTTTAGCATAACCATTATTTTGGTAGTAGTCTTGGATAGCTTGAATATCTTTGTCAAACTGGGAACCATCAAACTTATTCCCCCAAAGTTTCCACCAAGAATCTGGTTGAAGCTCCATTTGTTCTTGTAACTTACTGCTAGAAATCGCTTCATTTCCATTAAAAGTTACTGAACGAAGTTTTGCTGTATCATCTTCATCAATTTGAAGCGTAATTTCTGCACGGTTATTTGGTAAAGTTGTCACGATCGGATCAACTTTCGCATTATAACGACCTACACTCTTATAATGTTCTCTTAAGGTTTTCGCAAACTCTTCTAATTTCGCACGATTTAAGACATCACCACTTTTGAAACCATTTGCATCAAGGTTTTGTTTTAATGCTTCTGTTGGAATAACTGAATTACCTTTAATATTCACTTCAGAAATGATTGGTTTCGCAATAACGCTCACAACTAATGCATCGCCATCCTGGAAAGCTTTAACATCATCAAACTGTCCACTTACGAATAATGAACGTACAATATTGGCTACATCTTTATCCGTTACACGCTGACCGCTACGAACAGGAAGACTGGCTAGAATTTGTTGTTCTAAGTCTCCTTGAGCACCGTCAACACGAATGTCTTTTGCTACAAATGGTGCCGCAAATACACTCGTTGTAGTACCGAATAATAAACTTGCGATTAGAAGTTTTTTCATCGACTTTATCCTATAAAAAACAATAGTTATAAACGTAAGAAATCATTAAAAAGCACAAAAATTGTTTGAATTAACAAGATTGTAAGCCCTATACGATAACTTAAATTTTGTACCCGTTCTGAAACAGGTTTTCCTTTGATAGCTTCCGCCGCCAAAAATACGAGATGTCCACCATCTAAAACTGGCAACGGAAATAAATTCATTATGCCTAAATTAACACTAATTAACGCGAGAAAACTTAAGAAATAAATCACGCCAGCGTTAGAAGATGCACCTGCACCTTGAGCAATTGAAATTGGCCCAGCTAAACTGGAAAATGAAAGCTCACCACTAAACAATTTCCCGATTGCCTTCACAATAAACCAAGAAATTTGGCTTGTCTTTTCCACACCTTTTTGTAGAGCATCAAGAATACCATATTTTAATTCAGTTCGATACTGTTCGCCAACTTTTAAGAACGTCGGACTTAACCCAACAAACCATTTACCATCTCGATTCTTCTCTGGTTGCAAGGTTTTGTCAAAAATCTCGTGATTACGTTCGACCTTGATTGTAAAAGGTTGACCTTGTTGTACCAATGCAACAAAAGCTTTCCAATCAAGAGCGGTCGAATTTTCTGCTAAAATTTTATCGCCAATCAATAAGCCTGCTTTTTCAGCTGGTGAGTTTTCCACCACTTTTGATAATGTCATCTCCACTTTACTTGAAACGGGATTGATCCCTAATGTTTCAAATGCTGTTTCTTTATCTGGCTCAAATGTCCAATTTTGCAGATTAATGGTTCGTTGATAAGGTTGGTCTTCACCAAAAGGTGTTAATGTGAGTTCAACAGAATCAGAACCTAACTTATCAGTGAGCAATAAATTAATGGTTTCCCAATCAGGGGTATTCTTCCCATCAATTGCCAAAATCTGGGTATTCGGTTCAATTTGAGCTATTGCTGCCGGTGAATTTGACGTGACGTTTTCAATGACCGGTTTAACACTCGGAATCCCTACAGAATAAATCACCCAATATGCCAAAATCGCAAAAATAAAATTAGCAAGCGGGCCTGCAGAAATGACAAAAGCACGTTGAGCTACAGATTTACTTTCAAATGCCTGCGATTTTAATTCTGCTGGAACTTCTTCATTTCGCCCGTCAAGCATTTTGACATAACCACCAAGCGGAATGGCAGAAATAGCAAATTCAGTGCCCAATTTATCTGTGCGTCGCCAAATCACTTTACCAAAGCCAATCGAAAAACGATGAACTTTAATACCGCACTTTCTTGCTGCCCAAAAGTGGCCGTATTCGTGTACGGCAACCAGCACAGCAATTGCAACAATAAATGAGCCAAGCGACCACAAAAACGACATGTTCTATCCTATAACACAAAGAAATAGAAGTATGTGAAGAATGGTACTGCGGCTGTTAAGCTATCAATACGATCTAAAATACCGCCATGACCTGGAATTAATTGACTACTATCTTTAATGCCGGATTCACGTTTAAACATACTTTCAGCTAAGTCACCTAATACAGAAATAGCCACAGTTGCTACAGAAAGCATAACAAAACCGCTCATTGCACGGCTACCTAATAAAGTTTCACCTGAGAAATGAATAAATACAAATGCCAATACCGCTGCGGTGATCATGCCACCAAATACGCCTTGCCATGTTTTTCCCGGTGATACTTTCGGTGCAAGTTTATGCTTACCAAAAGCTCGTCCTGCGAAATATGCACCAGAGTCAGCTGCCCATACTAATACAAATACATAGAGCAATAAGAACAAACCATGATGTGGATCAGCCGTATAATTATCTAAACGTAAACGTAAGACGGCGGCAACAAAAGGAATCAACGTAGAAAACGCAAACAGGAGTTGTAAAGGAATATTTTTACCCCAAAACTTCGCTGAGCTTGGATAAGTCACCACTAACACTAATGCAAGTGCCCACCAACCGACTGAATTTAGCAATAAAAGCGGCAAGTAGTTTTCAAATACTCGACCTGCATCTAAATAATTCCCTTCGTTGTAAAGCCAAAGGAAGATAAATGCACCTAAAAATGCTGCGATGCAAAGGCGTGCTAAAGGATTTTTAAAACGAGCAAATTGAGCCCACTCCCAAATACCAAGGGTCGCCACAAAGCCTAAGGCTAGGGCAAAATAAAATGGGGTAAATAAGAACAAGGCACATAATACCAAAGCAATCAGCACAATGGCTGATAATACACGTTCTTTAAGCATAGGTTCTCCGCTTATTCTGTCCCGCCAAAACGGCGATGACGTTGTTGATAGCAGGCAATTGCCTGATTAAAATCTTTTTCATTAAAATCTGGCCAAAGCACATCTAAAAAACACAATTCCGCATATGCAATTTGCCAAAGCAAGAAATTACTAATGCGTTGCTCACCGCTTGTGCGAATTAGTAAATCGACCGGCGGTTCATCTTGTGTCACTAAATGTTGCTGGAAAAGTGATTCATTAATATCACTTACCGAAATCTCATTATTTTTTACTTTTTCAGCGAGTTGTTGAGTCGCTTGAACAATATCCCAACAACCACCGTAATTCGCCGCAATATTTAAAGTCAGTGCAGTATTATTTTCCGTTAAATTTTCTGCTTTTGCGATCTTCTCTTGCAATTTCTCACTAAAACGAGAAATATCACCGATAATCTTTAAACGAATATTATTTTTGTGTAATTTTTTAACTTCTCGATCAAGTGCTTGCATAAAAAGTGTCATTAATGCACTCACTTCTTGCTCGGGGCGATTCCAGTTTTCGCTGCTAAATGCATATAACGTCAAAAATTTAACGCCAGTTTGTCGTGCATAACTCACCGCACGGCGCACTGCCGCCACACCATTTGTATGGCCAAAAATACGCAGCTTATTTTGTTGTTTCGCCCAACGCCCATTGCCATCCATAATAATAGCAACATGTTCGGGAATATTATTGTTATCAAGTTCTTTCATTCTAAAATATTCGAATTTTATGACCGCACTTTGGCGTATTCTACATTAACTTTTTAATCAGCGAATCGGCTAGCTCACGTGCTTGCTTATCTACAGCCAATACATCATCAATGCTTGAAATTATATAAGATGGTATTTGCTCAACCGATGCTTGGTTAATTTTCGCAATATCCGTAAATTTAATATATCCATCTAAAAAGGCTTGTACTGCAATTTCATTTGCCGCATTCATTGCAGTTGTCGCATACTGCCCTTCTGCAAACGCATCAATCGCTAATTTTAAATTTGGATAACGATTAAAATCAGGTTCGATAAACGTCAATTCTTTGATTTTAAAGAAATCTAATGGTTCCACACCACTTATGGTACGATTTGGATAAGCCATGGTTTCCGCAATCGGCGTTCGCATATCGGGATTGCCCATTTGAGCAATGACTGAGCCATCTACATAACGCACCATTGAATGAATAATAGATTGAGGATGAATAATCACTTCCATTTCATCTGCTGATGCATTAAATAGCCAGCGAGCCTCAATGTACTCTAAACCTTTATTCATCATCGTGGCAGAATCTACAGAGATTTTTTTGCCCATTGACCAGTTTGGATGAGCAACGGCTTGTTCTGGCGTAATATGCTCAAACTCGTTTAATGGCGTATAACGGAAAGGTCCACCAGAACCGGTTAAGACAATTTTACTGACCCCCAATTCTTTCAAAGGACAGAACCCAACCTTTTCTTGTGCCTCAGGCGGTAAGGATTGAAAAATCGCGTTATGTTCGCTATCAACAGGCAATAATTTTGCTTTTGACTGCTTCACTGCATCAATAAAGATCTGGCCACAAGTTACCAATGATTCTTTATTTGCAAGCAAGACTTTCTTACTCGCTTTTACTGCCGAAAGAGTTGGTAGTAATCCTGCAGCCCCAACAATGGCGGCCATAACTTGATCTGCGTCCGGATGTGCGGCCAACTCACAAATGGCTTTCTGCCCGGCTAAGACTTTTGTTTTAATGTGGTGTGAGGCTAATTTTTCTCGCAATACCTTTGCTGCATTTTCATCATCTAATGCGGCAAAGTGCGGTTGAAATTTCACGCATTGTTCAAACATAGTCTCAACATTTTTGCCCCCCACTAACGCAAAGGCATGGTATTTGTCGGGGTTATGTTCGATAACTGAAAGGGTGCTATGACCAATAGAACCGGTTGCTCCTAAAATAACAAGATTTTGTTTTTGCATAAAATTTCGACCGCACTTTGTGCTTTTATTTCTTCATCAGAATAGAACAAGGGCAGACACTTGGTCTGCCCCAAAACATGGTTCGACAATTAGAAATCCATTAATTCTTTTTCTTTATCAGCTAAGATCTCATCCACTTTTTTGATATAGCTATCAGTGACTTTTTGAATGATTTCTTCTGCTTTGTGTTGATCGTTTTCGCTGATTTCTTTGTCTTTTAATAATGCTTTGATTTTATCATTTGCATCACGACGTACGTTACGAATCGCGACTTTACCTTGTTCACCTTCGCTTTTTACGATTTTGATTAAATCACGACGACGTTCTTCAGTTAATGGAGGAAGAGGCACGCGAATTGTTGTGCCTGCTGAAGATGGGTTTAAACCTAAATCAGAAGTTAAAATTGCTTTTTCTACTGCACTGATTAAAGAACGGTCAAATACTGTTACCGCTAAAGTACGCGCATCTTCCGCAACAACGTTAGCTAATTGACGAAGTGGTGTCGCTGCACCATAGTATTCCACTTGGATCGCGTCTAATAAGCTAGGTTGAGCACGACCTGTACGGATTTTTGCAATATGTCCACGCAACGCTTCGAGGCTTTTTTCCATACGAACTTCAGCATCTTGTTTGATTTCATTAATCATTCATCTGTCCTTTTCAATAAATAAAGATAAAACACAGTGATTTTACTGGATTTTTAGGGAGTTTTGAATAAATTTATTCATAAAAAAAGCGAGATTGTCTCTCGCCATTTTATTCTTTAAAAAATTAACTAATCGTTGTGCCTTCTTCTGTACCGAGTACGACTTTACGTAACGCACCTGGTTTACACATATTAAATACACGGATTGGCATACCGTGGTCACGCGCAAGTGTGAATGCGGCTAAATCCATTACTTTTAATTCTTTATCAATCACTTCTGCATAAGATAATTTATGGTATAGCTTCGCATTAGGATTTTTTGCTGGATCGCAATCATACACACCATCAACTTTAGTCGCTTTTAAAACGATATCCGCTTCAATTTCGATACCGCGTAAGCATGCCGCAGAATCTGTAGTAAAGAACGGGCTACCTGTACCGGCTGAGAAAATAACTACACGTTTTTCACGTAACATTTTAATCGCTTCAGACCAATTATAGGTATCGCAGATACCATTTAATTGGAAAGCAGACATTAATTTTGCATTCACATCTGCACGGTGAAGCGCATCACGCATCGCCAAGCCATTCATCACAGTTGCAAGCATCCCCATATGGTCGCCTACTACGCGATTCATGCCTGCTTTAGCTAATTTTGCACCACGGAATAAGTTACCGCCGCCGAGCACAACACCAACTTCCACGCCCATTTCAATTAATTCTTTAATCTCTAACGCCATACGATCAAGGATTGAAGGATCGATACCGAAGCCCTCATCTCCTTGTAATGCTTCACCACTTAATTTCAATAAAATACGTTTGTAAATTGGTTGGCTCATTTGTCTTTTCCTTTGTCGGTTACAAAATTTGGCTTATTCTAGCAAAAGAGCGAAAAAGTTAAAAATGGAAATTGGTCAGAAAAGTGCGATAAAATATCGCTGTTTTGATTTTATAGGTAAACTTTATGAAGATTTCAAAAACCTCACAAATTTTAACCGCACTTTTTTCTTTGGCTTGTGCCATTGCTGCCGGTTATTTGATTTTACGAGGTTCAGGGATGTTTCCTGAGCCATCTATTAGTCTGATTTTACTCACGGCTATTTTCATTATTTTATTAAGTAGTAGCCGAAAATCTTTCTATTTTATTTTATTACCCTTAGTTTGCTTACACGCAATTTATACGCCGACAGGCTTAAATTTTGGTGCGCCAAGCTACCAATATATTGCATCGGTTCTCGCGACAGATATGTTAGAGACCAAAGAGTTTCTCATGCAAATCCCTGTGAGTAGCTATTTAGCAGCATTAGCTATTCCAGTTTTAGTCTTTTTACATTACAAAAGTGCGGTCAAATTTGGGGTGAAATTTTATCGCAATAAAACATTCATTGCCCTCGCCACCCTGTTGATTGGCTATAACTTACCGATTGCTGCGCCATTAAAAGAAACGATAGATTCGAGTGTACAAATTGTTAATGAATGGCAAAAATTAAAAAAAATGTCACAGGAAAGCAGCTGGGGACAATCCACATTAGAAAATTCTAAATACCAAGATTATGTGATTATTTTGGGTGAAAGTGCGAGAAAAGATTACTTGCATGCGTATGGATACCCAGTCAATGACACACCATTTATGTCATCTGCAAATGGTACACTAATTGATGGTATGACATCTGCCGGAACCAACACAGTCGCCTCATTGCGCTTAATGTTAACGTTACCTGATAAAGAAAAATGGGAACCAAACTATGATTTAAGCTTAGTGGACCTCATTAAGTCTGCTGGTCTGAAAACCTACTGGCTGTCTAATCAAGGTTTCTTAGGTGAATACGACACGCCGGTCGCGTCTCTAGCTTCAAAATCTGATGAAACCATTTTCTTGAAAAAAGGTGGGAGCTTTAATTCGACAAACTACAGCGATTTTGATTTAATCCCTAAATTTGCCCAAGTTTTAGAAGATCCAACGCAAGGTAAACGCTTTATTGTATTACACATTTATGGTTCGCATCCGCTTGCTTGCGATCGCGTTGAAGATTACCCGAAAATTTTCAATGACAATGACATTGAGAAAAAGAACGAATACTTAAATTGCTATATTACATCCATTAAGAAAACCGATGATTTTATTAAGAAAGTGTATGAAACGCTCAAAAAAAACGAGCAAAAAACACACCGCACTTTCTCCATGATTTATTTTTCAGATCATGGTTTATGTCATCAGGAAGATGATAAACATGGCGTCACCTTGTTTAACCAAAACTGTCACAGCCAATTACATCATAATATTCCGCTCTTTAAGATTTCATCTGATGATACGGCACGTAAAGAATACAAAGCCTTTAAATCTGGTTTGAATTTCTTAGAAGGTATTGCTAATTGGATTGGAATTAAAAATCCGAAGCTCACATTAGAAGAAGATTTATTCGCTGAACAAGCTGACAAAGATGACTATGGACTGAAAAAACTGATTGAAGAAAAATATCGTAAAGATGCAGACCCTGCCATAGATATTCGTCCAAAGAAATAGAAAATTTCAAATTTCAGACAACAAAAAAGCCGATATTCAATATCGGCTTTTTTATATCTCAATGGAGAAAATTAAGCGTTACCGCCAGTGATTTTTGCAACTTCAGCTGCGAAATCTTCTTCTTTTTTCTCAATACCTTCACCCACTTCTAAACGGATGAAGTTAGACACTGAAGTGTTTACTGATTTTAAGAAGTCACCTACAGATACAGAAGGATCCATTACGAATGGTTGACCTGTTAATGAAACTTCACCAGTGAATTTCTTCATACGGCCTTCAACCATTTTCTCTGCGATTTCTTTTGGTTTACCAGAGTTAACTGCGATATCAATTTGAATTTGACGCTCGTGTTCAACAACATCTGCAGGTACATCTTCTGGGTTCACGAATTCTGGTTTAGATGCCGCTACGTGCATTGCCACTTTTTTAAGTTCATCTTCTGAACCTTCACCTGCAACTAATACACCGATTTTTGCACCGTGTAAGTATTGAGCAATAACTTGACCTTCTAAGTAAGCAACACGACGGATGTTCATGTTCTCACCGATTTTAGCCACTAATGCTGCACGTTTTTCTTCAAATTGTGCTTGTAATGCTTCGATAGTGGTGCCTTTGTGTGCTGCTGCGAAATCAGCCACTTCGTTTGCTAAACCTAAGAAGCCAGCATCTTTTGCTACGAAGTCAGTTTCACAGTTCATTTCAACTAATACACCGAAACCATTTTGTACACGAGCAAGGATAACACCTTCAGCTGCAACACGGCCTGCTTTTTTAGCAGCTTTAGCTTGACCAGATTTACGCATGTTGTCGATTGCTAACTCGATATCACCGTTTGCTTCAACTAATGCTTTTTTACATTCCATCATACCGGCACCGGTACGTTCACGAAGTTCTTTTACTAATGATGCTGTGATTTCAGCCATTTTAAAAATCCTCTGTCGAAAGTACGATTCATTTTGACCGCACTTTTAGATAAAAATATAGGGGCTAAATTTTAGCCCCTATGCCAATTAATCGTTTGATTATTAAGGGCTTCGCCTTATTGCAAAACTTAAATTATTCTGCGTCAGCTGCTAATTCTTCAGCAACTTGAGCTTCGTTACCACGACCTTCTTTAACCGCTGCTGCAGCTGCAGAAACGTAAAGTTGGATAGCACGAGTCGCATCATCGTTACCAGGGATAACGAAATCTACGCCAGCTGGAGTTGAGTTAGTATCAACAATAGCAAACACAGGAATACCTAGGTTGTTTGCTTCTTTAACAGCGATATGTTCGTGGTCTGCACCGATAACGAATAACGCATCTGGTAAGCCGCCCATATCTTTGATACCGCCAAGGCTTAATTCAAGTTTTTCCATCTCACGGGTACGCATTAACGCTTCTTTTTTGGTTAATTTGTCAAAAGTACCGTCTTGAGATTGAGTTTCTAAATCTTTTAAACGTTTAATTGATTGACGAACGGTTTTCCAGTTAGTCAACATACCACCTAACCAACGGTGGTTTACATAATATTGTTGACAGTCTAATGCTGCAGCTTGTACTGCTTCTTGAGCCGCGCGTTTAGTACCAACGAATAATACTTTACCGTTGTTGCTAGCAATACGGGTTAATTCCGCTAAAGCTTCGTTGAATAAAGGTAAAGTTTTTTCTAAGTTGATGATATGAACACCGTTACGAGCACCAAAAATGAAAGGTTTCATTTGTGGATTCCAGTAACGAGTTTGGTGTCCGAAGTGTACGCCCGCGTTGATCATGTCGCGCATTGAAACTTGTGCCATAATATTTTCCTTTTGTTGGGGTTGAGCCTCCACATATCAGCTAATCGACCGTTTGGCACCCCGATTAAGCCTTAATGATATGTGTGTGTTGTTAATAATTAAAAACGCTGCTTTTGAAACCCAAAAACAGCGGTGCGATTTATACCATAAAGTGCGGTCAAAAACCAGTTTATTTTGTCAAATTTATCACTTTTCTTGCTTTAATAAACAATAAAGGGGGACGATGCCGCAAATCTTTAAATTCATCATGCCATTGTGGCTGCTCGGCTAACATGGGTTCAGCTATTTGTTCAATTTGAAAACCTGCAGCAATTAAATCATTAATAATCTTTGCCGTCGTGCGGTGATAGGTTTTAAAAGGTTGTTGAAACCAATTCCGCTCTCTCAATCCTTCATCACGGTAATGATTTAAACGATAAGCGACTTGCTGTTTTTTCTCATTTTTTTCCCAGCGCTCCCCTTCTTTATGGCAAGTTGTAATCGGATGCTCTTGGGAAAAAACTAATGTGCCGTTAGGCTTAAGTTTGTTGGCAATGGAAGCTAATAAAGCTGGAAAATCTTCAATATAATGAAAAGCAAAAGAGCTAGTAATGACATCAAAATCACTTTCTGGCAATTCCGTTAGTTTTTCCATCGGTAACTGATATAACGAAAAACGTCCAGAAAATTGACCGCACTTTTGCAGATCTTGTTCAGCTTGCTCGAGCATTTTAACTGAAAGATCTGTTCCTACTACTCTCTCCGCATTGCGTTCTAAATAGAGTTGCAAATGTCCGCCAGTTCCACAACCTAGATCGAGCAATTTTTTTCCTTGTAAATCAGGTAACAGGGAAAGCATAGTCGGCTTTTCCACTATTTCATTGAGACTGATTGGGTTAGATCGAAGTTTTTGATAAAGCGCAAAGAAGTTTTCTTTATCATAAACGCTCGTTTGGTTACTCATCTCGTTTCCTATGTAAAATTAAAAAGGGCGTATTCGATACGCCCCTACAATATTAACGCGAAAACTTATCCTGCGAAACTTGCAAACCATCCTAAGTTTGCGCCTACTTGTGCCACAATATTTAACACGCCGAATAAGATCACAAAGCCAATCATAAAATTACCACCATACACTTTATAAGTTGCATTTGGGAATTTTTGACGACTGGCTTTAGCAAGCAGTGCTGGCACGATTGCTGCCCAAATGGTTGCAGCTAATCCTGCATAACCAATAGCAATCACGAAACCATAAGGGAATTGTAAACTTAACAATAGCGGCGGTAAGAATGTCACCAATGTGGTTTTTGTTCTGCCTAATACGCTGTCATCAAATTTAAATAAATCAGCAATATAATCAAATAAACCTAAGGTTACCCCTAAGAATGAAGTCGCAATGGCCATATAAGCAAAGAAATTCAATACAACCGCAATGTATTCCACTTCAATATATTTGTGTAATGCTTCTAATAACGCTGATACATCGCCGCCTTTTTCAATCACGGGTGCAAATTCTGTACGTGGTAAATTACCTTGCACCGCAAGCTGCCATAAGATGTAAATCACTAAGGCTAAGCCTGTACCGATAAAGATCGATTTCATCACGCGGCTACCATCACGATCGTAATATTTGACGAGGCTTGGTACATTTCCGTGGAAACCAAAAGACACTAAGCAAACAGGAAGTGCAGTCAATAAATAAGGCAAATAAGTTTGCTCACCTTCTGCAATACTATTGAATAACACCTCTGTTTTCACCGAACTCAATAAACCTGCAGTAGAAAGGAAGAAAGCGACTACCATCCCAACAATCAATACCGTCGTGAAACGGTCTACAGCTTTAGTAGAAAGCCATACAAAAGCCGCAAGAATAAAACAGAAAATTAAGGAACCAGAAGTACGTCCAATATCGACCGCACTTTCTGCTGAGCCAAAAGCTTGATTAAGCAAGTTTTGTGTAATACCACCACCAGAGGTGATATAAGCATAAGTTAAAATATATAAGACGAAAGCAACAGAAAGACCATTGATAATATTCCAACCTTTCCCTAACAAATCTTTTACGATGGTGTCAAAGCTTGAGCCGGTAGGGTAATGTAAGTTGGCTTCTAAGATCATCAAACCTGATGTAGTCATACAAAACCAAGTGTAAACCAAAGCCAAAATAGAGCCGATAAACCATACACCCGCCGTCGAGGTTGGGTTAGCAAGCATACCGGCACCAATTGCGGTACCCGCAATAATCATGGCGCCGCCTAATAAAGAAGGAGATTTTTTTATTGTCATCGTTAAGTCCTAAAATAAAAATTTGCACTATTATAGTAGTACAAATTTAAAAGGCAATCTTTTTGTATCGACAAAACGCAATAAATTCATATAATCAGCCATCTCAACAAAAGGATAATTTATGAAAAAACAACTCAAAAGTTTTGCTTTTGCTGTATTAGCTGGGGCGGTTATCACGTCTTGTGCGGATTCTGCCTCAATCAATCAAGAAGCGGCAAGCAGCTATACACAAGAAATGGGGAAAATTCGCTCACAAGGTGCAATTGATACCACATCAAATACCGCAAGACGTATTCATCATGTCTTTAACAAAATGGTGCCTTATGCAAACCAAGAGAATGAAACTGGCTTAAAGTTTAATTGGCAAATCAATGTCATCAAATCTAAAGAGCTCAATGCTTGGGCTATGCCTGGCGGGAAAATGGCTTTCTATACAGGTTTAGTGGATACCTTACAACTAAACGATAATGAAATCGCCGTTGTAATGGGACATGAAATGGCACACGCCTTAAAAGAACACGGTAAAGCTAAAGCCAACTTCGGTACCATGAGTGCCATTGCTGGCGCTATTGGTGGGACAGCACTTTCTGTTGTCGTTGGGGCTGATGTGACTGATTTAGTGACACTCACGAAAGACTTTGCTTTAGATAAACCTTACTCTCGTAGTGCAGAAACTGAAGCGGATGAAGTAGGTTTAATGTTAATGGCTCGTTCAGGTTACAATCCACAAGTTGCGCCTGGCTTATGGCAAAAAATGGCTAAAGCCTCTGGTGGTTCTAAAGGTGCGCTTGACGTGTTAGCTTCTACTCACCCAAGTGATGAGTCCCGTCAAGAAAACTTACAACGCTTATTACCAGAAGCGATGGAACTTTACAAAGCCGCTAAAAATAAAAATGGCTAAATAAAAATGGTTAAAAAATTGACCGCACTTTCATAAATAAAAAGCCAACATCATGTTCGCTTTTTTAATCTCCAAAAGAAAACCGCACTTGAAAAATCAAAGTGCGGTTTGTTTTTATAGTATTTTCAATTAATGTTGTTCGTTAATGTGACCTTCAATTGGTTTTACATTTTCATCAAACACTGGTAACGGTTTGTGTTCGCTTGCAATGTAAGAATAAATCACTGGCAATACGAACAAGGTAAACAATGTACCGATTGCCAAACCTGCCACGATAACGATACCAATACTGAAACGAGATACCGCACCTGCACCTGTTGCATAAAGCAACGGTACAAGACCTGCAATCATCGCTGCGGTTGTCATCAGAATTGGACGTAAACGTACTTTAGCCGCTTCGGTAATCGCTTCAACACGCGTTTTACCATGATTTAATTGCTCTTCTTTCGCTACTTCACACATTAAAATACCGTGTTTTGTGATAAGACCAACTAAGGTAATCAAACCCACTTGTGAGTAGATATTGAGTGTCGTTCCAGCAATCCCTACAAATCCAAAGGCATTTAAGGCTAACAATGCACCACTTACAGCTAACGGCACAGAAATCATAATCACGATTGGATCGCGAATTGATTCAAACTGAATTGCCAAGACTAAGAAAATAATTACTACCGCAAGTAAGAACGTTACAGCAAGTGCATTACCTTCTTGTACTAACTGACGCGCTTCACCTTTAAAGTCATAGTTATAACCTTGTGGTAACGTATTTTTCGCATTGTCTTGCAACCATTGGATTGCATCACCAATTGAAGTACCTGGCATCGGTACAGCACTAATCACCGCAGAGTTTAACTGGCTGAAACGAGGCAATGTACTTGGTTGTGGTTCCAATGTAGCCGTCACCAAGCTGCTTAATGGAACAGAGGTACCATTTGCTGCGGTGATGTAATACTTATTAAAACTTTCCGGAGATAAACGATTGTCACGTTTTACTTGGGAAATAATTTTGTAAGCTCGACCATCAATATCCACACGTTCAATGGTTGCGGCAGATAAGAAGCTGCCTAACGTACGGCTGATTTGTTGCATTGTAATGCCATAAGTTCCTGCTTTTTCACGATCGATCTTAATACGCATTTGAGCAGTATCAAATTTAAGATCGAGATTGGTATAAACGAACTTGCTGGATTTTTGCATATCCTCTAAGAATTTACCCGCCACATTTGCTAAATCACCGTAGTCTTGTGATGTGCTGATCACAAAACCAATTGGAGGACCTTGCTCCCCTGTATCAATTTCTGGGAACGCAAAGCCTTGTACAGACACTTCAGGAATAGATTTCGCTTTTTCATTTAACTCATTCATGATAGCTGTTTGGCTTTTTGAGCGTTCTTTCCAATCTTTTAAAGTCACAACGTTTAAAGATTGGTTAGAGCTTGGTACCCCTGAAATCGTCATCGCAAACTGTACTTCTGGCGTATTGGTTAAAATCTCTTGATAAGGTGTCATCGCATTTTGCACGTAATCTATGTTTACGTTAGAAGGTGCAGAACCGACCGCTATAAATGCGCCCTTGTCTTCTGTAGGTGTTAATTCACTCGAAAGGGATTTAAACAACACGGGTAAGGTTGCAAAAATGATTGCCGCAAACATCAACATACATTTACGGTTTACCATCACCAAATCAAGTACATACGCATAAGCTGCATTCACTTTACTAAGGGTATGCTCTACTCGTTGTTCCAATTTACTTGGAGCCTCATTGGATTTTAGCAATTTACTGGTCATCATTGGTGAAAGCGTTAATGCTACGATACCAGAAATAAATACTGCTCCAGCAAGGGTTAAAGCAAACTCTTTAAACAACGTCCCCGTAATACCGCCCATTAACGCCATTGGTGAATATACCGCAATCAAGGCAATGGTCATGGAAATAACCGGAACGGCAATTTCACGCGTACCTATAATCGCCGCACGGAATGGCGTTTCACCTAACTTAATGTGGCGGTCTACGTTTTCCAATACCACAATCGCATCATCCACCACCAAACCGATGGCTAGAATCAATGCGAGCAAAGTCATCAAGTTAATGGAGAAATCAAATGATTGAAGCAACATAATTACCCCAATTAATGAAATCGGAATAGTGATAACCGGGATTAAAATCGAGCGGAATGAACCAATAAACATGGTAATCACCACCAACACGATTATCGTTGCCTCAACAATCGTTTTGATTACTTCATTAATGGAGTTATTAATCGCAATTGTACGGTCATATAAGATGTCAGATTCAATAGCATCCGGTAGATTATTTTTAATACTGTCATATAGCGGACGTACTTTCGCAGCTACTGTTAATGGGTTTGCTGATGAGGTTGGGTTAATCGCTAATACAACAGAATCTGCGCCATTGGCTACCGCACGTGAACTATCGCTTGATTTATTTAATTCAATATCAGCGATATCGCGTAAACGTACTAACTTATCACCGTTAGACGTCACAATTAAGTTACCTAATTCTTCAACCGATTTTGTCGTGGTTTCTACTTTGTTTTTATAGGTTACAAAATAGCCATTATCATTACCTGCTGCTGTTTGAATGTTATTCGCTGATAATGCGGACATCACTTGTGTGGCAGAAAGGTTTTGAGCTGCCATTTTTTCTGGGTCTAACCAAACACGAAGCGCGTACTCTGATGCACCAAAAATATCTACACTTGCCACCCCTTCTACGGTAAAGAATTGTGGTTTTACTACACGTTGAATATAGTCTGTTACTTGGCTTGCATCGAGTTTGTTAGAACGGAAACTAATATACATAATCCCCGAACCACCGGTTGATGAAGAAACTGTTGGATCTTCAATACCACTTGGCAATTCAGAACGAACCGAGTTAACTTTGGCTAACACGTCTGCCAAGGCTGCATTCGGATCCGTATTTAATTTCATTTTTACGGTGACAGTTGACGTACTTGGGCTAGAGCTTGAAGACATATAATCTACGTTATCAGCCTGCGCTACCGCCTCTTCAATTTTAGAAGTAACAAACGCTTGAATTAAGTTTGCATCCGCCCCTGGATATGCGGTGGTCACCGTAATCACCGTGGTGGTCATTTTCGGATATTCGCGCACAGCCAATTTCGAGATCGCTTGTAAACCTAGAATAATGATTAACAAGCTAATCGAAATCGCCAAAACAGGACGGCGAATAAATATATCGGTAAATCTCATTCGCTTTTCCTAATTAAAGATTCGTCTTACTCGCAGGTTGTTCTGTACCCACGCCCGCTTTATCTGCAACTGAAACTAATGCTCCGTTACTTAAGTTTTGCTGACCACCTGTCACAATTTTATCGCCAACTTTGACTTCATCACCCTTTAATTGAGCATAAATGCCTTGACGATCTTTTGTAAACACGGTGATTGATTTTGCACGGTACATATTCGCCGCTTTCTCTGCGCCGCCTAATTTCTCAATATCTTCATCAGAAAGTGCGGTCAAAATATAAAGCGATTCGCCATACATGTTGTAACTCACCGCCACTTGTGGCACCACAATTTGATTATGTTCTGTTGGCAAAGCCACATGTAAGCGAGTAAACATACCGGACAATAATTTTGCCCCATCTTCTGGTTCAAATGTTGCTTGAACATCCACTAAACCGGTTGAAGAATTAATTGCCGGCTCAATGGCAGTAACTTTTGCTGCAAAGGTTTCACCTTTACGCGCATCTGCCGTAGCCGTTACTTTTTGACCAATATGCAATTTATCTAATAGGTTTTGCGCAATGGCAAAATCCACTTTCATAGAAGAACGATCTTCAACACGCACAATTTCAGTACCGTTTGAAACGTATTGACCAACATTCACTTTCACGATACCGGCTTTACCATCAAATGGCGCGACGATTTGGCGACGCTCAATGGTTGCTTTTAATGACTCAATATTTGCCGCTTGTGCTTCATAAGCTGCTTTTGCATTATCTAATTCTTGACGAGAAACAGCCCCGCTGCCCGCAAGGTTTGCATAACGTTGATAAGTTTGACGCAATGACACCACCTGAGCTTGTGCGGCTTGTAAGCTTGCACGCTCAACCGAGCTATCTAACTCAACTAACAAATCCCCTTTTTTCACGCTCTGTCCATTTTGCACGAGCACTTTAGACACGGTTCCTGCACTTTGAGCGCTTAACATCGCCCCTTGGTTCGGACGAACAATACCTGTCGTTTCAATAATTGGCGTCCATTCTGAAGCCTTTACTGTCATCGCTGTTACAGGGGATGCTGTTTCTGGTTTATTTGCCAAGAAATCAGCAATGCCTTTTGCCTTCATTTGATTAAGGAAAATCATTGCTGCAAAAATTAACACAAATACGCCTAACGCTAATTTCAAAAAGAAAACGTGTGAACGCTTTGGTTTATCAGTTTGAGTTATACTCATTTGGAAAACTCCATTAAGACAATAAAATGACTATTTCTGAATTGCACGCCAAGAGCGTTCAATGACAGATTCTAACATCGCATCGGTTACTGCCGTACCGAGAAACTTGATATCTGAGGCTAAAACTATTGCTGTTTTAAGACTCAGCAAAAATAACATGTGAGGATCTAAATCAGCTAACACATTTGCGGCTTGTCCCTTGAGACAAAAGTGTTCCCAACACGAATGCTCCATTTCTTTGCAGGTTTCAATAAACTCTGGTAAAGATCGATATTGGCTCATGTTTAACAGAATCGTTGGATTTTCTTGAAGAAAATGCCAAATATTCCACCACATTTTTCTGTATTGCTCGAAAAAAGATTGGCTTTCATCAAAACCTTCTTCAATCGCCACAGCAAACTTATTGAACACTCGACGAGCAAATTGTGCTAATAACTCGTCTTTACTCTTAAAATAAAGATAAATCGTACCTGCTGCGATGCCTGCTTCCTTGGCTAACTTATGCATAGAAAGATAATGTAATCCTTCTTTTGCCATAAGACGATCTGTTGCATCAAAGATCTGCTCGCTGACATCAAGCTTCGTTTTAGAGGCTTTTACTTGTCGCATAATAAAAAATTAAATTCTTAGGATTATATATGAGAAAGGTCATTTAAGATGAATATCGAAAATGAATGTACGTTCATTTTATTGATTTTTCATTTTTTGGCAAGTGAAAATATAAAAAAAGTGCGGTTATTTTTAACCGCACTTTTAAATTCTTATTACATTCCAATCACAACGCAACTCGCTACTGATTTTGCTTTATCTTGTGCTGCTGTTGCTGCATCTCGGCTACCAAATGGCCCTACACGTACGCGGTTCCATTCTTCACTTGTCGCAATTTGTGCATTTACGCCAGCCATCGCTAGACGACCTTGTAAGCTTTCTGCTTGCGCACGATTTTTAAATGCACCACATTGTAAACCAAATTTTTTACCACCAGCCTGTACTTGTTGTTCTGCTGGTTTTGGTTCTGCTTTTTTCGGTTGCTCAGTTTTAGCTGGTTCCGTTTTTGCGGGTTCAGCTTTCACCACTTCTACTTTTTTCGGAGGTTCAGGCTTTTTAACTGGCTCTGTTTTTTTAACTGGCTCAGGCTTTTTCGCTTCTGGGTTTGCTGTTTGCTGAGCTAGCTGAGTTTGAGCTGTCTGTGCTGATTGAGCTTGTTGTGCTTGAGCTACGGCTTTTTCTGCATTCGCCGCTTCTTGCTCTTTACGCTGGGCTTCTAATTTTTTCGCTTCTTCTGCCGCTTTTTGCTCTTTTTCCATCTGGATAAGCACTTGACGTTGTTCTTCCGTCAAACGCATATTTTTTTCAACAGAAGAAGGATTATTATCCACTGGCACCGTACGAGTTTCTAATTCTTTAATATAGTGCCACACCTCTTCTGGGCGATTTGGTAACACACTTTTCGGTTGCGGTTTTTCCGGCTGAACATTTGTCGTCACTACTGGTGCTGGTGTTTTACTTTTTAAGAAGTAAAGCCCTAACCCAAAACCTAATACCGCCACCAATGCAAGAAGAATTAAGGTATTGCGATTAAAACTTTTCTTTGCTTTCTTTTTATTATTTTTTGAGCCGCTTCGACCGGCAAAATCTCGATGAGCCACGATAAAATCCTAAAATATTCGATAAATTAAACTTAGAGTATAAAAAACGCTTAATTCTACTGAAAAACTGTGCATTTTTCTAGGGAATTTTTGCTAACTCAAATCCAATGGATCTACGTCTAAAATCAACCGTACTTGAGAAGATTTTATCAGCTCTGGTGAATATCGACTTAATGCCGCCTGTAATTGTTTCCGAGACGCATGCTGTAATAATAACTGCCAACGATACTGACCCGCTTTTTTGCTGAACGGTGCGGGAATTGGCCCCAACACTTGCAAACCTTCAATTTTTTGTTCATAGAAGAAAGACGCCAATTGCGACAATGCATTTTCCGCCTCTTCAGAATGACGACATTGAGCTTTAAACAAGGCTTGGAAACTAAATGGAGGCAAGCCCATATTATGCCGCAACTTCAAGGTTTCTTCTGCAAAAGCTTGGTAACCCTTTTCAAGCAAGGTGGTTAATAACGGATGATCCGGATAGTGCGTCTGCAAAACCACTTCACCCTGTTTCTCCGCTCTGCCTGAGCGACCAGCCACTTGTACATAAAGCTGCGCCAAACGTTCTTCGGCTCTAAAATCAAGGGAAAACAAGGCATTATCCACATTCACTAACGCAACCAAGGTGACATTCGGGAAATGGTGTCCTTTGGCTAACATTTGGGTACCAATTAAAATCTGGCTTTTACCTTGCTGAATATCCTCTAAATAACCTTCAAGCTTGCCTTTTCTCGCCGTGCTATCACGATCGATGCGAGCAATATTATATTGAGGAAAACGTGCTTTTAGGGTTTCTTCTAACTGTTCTGTGCCTAAACCCGTTGTGACTAAATGCGTTGAACCACAATGGCCACATTGCATCGGCACTGTTTTTTGCGCACCACAATGATGGCAGCGTAAAACGCGCTGATGTTGGTGATAAGTATAAGGTTTTTCGCAATGATGACATTCATCAATCCAGCCACATTCATGACATAACAACACAGGCGCAAATCCACGTCGATTAAGGAATAACAATACTTGGTTGCCTTTTTCTAAGTGTTCTTGCATTCGTTGCAATAGTGGTTCAGATAAGCCGTTTTGAATTCGTTGATGTTTTAAATCAATCACAAACTGGCGAAGTGCGGTCGCATTTCCGGCTCTTTTTGATAAGACCAAATGATGATATTTACCATTTTGTACGTTATTCACACTTTCCAAACTTGGTGTGGCAGAACCTAATAAGATAGGAATATTGAGTTTTTGCGCAAGCACAATGCCTAAATCTCTCGCATGATAACGCCAACCATCTTGCTGTTTAAACGAACCATCATGCTCTTCATCTAAAATGATTAAGCCGAGATCTGAAAACTGGGTGAAAAGCGCCGATCTCGTACCAATCACGATTGCACTCTGTCCTGTTCTTGCTCGCTCCCAAACATTTAAGCGCTGCGTATCATTCAAGTTGGAATGCAATACATCAATTTCTACATTAAAGCGAGCTTGGAACCGTCTCACGGTCTGAGGGGTAAGCCCAATTTCCGGTACAAGAACCAAAACCTGTTTGCCTTTCTTTAAGACTTCTTCAATGTATTGCAGATAGATTTCAGTTTTGCCCGAACCGGTCACGCCCTCTAACAACCACACATTAAAGCCTTCTTGGAAAAGTAACTGGCTAAATGCAAGGGCTTGTTGCTTGTTTAAGGTCAATCGGTTATCAAGATTAACTACAGGATTATCCCCTAGAGCTTGCTGCCAACTTTTTTGTTCAGTAGGCACAATAATCTCTTCCACATAATCTTTGCCTTTAAGGGCTGACCAAATTACGGAACTGATCTCATTGTT
The DNA here is from genome assembly GCA_001914055.1 of Parahaemophilus parainfluenzae. Classification (GTDB taxonomy): domain Bacteria; phylum Pseudomonadota; class Gammaproteobacteria; order Enterobacterales; family Pasteurellaceae; genus Haemophilus_D; species Haemophilus_D parainfluenzae_V. The sequence goes on along the minus strand of MKXX01000009.1, from coordinate 159,952 downwards.
ACCTTTTTCTAGATCTTGCGTTAGCAATAAATTTAAGGCTTCAATTTGTTTTTTAGCGCGTTTTAATTCACCCGATTCTAACGCTTGTTTTCCAAGGTCCGTAATACGCCAAAAAGTGCGGTCATTTTTAACCGCACTTTCTCCATTGCGGAGTTTGACTGGCAACGCTTGAAACAACACATCGCCTAATGCTGCACGATAATAATTGGTCGACCAAGCTAACCAATCCCAAGTTGTCGAATTAAAGAGAGATTCTGTATCAAGCACATCAATAATTGGTTTTAGCTTCTCTTTTGCTACATCCGAAGAAGCGGGCAAATCCACCACGATCCCGACTCGTTTTTGCGAACCAAAAGGCACCAACACTCGTCCACCAACGATTGGCGTCAAGTCTGGCGAATAGAGATAATCAAAAAATCGGGGAAGCGGTACGGCTAATGCAACTCGGACAATATTCATAACAAAAAACAATTAAAAATTTTCGCTATTATACGGGAATTAGGTGGAAAAATCCCACAACCTTGCCTTTTAGTGTATAATCGCCGGCAATTTTAATTGAGCGAATAAATACCATGACAGAAGAGCAAAAAACCTTTGCTGATCAAAAACGTAAAACCGTTGAAACGGCTGAATTTACAGAAGATGGTCGTTATAAACGTAAAGTTCGTAGCTTTGTGTTGCGGACAGGTCGCTTAAGTGATTTTCAAAAAAATATGATGAACGATCACTGGGCTGATCTTGGATTAGATTATCAAAACGCCCATTTTGATTTTGCCACAATTTATGGCAATACGAATCCCGTTATATTAGAAATTGGCTTCGGAATGGGGAAATCTTTAGTGGATATGGCGAAAGCAAATCCTGATAAAAATTATCTCGGTATTGAAGTGCATACACCTGGTGTGGGTGCCTGTATTGCTTATGCGGTAGAAAAAGGCGTGAAAAACCTTCGCGTGATTTGCCATGATGCCACTGAAATTTTACGTGATTGTGTGAAAGACGGCGAATTGGGCGGTTTACAGCTTTTCTTCCCAGACCCTTGGCATAAAACAAAACATCATAAACGCCGTATTGTTCAACCACACTTTGTAGAGCAAATCGTCCAAAAATTACAACCCAATGGCTTTATTCATATGGCTACGGACTGGGAGAACTATGCGGAACAAATGCTCGAGGTTCTTTCAGCTAATGAAAATTTAGTCAATACTGCCGAACAAGATTATATTCCACGTCCTGATTTCCGCCCTCTTACAAAATTTGAGGCGCGCGGTCATCGCTTAGGTCACGGTGTGTGGGATTTATACTTTAAGAAAAAATAATCATCGAGATGATGACTATACCCATTACCTTAACATAGGAGAACATTGAAAATGAAAACTCGTAATCAACGTCAACGTAAAAAACTTCACTTAGCTGAATTCCAAGAATTAGGCTTTTTAGTGAATTGGCAATTTGCTGAAGGAACCAGCATCGAAACTATCGATGAAACCGTTGATCGTTTTATTGCTGAAGTGATTCAACCAAACGGCTTAGCTTATGAAGGTAGCGGCTATTTACATTGGGAAGGCTTAGTTTGCTTAGAGAAAATCGGCAAATGTAATGAAAGCCATCGCCAATTAGTACAAAAATGGTTAGAAGAGAATAAATTGCAACAAATCGAAATCAGTGAATTATTCGATATTTGGTGGGATTACCCAACAAAAAACGCATAATATTTTAAGCATACTTCAGGGCGGATTATCCGCCCTATTTAATAATCATTTTCACTTATATTTTAACAATTTATTTACATCCCTAATTTCCTTTCAAAATATCCTTGATCTACCTCAAGAAAAGTGTATATTTCTTAAAAACTACTCCTTTTAGGTAGTTACTATTTTGTTATCGGAGCTAGATAATGCTCCCCTTGAAAATACCGAACTTTAAAGAAAAATATGGCGATTGAAAATCCTTCTCGCAGACAATTATTACGTGGGCAATTTTTACAATCGTTACATTCTGAAAACGCTAAAATTCAAGGTATAAATGCTATACGTCTACCTTGGTCGGTAAATGAAGCAGACTTTACAGATAAATGCACTCGATGCGGTGATTGCATACTGATATGTGAAACCCAAATTATCGTAAAAGGCGATGGCGGTTTCCCTGAAATACAATTTGACAAGGGCGAATGCACTTTCTGCCAAAAATGTGTTTTAGTCTGTGAACAGCCGATTTTTCACTCATTAGAAGAAAAGCCTTGGACACATAAAGTTGAGATTACAACGCAGTGCCTAACAGATAATCGAGTGGAATGTCGAAGTTGCCAAGATAGCTGTCCGATGAATGCCATCCGTTTTCGATTACAGCTTGGTGGTGTAGCAAAACCCATTTTAGATTTAGAAAGTTGTAATGGTTGTGGTGCTTGTTTAAGCGTTTGCCCAACAAAAGCAATAAAAATTCTTAATTTTGAAACAAATACAGATGAATCAATTTAGCGAAAATGAAAACTGGTATGTATGCAGTATTGTTGTACAAGCCAGACCAGAAAAACTCAGCCAAGTCAAAGAAGCTATTTTAGCTATTTCAGGTGCTGAAATTCATGGTGAAAAATCTGAAGAAGGCAAATTGGTGGTTACTCTTGAAAGTAACCGTCAATTAGCGTTAGCGGATCTTATGGATGAAATTAAAGACATTCCTGGGGTTATTGTTGTGTCTTTAATTTCTAATTATTTAGATGAAAAATAAATAATTTAGGTATACATGCCATTTTGTATATTCTAAAAAATTCAACAACGAGTGGGGAAAACTATGGAACTTAATCGTAGAGATTTTATGAAAGCTAATGCTGCGCTTGCAGCGGCAGCGGCTGCCGGTATGACCATCCCTGTTAAACAGGTTGATGCGGCAGAAGATATGGGCATCAAATGGGATAAAGCGCCATGTCGTTTCTGTGGTACAGGATGTAGCGTATTGGTAGGAACCAAAGATGGTCGAGTTGTCGCAACTCAAGGTGACCCAGATGCAGAAGTAAACCGCGGTTTAAACTGTATCAAAGGTTACTTCCTTTCTAAAATCATGTACGGTGCTGACCGTGTACAAACTCCGTTATTACGTATGAAAGATGGCAAATTCCATAAAGAAGGTGACTTTACACCGGTTTCTTGGGATCAAGCTTTCACTATCATGGCGGAAAAAATCAAAGACATCTTGAAGAAAAAAGAACCAAATGCTGTAGGGATGTTCTCTTCCGGTCAAACGACTATTTATGAAGGCTATGCAAAAGTAAAACTTTGGAAAGCTGGTCTTCGTTCAAATACTATCGATCCTAATGCTCGTCACTGTATGGCGTCTGCAGCAGTTGCGTTTATGCGTACATTCGGTATGGATGAACCAATGGGTTGCTATAACGATATCGAGAAAACCGATGCATTTGTGCTTTGGGGTTCAAACATGGCGGAAATGCACCCAATTTTATGGTCTCGTATTTCTGACCGTCGTCTTTCTTCTGATAACGTGAAAGTTGTAGTTATGTCAACATTCGAACACCGTTCGTTTGAATTAGCTGATGTGCCTATCGTATTTAATCCACATGCAGACCTTGCAATCCTTAACTACATTGCAAACTACATTATCCAAAACGATAAAGTAAACTGGGACTTCGTTAATAAACATACTAAATTCAAACGTGGTGAAACTGATATCGGTTATGGTCTACGTCCAGAACACCCACTTGAAGTTGCAGCGAAAAACCGTAAAACTGCAGGTAAAATGTATGACTCTGACTTCGAAGAATTCAAGAAAATCGTTGCACCTTATACATTAGACGAAGCACACCGTATTTCTGGTGTACCAAAAGATCAGCTTGAAACCCTCGCGAAAATGTACGCGGATCCAGAACAGAACTTAGTATCTTACTGGACAATGGGCGCTAACCAACACACTCGTGCTGTATGGGTTAACCATATGATCTATAACGTACACTTATTAACCGGTAAAATTTCTAAACCAGGTTGTGGTCCGTTCTCATTAACGGGTCAACCTTCAGCTTGTGGTACAGCGCGTGAAGTGGGTACTTTCGTTCACCGTTTACCAGCGGACATGGTGGTAACCAATCCTAAACACGTTGAAATCACTGAGAAAAAATGGAAATTACCAAAAGGTACCATTCCAACTGTTCCTGGATACGCAGCTGTGCAACAAAGTCGTGCATTAAAAGATGGTAAATTAAACTTCTTATGGCAACTTTGTACCAATAACATGCAAGGTGGTCCGAATATTAACGAGGAAATTTTCCCTGGTTGGCGTAACCCTGAAAACTTCATTGTTGTTTCAGACCCTTACCCATCCGTTTCTGCGGTTGCCGCTGACTTAATTCTTCCAACTTGTATGTGGGTAGAAAAAGAAGGGGGCTACGGTAATGCAGAACGTCGCACTCAGTTATGGCGTCAACAAGTGAAAGGTCCAGGTGAGTCTCGCTCTGACTTATGGCAAATTGTTGAATTTGCTAAATATTTCAAAACGGATGAAGTATGGGGCGAAGAATTATTAGCTCAAATGCCAGAATACCGTGGCAAAACCTTATACGAAGTGCTTTACGAAAATGGTGAAGTAAACAAATTTAAAGTACCAACAGATGTTCCGGGATACATCAATGATGAAGCCGATCACTTTGGTTACTACCTACAAAAAGGTTTATTCGAAGAATACGCTGACTTCGGACGTGGTCATGGTCATGACTTAGCACCATTTGATACTTACCACCAAGTACGTGGTTTACGTTGGCCGGTTGTTGACGGTAAAGAAACCTTATGGCGTTACCGTGAAGGCTTTGACCCGTACGTTAAAGCAGGCGAAGATGTTGCGTTCTACGGTTATCCGGATAAAAAAGCAATTATCTTAGGTGTGCCTTATGAAGACCCTGCAGAATCACCAGATGAAGAATATCCATTATGGTTATGTACTGGTCGTGTACTTGAACACTGGCATACCGGTACCATGACTCGTCGTGTACCTGAATTACACCGTGCGTTCCCGAATAACTTAGTTTGGATGCACCCAGCGGATGCGAAAAAATATGGCTTACGTCATGGGGATAAAGTGAAATTAATTACACGTCGTGGTGAAATGGTTTCTTACTTAGATACCCGTGGTCGTAACAAATGTCCTCAGGGCTTAATTTACACCACCTTCTTTGATGCGGGTCAGCTTGCTAACAAATTAACATTGGATGCAACCGATCCAATTTCAGGTGAAACCGACTTCAAAAAATGTGCGGTAAAAGTGGAAAAAGCGTAGGATTTTCCTTTTGTTTCTAGTCGCTCCTCTCTTTCAAGAGAAGGGAATTTAAAATAAGAGCGGTCAAATTTTGCAATATTTTTACAAAATCAGGCCGCTTATAAAAGGAAACGCAGATGAGACTTGATCCTAACCGTCGTCAGTTTTTAAAAAATGTGACAAGAACGGCTGCCGGAGTGTGTGGGGTTGGTATTATTCTTGGCTTACAGCAACAACAAGCTAAAGCTAAAGAAGGAATCGCCTTACGCCCACCTGGTGCTTTACCGGAAAAGGATTTCTTGGCAGCTTGTACCCGTTGCGGACAATGCGTCCAAGCGTGTCCATATGATATGTTGCATTTAGCTTCGCTGATTTCACCAATGGAAGCTGGCACACCTTACTTTATCGCTCGGGATAAACCTTGCGAAATGTGTCCGGATATTCCATGTATGAATGCTTGTCCAAGTGGCGCATTAAGTGAGGAACTTAAAGACATCAATGATGCGAGAATGGGGTTAGCCGTATTGCTAGACCATGAAACTTGTCTTAACTGGCAGGGGTTGCGTTGTGATGTGTGTTACCGCGTTTGTCCATTAGTAGATAAAGCGATTACACTTGAGCGTATCCACAATGATCGTACTGGGATTCATGCAAAGCTTATTCCAACTGTTCACTCTGATGCTTGCACCGGATGCGGTAAATGCGAACAAGCTTGTGTGTTAGAAGAAGCGGCAATTAAAGTCTTACCGATGGATATCGCCAAAGGGCTACTCGGTCGCCACTATCGCTTAGGCTGGAAAGAAAAACAAAATGCCGGAAAATCCTTAATTGAGGAGCAACATCCGGATGGCTTACGTCCAGCAATGGATGCTCGTATGCCGGAAGGCTCACATGAGCCGGTTTATCAGCCAATGCAAGTTCAACCGAACCAAAAAGTGGCAACACCAAACCGTGCAACAATGGATTATGTACCAAATCCAACAACAGTTCCGGAAGCAGAGCAATTCCCAAATCTGGACTTAAACATTAAGGGGGTTAAATAATGGCTGAAAAATATACCCCGAATAAGCCTAAAGATGCAGGCTTAGAAGCTCGCCAAAAACTCGGTTGGTGGCATGCTTATCGCTTTTTAATTCTACGTCGAATCAGTCAATTAAGTATTATTTTAATGTTCTTAAGTGGCCCAATTTGGCAAGTTTGGATTCTAAAAGGCAATTACAGCTCAAGCATGCTTTTGGATACTGTGCCATTGACAGATCCATTGATTACCGCTGAAAGTTTAGTGACAGGTTACCTACCAGAAATCACAACGATTATTGGTGCCTTAGTGATTGTCATATTCTACGCTATCGTTGCAAGCAAAGCCTTTTGTAGTTGGGTTTGCCCAATGAATATGGTAACAGATGCTGCAGCTTGGTTACGTAGAAAATTAGGTATTCGACAATCATTAAAAATTTCACGCCAACTTCGCTATGTGATTTTAGCCGTGATTTTAGTTGGTAGTGCAATAACGGGGACACTCTTATGGGAGTGGATAAACCCAGTCGCAGCACTTGGACGCATCTTTGTCTTTGGAACAGGCGCAACCCTTTGGTTGGTCACAGTCATCTTTTTATTTGACTTACTTGTTGCTGAGCATGGCTGGTGTGGTCACCTTTGTCCAATTGGTGCGATATATGGTGTCATTGGTGCTAAAAGCCTGATAAAAATTAATGTAGTCGATCGCGATCGCTGTGACCGTTGTATGGACTGTTATAATGTTTGCCCAGAACCGCAAGTATTAAGACTTCCTTTACACGGTGGACCTGAAGATAGCCAAATTATATTGGCAAAAGATTGTATTACTTGTGGACGCTGTATTGACGTTTGCGCAGAAAATGTATTTACATTTGGCTCTCGCTTTGAGAAACAAATAAAAATTAAAAATATTTAATTATTTAATGGAGTGGATTTCATGAAAAAATCATTTATTTTCATGCTGGCTTTATGTAGTGGATTGGCATTTGCCGATGCGCCGCAAGTTGCAAACAGCATTGATAAAACAGCAGAAAGTGTTGCACCAGCATTTACGAATCCTTATAAAGATGTTGGTAATATTCCTGTAACTTTCCCTCACCAACCACCACTTGTTCCACACAGCATTCGTGGTTTACAAGTGACGAAAAATGTTAACCAATGTTTAGGCTGTCACTCTCCGGATGTTGCCCCAACAACGGGTGCACCTCGCGTACCTGAAAGCCATTTCTTAACACGTGACGGACAAAAAACAGAAGGCACTTCGCCACGTCGTTATTTCTGTTTACAATGCCACGTTCAACAAACTGACGTGAATCCAATTATTCAAAATAAATTTGAAACCATTCGTCAAATGCAAGGTAAATAAGGAGCTAAACCATGATTAAATCAAGCATTCAGAAAGTTTGCCGTTGGTTACGCTCTCCGAGCAAAATGGCAATTGGTGGGGTTATTTTATTAACTATCATTGGTACTATCGTTGGAACTAACCTGTTTAACGCAGGAATGGCGACAACCAATACAGAGCAATTCTGTTCAGACTGTCATACTAATGACGTTGTACCTGAGTACCAAGCGTCAATCCACTTTAGTAACCGTTCAGGTGTGAAAGCAATTTGTTCAGACTGTCACGTTCCACACGAATTTGTACCAAAAATGATTCGTAAAATGCAGGCATCAACTGAAGTTTATGCTCACTTTACGGGTAAAGTCGATACTAAAGAAAAATTCGAAAAACATCGTTTAGAAATGGCAGAACGCGAATGGGCGCGTATGAAAGCGAATAATTCACAAGAGTGCCGTAACTGCCATAACTTCAATGATATGGACTTTACTCAACAAAAAACTGTGGCACAACAAATGCACGCACTTGCACAGGAACAAAACAAAACCTGTATCGATTGTCACAAAGGTATTGCGCATAACCTTCCACACATGGAAAAAGTACAACAAAGCTTTATTCCTGCGGATATGTTAAAAGCAAATGAAAAACCTGCTGATAACAAAGATGCTAAATAATCTTATAGCGAAATAATGAATCGGCACTCATTTTGAGTGCCGATTTTGTTTTTATTTTTTAAGGAAGTCTTTATCAGATAATACCCTTAACGGTTGCATATCGCTATTTCCCATAATGACCAAACTTGGGTCTGAGCGTAAACAGCTACCACCATAATGCCCCCCTACAGTGAAAGTACAGACCTGAATATATTGGTCTTCCACTTTTGGTAAACACCAAAGCTGTTGATAAATACTTTCCTGCTTATCAAAACGACCGTCTGTGCTATCGAGTACAGATTTACACTCACCAATTAGTTTCACATTATCACCTCGACGACCTGCAATTGGTTTTTGTGCGTAACCATTCTTAATCAGTTCAGGTGTCAATTCAAATCCCGCTTCGAGTAGATAACGATGATTTGGGAATAATGACCATAATACAGGTAAGATCGCTTTATTACTTGGAATGGCAGTCCAAAGTGGCTCGTAAACTAAGACTTCTGGACGAAGTAACACGTCAATTAACCGCACTTTATCTTCAGGATATCCCGTACGAATTGGTGGAGCCACTTCCATGCCTGTCGCATCTTCACGAAGTTGCTCTAACATGGTTTCCCAAGCCCATGTTTTCCACACCGTTTTTATCTGGTTATCTTCATCATCAATTAAACGACCACGACTATCCCAATGTAGCCCCTCTGTACCATGAATAATTTTGGCTTGAAATCCTGCTTGAACCAGTGCATTACGCATAAACAATGAGTGGTAATCTTCTTCATCATCATGATCTTGCATAATATGAACAAGCGGCGTCGCTTCACTGTGTTTCCAACAATCCGCTAATGCATTACGTAAACCATCAGCAGGATTTTCACCAATATTCAATCCACCTTGGATTGCCCATCGATTCATAAATTCACCGGCTTCCGCATGACAAGAGGCTGAATCTGCGTTGTATTCATACACTTTCAATCCACGACTATCCATGCAGAAATCTAAACGCCCCGTAATGGTTTGATAACGGCGATTTTGCCAAGATAAACGTAAGCGAGGCCATAATAATTTTGGAATATTGAAATATTCTAATAACTTATCGTCTTTTAAAACTTTATCTGTGGCATGCAAATACATTAAATGTAATTCATTAGTTGCACGAATCAACTCATGCTGTGCTGTTTCAGACATCGTAAAGTAACGATATTGGTCAGAATGGCTAACTTTATGCCCTCCCATGGCTTTCACATAGGCAGCTTCAAATTCATTTTGCTCATTCAGCCATTTGTGTTCAAACTGACCGTTGTTTTCAATATGTTCTGCATGAATTTCAAGTTTCTCTTTTTCAGGTGTTGGCTGTGGCAGACTGTATTCAGTGTCTTCCGTTTGGATCATCCAACCTAAAATTTCGGTATCATCAAAGGTATCATGTAGAAAATAACCACTTTCAGAAACCGTCATCGGTAATTCACGCGTCCATTGCTGCCCGCTTGGTAAGCGAGAGTGAATCACGTTTTGCTCAGCAATGCGGATTTTATCCTCTAAGACTTCGGTAATAATCGCCACATGCCCCGTATGTTTAAATTCTCCCCCCTCTTGCCAAATTAAAAGGGCACCTGCTTCAGGCTTACGTTTGCAACCATTTGCAAAGGCTTGTAAGGGTAATAAGGCATCATTTACCACTTGACGTAAAAATCGTAGAGAAAAGATCTCGTAAGCCATTCCTACATCAGTAAACACCATGCCATGATTGAGATATAAATAACGGCGAGCAAATTCTACACACTGCCATTTGTAGCCCATGTACTCTCTTCCTAAATAGCTGCGAAAGGCAGCATCATCTGGATACTCTTTCTCATCAGCAGTGTGATAATCTGATGAATAAATCGCAATCCCACCCGGTGCATAACCTAATAAACTTCCGAAAGGATCATGTGTACTAATATTGGCTGAACGTTCAGGCATAAAAACTCCCTGTTAAATAACAACTAGAAATAGTATAGATCTTTTGTCTAACTTCCCCCAAAAACTTTATGAAAGAAAGATGAAAAATTGAGTGACACACATTTTAAAAAAGAAAAAAGGCTGACATCTGCCAGCCTTGAAAATAAGTGTAAAAATAACCGCACTTGAGGTTATTTTACATACCAATGCGCTAATAAAATTCCTGTATTTACCGCAATATTTAATCCGGTTTTTAATGGATTACTTAAAGAAAGACGCACATTCACATCTTCTTTCTCACGAATATCATCTGTGCTGCCTTCACTCAATACTAATGCAACTTTGGCTGCAAATTTTAGTTGTTCCAACGCAACGCCTTGTTTATTGGTTGATACATGAATAATCTGATAGCCAGCCTTACGTAAAACCTCTAAAGCGATTTCAGTACTTTCTGTTTCTAAAATACGAATATGCTCCATTCCACCTTCTGCTACACGCATAGCAGCGGGTGCATAAAGCTGTTCAACTTGATTTGTTACCACATTTTTAATGCCATAGAAAGCACAAGTACGCACAACACCACCTAGGTTTTGCGCATTATTAACTTGATCAAGCACCACTAAGCAGTCTTCTTGACGCGGGACATCTAAATAACCTTGCAAAGAGAAAGTACGTTGCTTCTTCACTAGCATACAAATGCCACCATGATGCTCAGTGCCACTTACTAAGCTTAGCTCATCGCTGTCCACCACGTGATACACTTTTTTATTCGCGGCTAAATAACTGAAAATCTCGCCAATTCGATGTGCCATTTGCACCGTTGCCCATACGCGAACAATGCTCTCTGGACGCTCAGCAAACAATTCTAAGCACGCATTTTCACCATACACTTTCATTTCTTCAGCACGGTTCTTTTTAATTTTCTCCGGTGCTCGTGGTGATAATGCGCCTGTTTTCTTTTCTTTCGGTTTATAACTCACGCCAGTACTTTTCACCATTACTTTTACCGAGCCACTTTCACCATTGGCTTTATTTAATGAAAGTTCAGCAATTTTTGGTTCTCTCACTTCTTGCTGTTGGAAGCCACGAGAAGGTTTACGATCATCCTTTTTTTTATCAAAGTGCGGTCGATTTCCCTCACGTTTTTCATTATTGCGACGATCATCAAAGCGACGTTCTTTTTCATTAAATGCACGTTTTGGGCTACGCTCTTGAAAAGATTTGGTGGAATTTGTTTGGAATGATGGTTTGCGTGAATTGCTCATAATTTACTTCTCGAAGGAAAAATTGGATAATAATTCGCCAAAAAATGCGAAAATTTGTGAGCATTATAACGAAAAAAAACCTTTTTTCTATCAATCCACAAAGGAAATATTGTAAACTAGAGCATTAATTTTTAGTGTAGAGATCGATTATGTTAATCAATAAAGCTAAACGAGCAGAACAAAATTTAAAAAATTTGCCTTTTCTTCCTTTACAGGCAGAACAGGTTGAGTTTCTGTTTAGTCCGCTTGAATTCAAAGCACAAATTATAGAATTAATTCGCCAAGCTAAAAAACGCATTTACGTGACCGCACTTTATTGGCAAAAAGATGAAGCGGGACAAGAAATTCTCAATGAAATTTATCGCGTAAAACAAGATCATCCTGAATTAGATGTGAAAATTTTAGTGGATTGGCATCGCGGACAACGCAATTTACTCGGTGCAGAAAAATCTGCCACTAACGCTGATTGGTATTGTGAACAACGCCAAACCTATCAACTCCCTGATGAACCAAATATGTTCTTCGGTGTGCCCATTAATACCCGTGAAGTTTTCGGCGTATTACATATTAAAGGCTTTGTGTTTGACGATACCGTGCTTTATAGCGGCGCAAGCATCAATAATGTGTATTTACAACAACAAGATAAATACCGTTACGACCGCTATCAAAAAATCCATAATGCTGCACTTGCAGATTCTATGGTTAATTTCATCAATGATTATTTATTGGATTTCAGTGCAGTACATCCATTAGATGTGGCTAACCGCCCTCGCACCAAAGAAATTCGTAGTGCAATAAAAGCTTATCGTAAAAACTTATCTGCCCATGCGGAATATCAGCTAGAAAGTGCGGTTGGTTTTTCCGATGTTTTAAGCATTTCACCGCTTTTTGGTTTAGGCGCATCGGGCAATGAATTAAACCAAGTTATCGAAGATTTATTCTTACAAGTGCAGGAAAAACTGGTGATTTGTACGCCTTATTTCAACTTCCCTCGCACACTAAGAAGTAAACTTGCCCGCTTATTAGAACAAGGAAAACGTGTCGAAATTATCGTGGGTGATAAAGTCGCGAACGATTTCTATATTCCACCAGAGCAACCATTTAAAATGGCTGGCGCATTGCCTTATTTATATGAAAGCAATCTTCGTCGTTTCTGCGAGAAATTTGATGCTTACATTAAAAATGGCCATTTAACAGTACGTTTATGGAAAGACGGCGATAATACTTATCACCTCAAAGGTGTTTGGGTAGATGACCAGTATATTCTTTTAACGGGGAACAACCTGAATCCTCGTGCATGGCGTTTAGATGCGGAAAATGGATTATTAATCCACGATCCTAAACAAGAGCTTCTGCCTCAAGTGGAACAAGAATTGTCGCACATCCGCCAACATACCAAAGTATTGCAAGATTATTCTGAACTAGAAGAATTGACGCAATATCCTGAACCAGTGCAAAAACTGTTGAAAAAATTTGCTCGGATTCAAGCAGACAAATTAGTCAAAATGATTTTATAAACGCAAAAAAGCCGACAAATGTCGGCTTCTTGCTTTCATCTTGCGCAAAAACATCAACTAACATTGCACAAGTGAAATAAGTTGTTATAATCGCCCGACTTTTAAATCTTATTGGAGAAATCAATGAACCCAATTTCTTATTGGCAACGCCTAAAAGTTGCATTTCAATATGTGATGCCACAAATCTATATGACACAAGCAGCAGGTTGGTTAGCTAAACAAAAATGGGGCGCAGTGACACATTTTGTGATTAAAGCGTTTGCAAAAAAATACAACATTGATATGAGCATTGCTGAAAAAGAAAAATTCAGCGATTACGCCAGTTTTAATGAATTCTTTATCCGTCCATTAAAAGAAAATGCACGTCCAATTAACCAAAATCCTACCGCACTTTGCTGCCCTGCAGACGGGCGTGTAAGTGAATGTGGACACATTGAAGATGATCGCCTATTACAAGCCAAAGGTCACTTCTTCAGCTTAAACGATTTATTAGCGGAAGATAAAGATTTAACCGAGACCTTTAAAAATGGGGAATTCGTCACCACTTATTTATCACCACGTGATTATCACCGTGTGCACATGCCATGTGATGGTACACTTCGCAAAATGATTTACGTGCCGGGTGATTTATTCTCCGTCAATCCATTTTTAGCGAAACATGTACCAAACCTCTTCGCACGTAATGAACGTGTGATTTGTGTCTTTGATACTGAATTTGGCACCATGGTACAAATCTTAGTAGGTGCAACAATCACTGCAAGTATCGGTACCGTTTGGGCTGGTGTGATTAATCCACCACGTCATAACGAAGTGAAAGTCTGGACTTATGAAGGTGAAAGTTCGGTTAAATTAAGTAAAGGTCAAGAAATGGGTTGGTTCCAACTTGGTTCTACCGTAATTAATTTATTCCAAGCCGGTCAAGTGCAAATTGCCGATCATTTAAGTGTTGATGAACCTGTTCGCATGGGTGAAATCTTGGCATTGAAAAAATAGTTTTACAACAAAGGAAAAAACAATGACAGCTCAAATTTTTGAACAAGTAAAATTAGAAAGTATTTCTGAAAAAGGTAGCTACGGTATCGGTTTACAAATCGGTCAACAATTAGCAGATAGCCAAATGGATATTTCTGTTGAAGCGGTAGCAAAAGGCATTTTCGATGCATTAAATCGCAATCAACCCGCATTAGAAATTAATGATTTAATGCATTCTGTTCAAGCCCTTCAACAACAAGCGGCTGAAGCACAACAAGCGCAATTTAAAGCGATTGAAGAAGAAGGTAAAAAATTCTTAGAAGAAAACGCGAAAAAAGCGGGCGTAAAAGTTACTGACAGCGGTTTACAATACGAAATTTTAACCGAAGGTAACGGTAACAAACCATCTGCAACGGACAAAGTACGTGTTCACTACACCGGTACATTACCAGATGGTACCGTATTCGACAGCTCTGTTGCTCGTGGCACACCGGCTGAATTCCCAGTAAATGGCGTAATTCGTGGTTGGGTTGAAGCATTGCAAATGATGCCTGTTGGTTCTAAATGGAAACTCACTATTCCACACGAACTGGCTTACGGCGAACGTGGTGCAGGCGCATCTATCCCACCATTCTCAACCTTAGTGTTTGAAGTCGAATTACTCGATATCCTTTAAAACGAAAAAGTGCGGTTAAAATTAACCGCACTTTTTTATTCTTCGTCGTCTTCGCTATAACGATCATCATCGTCATAATCATAGGTTAAGATCGCATCCTCATCATAACCCTCTATATCAATCTGAACACCATTTGAACCTGCATCAAAACCATTAAACCATGCGGTTCGTAGTTCTTCAGGTATTCGTCGGCCACAAAAGTTAATTCGTTTATTCAATTGAGATTGGCTTTGCGCTTGGAAATCTTTCCCGACACGATAACCATCTAAATACCAGTCATCTTTATCATGACAAACCGTCGTATTTAAACGCTTTACATGTTTGCTCACTGAAATGGGGCTACGATGTTTTACATAATAGCCTTGCGTACAAGCACTTAATAGCCCAACAGCTAAAACGGTCGCTATTAATCTCATGTTGTCTCCTTTTACTACTTAATGTCGGGCTATCACCCTTTTTATGGTTTTATAGACCAACAAAATAAAAGGAAGGTTCAGAAAATATGAGAGATCCGATTTCTATTGTAGGCTAGAGCACAATCATATCATCACGATGTAGCGCAACTGCACCATACTCATAACCAAGAATTTGCTCAATATCTTGAGATTTTTTCCCTTTGATTAATTCCAACGCATCGCTGTTATAACGAGGCATACCGAGTGCAATCACTTTGCCGGAGGTATTTTTAATTTTGACGACTTCACCGCGTGAGAAACGTCCTTCTACAGCCGTAATCCCCGCTGGTAGTAACGATTTATTCTGTACTAACATGGCATTTTCAGCACCCTGATCAATGGTCAGCACACCCGCTGATGGTGCTGCAAATAACCACTGTTTGCGGCTTTCTAGACGATCTGAATGATGCGCAATAAATTTAGTGCCAATTGGTTTATCATACGCCAAATCCACAATGACATCAGGTCGGCTACCTGGCGCAATAATGGTTTCAATACCTGAACGCGTTGCCACATCTGCCGCAATTATTTTTGTGCTCATCCCGCCAGTACCAAGGTTTGTACCGCTACCGCCTGCAATAGAACGAATATGGTCGGTAATTTGCTCAACCACAGGAATCAATTTCGCATCTGGATTTTTACGAGGATCGCTTTCGAACAAACCTTGTTGATCCGTTAACAAATAAAGTTGTTCCGCTTGCACTAAAATCGCAACTAGAGCCGATAAGTTATCGTTATCCCCTACTTTAATCTCAGCCGTTGCCACCGCATCATTCTCGTTAATCACAGGAATAATCTGATTGTCTAACAGAGCATGTAATGTATCGCGCGCATTTAAAAAACGTTCACGATCTTCAATATCGGCACGAGTTAATAAAATTTGTCCAATATGAATATCATAAATCGCAAATAATTTTTCCCAGGCTTGAATCAGTTGACTCTGCCCTACTGCAGCTAAAAGCTGCTTTGAGGCAATAGTTGGAGGAAGTTGAGGATGATTTAAATAATGTCGTCCAGCGGCAATCGCACCTGATGTCACAATCACGACACGAAAACCCGCTTGATGAAGCTGGGCAATCTGGCGAACAATATCGACCATGTGAGGCGCATTCAATTTTGGGGAACCATGTGTTAATGTGCTAGTACCAAATTTTACGACGATTGTTTTGCGATTTGCCGACATAGTTTGTCCTCAGTAAAAAAATAGAAAAGTGCGGTTAAATTAGCACTAAAATTAATAAAAATCACGAAAAAAACCATCTCAAATTCAGATTTTGTGAATAGCTATGATATAGTGCAAAAAAAGAAAAATAGGATAGAAAATATGACATTAAGTTTGATCGTTGCGACAACAAAAAATAACGTCATCGGAAAAGATAATCAAATGCCTTGGCACTTACCTGCCGATTTAGCCTGGTTTCGTAAAAATACTACGGGCAAACCGGTAATTATGGGACGTAAAACCTTTGAAAGCATTGGTCGTCCACTGCCGAAACGTACCAATATTGTCCTTTCACGTACACCTTACGAACATGAAGGTGTCATCTGGAAAGAGAATTTTGAAAGTGCGGTCGATTTTGTTAAAGAATTTGATGAAATTATGCTGATTGGCGGGGGGGAGTTATTTAAACAATATTTACCTAAAGCTGATAAATTGTATCTCACGCAAATTCAAGCTGACATTGACGGCGATACGTTCTTTCCTGAAATTAATTGGGCAGAATGGAACATCGAGTTTGAAGAATATCGTCAAGCGGATGCAGATAATCCCTATGATTGTCGTTTTTTAATTTTACAGCGTAAAGCATAAAACATATCAAAACCATCCTAAAAAAAAGTGCGGTCAAAACCCTAAAATGTTGACCGCACTTTTTTCCATCATAATCAAATCAACGATTCATCAAGCCATTTTTTCCTATAAATTCCCTATTTTTTGATCTGAGTCCCCTTTTGAAAACCGGCTTTGTAATATACTGGAATGAATTATTATCATTAGAGGAGAAATATTATGGGTATCTTCAGTGTACCACCGGATCTACCGGTTACTAAAAGCAAAGAGGAGATCGACAAAACTTATCGTTACTGGCGATTACATTTGAT
The DNA here is from genome assembly GCA_001914055.1 of Parahaemophilus parainfluenzae. Taxonomy (GTDB): domain Bacteria; phylum Pseudomonadota; class Gammaproteobacteria; order Enterobacterales; family Pasteurellaceae; genus Haemophilus_D; species Haemophilus_D parainfluenzae_V. The sequence continues at coordinate 142,758 of MKXX01000009.1, read as the reverse complement.
GATTACCAGTTATATCGGCTATGCCGTATTCTATTTTACTCGTAAAAGTTTTAACTTCGTTATGCCAGCCATGCTAACGGACTTAGGGCTACAAAAAGCCGATATCGGTATCATGGGTACTGCGTTTTATCTCACCTACGGTGTATCCAAGTTCTTATCAGGTGTCCTTGGTGACCGTTCTAACCCTCGTTACTTTATGGGGATTGGTTTAATGATGACGGGTATCGTCAACATTCTATTCGGCATGAGTTCATCTGTCTTTATGTTTATCACCCTTTGGATGATCAACGCCTTTTTCCAAGGTTGGGGTTGGCCTCCATGTTCAAAAATCCTGAATACTTGGTACTCACGTAATGAACGTGGTTTATGGTGGGCTATTTGGAATACCTCACATAACTTAGGTGGTGCACTCATTCCAATTTTATCTGGTGCCGTTGCCCTTTATTGGGGATGGCGTTACGGTATGATCGTGCCAGGGATTATTGCCTGTGTCATCGGTTTTGCCCTTTGTTTCTTATTACGCGATCGCCCAACATCTATGGGACTTCCAACAGTCGGTGAATGGCGTAATGATATTGCTGAAAAAGAACATGAAAGTGAAGGTTTAGGTTTATCTAACTGGGAAATTCTTAAAATTTATGTGTTTAAAAACAGCATTATCTGGGCATTAGCATTTTCTTGGTGTTTTATTTATATCATCCGTACCGGTATCAATGACTGGGGTAACTTATATTTAACAGAAACCCACGGTTATGACTTACTTAAAGCGAACTCTGCGGTCTCTTTCTTTGAAATCGGTGGATTCTTAGGCGCACTTTTTGCGGGATGGGGTTCTGATAAATTCTTCAACGGAAACCGTACCCAAATGAACATCATTTATGTGTTAGGTATTATTTCAACATCCTTAGCATTATGGTTCATCCCAAGCGATAACTATTTTGTGATGTGTGGCTTATTCTTCCTGATGGGATTCTTTATCTTTGGTCCGCAATTCCTTATCGCAATGGCTGCGGCTGAAAACTCTCATAAACATGCTTCAGGTTCTTCTACCGGTTTCGTTAGTCTCTTCGCCTATATTGGTGCGGCAGCGGCAGGTGCCCCATTAGCGTGGATTATTCAATCTCTCCACTGGAATGGATTCTTTGGTAGCTTGTTTATTGTGTCTCTTGCTTGTGCATTATTACTCGTTTTCGTGTACTTCTTGCAGCGTAAGAAAAATAAACTAAAAGCCTAATCTAGGCATATAAAAATTGGGCTAAAACAATCATTGTTTTAGCCCGATTTCTTTTATTTTAAATAACCTTACAAAGATTATTCTAAGCGTTTAGCCATTTCTAACCAATCTGCTTTAAATTCACGACGCATATTGTTGATTGCATCAATAATATCGTGGTGAACTAATTTTTCATTTTGAATACCCACACAGTAGCCACCTTTGCCTTGTAGCAATATATCTACCGCATATACGCCCATACGTGAGCCTAAAATACGGTCGAAGGCACAAGGCGAACCACCTCGTTGAATATGGCCTAATACGGTTGCACGGGTTTCATGACCTACACGAGCTTCAATTTCACGAGCGAGAGAATGCACGTCAGTGATTAATTCAGTAATCGCAATAATCGCATGACGTTTTCCGCGAATAATACTACGCTCAATTTGGCGGATTAATTCTTCACGATTAAATTCCATTTCAGATGCCACAATATATTCACAACCACCGGCAATACCTGCAGAAATAGTCAAGTCACTACAGTGACGCCCCATGATTTCCACGATAGAAATACGTTGGTGAGAACTTGAGGTATCACGTAAACGGTCAATCGCATCCACTGCTGTTTGTAGTGCAGTTTCATAACCGATTGTGTAATCTGTACCAGCTACATCGTTATCAATTGTCCCTGGAATACCCACACAAGGGAAACCATGTTCTTCAGTAAGCAATTTTGCCCCCATGTAAGAACCGTCACCACCGATAACAACTAAAGCATCAATACCGTGAGAACGTAAAATTTCTGCACATTTTTCACGTACTGCAGGATCTTTAAATTCTGGGAAACGCGCAGAGCCTAAGAATGTCCCACCACGGTTAATAATATCTGATACATTATAACGGTTTAACTGTTTGATTTTATTATTATATAAGCCTTGATAACCGTCATAAATCCCAAATACTTCAAGCCCTTCTGCAAGAGCTGCACGAACAACGCCACGTATGGCAGCATTCATACCTGGTGCATCACCACCGCTGGTTAATACAGCAATTTTTTTAATCATATTTACCTACTTTGAACTCTAAGAATAATTGGCGTCAAGATTACACCATCCATTATTTCTGCTCTAGAAAAATTTTTAAAATTTACGTGGAATTTGATCTAGTATAAGTTTTAGTGATGGAAATAACTTTCACATTTCCAAGAAAGATCGGCTTTTTGTAATGTCTTGCTTTCTTTCGCCACCAAATACTTTTGTAAATTTTTCACAATTTTTACTTTGTTTAAACGTTGAAATTTCTTACCTTGTTCCACTTTTTGGGAATATTGATATTGCACAAAGCCACAATGTGGCACATTTTTACCCTTAGCAATATCCACTTGCCAAGACGGATTTTGTTCTGTCGGAGCATAAATGACATAACCATTTAACTCTGTGGCGGGCTTTTTCGGATTCGTTGAATTTGCAAGAATTTTGAAATCTTTCACCCCTAAATTACGGTATACCTTCTCACGCAATGCTATGCGTTGCTCAATAGAACGGGATAAATCACGATCAAGCAACACTTCAATTTGAGACTGCCAATTTTTCAAGGTATCCGGCTCTGCAAGATAAACATAACGTGCAATCGTATCCAAATCTTGGCTTGCAGTAAGTTTATAGGTTTTGCCGTTATATTCAATTTTTTCAGGTGTTTGAAGCTGACTCACTTTTGCCGCACAACCTGAGAGTAAAAGTGCGGTCAATATAACCAGGATTTTATTCATTGATATCTCGCTTAAATACAAATTCTTTTTCAGTAGAGGATGTCGCATCAAACCAATAACCACCAAGGTCAAACTCTTTCAGTTGTTCAACACGTTCCAAACGATTTTGAATGATAAAACGACACATTAAACCACGGGCTTTTTTCGCATAAAAGCTGACCACTTTGTATTTACCATTCTTATTATCTAAGAAAACAGGCTTCACAATTTGTGCATTTAATTGGTTTTCTTTTACTGATTTATAGTATTCATCGGAAGCTAAATTGATCAACACACGATCGACTTGCTCATCAAGTGCCTGTTGCACGGATTGAGTGATAATGTTACCCCAAAAAGCATAAAGATCTTTCCCTTTGGGATTCGCTAACTTCGTGCCCATTTCCAAACGGTAAGGTTGCATTAAATCAAGAGGTTTAAGTAAGCCATATAGGCCGGAAAGTATACGTAAATGACGTTGAGCAAATTGCACATCTTCATCAGATAAACTATCCGCATCCAAACCAGTGTAAACATCACCTTTGAATGCCCAAATGGCTGCGCGTGAATTTTTTTCGTTGTGAGATTTTGTCCATTCAGCAAAGCGAGCCGCATTTAAGCCCGCAAGTTTATCGCTAATAGACATTAAGGAAGAAAGATCTTGGGGAGATAATTGACGACAGATTTCAATCAGTTGCTCACTATAATCCGTCAAGTGCGGTTGAGAAACAGGCAGATTTCTGACCGCACTTTCAAAATCTAAGGTTTTTGCCGGGGAAATAATGGCTAACATAGGTTCTCCTTTCTAAAACTGAACCGTATCTTAGCACAGGATAGTCTCCTTACTCTACCCCGTTTATGCTATCCGCTTATAGAGTCCATTCTCATTGACGATTAAGTCTTGTAATTCCAAATCTAATAACTGCACTAAAAGCAAATCCACCGGCAAATTCAATGCTGCAGATAAATCATCAAGACTTATCGGTGTATAAGTAATATATTGATAAAGTTCAGGATGACTCGGCTCCACTGTAGGTATTTTGGCAGTAAGTGGTTGAGCCACCGACTGATTGATTGGCGTATGTACTGGCGGCTGAAAAACAACGCTGTGATTGAGGCTATCTAAAATATCTTTGACATTTTCCACCAACATCGCCCCTTGCTTAATCAGTTTATGGCAGCCTTGACTGTATTCACTTTGAATATTCCCTGGTAAGGCAAAAATATCGCGATTTTGTTCTAAAGCATAACGCGCTGTAATCAATGAACCGCTTTTCTCTGTCGCTTCAATGACTAATGTTCCTAATGAAAGCCCGCTAATAATGCGATTACGACGAGGAAAATTTTCAGCAATCGGTGCTTGCGTAGGGATAAATTCAGAAACTAATGCCCCGTTATTTTCGATAATTTGCTCGGCTAATCGGCGATGTTTAGCGGGGTAAATGTGATCTAATCCGCTGCCCAATACGGCAATGGTCTGCCCTTGAATATCCACCACCGCCTGATGGCTAAATCCATCGATACCTACAGCCAACCCACTCGTCACCGTTAATCCTGCGAGAGAAAGCTCTGTCGCAAAATATTTTGCCCAATATTCCCCATAAGCGGAGCAATAACGACTTCCAACCATGGCGATTTGCTGTGCTGAAAGTGCGATCAGATTACCTTTCACAAATAATAAGGGCGGAAAGCCACTAATTTGTTTGAGTAAAAAAGGATAGTCATCTGAAAAACAGTGAATTAAATGATGACCTTCTTTTTCAGCCCAGTTCAAAGCAGGTTCAATAAATTTCATTTCCGGCTGAAACCAACGACGAATCTGCAAAGCATCCCAGCCTATTTGTTGAAATGCCACTTCATCATAATTTAACAAGTCTTCTATATTCACATGGGCCAAAATTTGTTGAATCCGCACACTGCCCAATTTGGGCACTTGAGCTAATCGCAACAAAATTGACGTAAAATCGCTCATAATTCTCTCCTTTAAAAAGAAAATTATGGCGAGATTTGTCTCAAAAAATGAAAAGTTTGTCTTAATTCTGCGACTCAGATCGCAAAAAGAGAAAAAATTTTAGAAAAAATCGGCATACCAGAAAAGAGGAATAAAACAGGACAAAAATAGCTTCTTAAAAGCCATTTTTAGAGATTAATTCCGAGCAATGTCTTATATTTAGAGAAATACACTTTTAAGATTGTATAGAGATATTCATTTTAGATATAAATCACTGATAAATGATTTGACAGCAACATTTTTATCCGTAATATGGTCAGCGTTTTACAGAATTTTTTACAGGATTATCTTTTTATGTACCAAGCTGTTTCTTTATCTCTCAACCTCCTGCTCTCACATTCTTTGTGCGGCTAAGTTGTGGATAAAAAAAACCTTTATGTAAAAAATCTATTATCAACCCGCACTTTTAAGATTGCGGGTTTTTTCGTTTTAAAATCACGGTAAAAATGACCGCACTTTGAGTGATAAAAGAAGGAAAATACTATGACAGATCGCGTTATTATTTTTGATACCACCTTGCGTGATGGCGAACAAGCGTTAAAAGCAAGCTTAACCGTTAAAGAGAAATTACAGATTGCTTTAGCACTTGAACGTCTCGGCGTGGATGTGATGGAAGTCGGTTTCCCGGTTTCTTCTCAAGGCGATTTTGAATCTGTTCAAACCATTGCACGCCATATCAAAAATAGTCGTGTTGCGGCACTTTCCCGTGCGGTAATTAAAGATATTGATGCTGCGGCTGAAGCCTTAAAAGTGGCAGAAGCGTTTCGTATCCATACATTTATTGCAGTTTCAGCATTACACGTTGAAGCCAAATTAAAACGTACCTTTGACGATGTAGTTGAAATGGCTGTAGCCGCAGTAAAACATGCACGTAATTATACTGATGATGTCGAATTTTCTTGCGAAGATGCAGGCCGTACAGGTATCGACAATATTTGTCGTATTGTTGAAGCCGCAATTAATGCAGGTGCAACAACTGTAAATATTCCTGACACTGTTGGTTTCTGCTTACCTAACCAATTCGGCAATATTATTGCTGAAGTACGTAACCGCGTACCAAATATCGATAAAGCTGTGATTTCCGTACATTGCCACAATGACTTGGGTATGGCAACGGCTAACTCCTTAACCGCTGTACAAAATGGTGCACGTCAAATTGAATGTACCATTAATGGCATTGGTGAACGTGCGGGTAATACCTCACTTGAAGAAGTCGTGATGGCAATGAAAGTTCGTCAAGAATTTATGGGCGTGGATACACGTATCAACACACAAGAAATTCATCGTGTCAGCCAAATGGTGAGCCAACTTTGTAATATGCCAATCCAACCGAATAAAGCGATTGTAGGTTCAAATGCTTTCGCACATTCATCCGGTATTCACCAAGATGGTATGTTAAAAAACCAAAATACCTACGAAATCATGTCACCAGAAACTATCGGCTTGAAGAAAGAGAAATTGAACTTAACCGCACGTTCTGGTCGCGCCGCGGTAAAAGGCCACATGGCTGATATGGGTTACACCGAACAAGATTACGATTTAGACAAATTGTATGAAGCCTTCTTAAAATTAGCAGACAAAAAAGGCCAAGTGTTTGATTATGACTTAGAAGCTTTAGCCTTTATCGATATGCAACAAGGGGATGAGGATCGTTTAGTGTTAGATAAACTTTCTGCACACTCCACTAAAGAATATCCAGCAACTGCTTTTGTTCAAGTAGAATTGGATGGTAAAAAATTAAGTACCTCTTCTATCGGTGGTAATGGTCCGGTTGATGCTGTCTACAATGCGATCTTGAATTTAACCGGCTTAGATATCAAAATGTCCCACTATAACTTAACTGCAAAAGGCGAAGGAGCTGAAGCCTTAGGTCAGGTAGATATCGTGATTGAACACGAAGGCCGTAAATTCCATGGTGTTGGTTTAGCGACAGACATCGTTGAATCTTCCGCTCTTGCTTTAGTTCATGCAATTAATGCAATTTATCGTGCTCATAAAGTTGCAGACATTAAAAGCCACAAAAATCACTAACCCAATCCCCCTCTTTAGCAAAGAGGGGTTAGGGGAGATTTGGCAGAAGTAACATCAACCTCAGTGGTGAATTTTATATCGTTAAAATCTCCCCCCCAGCCCCTCTTTACAAAAGAGGGGAGAAAATATGAAGAAAATTAACCGCACTTTGGTGTGAAAGAAATAGGAAAAATAATATGCAATCATACAACATCGCTGTTCTACCGGGAGACGGTATCGGTCCGGAAGTCATGGCTGAAGCCATCAAAGTATTAAACAAAGTCCAAGAAAAATTTGGTTTCAAACTTAACTTCAACGAGTTTTATGTCGGTGGTGCCGCAATCGATAATTGCGGTTGCCCATTACCGGCAGACACCTTAAAAGGTTGTGATGATGCGGATGCAATTTTGTTTGGCTCTGTAGGCGGCCCTAAATGGACAAACTTACCTCCAGATCAACAACCAGAACGCGGTGCATTATTACCATTGCGTAAACATTTCAAATTATTCTGCAATCTTCGTCCTGCCACCCTTTATAAAGGACTCGAAAAATTCTGCCCATTACGTGCAGATATTGCAGCGAAAGGGTTTGATATGGTGGTTGTACGTGAATTAACGGGTGGGATTTATTTCGGTCAACCTAAAGGCCGTGAAGGTGAAGGTGCTCAAACCAAAGCATTCGATACTGAAGTTTATTACAAATATGAAATCGAACGCATTGCGCGTGCGGCTTTTGATGCGGCAATGAAACGTCGTAAACATGTAACTTCTGTGGATAAAGCGAACGTATTACAAGCTTCAATCTTATGGCGTGAAACTGTGACTGAAGTGGCGAAAGACTACCCTGAAGTCACCTTAGATCACATTTATATCGACAATGCGACCATGCAATTAATCAAAGCGCCTGAATCTTTTGATGTACTCCTCTGCTCTAACATTTTCGGCGATATTATTTCTGATGAAGCCGCAATGATCACAGGGTCTATGGGAATGTTGCCATCTGCTAGCTTAAACGAAGAAGGTTTCGGCTTATATGAGCCTGCTGGCGGTTCTGCACCAGATATCGCAGGCAAAGGCATTGCCAACCCAATCGCGCAAATTCTTTCTGCCGCGATGATGTTGCGTTACAGCTTCAACTTAAATGATGCAGCTGATGCGATTGAAAATGCGGTACAAAAAGTCTTAGCAAGTGGTCACCGTACGGGTGATTTAGCCGATGACTCTGCGCCTGTTTCAACGGCGGAAATGGGTACGTTAATCGCTAATGCGATCTAATAAAAACAATTAAAGTGCGGTTTAAAAACACTGACAAAAAGCAACGCTTTTTGAACTTTGGCTCTGCCAACGGCTCCGAAGGAGCGAGTAAATCTTCAGGATTTACGAGTAATAATTTGACCGCACTTACTACTCTAACGAATTGAGAAAAATTATGGCAAAAACTCTTTACGAAAAATTATTCGATGCCCACGTGGTATACGAAGCTGAAGGCGAAACGCCGATTTTGTATATTAACCGTCATTTAATCCATGAAGTGACCAGCCCACAAGCCTTTGATGGTTTACGTGTAGCAGGCCGCCAAGTACGTCAAGTCAGTAAAACTTTCGGTACCATGGATCACAGTATTTCTACTCAAGTACGTGATGTGAACAAACTTGAAGGCCAAGCGAAAATTCAAGTATTGGAGCTCGCAAAAAACACGAAGGCGACCGGTATTCAATTATTCGACATGACCACCAAAGAACAAGGTATTGTGCATGTCATGGGGCCTGAACAAGGCTTAACCTTACCAGGTATGACTATCGTTTGTGGTGACTCCCATACTGCAACGCACGGGGCATTCGGCGCCTTAGCATTTGGTATTGGTACATCTGAAGTTGAACACGTATTAGCCACTCAAACCTTAAAACAAGCTCGTGCGAAAAATATGAAAATTGAAGTGCGTGGCAAAGTGGCGCCAGGCATTACCGCAAAAGACATTATTCTTGCCATTATCGGTAAAACCACCATGGCAGGCGGTACAGGTCATGTGGTGGAATTCTGTGGTGAAGCCATTCGTGACCTTTCTATGGAAGGCCGTATGACCGTTTGTAATATGGCAATAGAAATGGGTGCCAAAGCCGGCTTAATCGCACCAGATGAAACGACTTTCGAATACTTAAAAGGTCGTCCACATGCACCAAAAGGTAAAGATTGGGATGATGCTGTTGCTTATTGGAAAACCTTAAAATCCGATGATGATGCAAAATTTGACACAGTCATCACGTTAGAAGCCAAAGACATTGCACCACAGGTAACTTGGGGAACAAACCCAGGCCAAGTAATCGGTATCGATCAATTAGTGCCAAATCCAGCAGAAATGACCGATCCTGTGACTCGTGCTTCAGCAGAAAAAGCATTGAATTATATCGGTTTAGAACCGAATACCGATTTAAAAGACATTCCTGTAGATCAAGTCTTTATCGGGTCTTGTACTAATGCTCGTATCGAAGATTTACGTGCGGCAGCGGCTGTCATGAAAGGTCGCAAAAAAGCTGACAATGTAAAACGTATTTTAGTGGTGCCAGGTTCTGGTTTAGTGAAAGAACAAGCAGAAAAAGAAGGCTTGGATAAAATCTTTATCGAAGCAGGCGCTGAATGGCGTAATCCTGGCTGCTCAATGTGTTTAGGGATGAACGATGACCGTTTAGGTGAATGGGAACGTTGTGCTTCTACTTCGAACCGTAACTTTGAAGGTCGCCAAGGCCGTAATGGTCGCACTCACTTGGTGAGTCCTGCGATGGCAGCGGCAGCGGGAATGTTCGGTAAATTCGTTGATATTCGTGACGTCACATTAAACTAAGGAGCAGAAAATGGCAGGATTTAAACAACTTTCAGGCTTAGTAGTGCCATTGGATGCGGCAAACGTGGACACGGATGCAATTATTCCAAAACAATTTTTACAAGCCATTACCCGCGTAGGTTTCGGTAAACATTTATTCCATGAATGGCGTTATTTGGATGTAGAAGGCACCAAGCCAAACCCAGATTTCGTATTGAATTATCCACAATATCAAGGTGCAACCATTTTATTAGCGCGTAAAAACCTGGGCTGTGGTTCTTCTCGTGAACATGCGCCTTGGGCATTAGCCGATTACGGTTTCAAAGTGATGATCGCACCAAGTTTTGCGGATATTTTCTATAACAACAGTTTAAACAACCACATGTTACCGATTCGTTTAAGCGAAGAAGAAGTGGAAGAAATCTTCCAATGGGTGTGGGCAAATGAAGGCAAACAAATCCATGTGGATTTAGAAGCGATGACGGTCACTGTAGGTGACAAAGTCTATCACTTTGAACTGGATGAATTCCGCCGTCATTGTTTGTTAAACGGCTTGGATAACATCGGTTTGACGTTACAACACGAAGATGCCATCAGTGAATACGAAAAAAATATTCCGGCATTTTTACGTTAATCTGTTTTTTTACTCGGACAGCAAATATTGCTAACCATTCGGTGGACAATTTGTCCGCCTTTCTTTTTGAAAACATTCCATTTTTTTACCGCACTTTCTCCCCTTTTATTTGACACTCTGTGTGCTTATACCTATCATTCTCCGTAATATTGATTGATTTTAAAAAGAGCTGTCTATGTCACATAATCAAACCGAATTACTGAAAAAATCCCTCGCTGAACGCATCCTCATTTTAGATGGTGCGATGGGGACGATGATCCAAAAATATAAACTCACCGAGACTGATTTTAGAGGCGAGCGTTTTAAAGAAAGTGCGGTTGATTTACGTGGCAATAATGACTTGCTCACCCTGACCCAACCGCTATTAATTTCTGCGATTCATGAAAAATACTTACAAGCGGGCGCCGATATTATTGAAACCAATACTTTCAGTTCTACCACCATTGCACAAGCGGATTATGATTTACAGTCTATTGCCTACGAACTGAATTTTGCAGGGGCGAAACTAGCCCGTTTAGCTGCAGACAAATACAGCACACCAGAAAAACCTCGCTTTGTTGCAGGTGTATTAGGACCAACTAACCGCACGGCCTCTATTTCCCCCGATGTAAACGATCCAGGTTTCCGTAACATTACCTTTATGGAACTGGTGGATGCCTATGCGGAAGCGACTAAAGGCTTAATTGAAGGTGGTGCGGATTTAATCATGATCGAAACCATTTTCGACACGTTAAACGCAAAAGCCGCCATTTTCGCCATTGAAACCGTGTTTGAAGAATTAGGTGTGGAATTGCCGATTATGATTTCCGGCACCATTACCGATGCTTCCGGTCGGACGCTTTCTGGGCAAACCACAGAAGCGTTCTACAACTCGCTTCGTCACGCTAAACCACTGACTTTTGGTTTGAACTGTGCGCTCGGCCCGAAAGAACTCCGCCAATATGTTGAGCAACTGTCTAAAATCAGCGAAACTTATGTTTCCGTCCACCCAAATGCAGGCTTGCCAAATGCTTTTGGTGGCTATGATTTAGGGGCTGAAGAGATGGCGGCACATCTTAAAGAATGGGCTGAAAGTGGCTTTGTAAACATTGTCGGGGGTTGTTGTGGTACGACGCCAGAGCATATCAAAGCCTTTGCGGATGCAATGCAAGGTATTGCACCGCGTAAATTGCCTGAAATTAAAACTGCGATGCGTTTATCGGGTTTAGAGCCACTCAATATTGATGATGAAAGCCTATTCGTGAACGTGGGTGAACGTAATAACGTGACAGGTTCGGCAAAATTCAAACGCTTAATTAAAGAAGACAAATTTGCCGAAGCCATTGAAATTGCTATCGACCAAGTGGAAAACGGCGCGCAAGTGATCGACGTCAATATGGACGAAGCCTTATTAGACGGTAAAAAATGCATGACCCGTTTCCTTAATATTATGGCGACGGAGCCAGATGCGGCCAAAGTGCCAGTCATGATCGACTCGTCTAAATGGGAAGTGATTGAGGCAGGTTTGCAGTCGGTGCAAGGTAAACCGATTGTGAACTCTATTTCGCTTAAAGAGGGCGAAGAAATCTTTATTGAACACGCCAAACTGGTGCGTAAATATGGTGCCGCCGTAGTGGTCATGGCATTTGACGAAGTGGGTCAAGCCGATACCGAAGATCGCAAAGTTGAAATTTGTAGCCGTGCCTATAACATTTTAGTCAATCAACTTGGCTTCCCACCAGAAGATATTATTTTCGACCCGAACATTTTCGCCATTGGTACAGGGATTGAAGAGCACAATAACTACGGTGTAGATTTCATCAACGCCACAGGTCGCATTAAACGTGCCCTACCGCATGCGAAAATCTCAGGCGGGGTGTCGAATGTGTCTTTCTCATTCCGTGGTAATAATGTGATGCGTGAAGCCATTCACGCTGTCTTCCTCTATCACGCCATCAAACAAGGCATGGATATGGGGATTGTGAATGCGGGACAACTTGCGATTTATGACGATCTCGATCCTGAATTACGTGAAATTGTAGAAGATGCGGTATTAAACCGCAGCCCAGATGCCACCGAAAAACTGCTCGATATTGCAGAAAAATATCGTAATCAAGGCAACGATGAAAGTGCGGTCGATTCTGTCGCAGAATGGCGTACTTGGCCTGTAGAAGAACGTTTAAAACACGCGCTGGTAAAAGGGATTACCACTTATATTGTGGAAGATACTGAAGAAGCTCGCCAACAATTACCAAGCCCGTTAGATGTGATTGAAGGGCCGCTGATGGAAGGGATGGATGTAGTCGGCGATTTATTCGGTGACGGTAAAATGTTCCTGCCGCAAGTAGTGAAATCTGCACGCGTGATGAAACAATCTGTGGCGTATTTAGAGCCATTTATCAACGCAACCAAACAAAAAGGTTCAAGCAACGGTAAAGTCGTGATTGCGACTGTAAAAGGCGACGTGCACGACATCGGGAAAAATATCGTAAGCGTGGTGATGCAATGTAATAACTTTGAAGTGATTGACTTGGGCGTGATGGTGCCTGCAGACAAAATCATTCAAACCGCTATTGATGAAAAAGCGGACATCATCGCGTTAAGTGGTTTAATTACCCCTTCTCTAGATGAGATGGAATACTTCTTGGGTGAAATGACTCGCTTAGGCTTAAATCTGCCTGTGATGATTGGCGGGGCGACCACCTCTAAAGAACATACGGCAATTAAACTTTATCCTAAATATAAAGAACACGGCGTATTTTATACCTCTAACGCCTCCCGTGCGGTGACGGTGTGTGCGGCATTGATGAATCCTGAAAGCCGTGCGGCATTGTGGGAACAATTCAAGAAAGATTACGAGAAAATCCAGCAATCCTTTTCTAACCGTAAACCACTGCGTAAACAGCTCAGCATTGAAGAGGCTCGCGCAAACCGCTTTGATGGCTTTAGTGGCGAATGGGCAGATTACGTGCCACCAAAACCAAACCAAACCGGTATTGTGGAATTTAAAAACGTACCGATTGCCACATTACGTAAATTTATCGACTGGTCACCATTCTTCCGCATTTGGGGGTTAATGGGTGGCTATCCTGATGCCTTTGATTATCCAGAAGGCGGCGAAGAAGCACGCAAAGTGTGGAACGATGCGCAAGTGGTATTGGATGAATTAGAACAAAACCACAAACTCAACCCAAGCGGTATTTTAGGTATTTTCCCAGCGGAACGTGTGGGCGATGATGTGGTGCTTTTCGCTGATGAAGAACGCATAAAACCTATTGGCACCGCTTACGGCTTACGCCAACAAACGGAACGGGGAAAAAACAGCAAAAGCCCGTTTAACTTTGCCTTAAGCGACTTTATTGCCGATCGCGAAAGCGGCAAAAAAGACTGGATGGGTATGTTTGCTGTCTGTGCCGGTATTGAAGAAATGGAGTTAGTAGAAGGCTATAAAGCAGCAGGCGATGACTACAACGCCATCTTGCTACAAGCCGTGGGCGACCGCCTCGCCGAAGCCATGGCAGAATACCTGCACTTTGAGCTTCGCACCCGAATTTGGGGCTACACGCAAGAAGAATTCGACAACCAAGGTTTAATCAATGAAAACTATGTTGGCATCCGCCCTGCACCAGGTTATCCAAGCTGCCCTGAACATACAGAAAAAGCCTTGATTTGGGATTTATTAGAAGTCGAACAACGCATCGGCATGAAACTCACTGAAAGTTACGCCATGTGGCCAGCTGCTTCCGTCTGCGGTTGGTACTTCACCCACCCGGCAAGTAACTATTTCACCTTAGGTCGCATCGATGAAGACCAAGCTCAAGATTATGCCAAACGTAAAGGCTGGGATGAGAGAGAGATGATGAAATGGTTGGGTATGGCGATGAAGTAGATATTTAAGGAGGTGTTTGATGAGTAAACTAACTGAAGATTCACTAGAATTTGCAAGAAAACATATAGAGAAATTTTATGATTCAGATTTTTTCCCAAAAACATTTGAGTTTCAAGCTATTTGGCATTGTTGGGATGAAGTAAAGTCTGATTTATTATCAAAAAACATTGGTAAATTATCTATCACGAATCCAAGAACTTTAACCTCTAAAAAGCCTAAGGAAGGATTTAGGGTTGTACACCAACTGGAGCCAATAGATAGTCTAATATACACAGCTCTAGTATATTCTGTAGCAGAACAAATTGAACAAGCGAGAGTAGATATTAATAGTAAAGTAGCATGTTCTTATAGAATAAAAATCAATGACGGTAGTTTTTTTTCAAACAACAATGGATTCTTGAGTTTCGCTACACAATCTGAAGAATTAGCAAATAATTATCAGTATGTTTTAGCTACAGATATTACTGACTTCTATAACCAAATTTATCTTCATAGATTAAATAATGCTATTGAATCAGCAAATCAAATATCTAGCGAGGTTCCTAATGAGATTGAACGCTTCTTATCTACATTAAATAATAAAGCCTCTAAAGGTATCCCCGTAGGTCCTGCTGCAAGTATCGTTCTAGCTGAGGCAATAATGATAGATATAGATAATTTTTTAATTAATAAAGGAGTATTTCATACCAGATATGTTGATGATTTTAGGATTTTTTCTAATTCAAAGGAAAAGTTAAATTCCGTATTAGAAGAGTTAACTCTTTATTTATATGATAACCATCGATTAACTCTATCCTCAGAAAAAACTAAAGTAATTGAGACTAAGAAATATATAAATGAAATAATGCATAACCACTATGAGCTTGAAAGAGTTCAATTATTTGAAAAATTAGAGGTTTTAAATCCATACTCAGGGGAAATAGAAGAAATAAAGGTACCAGTTGAAGATGAAAATGCTATAGCAAATGAACAGTTTGAAATACTTGCCCAAAACGTTATTAATCGTCAATTCTTAGATTTGGGCTTATCTAGAGCGTTAGTAAGAAAATCGAAAACCTTCAAAATTAAAGAGTTATCTACATTTATTTTTGAGAATTTTGAATTCTTCAGTCCTATAATAAATGATGTTTGCTTGTACTTATCAAGTATAACAAATACTGAATTCATAAATACTCATAAAGAAAAATTAATAAATATATCAAATTCAGAAATTATGAATAGAAGCCTTGTTAGATTATGGTTTGAATGGTACATAGCTAATAATGCAGAATTATTGAAAATACCAGAACTCTCATCTTTTATTCTTAGCAGCCCAAATGTTACAAGTCAGGCTCAAGCAGCAATTACTTCTAAAAATCAAGCTTGGGTAAGGGAGCATAAAAGCAAGTTACACACTTTTGGTAATTGGGAAAGAAGAGCTATATTGCACTCTGGAAAAGTTTTGGCTAGAGATGAGAGAAACAATTGGCTAAAAATAGTAGAACAATCATCCACTATTCCGCTAGATAGATACATCGCTAAGTGGGTTAGAGAATCTTCTTGAATAAGATTCATATCAGGGAGGTTGTAGTCAATGTTCAACCTCGATGGTGCACGCTTCCCAGCGTATGCCCAATTTCCCCACGATGGTGCAAGCGTCCTCGCTTGTGTCTATCAACTAAAAGTGCGGTCACAAGATCCAAAGGATTTTGAACATTGGCTCTTCCAATGTTTATGGGTAAAATTCGTAATGTTTTTATTAAACAGCACCAGCGTGGACGCTGGCGCTATCTTTCTTTGTTAGCACAATCTGTTAAGGCACGCTTCCCAACGTGTGCCTAACTTCAATAAAAATACCTCAAAAACTCATCGCACTTTACCCTTTGTATATTGCACAATCCCCAATTTCCGCTATCATACTCCCTTTCTCATTCACTCTACTCTCGGAACTTTATCGATGAATAAATTTAAAATAGCATTACTCACGGCGGCATTCGTAGGTTTGTTTGCTTGTACCACAACACAACAACCAAAGAAAACCGTAAAAACACGATACCTTAAAAATAACATTAGCCAAGCGGAATTAAACAATCCGAAAGATTACAAGCGTTATTATTATTCTTGCCGTAATTCAGAAACAGGGTCTAGTTCGTATTTAACCACTTACTTCCCGCTTTCAAGAGAAAGCCGCATGAAAGATAACTTTGGTATTTATTTCCAATTAGACGGTGGAAAAGCAGTGCCGTTTGATCATGTGGAAAATCGTACCTTAAATGCACGCGGAAATCGCTTTGAAGTGATTTATCGCTCTTATGAGCCGATTGATGGCAGTTATGTTGATTTAATCGCACGTGAAAATAATTCTGTGTACTACAAGAATAATCAAGGCATGAGAAGCACTTGGTTAAACTGTCGAGAAGGCTAATTTTCAATGAAAGTGCGGCCATTTTTAGACGCATTTTTCCAAACAAAAAAGCACGAGCTTAAACTCGTGCTTTTTCTTTTTTATCTCATATTAGGCTTTTGCTTGTGCGCGTTTCACGAAAATGACAGAAAGCGTGAATGCCACCACAAATGAAATCACCATACCGATGCTGTACATCGCAAGGCTATCAGGTTTGATAGATGGGATACCTAAGAAACCTGCTGCCCCTAATGCAATGGCTTTTACATTGAAGAATGCGATAAAGGCACTTGCAAGACCTGACCCAATCATTGCAGCAAAGAAAGCTTGACGATAACGTAAGTTCACCCCGAACATTGCTGGTTCAGTAATCCCTAATAATGCAGAGATACCCGATGGCACCGCTAAACCGCGTACTTTTGGATCTTTTAATGCCACTGCTACACCTAAACAGGCCGCACCTTGTGCGATGTTTGACATTGCGGCGATTGGGAAAATGAATGTACCGCCTGTATTTGCCATTTCAGCTAATAATTGTGTTTCAACTGCAATGAAGGTTTGGTGCATACCCGTAATAACGATTGGTGCATAGAATGCCCCGAAGATTGCACCACCAACGAACCCTAAAGTGTCATATAACCAAGTTAAGCCTGATGCAATTAATGAACCCGCCTCACGACCGATTGGACCGATTACGGTGAATGCTAAGAAGCCCGCAATAAATAGCGAGAATAATGGGGTAATGAGGTTATCTAAGTAAGAAGGCACAAACTTACGGAAGGTTTTTTCTAAGGTTGCTAATACCCAAGCAGAAACTAATGTTGGGATGACTGTGCCTTGGTAGCCGACTTTTTCAATTTCAAGACCGAATACATTCCAGTATTGGATTTTGCCTTGCGCAAGGGTTAATGCGTAGTTCCAACCATCTGCTAATGCAGGGTGAACTAATAACATCCCAAGCGCTGCCCCTAAGAATGGGTTACCGCCAAATTTACGAGTAGCTGAGAAACCGAGTAATACTGGTAAGAACACAAACGGTGCGTTCGCGATGGTATTAATGAAGTCCACCAAATCCGCAAGACCTGGGTGCATATCAATCACGCTTAATTCATCAACGAAGAAACCTTTCGCTGTCAGCATGGAGTGAATACCCATTAACAAACCGCCTGCGACGATTGCCGGAATGATTGGCACGAAAATATCCGCTAAGCCTTTCACCAAACGTTGCAATAAGTTTTGGTTGCCTGATGCCGCTTCTGCCACTTCGGCTTTACTCACATCACCGATACCAAGCAATTTGGTAAGTTCAGCATGGACTTTATTCACTGTGCCTGAACCGAAGATAATTTGATATTGACCGGCGACAGCAAACTGCCCTTTCACGCCTTCAATGTTATCAATACCTTCTTTGTCCACTTTGCTTTCATCGTTTAACACAATACGTAAACGCGTTGCACAATGTGCTGCGGTGGCGATGTTTTCTTTGCCGCCAAGCTTATCAATCACTTGCTGGGCAATTTGAGGGAAGTTCATAGTGCTCTCCTAATGGGTTTCTAGAAAAAGAAAATCGACAGATTGTAACCAAAACAGGGGATAATAACTAGCTATTCAAGCAAATTTTAGGCGAAAAAAAACCGACTTAATTAAGTCGGTTTATATTTGGTGCTCTGGGCGAGACTTGAACTCGCACGGCCTGCGGCCACTACCCCCTCAAGATAGCGTGTCTACCAATTCCACCACCAGAGCGTTTATTCTGTTTTTATTCCTTATTGCGGAATATCGTTATTTTTATTTTCAACTGCTGGAGCAGCTTGTTGTTGCTGTTGTTGAACTTGTTCAGCAGTTTGAGATAAATCGTCAAATGAACCTTTTTGTACATTACCGCGGTGAGAGTTGATATTACCTAACACTAAAGCGATGACAAAAAAGCCAGTTGCTAAGATTGCACTGGTACGGGTTAAAAAGTTACCTGCACCTGCAGAACCAAACATAGTACCTGATGCACCGCCGCCAAATGACGCACCTGCGTTCGCACCTTTACCTTGTTGAACAAGGATAAAGCCGATTAAGGCGATACAAACTAATACATAAATAAATAATAAAATATTGTACATTATTCTTTCTTCTCTAAATTGCGATTTCGCAAGAAAACTGGGAGCAAATGTTATATAAAATTCATGCTTTTCGCAAGCGCTTTCCCATTTTTTTTACTTAATTGTATTAAGTTTAATCAATTTTCAGCGTTTAAATCTTCCGACTTTTTGACCGCTCTTTTTCGTTTCGTTGGCGACGCATTTAAACCTTTTGAAATCTGACTTAGACGACGTAATGCGGTAAAATCCACAAAACGTACTAAATCCGGCAACATTTGATTAAGCGTAAACATAAATTGCTGATAACTCGCCTGTTTTTGACTGATATCTGTTAATTGTGCTTCCCAATGTGCCGTCATATCAGGTTGTGTGGCAATATCAGGTAAAGCAGAAATCAGGATCCGCCCCGTTTCTGTGCTGTGAATATTGCGTCCTTTTTTGATCAAAAAACCGCGTTTAAACAGTAATTCAATAATGCCTGCACGGGTGGCTTCTGTACCAAGTCCATCGGTTTCACGCAGAATTTTTTTCAATTCCTTATCTTGCACAAAACGCGCAATCCCTGTCATGGCGGAAAGCAATGTCGCATCAGTAAATGGTTTCGGTGGTTGCGTTTTTTTGCTTACCACTTCGCCTCGTTCGCAGTACAGGATCTGTCCTTTCTTCACGATCGGCAATAGCGGCTCTTGATTTTCATCTTCGTCTTCTTTACCAAGCAACTCTTTCCACCCCGCGGTTTGCAAGTTGCGCGCTTGAGCCACAAAAGTGCCGCCAGCAATACTTAAGGTAATTTTGCTTTTACGATATTCCGCATCGGGACAGAACTGCAATAAATACTGACGTGCAATGAGCTCATAAATACGTTGTTCATCAATGCTTAAATTGATCGAACGCGTATTAGCCGTCGGAATGATCGCATGGTGCGCTTCCACTTTTTTATCATTCCAGCAACGATTACGCTGCTCGCTATCCACCACTGATGGCAAGGTTTGATAAGTTTGACAATGCTGTGAAATGGCATTCATCACTTTATAGCGTTCAGCAAAATGCTCTTCTGGCAAATAGCGACAATCAGAACGCGGATAGGTAATCAAACGATGGGTTTCATATAACCGCTGACAGGTATCTAACACGCTTTGCGCTGACATACCAAAACGTTTTGCCGCATCAATCTGCAATGCTGACAACGAATAAGGCAAAGGCGCTGTTTCTTTCTCGCGCTTATCCACATATTCGGTCACTTCGGCAGGTTGTTCGGTAATGCGTTTCACTACATTTTCGGCTAAGCCTAAAGACAGCACGCGACCATCTTCATCTTGGTAGTCTTCACAAGCCTTACTCGGTTGCCAAAGTGCAGAAAAAAGTGCGGTCGGATTTTCAGACGTTTTTTCTTCTTTCACCCATGCCAACACTTCATAGAAATCTTTGGGTTGGAAATGTTCAATTTCCAAATCACGGCGAACAATCAAACCTAATACGGGAGTTTGTACTCGCCCAACAGAAAGCACGCCATCATAACCCGCTTGTCGACCGCGAATGGTATAAGCGCGGGTCATATTAATGCCATAAAGCCAATCGGCACGAGCTCGCGCCAGTGCAGAGGTGGCTAATGGAATAAAATGACGATTCGGTTGGAGTTTTTGTACGGCTTTTTCGACCGCACTTGGGTTAAGATCGCTAATCAAACAACGCAAAATCCCATCACGTTTTTCGGCGGATAAATTGGCATAGCTGAATACTTCATCCACCAGCAACTGCCCTTCTCTATCCGGGTCTCCTGCGTTAACTAAAACATCGGCTTGATGAATCAGTTTTTCCACCACGGAAAGTTGTTTTTTGACTTCTTTTCGCGGCAACAGAATCCATTTTTCAGGAATGATGGGTAAATGTTCTAAACGCCATTGTTTGAATTTAGGATCATAGGCATCGGGTTCAGCCTGCTCGAGCAAATGCCCCACGCACCAAGTCACGACATCATCATTGCCGCATTTAATAAAACCATCACCCCGTTGATGAGGTTTTGGCAATACATCGGCAATCGCTCGCCCAAGACTGGGTTTTTCGGCAATAAACAGGCGCATAAGATTAGTCGATCTGACGACGACCTAAGAAAGAATGAGTTAAGGTAGTTCCATCCACGGTTTCTAATTCCCCACCGACAGGAATCCCGTGAGCAATACGGCTCACTTTAATATTATGTTGATGGCAAATTTCAGCAATATAATTAGCTGTGGCATCGCCTTCCACCGTTGGGTTCGTGGCTAAAATCACTTCATGGAAAGATTCTTCCACGAGACGTTTTTGCAATAAATCCAAACCAATTTCTTTCGGACCAATACCATCTAAAGGCGACAAATGCCCCATTAAGACAAAATAACGCCCAGAAAATTGGCCAGTTTGCTCAATAGCCTGAATATCCGCTGGCATTTCCACCACGCAAAGCAAACCTGAATTTTGACGGCGAGGATTATTACAAATATTGCATGTATCCTCTTCGGTAAAATCGCGACACTGTGAACAATGCCCAATTTTAGACATCGCTTCCGTTAATGCTCGTGCTAAATTCATCCCACCGCTACGATTGCGCTGTAAAAGATGATAAGCCATGCGCTGCGCTGATTTCGGGCCAACACCCGGCAAGCAACGAAGGTTTTCAATAAGATGTTCTAAAAGTGGACTGCTTTGCATAATATTTATGATGGGAGAAAATAGATGGTGTGTGAACCTATAGATTCACACACCCGATGAATTAAAATGGAAGTTTCATTCCTGGAGGTAATGGCATGCCTGCGGTCACAGAAGCCATTTTTTCTTTTTGCAATTCTTCTGCACGACGGACTGCATCGTTGAATGCTGCAGCAATTAAATCTTCCAACATTTCTTTGTCGTCTTCCATTAAAGAAGGATCGATCTCAATACGACGGCAGTTGTGCGCACCATTAATCGTGATTTTTACTAAACCCGCACCACTTTCGCCAGTTACTTCTAATTGGGCAATTTCTTCCTGCATTTTTTGCATTTTTTCTTGCATTTGTTGGGCTTGTTTCATCAAGCCGCCTAAACCGCCTTTTCCAAACATTGGATTTTCCTTCTTAAATTAACTAAAACGAGCCGCATTTTAGCGAAAAAATTTGCCTTTGGGAACAGAGAAATTTATTATTCCATACTTCAAAACTTGGTCAAAAACGACCGCACTTTTATTTGGGAATTGCAGATGGAAACTCGTTATTACTTTATATTTACGGCAGCTATTATTTTGTTACAACTGCTGATTTATATTTTTAATAAAACGCTGATTTGGTGGCTTAACAAACCGCTCTCTCAAAAGACAAAACGAGCAATTACTTTTGTCAGCTTTTTGCTTCCTAATGTCTTGGTTATTTGCCATTTTTTAAAGCTTTTTACGGTATTTCGACTTATTGCTTTAATGCTCGCACTGCTCCTTTTTTCAGCCTTTGCGAGTATCGCCGTGGGAGGTATTCACTTTCTTTTCCGAAAATCCAAATCCATCACCCAAATCGACCGCACTTTACGCATTACTTACCCGATTTTATTTATTGGTATCACGGCCTTAAGTGTGTATAACGCCTATGTTACCCGTGTTATTCATTATGAAATCACACTAGATAAGCCCATTAAACCATTGCGAATTGGCATGGCAAGCGATCTCCATTTAGGCAAATTATTTGGCGGGAAAGAATTGGATAAACTGGCTGATATTATGCAGCAGGAAAAGGTCGATATCATTTTACTGCCTGGCGATATTATGGACGATAACGTCAACGCTTATTTAGCCGAAAAAATGCAACCGCATTTAGCAAAACTTAAAGCGCCAATGGGCGTTTATGCCACACTGGGCAATCATGACTTATTCGGTGATCAAGATCGAATTGATCGAGAAATTCGTAAAGCCGGTATTACGGTATTAAGAGATGAAACATTAACATTAAATAATGAATTGGTACTGATTGGACGAAATGACAATCTTGCTCACGATAGACCAAGCACCGAGACATTGTTAAAACAAGTGAATACTGACTTACCGATTATTCTATTGGATCACCGTCCAACAGATATCGAAAAACATGCTTCACTCCCGCTTGATATTCAAGTTTCAGGGCATGCACATAAAGGGCAAGTATTCCCCGCGAGTTTAATCACGAAAATGATGTATCGTTTGGATTATGGTCATGAAAAAATTGGCAATCCACATGTTTTTGTCACTTCAGGTTACGGCTTCTGGGGCATTCCAATGCGCTTAGGATCACAGTCTGAAGTGATTATTATTGACGTGAAAGGGAAATAAAAAAGAGCGGTCAAAAATGACCGCTCTTTTATTATCAATGAAATCTTAAGAACACACTACTTTCACCGCTAAACCACCTTTCGATGTTTCGCGATATTTGGCATTCATATCTTTACCTGTTTCATACATGGTTTCGATCACTTTATCCAAGGTTACGCGAGGATTAGTGGTTCGGCGTAATGCCATACGGCTAGCGTTAATCGCTTTCACCGAAGCAATGGCATTACGTTCAATACAAGGTACTTGCACTTGGCCACCAACCGGATCGCAAGTTAAACCAAGATTATGTTCCATCGCAATTTCAGCTGCGATACACACTTGTACTGGTGTACCACCTAAGATCTCAGTTAAACCTGCGGCAGCCATTGAACATGCCACGCCCACTTCACCTTGGCAACCGACCTCTGCCCCCGAAATAGATGCATTCATCTTATAAAGGGAACCAATCATACCGGCAGCCAATAAGTAGCGTTCAATGACTTCTGGTGTTAAAGGTGCAACAAATTTTTCATAATAAGAAAGTACCGCCGGCACAATACCACACGCACCATTTGTTGGCGCGGTTACAACGCGACCACCTGCCGCATTCTCTTCATTTACTGCAAGAGCAAACATATTCACCCAGTCAATCACATACATTGGGTCATGAGCTAAACGGCCACTATTCGCCTCCAATAGACGATAAAGTGATGGCGCACGACGAGCAACTTTTAATGGTCCTGGTAACACACCTTCTGTTTTAATACCATGTTCAATACAATCTTTCATGGTTTTCCAAACATTCTGTAAATGTGCTTCAACCTCTTTTTTATCACGCAATGCTAATTCATTTTTCATCATCACTGTTGAGAGCATTAAGCCACTCTCCTGACAATGTTTCAAAATATCTTCAGCATGTTGATAAGGATACGGCACAGTCACCGGATTTTCTTCCTCTTGACCAAAATGCGCTTCATCTACAATAAATCCACCACCGATAGAATAATAGGTTTGGCGGTAAAGCACGTTACGATCAGCATCTAATGCAGTAATGGTCATACCGTTTTCATGCAATGATAAAAAGGAATTATGGAATACCATATTGGCATCCCAATCGAAATTAACGGTTTTTTTGCCCTGTGCAATCGACAGTTTTTTAGTTTGTTTAACCTGTTCGATAAAGGTTGGGATTAAATCAATATCCACATCATGCGGGAGATAACCGGCCAATCCCATAATGATCGCAATATCGGTATTATGGCCATGTCCTGTCATAGAAAGGGAGCCATATACATCCACATGCAAGGTCGCGACCGAATCAAATTTACCTTGTTCGATTAAATCGTCAATAAACTGCTTGCCTGCTTTCATGGGGCCGACAGTGTGGGAGCTGGATGGCCCAACCCCCACTTTAAACATATCAAATACACTAATCATATTATTTCAATCCTAAGCTAAACTAAAAAGTCGCTTATAATAATCCATATACGACCGCGGAGATAGCAATTAATCCCATAACTGTAACAAATACATTGCTAAAACGACCTTGATAGCGTCTCATTGCTGGAACATTGCGAATCGCATACATAGGCATAATGAAAAGGATCATCGCAATGATTGGGCCGCCAAGGGATTCGATCAAACCTAAAATACTTGGATTAATGATCGCCACACCCCATAAAGTCAATAAGAAGAAAACTGCAGTACCATAATTTAATTTTTTACGATTCACACTTTCACCTTTCATTTTGAGGTATAAGCCTTCTAAACCTTCACGCGCCCCTAAATAATGACCAAAGAATGAGCTTGTAATCGCGAAGAAAGCCACTAATGGTGCGAAATAAGAAATGTATGGATTATCAAATTTGTTAGCAAGATAAGACAAGATACTGATATTTTGTGCTTTTGCCTCTAATAACTCTGCTGGTGTTAAGGTTAATACACAGCTAAACACAAAGAACATAACGAAGAAAAGTAATACGGTTGAAGTCCCTTTTTCTGTACGACCGATATGATATTCCGTTGTATTAAAATCTTTATATTCACGTTGTTGAGAAAGCGTGAAAGAAGAAATTGCCGGAGAATGGTTAAAAGAGAAAACCAAGACGGGGATAGTTAACCACAATGTCGTGATAAAGCCACCAGCCGTCGGAAGTTCATAAAGCATTGAAGCATTCCATTGCGGAATAAGATAAATCGATAGCGCAAAGAGAATCAACACCAATGGATAAACCAGTAATTCGGTGATTTTTAACATTACTTTTTCACTGAATAACATTACCGAAATCAAGATCGCAATCAATACAAAAGAAAGAATAACACGGTTTGGTGAAGGCATGCCTAATTGGTTGACGATAAAAGAATCAACCGTATTGGTGATCCCGTTTCCATAAATCAACAAAATTGGGAAGATCGCAAAGAAATATAATAAGGTAATTAATTTCCCAGCAGTCGGGCCGAAATGTTCTTCTACCACTTCAGTAATATCACTGCCGGGTTTAGAAGAAGACAACACGAAATAAGCCAAGCCACGATGCGCAAAATATGTCATCGGTCCGACTAAAATCGCCATCACAACCAAAGGCCAAAAACCGCCCATCCCTGCATTGATTGGTAAAAATAATACCCCTGCGCCCACCGCAGTTCCAAATAAGTTTAATACCCAAGCTGTATCAAATTTATTCCATTTTTTATTAGTTGTAGTGTCCATACATTACCCTCTAAAGTTAAATTATAAAATCTTTATTCAATGAATATTCATTCATTAAATTAATGGTGGCATTATGATAAGGTTATAGGCTGATTGCAAAGTGAAAAATAATAAAGTGTGATCTTGTTAACAATTTTATGTAACTTTTTTACATAAATATTTATCTAGATCAAAAAAGTGCGGTGAGAAATTTGAATAAATTTTAAAAGAGGAAAATAACAGAATGGTCGTTAAATTCTGAAAAGCAAAAAGCCGCTAAATTGCTTTAGCGGCTTCTTAGAATTTGGCTCCTCCTGCGGGACTCGAACCTGCGACATATGGATTAACAGTCCACCGTTCTACCGACTGAACTAAGGAGGAAATGGTGCCTCGAGGCGGAATCGAACCACCGACACGGGGATTTTCAATCCCCTGCTCTACCGACTGAGCTATCGAGGCGTTATCGTTATTGGCTACTGCCTGACAACGGAGCGTATTAAACTATTTTTTCGGGTATCGGTCAACAATTAAATTCAAAAAAAGTAAAAAAGTTGGTGTGTTTGAGTGGTTAATAACCAAAACGACTATAAAAAGAACGTATTTTGTAAAACTCAATCAAAAATAACCGCACTTTCTCAAAAAATAATGCCCGAAAATTCTTTCGGGCATTGTATTTCATCGTAGAAATTATCGTCTTACGCGGAATTTCTTCTGTGCCGCATCCACTTTCAACAAGTAGTTTCTTGCTTGTGAGGATGGGTGTGCAGTCGTTAAGATACGATACACTTGTTCTGGATACATCTGGTTGATCTTATAGATCGCCTCATCTTTATCCTCATCGAATACGCGTAATACTGCACCTGCACCACTGTTGTAGGCAGAAATCATTGCAAAACGTTTAGAGGTAGGGTTTGTAATACCATCTAAATATTGATTTTGCAGAATCCATAAGTAAGAGACACCCGCATCAATGTTATTTGCTGGATCATAAAGGTAACGTGCAGACGGTTGTCCACCTTTACCTTTCATCGCAAACACATCGCGACCTGCAGTGCTTGGTACCACTTGCATTAAGCCGATTGCATTCGCATAACTGATCGCATACGGGTTGAAGCTGGATTCTGTTTGCATAATACCTAAAATCAAGCTTTCATCAATGCCATAGCGTTCTGCAGCTTTACGGACTAATGGAATATATTTTTGTGCACGCACTTCAACGTGGTTTGCAATCATTGAGATCACCACAAATTGCACAGTGTTACCATTTTGTAAGCGGCGAGTTTGTAATTTATTTTGAATTAAATAAGTCGCAAAGTTACTTGCAATCACTTGGTTAGCTATTTGCTGACCATTGTTATCCACAACCTGACCTAATAAGAAAGGACGGGTACTAATCGGCACATCGCCAGAAGCAAATAAGTCGATCCCTTTCGCATCGGAACCCATCAATAAAGTATGGACAATCGCATTGTGTAAGCGATTAAGATCTTGTTGAGTTTCAACAATAATTGTACCTTCGTCAAAGCTTACGTGGCTACGCGTATAGAAAGAGTCCGTGTATTTCACGTAATCTTTACGGCTCGCCACTAAAAGCTCATTTACCCCCCAAATACGATCGATATTATGGGAGAATTGACCAGTTAAAATATCTAAACCTTGCGTGTCTTTCGAAAACACTTCGTCATAATTAATGCCACGTCGATGGGTTGGCGAATCGCTACAAGCATACAAAAGCGGAAGTAGCGCCAATAATAAATACTTTTTCATAATCTTTTGTTATTTAGATGGGGGAACGTAACCTTCAATATGCACATCTTTGCCTTCAAATAAGAAATTCACCATTTCTTCTTCTAATAATTTACGATGTTCGGCATTCATCATATTGAGTTTTTTCTCGTTCACTAACATGGTTTGCTTTTTGATCCATTCGCCCCATGCTTGTTTACTAATAGAATTAAAAATACGTTTACCTAATTCACCGGGATACAGTTGAAAATCCAACCCTTCCGCATCTTGTTTCAAATATTCGCAAAAAACGGTTCTAGCCATAATAATTCCTTACAAATTGCGTTAATAAATTTTTCACAGGCTGAGCTAACCCGATCTGTTCAGGTGACGTTGGATCATACCAATATTTGACCGCACTTAATAGACCAGATTGAGATTCTTTTCCTTTTTCTGACAATTTTTTCCAATCTGAACGATCGCTCTCTTCAGATTTTCGATCAACTTCAACATAAATAGGATGAATGTCTAAGTGAAAATGGCTAAACGTATGACGGAAAGTTACCCATTCTTGATACTCGGTAATCCCTTGTTCTTTCAGATAATTCAATAATGTTTGTTTATCGTCAAACTGAGGAAAACAATACAATCCGCCCCATAAGCCTTTGCTTTCACGCTGTTCCAACCCGACTTTTCCTTGATAAGATAAAATCAAAAAATAGCTCTGCTTTTCTGGCAATGATTTTTTGGGTTTCTTTCCTGGAAACTCTGTCCACTTTTCGAGTTTATTGGCTAAACAATCGTTACTTAGAGGACAAAGATCACATTTAGGTTTTGTTCGGGTACAAATCGCCGAACCGATATCCATCATCGCTTGATTAAATTCCGCCACTCTCGTTGTTGGTGTAACCTGCTCACTCAACTGCCATAATTGATTTTCGACTTTCTTCTCGCCAGGCCAACCTTCAACAGCAAAATAACGAGAAAGGACGCGTTTTACATTGCCGTCTAAAATCGGATAAGGTTGATTTTGTACGGAAGATAAAATTGCACCTGCCGTTGATCGCCCTACGCCTGTTAATGCCCAAACCTGTTCAAATTGCGTTGGAAATTCACCTTGATATTCATCTCTGATGGTTTGAGCGGCTTTATGCAAATTTCTCGCACGGGCGTAATAACCTAGCCCAGTCCACAAATGCAATACTTCATCTTGCGACGCATTAGCAAGTGCGGTCACATTAGGAAAGGTTTTGATAAAGCGTTCAAAATAAGGAATAACAGTAGAAACTTGGGTTTGTTGTAACATTACTTCGGAAAGCCAAACACCATAAAGGGTTTTATTTTGCTGCCAAGGCAAATTTTTACGCCCAAACTTTTCATACCATTGTAAAACGGAATGGGCAAAAGGGGCATTAACAGAGGATTGAGCTAACATAACTTTCCTAAAGTACAGTCAAACTAAGCAAAAATTTTGCGATGATTCTATCACTAAAGCACACCTCTTGATCAATTTGATTTTTTCAGTATAATTCGCAGTCTATTTGGTGCCGGATTGTCGGCGATTATTAACTCACGCGGTGTAAGTGGAAAGCATTTATAGCGGCGTGGCTTCAATTTGAGGTTTTCTATGAAACAAGGTATTCATCCAGAATATAAAGAGATCACTGCAACTTGTTCTTGCGGTAACGTGATCAAAACTCGTTCAACTTTAGGCAAAGACATCAACCTTGATGTGTGCGGTAGCTGCCACCCATTCTATACTGGTAAACAACGTGTTGTTGATACTGGTGGTCGTGTTGAACGCTTTAACAGCCGTTTCAAAATCCCAGGTACAAAATAATTTGAATCTGTGTGAAGAACCCTGCTTATGCAGGGTTTTTTATTACCTGAAATTCACCATTTTTCAAATTCAATCAATAAAAAAGTGCGGTCAAAATCGACCGCACTTTTTCTATCATTTCTAAATACTCAATTAAAATGAATATTTAACTGTTGCGTAATAAGCACGACCAGGTTCGTTATAAGTATGGGCATTGTAATTTGTACTGCTTGATGAACGATAAATGCGTTTATCAAATAAGTTACTTACGCCAACACGAATGCTGATTGTATCTTTCCAATTATAACCC
This sequence comes from Parahaemophilus parainfluenzae, assembly GCA_001914055.1. Taxonomy (GTDB): domain Bacteria; phylum Pseudomonadota; class Gammaproteobacteria; order Enterobacterales; family Pasteurellaceae; genus Haemophilus_D; species Haemophilus_D parainfluenzae_V. The sequence continues at coordinate 113,157 of MKXX01000009.1, read as the reverse complement.
GCACTTAATCCCCAAACTGCATAGCCACCAATATCTTCTGAGCCAGCAAGTTGATTAACGTACGTGTTGTTACCATTTTCCATACGGTTTTCCGGATTTTTACGGGATTTTTGTTTACCGTATTGCGTATAAGTTAACATTGCATCCAAACTATCGGTAATTTTATAACTTAAGCTTGAATTCAAGGTATATTTCGGTACGATAGAAAGCGGGTTACCCGTATCTTTATTTTTGGTTTTATGCATATAAGTGAAGTTATTCACCCAGTTTAATTTATCTTGGATTAATGGTAATGTCAGATTACCTTCAAAACCTTCAATCACTGCGCGGTTTGCATTACCCCATTTATACACATAGTTACCTAAGTTAGTTAAACCGATAAATTCACCATCAGACACGATTTTGTTACGATAGTCATTACGGAAGTAAGCCACAGAAGCAAGAAGCCCGTCTTTATCATATTCAATTCCGATTTCTTTATTCCAGCTGGTTTCTGGTTTAATGTCGCTATTACCTTGGAAATAACAAGTTTTATTATTTGGTACATTCGTTGGACAACCTTGACCTAAAGTAAACAACAAGTAATTCGGGTTAGTTTGATAAAGATTCGGTGCTTTATAAGCTCTTGCTATCCCACCTTTAATTCTCCAATCATCGTTGAGGCTTTGTAAGAAGTTTAATCCGCCACTTAGATTAGAACCAGAATAGGTGTTGTAATCATAACGCAAAGATGGCGTTAAGATGGTAGATTGGGTTGCTGAAATATTATCTTCAACAAATACTGCCCATTCAGTTTGACTGCTATGACCACCTCGTACATTTGAGATGCCGGTTGGTAGGCGTTCTTTCAAATCATAAAGCACCTTCCCTGTATTCTTGTCTCGTCGTCCACCAAGTAACTGTGTCATAGAAGCGTCATCATCTAAACTGCTGTGTGCCCCCTCAAAACCAACTGTCAGCATATGATCTACACCCAAGGTAAATGGGATATAGAATTCTGAACTAAAACGCGTATTTTTAAGAATAGAATCACTAAAAGCTGACGTGCTAGAATAACTACCTTCTGGACCACCCGCTAAATATTCTGGTAAACGGCTGTTTTTAGTTTTATCAAAAGTAATATAGGTTTTATTGTCGAAATGATCGAATTTACCTTCATAGGTTAAAGCATAGTTCTGACGATATAAACGAGCAGTTTCAGCTTTACTTCCTGCCAACGTTTTGGTTTCAGGATAGTTTTTATTATTGTAAAGCCCTGCTGAGCTATTTTGCGTATCACCGTTATAAATATTGCCTTGACGACTGAAACCAGAATCCAAGGTTAATTTATTTTTCTCATTGATATTCCACACTAAACGGCCATTAATATCTTTATTACGTACACCTTCACGGCCAGCAATCGCAGGATCACCATTAATGCCAACTTCATCCGCTTGCGTTTTGTTCCAGTTACCATATAAACGGAATTGCAATACATCTTTAATTAACGCACCGCTTAGATTAAAGCCAACACGATTCGTTGCGCCTTCATCGCTGTCTTCTGGTTGGTTGGTGTAATAGCTTAAACTACCGTGCAAATCATTGGTAACAGGTTTAGTGATGATATTCACCACCCCACCCATTGCACCTGAGCCATAGCGTGCTGCTGAAGGGCCACGTAATACTTCAATTTTTTCAATGGCTTCAACCGGCACCCAGTTGCTGTCGCCACGGGAATTACGTTCACCACGCACCCCATAACGTTCTGCATTACGAGAGGTGACAGGTTTTCCGTCCACTAAAATCAATGTATTTTCTGGCCCCATGCCACGAATATCAATTTGACGTTTATTACCACGTTGTCCTGTAGATGAGTTACCCGTTAAGTTCACACCGGGCATAGTACGTAATACTTCAGAAATATCATTTGTCGCAGGGCGTTTTTCTAAATCTTTTGCCGTCACAAGAGAAGAACCAAGTGATTGTTTTACCTGATCTTCCGCAGTAACTTTAATTTCCTCAAGTTTCTCTTCTGCATGAGAATAGTTTGAAAAAAGTGCGATTGTTAACGCACTAAATGCGAAGAATGATGTTGTTTTTAAATGATTGGTTTTATACATTGAATGCTCCCCAGGCATATGTGAAATAAAAATGCCTGAGAATTCTAGTACAATATCATTTTAGTGTAAATGAAAATTCTTATCACTGTTATTAAAATAAAGATAAAACAAATAAAATGCCTAAATTTTTGACCGCACTTTCTTGCAATCCCAATAAATTCTAGTATTATTCACGGCTCGCCAATTTGGCGGATTTATTTCTCATGTCGGGTTCCCTACCCCCGATTAACCAACTAAAAAGGTCTTAAAATGAAAATTAATACTCCGATCTTCAATGATCAACAAAAACGTTTTGCTTTAATTTTATTAAGCTTATTTCACATCTTCATCATCACAGCCAGTAACTATTTCGTTCAAATTCCATTTGAAATCAATTTAAAATTGACCGCACTTGGTTTTGCTGATGATTTCTCATTCCACAGCACATGGGGCACACTCACTTTCCCATTTATTTTCTTAGCCACTGATTTAACGGTACGTGTATTTGGGGCGAAAGAGGCACGTTGGATCATCTTTATCGTGATGATTCCAGCACTTATCGTCAGCTACATTGTGTCGGTTGTTTTCTCTAATGGGCAATATCAAGGCTTAAGTGCATTAAGTGAATTCAATATGTTTGTTTTCCGTATTGCATTTGCGAGTTTCTGTGCTTATGTTTTCGGACAATTATTAGATGTGTTAGTATTCAACCGTTTACGTCAACTAAAAACGTGGTGGATTGCCCCGAGTAGTTCCATGACATTTGGCTCTCTTGCCGATACTTTCATGTTTTTTGGCGTAGCGTTCTATCAAAGTAGCGATCCATTTATGGCAGAACATTGGTTTAGCCTTGGATTTGTCGATTACTTATTTAAATTATTTGTCGGCATCGTCTTGTTTGTTCCTGCTTATGGCGTGGTACTCAGCATGATTTTGCGTAAACTTCAATCTCTCGCAAGCTCTCGCCAGTTTGCTTAACTTAAGGAAATAAAATGACTGAAACCCTTTCTCTTAGAGCCAAAATAGAACAAAGCCCAATGGGGGCTTATCAATGGATGATTGTGGTGATGGCTGCCATCATGAATTTACTTGATGGCTTTGATGTATTAGCCCTGGCCTTTACTGCAACAGCCATTCGTGGCGAATTTGGACTCACGGGGATTGAGTTGGGTTATTTATTAAGTGCCGGCTTGTTTGGTATGACTGCCGGCTCACTTTTCCTTGCTCCACTTGCGGATAAAATTGGTCGTCGTCCATTGTTATTAATGGCAGTATCACTCTCCGCTATTGGGATGTTAGGTTCAGCATTTATCTCACAATATCAATGGCTCGGTTTCTGGCGAGTTATCACCGGGCTTGGTGTCGGCGGTATTTTAGTGGGTACAAACGTGATCACCAGTGAATATTCTTCTCGTAAATGGCGCAGTTTTGCGATCAGTGTCTATGCAGCAGGATTTGGTATCGGTGCGGTATTAGGCGGTATGTTCGCCGTGATGTTGCAAGGTGAATATGGCTGGCGTTCTGTGTTCCTAGCAGGTGCTATCTTAACCGGTTTACTTTTAGTGGTGTTATTTATTTGGTTACCGGAATCCATTGATTTCCTCACTTCCAAACAACCTAAAAATGCAGAAGTGCGGTTAAATTTAATCGCAAAAAAAATTGGTTTAGCCGGTGATTGGAAACTTCCTGCAAAAGTAGAAAAAGTTAAAAGTAAATTACCTATTAGCCAATTATTCAGCGAAAAATACTTACATTCTACCCTGTTAATTTGGACGGCTTTCTTTGCAATCATGTTCAGCTTCTATTTTATCAGCTCATGGACTCCAGCCTTATTAAAAGAAGCGGGCATGACGACAGAGCAAAGTGTGAGCGTCGGAATGATGATCTCATTAGGGGGCACTTGTGGCGCCTTAATCTATGGCTTACTGGCTAGCCGTTGGACAGCACGAGGCGTGTTAATTTTATTCACTGTCTTATCTTCCGCAGCGATCATCACCTTTATCTTATCCTCGTCCGTTTTATGGATTGCGATGGTATTCGGTATTTTAGTTGGTGCACTCATGAATGGCTGTATCAGCGGTCTTTATACCTTAAACCCACTTACTTATGATGCCGATATTCGTAGCACCGGTGTAGGCTGGTCGATTGGTATCGGTCGTATTGGTGCAATTCTTGCTCCAACGATTGCGGGTCAATTATTAGATATGGGCTGGGATAAACAGAGTTTATATGTGGGTGTTGGCTTTGTGATGTTGATCTCAACAGTCGCACTCTTTTTCTTAAAAAACCGCTCCGAAATTAAAGCATAATCTTAAAAAATATAGCAAAAGGCGTGATAACCACGCCTTTTTTATTAACTTAATAAAGTGCTCATCCCTAGCCTTCAGATCAGAAAGATTTTCAGGTTATTTTATGTAACATTTTCTTCTAAAAATCCTTTGTTATCCATCTTGAATTTCAACGCATTATGGTGTTAAATCAGCACACATTATAAGGTTATAAAATATAAAAATAAGTTGTAGGAATTTATGTGCCAATTACTCGGAATGAACTGTAATACACCGACGGATATTGTCTTTTCTTTTGAAGGTTTCCGTCGTCGTGCTGGTCTTACTGACTGCCATTCAGATGGCTTCGGTATCGCTTTTTTTGAAGGTCGTGGTGTGCGTATTTTTCGCGATAACCATGCTGCATCACAATCCCCTATTGCGGATTGTGTAAAACAATACAAAATTAAATCGCTCAATGTGATTGCTCACATTCGTAAAGCCACGCAAGGCGGTGTGACCATTGAAAACACCCATCCTTTTATTCGTGAAATTTGGGGACAAAACTGGGTATTTGCTCACAACGGTAATTTAAAAGACTTACCGGATATGTCTGAGAGTTTCTGCCAGCCTATTGGCTCAACTGATTCAGAAACGGCATTTTGTTATATGGCGGAATATTTGAAAAATCGCTTCCGTCGCAAACCGTCTGAAATGGAAATTTTTGAAGCTATCCAAGACATTACCAAAGAGCTCTCACAAAAAGGCACCTTTAACTTCATTCTTTCAAACGGAGAATGGATGATTGCCCACTGCTCAACCAATTTGCATTACTTAACACGTAAAGCCCCTTTTGGTAAAGCACACCGCATTGATGATGATGGTGTCATCGATTTTAATGATTACGCAAAAGATGGCGACAAAGTCACCATTATTACGACGTTCCCTCTCACCAAAGATGAACCTTGGGTTAAAATGGAACATGGTGGTTTCGTATTCTTCAAAGAAGGTGACAAAATTGCTGAGGTCGTCGGTGTGGCTAAAGAAATGGAAGATGATGGCACATTAGGCAATCGTGCAGCAGCCTAATAACAAATATCAATAAAAAGTGCGGTCAAAAACATCAGAGATTTTAACCGCACTTTTTTTATCTGCAATTAACGCATTGTGACAAATTCTTCTGAACCTGTTGGGTGAATTGCCACCGTATTATCAAAGTCTGCTTTAGTTGCACCCATTTTGATTGCCACCGCAAAACCTTGAATCATTTCATCCACACCAAAACCAATGCCGTGTAAGCCTACGATTTTTTCTTCTTTGCCGACACACACTAATTTCATTCGGCAAGGTTGACGATGTTCAGTCACCGCGGTGTACATTGCGGTGAAAGAGGATTTATACACTTTCACATTTTCTTCGCCATATTGCTCAATCGCTTGCGGTTCAGTTAAACCCACCGTACCAATTGGCGGATGGCTAAACACAACCGTTGGCACAAGGTTGTAATCTAAATGCTCATTCGGTTTGTTATTGAATAAACGCTCAGATAAACGACGACCTGCTGCCACGGCAACTGGTGTTAATTCAATACCACCTTCGATAATATCACCTACCGCATAAATGCCAGGTACGTTTGTATTTTGATATTTATCGACAATAATTTGTCCGCGTGAATTGGTTTTCACACCGGTTACTTCAAGATTAATCACATCAGTAGCCGGTTCACGACCAATCGCCCAAATTAAGGTATCCACTGTAGTTTCTCGGCCATCTTGTAATTTCAAGGTAAGCGAACCATCCGCATTTTTAACCACTTCTTCTGGCAACGCTTTGGTATTTAATTGGATACCATCTTGTGCTAACACTTCAAGTAAAGTTTCCACAATCAATGGATCTTGATTACGCAATGGGGCATGTTGACGCACAAATAAATGGGTTTCGCTACCTAAGCTATTTAAAACACCCGCTAATTCAACGGCAATATAACCCGCGCCTACAACTGCAACACGTTTTGGTAATTCATTTAAAGCAAATACACCATTTGAATCAATCCCGTATTCTGCACCTTTTACCTCTGGAATACTTGGGCGGCCACCCGTCGCAATTAAGATATGATCGGCAGTCACTAATTCTGTTGAACCATCTTCATAGCTCACTTCAATCGTTTTCGCATCTTTAAAACGCGCAAAACCATTTAGAACATCCACATTATTCTTCGCTAACACATTATTGTAAGATGTATGAATACGACCGATGTAAGCTTGACGACTCTCAACTAATTTCGCGTAATCAAACTTTTTCACTTCTACATCAAAACCATAAGCTGGTGCATAGCTATTAATCGCTTCTGCAATTTGCGCACCATAGAACATCACTTTTTTCGGTACACAACCTACGTTTACGCAAGTACCACCGAGATGTTTTGCTTCAATAATTGCACATTTTTTGCCATAGCTTGCCGCACGGTTAATTGAGGCAATCCCGCCGGAACCGCCACCGATCGCAATATAATCATAATGTTTAGTCATTTTCATTATCCTTTTTTACTCATTGGAATTTTGCTCTATTGTGCCTAAAACTGAACGAGAAAGCTATAAATTGATGTGATTGGAATTGTCTATATGCGAGGAAAAAGTGCGGTCATTTTTCGCATAATTTTCAGCACGAAAAATGTATTTTCGCTATAATGCTCATCAACTCTAAAGAGAAATAAATTTGAATGAATAATAAAACATAAGAGATAGAAAAATGCCTCAAAGAACTGATAAAAAAACAATCTGTTTGAATATGATTGTCAAAAATGAATCTGCTATCATCCGAGATACATTAGAGAACATTATTACTCATGTTCCATTAGATTATTATGTCATTAGTGATACAGGATCAGACGACAATACTGCAGACATTATCAAACAATTCTTTGATGAAAAAGGCATTCCTGGCGAAATTCATCACAATGAATGGGTGAATTTTGCCCATAACCGAAACTGTGCGTTACAACATGCACAAGGAAAAACAGATTATGTATTAATCTTCGATGCCGATGATCGCTTTGAAGGCAATTTTGTATTACCTGAAGAGCTGACGAGCGATCGCTATTATCTACGCATGGCAAATAGCATAACGGGTGCAAATGTTTATTTCCGTACGCTTATGTTCCGTAATGACGATTCTTTCTACTGGCGTGGCGTATTACATGAATTTGTTGAACAACGTAAAAAAACGATTGTGGAGCAAAAAATCTTTGGTGATTATTATGTGATTAGTGGTCGTTTTGGGGCTCGTAGCAACAATCCACAAAAATATTTCCAAGATGCTCAAGTATTAGAAAAAGCCTTCTACTCACCTGAAGATGAAGATCTTAAGGATCGCTATGCATTTTATACTGCACAATCTTATCGTGATGCCAACATGCCACAAAAAGCTATTGAGTGGTATGTTAAACGTGCAAATTTAGGGGGCTGGCATGAAGAGGTTTATTATTCAATGCTCCAAATTGCCCTATTAAAAATTGAATTAAATGCATCATTAGATGAAATACAGCATCTTTTATTAGCCGCCTATGAATATCGTCCACAACGAGCAGAAAGTCTCTATCATTTAGCTCGCCAATTACGTCTGCACGATAAAATTAGGCTCGCCTATATTTATGCAAGTGCGGCGGTAAACATTCCACTTAATAAAGATATTCTTTTTGTAGATCACTCTGTTTACGAATGGAAAGCAAAGGATGAACTTGCTGTCAGTGCTTATTGGGTTGAGAATTATCAACTTTGCTATAACATATGCTTTGAATTACTTGCTAACCCAGTCATCCCTGATGAGGATAAAAAACGCTTTCAAAGTAATTTGGATTTTGCCAAAGAAAATTTGGACAAAGATTAACTATGACTAAATAATGAATAAACATGTAGCATTATATATCAGTAAAATCGCACCCTAAAATAAAACCAAATTGTAAAACACCAATACCTTTACCTAAAAATATGAAAAACAATATCCCAAATGACGTAATAAATACAATCCAAAATATCAACAAACTAATCGGCGTTAGCATGATCCGTAATGAAAGTGATGCTGTTGAGGCTTTTGTTCGATATAACCTCCAACTTTTAGATGAGTTACATATTATAGATCATGGAAGTACAGATCACACACGAGAGATACTCAATGCATTGAAAGCAGAAGGCTTACCATTACAGATTTATACATATGATGAAAATGCTTATATTCAAGCTGAGATTGTGAACAAAGTAATAGAATTTGCACTAAGTAAAGATTCTAATATCACACATATTTTTCCTCTTGACGCTGATGAATTTATTTATTGTCCATCACGTCAAAAACTCAATGAGCTTTTAGCTCAAATTCCTACAGATCGAGTAGGTATGTACACTTGGCGAGGTTATTTACCAAATACAACGAAGCCTGATGCTCATTTTTATAAAAATTTTACTGAACAGCGTCAAGAGATTTTATTAACACCTAAAGTAATTATTCCTAGAGAGGTTGCTAAGAATAATAAGGTTACTATTGGCAGCCATTACATGATAGATAATGAAAATAAAGAGGTACCTTCAGTGGTATTTCGTTCACCACAGCATCGACATTTTTACGCTTGGTTTGAAGAAAAATTTAATGCACAATTTATTGAAACAGATGAACTTTGGCTTGGACATTTCCCTATTCGGTCTGTAGATCAACAGATTAAAAGAACCCTAGAAAAATCCTTGATTATGGCCTTATCCCTAAAAGAGAACAAAGCGGGGGATATTGCCTGGGAGAATCAATTAAAAGACTTACTAGCAAAAAATATGGAAATCAGTCTTGAAGAATTACGTCTTATCGCTTTCCGATACCGTGCAACAGAAGAGGGGACAACTACTGTGGCACAAAACCAAGTAATTTCAAATAAAACTCTTGAATTAAAATATCTACACCTTGTTGAAACTAGTCCTCTTCCAACTGTAGCTCGACTTATTTTAACCTTAGTAGAAAAATTACGAACGTAAAGCATAATATTCTCACAACAGTTCAAAATGCTTTGAAAGAACTTATTTTTGCTAAAGGAAAATTATGGTACTAAGTTGCTAATTCTAATTATGAAATACTAAAATTAACCAAAATTTCTGAGAGTCATCTAAATACCTCCAATAAAAGGTAATTAACACAAATAAAAAACCCAGCCGAAGCTGGGTTTTTATCTATCTTAATGGAAAGTTAAATTACCATTGGTAACCTACGCCCACAGAGCCACCTACGTCGCCTTGGGTATTTGCGTTACCTTGAAGTTTGAAGATAACTTTACCATTGTCACTTGAACGTGAGTAACCTACTGCTACAGCGCTTTCACCTTTGAAAGTACCTGCAGAAGCCGCAACCATTGATTTACCTGGGATGTAAACTTGTGGTAAACCAGCTGCTGCGTTAGCACCTGCGATACCGCCGCGAGCTTCTTTGCCCACTTTATTAATACGGTTATTCAAGTTAGTCACATTACTACGTAATTGTGAAACGTTCACCGCATCAGTATCTTTAGTACCCGCTTTCACGTTGTGAACTTGGTTGCCACCCATATCAACATTACCACCTTTATTAACAGTGAGATCATTTGTAGTCACGCTGTTGTGGTTAACGTTCTCGGTTGTGGAGATAAGGATATTGCCGTTATCTTGCTCAATCGCAATATTTTTACCTGCAGCATAATTAATTGTTTTGCCGCCAGTAATATGCGTTGTCTTCGGAGCACTATCTTTATTCGCAACTTTATTACCTGCATTAGATGTAGAAACATTAAAGTTGGTTGAACCATTAGGTGTTGCAACGAGTTTACCTTGATTGTTAACGGTAATTGTATCGTTATCTACGTCAACAGTTACTTTGTAGTTAGTTGTACCATTTGCATTAACGGTTGGTGTCACAGTGATACCTTTATTTGGATCAGTGCTTACGCTTGCTTGCGTATTGTTTGCGCTGATGGTGTAAACACCTTTATCATCTTTATTAACCACTACATTATCGCCTTGTTTAATATCAGTTACATTCGCAACTAATTTATTATGGCTATCGATATGTAAGCCATCACCAGCATTCACATCGTAACTAACTTTGGTTAAACCATTTGCATCAACGGTAACATTAGAGCTTGTCGCATTACCATTCACGAAGTTCACTTGGCTACCCGCAGTGACATTGTGTTTTACCGCTCCTACATTATCACCTACTTTCCAGTAAGCAGCATTGATTGCATTAGCTACATCAATTGCAGTCACTAAACCTTTATTACCTGCGGTATTAGCATCTGGAACTGTAATCTTACCAGTGTTAGTGATATTAGATAACGCTGTAGTGTTTACGTCTACTTTGTAAACTTTACCATCTGCATTATCTGATACTAAGGTTACATTACTTTGGTGACCAGAAATCACTTTAGTCGTATTAGCTTTTAATTGGCTAATATTCACTGCATCTGTGTCTTCGGTACCCGCTTTCACATTGTGAACCTGATTACCACCCATATCGATGTTACCACCATTTTCAACAGTGATGTTCTTCGTGGTCACGTTATTCGCTGTTACATTTTCAGCTGTTACGTCACCCGCAGTCACATTTGTTGCAACAATATTATTTGCTGTCACATTGTTGTGAGTTACATCCGCAGTTGTTGAGATAGTAAAGATTGGGTTACCCTTATCATCGACCTCTTGTTTAACTGCTACATTTTTACCTGAAGTAATCGTTACAGTTGAACCTGGTTTCACTTTTGATTGTACGCTACCCGCAGCTGTATCAGTTACTACTTCATCTACGTGTGTACCGGTGGTCACATTAAATGAAGCATCGTTGATTGCATTCACAACAGTAGTTGCGTTCACTAAGCTGTCGCCATTACCGTTAGGATCAACACTTACAGTACCATTATTGTTCACTGTAGTTGTAATACCAGTTGTATTAGCTGACACAACGAAACGATCACGACCATCTTTACTTGCGTTAGGTTGCACGTCAACTTTAGTTGTATTCTCATTACCAGAAATTACATCAACATGTTTGTCTGGACCAGCTGGACCAGTATCACCTTTTTTACCATCTTGAACGATAGTTGTAGTGGTTTTACCGTTGCCATCTTTAATGGTTATAGTGTGAGTGCCGTCCTCGTTGTTTTTAACTTCAGCTTCTGCATTTTTACCATCGTTAACGATAGTTGTAGTAACTGAGCCAGTACCTAAATCAGTAATGGTGATTGTATGAGTACCGTCGCCGTTATCTACAACTTCACCTGTGATGCTGTCGCCTTTTTCGCCTTTGTCGCCAGTTGCACCTGTAGCACCTGTTGCGCCTGTAGCACCTGTAGCACCTGTAGCACCTGTAGCACCAGTTGCGCCTGTTGCACCTGTAGCACCTGTAGCACCTGTAGCACCAGTTGCGCCTGTTGCACCTGTAGCACCTGTAACACCTGTAGCACCAGTTGCGCCTGTAGCACCTGTAGCACCTGTAGCACCTGTTGCGCCTGTAGCACCTGTTGCGCCTGTAGCACCTGTTGCGCCTGTAGCACCTGTTGCGCCTGTAGCACCTGTAGCGCCTGTTGCACCTGTTGCACCTGTAGCACCAGTTGCGCCTGTAGCACCTGTAGCACCTGTAGCACCTGTTGCGCCTGTTGCACCTGTTGCGCCTGTAGCACCTGTTGCGCCTGTAGCACCTGTTGCGCCTGTAGCACCTGTTGCGCCTGTAGCACCTGTTGCGCCTGTAGCACCAGTTGCGCCTGTAGCACCTGTTGCACCTGTAGCACCAGTTGCGCCTGTAGCACCTGTTGCGCCTGTAGCACCAGTTGCGCCTGTAGCACCAGTTGCGCCTGTAGCACCTGTTGCGCCTGTAGCACCAGTTGCGCCTGTAGCACCTGTGTCACCTTTAGCACCTGTAGCACCTGTAGCACCAGTTGCGCCTGTAGCACCTGTGTCACCTTTAGCACCAGTTGCACCTGTAGCACCTGTAGCACCAGTTGCGCCTGTAGCACCTGTAGCACCAGTTGCGCCTGTAGCACCTGTTGCGCCAGTAGCACCTGTGTCACCTTTAGCACCTGTAGCACCAGTTGCGCCTGTAGCACCAGTGTCACCTTTAGCACCTGTTGCACCTGTAGCACCAGTTGCGCCTGTAGCACCTGTTGCGCCTGTAGCACCTGTTGCACCAGTGTCACCTTTAGCACCTGTTGCACCAGTTGCGCCTGTAGCACCTGTAGCACCTGTTGCACCTGTAGCACCAGTTGCGCCTGTAGCACCTGTGTCACCTTTAGCACCTGTAGCACCAGTTGCGCCTGTAGCACCTGTTGCACCAGTGTCACCTTTAGCACCTGTAGCACCAGTTGCGCCTGTAGCACCAGTGTCACCTTTAGCACCTGTTGCACCTGTAGCACCTGTTGCACCTGTAGCACCTGTTGCACCTGTAGCACCTGTTGCACCTGTAGCACCTGTGTCACCTTTAGCACCAGTTGCGCCTGTAGCACCTGTGTCACCTTTAGCACCTGTAGCACCAGTTGCACCTGTAGCACCAGTTGCGCCAGTAGCACCTGTTGCGCCTGTAGCACCTGTGTCACCTTTAGCACCTGTAGCACCTGTAGCACCTGTAGCACCTGTAGCACCTGTGTCACCTTTAGCACCAGTTGCGCCTGTAGCACCTGTTGCACCAGTAGCACCGTCTTTACCATCTTTACCGTTTTTACCGTCTTTAACGATGGTAGTAGTCACTGAGCCATCACCTAGATTAGTAATAGTGATGGTATGGGTACCGTCACCGTTATTTACAACTTCACCTGTGATGCTGTCGCCTTTGTCACCTTTTTCACCTTTCGCACCAGCTGCACCAGTGTCACCTTTTTCACCTTTGGCACCAGTAGCACCGTCTTTACCATCTTTACCGTTTTTACCGTCTTTAACGATGGTAGTAGTGACTGAGCCATCATCTAAATTACTAATAGTAATAGTGTGAGTACCGTTTGCGTTATCATCTTGAACGTCAACAGTTAAGCCTAAAGCGCTGTCACCTTTGTCGCCTTTTTCGCCGGTTGCACCAGTAGCGCCGGTATCACCTTTAGGACCAGCAGGACCTGTATCGCCTTTAGGGCCTGTAGCACCAGTTGCACCAGTAGAACTATTTACAATGTCAACATCAATTTGGTAGGTGTTAGTAGTTGAGTTAAATTTAACTTTTGTATTTTTGCCATCTACTAAGTTAACATTGTATGTAACATATGTTTTTCCTGCTTCACCTGAACTAATATCTGCTGGCGTATGTCTAATAACAGCACTGGTACCCTTACCATCTTCGAAATCAACGATATCATTGCGTTTTACACCATGTTCTTCGTGAGAAGAGCGAACACTAGCAGTTGTATTACCACTTACTATCCATTGGTGATCACCGATCATTTGAGTCACAGCATATAATTGTGAACCATTGATTGCATCAGTTGAATCGCCATTAATACGGCCTGCTGCCACATTCACTAATTGACGCTCGTGATCTAAAGAACCGAAGCTCACTACGCTATCCGGACTTCCACCTGCGAAGGTATATCTTTTCTTGAAGAACTCTTGTGACGCATTAGGAATAGCCGTTTTAGTTACAGAGCCAGAACCTAGAGCAACTGCATTCTTATGAGATGCGTTTGCACCGTTACCAATTGCGGTAGCATTAGCCTCTGAAGCTTTAGCCGTAAAACCTGTTGCAATAGAGTAAGCACCACTTGCAGCCGCAGCAGTACCTGTTGCAATTGATCGTCCACCAGTAGCAGAAGCACGTAAACCTACAGCAATGTCATTTACCTGACTTGCAGTAGCTTTGTTACCAACAGCAACAGCATTATCGCCAGCTGCATTAGACTGATAACCAGTAGCAACTGCTGAAGAACCTGCCGCATTAGACTCTTTACCTACAGCAATAGCAGCTTCATTTGATGCTTTTGATTGAGAACCAAAAGCAAGAGATTCGCCACCAGTTGCTTTTGCTTGCTTACCAATGGCTACATCCATATCTTTGCTAGATGTTGCTTCTCTACCGATCGCAACAGAGTCAATAGACTGATTAGTTGCATCAAAACCAATTGCAATACCATTTTCTTTAGTTGCATTTGCGCCTTTACCAATCGCTACTGCTTTATCACCAGTACCTGTCGCATCAGAACCAATAGCAATTGCATCATGGGATACAATGTCAGTGCCTTCAGCATTCTTACCATCATTTCTATAAGTATTAGCACCTGTACCAATATTAATATTCTTTATACCTTGGTTTGTACCAGTTACATTATTTGGGTTAGACGAATTGATCGTGATGGTACTTGCCTCGGTATTTATCGCTGCTTGAGCAGTACCAACCACGCTCATTACAGCACCCGCAAGTGCGGTCAATTTAACGATCTTTTTAGACTTGGTTTTACCCTTAGCATGCCCAAGTTCAGAAACTGCAGTCCACGTTTGTGTAGCATGATTCCAAATAACTTTAAACACTTTGTTCATATAAAATTATTCCTTTTATTAGGATGATTAAGAAGCTGTCACTGATGCAACAGCGCCGAAAAATTCAACGTCAGAAAGGCGACGACCACAAATTTTGACAACAGTTCCCCTTACCTTTCTGGTCAGAACAGCTTATTCTAAGCGAACTTTGTACAAAAAGGAAGCATAATAAAAAGGATTTACCAAAAATTACAATTAATTAAGATAAAACTTAAGTTATGTAAATATATGTAAAGATTTCTGATATTTTTTACAAAAACTTTAAAGATATGTAAATTTTTGTTTAAAAAATAAACATATTTAGATACTAAAAGCACAACTTCGCCTTTCTTTTTTCTTTACGAAAGTATCGAATTAGATCAAACTAACGCCATCAAATAAGATAAGGAAAAGTATATGGCAATTTGGAAAAAAGCGTTCACGCTTGAGCAGCTTAATGAAATGGGTAAAAATTGCGCTATTAGGCATTTAGGCATTGAAATTTCGGCTTATGGTGAAAACTGGATTGAGGCAAAAATGCCCGTTGATCATCGCACCACACAGCCTTTCGGTTTATTACATGGTGGCGTGTCTGTGGCGTTGGCTGAAACCATTGGTTCATTAGCTGGATTTCTCTGTATAGAAGAAGGCCAAGTTGCCTTGGGATTAGATATTAATGCCAATCATCTTCGCCCTGTCAAAAAAGGTTTTGTTACCGCAAAGGCAACGCCAATTGCTTTAAGTCAAAATACCCATGTTTGGCAAATTGACATTCGCGATGAACAAGATAAACTTTGCTGCGTTTCTCGATTAACGCTTTATATCAAACATTTATGACTACAACTCAAAAAATTGGCATCATTTTAGCGAACCTTGGTACGCCTGATGCCCCTCAACCCGCGGCGATCTCCCGTTATCTAGCTGATTTTTTAATGGATCCTCGCGTGGTCGATTTGCCTCGTTGGAAATGGTATCCCCTTTTAAAAGCCATTATTTTACCGATGCGTTCTAAACGCATTGCACGAAATTATCAATCTATTTGGACAGAACAAGGCTCTCCCCTACTTGCCATTACAAAGCAACAACAAGCGGGTTTACAAGCTTATTTGACTGAACAAGGCATCAATGCACAAGTCGAAATTGCCATGACTTACGGCAATCCTTCGATGCAAAGTGCGGTCAAAAATTTACTTAAAAATGATGTGGAACGCATGATTGTATTGCCGCTTTATCCACAATATTCCAGCACCACAACAGGTGCATTAATCGATGCGTTCAATCGTGCCATTGCACAAGAACGTAATATTGTGCCTTTTGAGTTTATTCATTCTTATCATCTTGATGAAAACTACATTAATGCCTTAGTAGATTCGATTAAAGTGCGGTTAAAACCCGATGAGTTTTTACTTTTTTCTTATCACGGCATTCCATTGCGTTATGAGAATATGGGCGATTATTATCGTCAGCATTGCAAACAAACTACCATTGCCATTGTAGATAAATTAGGTTTAACCGAAAATCAATGGAATATGACTTTCCAATCCCGTTTTGGCCGTGAAGAATGGTTACAACCTTATACGGATCACTTTTTAGAAGAAGCGGCTTCTCAAGGCATTCAAAAAATAGCGGTGATTTGCCCAGGTTTTTCGGTAGATTGCTTAGAAACCTTAGAAGAAATTGAGGTTGAAAACAAAGAGACGTTCTTAAATCATGGTGGTATGTCTTATCACTACATCCCCGCATTGAATGCTGAAAAAGCCCATATTGAAATGATGGGGAAATTGGTTTTGGATAAGTTGAAATAATTAAATCTCCCCCCAGCCCCCTCTTTACGAAAGAGGGGGTATTTTATTGGCAAATAAATGCTCTCCGTTCTTAACTCTATCAAATATATTCCTAATAAAATCACTAAAAGCAACATCATAAAAAAGCCCCTCTTTTGTAAAAAAGGATTAGGGGAACTTTCGATAAATTGAACTAGTTGAATCTCCCCCTACCCCCTCTTTACGAAAGAGGGGGGGATTTTATTGGCAAATAAATGCTTTCTGTTCTTAACTCTAGTAAATATATTCCTAATAAAATCATTAAAACCAACGTCATAAAAAAAACTCTTTTGTAAAGAGGTAATTTTAAATAAGTTGCAGTAGTTAAATCTCCCCCTACCCCCTCTTTACGAAAGAGGGGGAGCTTTATAACAAATAAATGCTTTCCGATTCTCACTTAATAGATATTTTCTAATTAAATATTTTATCTATCAAAACTTTTGACATCTTTTCCTCTAATAATAAAAAGCCCCTCTTTCGTAAAGAGGGGTTTGGGGAGATTTAAAAAGAGTTGGGGAGATTTAAAAAGAGTTGGGGAGATTTAAAAATAGTTTATGAGATTCAAACAAAAAGGCGAACCTTTCGATTCGCCTTTTCAGATTTTTTCTAATCAAAGATTAGAAGAATACACGCATACCTACACCGATAGCTCTGTCTTTAACTTTACCATCGTAAGCATCGTTAACGTAAGATTTAGTTGTTACGTATTTACCTTCTAAGAATACCACAACTTGTTTATGAAGTTGGTAATCTGCACCAAGTAAGAAACCGTGAGTTTTATCTTTAGTGTTTTCACCTTTTACGCGTTCATATAGGTAGTTACCATATACTTTAGACGCAGGAAGAACTTGATATGCGAAACCTGGAGCCACATAGAATTTGTTTGTTTTTTCATCATCAAATTTTTCATGACCATAAGCGAAGTCACCAGTTAATGTGAAATCACCAAATTTATAGCCTAATGATGCTAAAACACCATCTAAACGGTGAGCGTATGATGCGCCAGTTTCAAAGTTTGTGTGACCATAAGCTAAACGCGCATCTAAATCACCCACTGTATATAATGCACCTACAGCGTAAGCATTTTTGATACCAGGTTTAAGCGGATTGCCTTTTTCGTCATTTGTTTGACCAAAGTTATAGTTTGCACTTAATTGTAAACCTTCAATACCTTTATAGTCATAACGAACTACGCCTGTACCCGCAGTTGGGATATATTCTTCTTTTGGAATGAAACCGTAATCATAGTCATTCGCTTGAGTTAAATCATCCGCGATGGTTAGTTGACGACCAAATTTGAGCTCGCCGATTGCTTTGCTACCTAAACCTACATAAGCACGTTTAGCATAAACACCACCGAATTTATCACGAGAAGTTGTATCATCAAAACGGAACTCTACACGACCTAACGCATAGAAATCGTTATCTAAGTTATGTTTTACAGTGATGCCAAAACGCGAGCCTGCATTACGTAAAGCAGAGTTAGATTTTTTAGTTGAGTGGTTAGCGGCGTCATATTCTTTTTTATCCGCTTTTTCCATGATTACACGAAGAGAACCGTTTAATTCAACTTTAGTACCTTCGTTGTCATAAACTACTGCTGCGTTTGCTGCTGAAGCGGCAAATGCAGAAACGATCAATGCTGCTAGTGTCTTTTTCATAATTGTTATTCCTTTTGGTTGTTACCTATGATTTTTGATTGAAGCAATTTTTCATAAAAAGTTCAATCTCCGAAATAGACATCGCAAATATTACAAAATAAACCTATGGTGTCAATGGGAGGATCTCTTCCAATTTTCTAAAATCGGATCAAGATCACATTTTTTACACAAAAAAGGACATTTTTTAATCAAAAACATCCTTTCACATCGAACTTTTCAGAATTTTGTCTATACAACTATCTCTCTATTTTGAGCAATTTGTTCTTCTTTTTTATTCATTTTCGAAGAAATAATGAATATTTTTTAAGCAGACTAAGCACATTCCACCGAAAATGAAATCACCTCTTTAATACTTTCTGCGCCTAATGCAATCATAATTAAACGATCGACACCTAAAGCCACACCGGATGTATTTGGAATGCCTGCTTGTAAAGCCCCTAGAAAACGATAGTCAATTTCACGCTGTGGCAAACCTGCTTTTTCGCGCAGGCGATTGTCTTTTTCAAAGCGGTATTGTTGTTCGCGTGCATCCGTGAGCTCATGGAAACCATTGGCTAACTCTAATCCTTTATAATAGAACTCAAAGCGTTCTGCCACACGGCTATCTTCTGGGCTAAGTTGTGCAAGTGCGGCTTGGGAAGAAGGGAAATGATAAACTGCTACAGGTGCTTCTTGCCCAATTTTAGGCTCTACCACTTCACTGAATAGAAATTGTAATAAGGTATCACGATCTTCATCTTCATCTGCCATAAAGTTATGCTTACGCGCCGCTTCCACCAGTTCTTGACGAGTGGCTGATAATGGATCTAATCCGACATATTCTTGGAAGACGAACTGATAACTTAAGGTTTCTGCCGGTTTGCAATCCAGGATCTGTTGTAACAAATCATCCACTTCATTCATCAGACGATACATGTCAAAGTGCGGTCGATACCATTCAAGCATGGTGAATTCCGGATTATGGCGATTACCCGCTTCTTCATTACGAAATACTTTGCCTATTTGAAAGATCGGTCCACTGCCAGCTGCCAGTAAACGCTTCATATGATATTCCGGGCTGGTAGAAAGCCAGAGCGTTTTCGAGAGCTCATCAAAAGGGGCAACAAATTCTGTATTAAAGGTGGAAAGGTGAAGATCTGTTACGCCAAATTCACTTAAAACAGGGGTTTCCACTTCTAGTAATCCCCGTTCAGTAAAGAATTGGCGGATATCCGCAATGATTTTGGCACGCGCCAATAAGTTTTGAATTGATGCAGAAGGTTGCCATTCTGTTTTTTTATCGCTAAGTGCGGTCATTTTTTTCTCCGTTTTCACCTTTAAAATGAATAAGACTATTGTAAACAAGAGCGATTTTTAACTCAATAATCCGACTAAATCATTCTTAAACGAAAACGGTTATCATCTAAAAAATATAAAAAAAGTAACTTTTTTGAGTTAGATCACACTTTTGATATTTTATCCGTTTATTCCGGAAAAAAGGTTACTAATTTGTAAACAAAAATGGCAGAATGGCAATATATCCCCTATTTATTTAGGGCATTTTATTTTTTTACTTTCTATTGATTGGAGGATATCGTGCAAACGGTTAATGTCGATATTGCTATTGTTGGTGCCGGTGGCGGCGGTTTACGTGCAGCAATTGCAGCAGCAGAAGCAAACCCTAACTTAAAGATCGCATTAGTTTCTAAGGTTTATCCTATGCGTAGCCATACGGTTGCAGCAGAAGGTGGTGCGGCCGCAGTAATTAAAGAGGAAGATTCCTACGATAAACACTTCCACGATACCGTTGCCGGTGGTGACTGGTTATGTGAACAAGATGTGGTGGAATACTTCGTTGAACATTCTCCAGTAGAAATGACTCAACTTGAACGTTGGGGCTGTCCTTGGAGCCGTAAAGCTGATGGTGATGTGAACGTGCGTCGTTTCGGTGGGATGAAAATCGAGCGTACTTGGTTCGCGGCAGATAAAACCGGTTTCCACTTATTACATACTCTTTTCCAAACATCCATTCAATATCCACAAATTCAACGCTTTGACGAGCACTTCGTTTTAGACATCTTAGTTGATAATGGTCATGCTCGCGGTATGGTGGCGATGAATATGATGGAAGGTTCACTTGTTCAAATTAATGCAAACGCGGTTGTGATTGCTACTGGCGGTGGCTGTCGTGCATTTAAATTCAATACCAACGGCGGTATCGTAACAGGTGATGGCTTATCAATGGCATATCGTCATGGCGTTCCTCTTCGTGATATGGAGTTCGTCCAATATCACCCAACCGGCTTACCGAACACCGGTATCTTAATGACTGAAGGTTGTCGTGGTGAAGGCGGTATCTTAGTGAATAAAAACGGCTACCGTTATTTACAAGATTATGGTCTAGGTCCTGAAACCCCAATCGGTAAACCTGAAAACAAATATATGGAACTTGGTCCACGTGATAAAGTTTCACAAGCGTTCTGGCAAGAATGGAAAAAAGGTAACACCTTAAAAACGGCAAAAGGTGTTGATGTGGTTCACCTTGACTTACGTCACTTAGGTGAAAAATATTTACATGAGCGTCTTCCATTCATTTGTGAATTAGCAAGTGCTTATGAAGGTGTAAACCCAGTTAATGAACCAATTCCAGTTCGTCCGGTTGTTCACTACACCATGGGTGGTATCGAAGTCGATTTCAACAGCGAAACTCGCATTAAAGGTTTATTTGCTGTGGGTGAATGTGCGTCTTCTGGTTTACACGGTGCAAACCGTTTAGGTTCTAACTCGCTTGCAGAATTAGTGGTTTTAGGCCGTGTTGCAGGTGAATATGCCGCACAACGTGCAGCAGAAGCACAACCGGCAAACCGTGCAGCAGTTGATGCACAAGCACAAGATGTTGTGGCTCGCCTTGGGGCGCTTTATAACCAAGAAGGTAATGAATCTTGGTCTGAAATCCGTGACGAAATGGGTACCGTGATGGAAGAAGGTTGTGGTATCTACCGTGACCAAGAAAGCATGCAAAAAGCAGTAGATAAAATTGCTGAGCTTAAAGAACGTTATAAACGTATTCGTGTTGCAGACCGTTCAAGCGTATTCAATACCGATGTGCTTTACACCGTAGAATTAGGTTACATTCTTGATGTGGCACAATCTATTGCCAACTCTGCAATTGAACGTAAAGAGTCTCGTGGTGCACACCAACGCTTAGACTACACTGAACGTGATGATGTGAATTATTTAAAACACACCCTTGCTTACTACAATGGCGATGATGCACCGCGTATTGAATACAGTCCGGTGAAAATCACTAAATCTCAACCAGCAAAACGTGTTTATGGTGCTGAAGCAGAAGCGGCAGAAGCGGCTGCGAAAGCTAAGGAGCAAGCAAATGGCTAATTCACCAGTAATGACTGTAGAAGTATTACGCTACAACCCAGAAAACGATCAAGAGCCACATTTAAGCTCTTATCAAGTACCTTATGATAACCAAACCTCTCTTTTAGATGCGTTAGGTTACATTAAAGATAAACTTGAACCGTCTCTTTCTTATCGCTGGTCTTGCCGTATGGCGATCTGCGGTTCTTGTGGGATGATGGTGAATAACAAACCTAAATTGGCTTGTAAAACGTTCTTACGTGATTACAGCGGCCATATGCGTATTGAACCATTAGCAAACTTCCCTATCGAACGCGACTTAGTGGTTGATTTAAGCCACTTTATCGAAAGTTTAGAGGCGATTAAACCTTATATTATTGGTAACGAAGCACCACCGTTAGATGGTAAACCACATCCATCAAAAGAATTGCAAGTAAGCCGTACTAAACAAACGCCGGCACAACTTGAAAAATATCGTCAATTCTCAATGTGTATCAACTGTGGCTTATGCTATGCGGCTTGTCCACAATTTGGTTTAAACCCTGAATTCTTAGGCCCTGCAGCGATTACAATGGCACACCGTTACAACCTTGATAACCGTGACCATGGTAAAGCACAACGTATGCCATTATTAAATGGTAAAAACGGTGTTTGGAGCTGTACTTTCGTTGGTTATTGTTCTGAAGTGTGTCCAAAACACGTGGATCCAGCTTCTGCAATCAACCAAGGCAAAGTGGAAAGTGCCAAAGATTATGTTATCTCAATGCTAAAACCAAAAGGCTAAGGGGAAGAATATGTCAGTAACAATAAGTAAACGTAAAAAATATGTTCGCCCAATGACGGCTACTTGGTGGCAAAAATTGGATTTCTACAAAGCTTATATGGTACGCGAAGCAACCTCTATCTTTGCTGTATGGTTCTGTATTGTATTGCTTTATGGTGTACTTTGCCTGGCAAGCAATCCTGTACCTGGCTTAGGTATTGTTGATTTCATTGGCTTCTTAAGAAATCCAATTGTGGTGTTCTTAAATATCATCACATTAATTGCGACCTTATACCACACTGCAACTTATTTCGTGATGACACCAAAAGTGATGAACATCATTGTTAAAAATGAACGTTTGCCACATCACGTATTAAGAAATGCACTTTGGGCTGTTACAGCTGTAATTAGTGTTGTCGCATTAATTTTAGTTTATATGTAGGGAGAGAAAAAATGGTCGATCAAAATCCAAAACGTTCTGGTGAACCGCCAGTATGGTTGATGTTTGGTGCTGGCGGAACTGTCAGTGCGATTTTCTTTCCGGTTGTGATCTTAATCCTTGGTTTATTGTTACCATTTGGATTAATTGATCCACATAACTTAATTACATTCGCTTATTCTTGGATCGGAAAATTAGTTATCTTAGTTTTAACAATTTTCCCTATGTGGTGTGGTTTACACCGTATCCATCACGCAATGCACGATCTTAAAATCCACGTACCAGCAGGCGGATTTATCTTTTACGGCCTAGCCATGATTTACACAATCTGGGTATTATTTGCTGTATTAGGTTTGTAATTTAAAACACTAAATGGATAAATAAAAGTGCGGTCAAAAATGACCGCACTTTTTTATTCTCAATGAATAACCAAAATATTTTCTTAATCTAGAAAACAAAAAACCCGACATGATGTCGGGTTTTCTTTTATCAAAAACTTTGATAATTATTCTGCAACAACGATAACATCTAATGTTGCAAATACTTCGCCGTGAAGTTGGAAACGAACATCGTGGTCACCAAGAGTACGGATTGGACCGTTTGGTAAACGAACTTCGCTTTTCGCAATTTCAACGCCTGCTGCGGTTACTGCTTCTGCTACATCACGAGTAGTGATTGCGCCGAATAAACGACCTTCTTCACCAGCTTTAGATGCGATAGTTACAGAACCTAATGCAGTCACTTGTGCTGCACGAGCTTGGGCTGCTGCTAAACTTGCTGCTGCCGCTGCTTCTAACTCTGCACGACGTGCTTCAAAGTGTTCAATGTTAGCTTTAGTTGCCATAACTGCTTTACCTTGTGGGATTAAGAAGTTACGAGCGAAACCAGATTTAACATTAACTTGATCACCTACATTACCTAGGTGAACGATTTTATCTAAAAGAATTACTTGCATTTCCTAACTCCTTCTTAATTGTGATGAGAATCAGAGTAAGGTAATAACGCTAAATAACGAGCGCGTTTGATTGCGCGTGCTAATTGGCGTTGGTACTTCGCACGAGTACCGGTAATGCGGCTTGGTACAATTTTGCCGCTTTCAGAAATGTAGTTCTTTAATGTAGCGATATCTTTGTAATCGATTTCAACAACATTTTCCGCTGTGAAACGGCAGAACTTACGACGACGGAAATAACGTGCCATTTGGCTGTCTCCTAATCTATAAATTCGATTTGCTCGGCATGCAATACTAACTGCGTTAAACCATTTGAGGTTTTATGTGAAGTAATAAACCCCACCACAAGAAGTTTACTGCCGACCGTAATGCTTTGAGTTTTTTCTATTAACTGATTGCCACTGACTTGAACAGGCATCTTTAACCACGCTTGGCGTGATAAACCACTTTCGACTTGTTCGGAACGATGTTCCAGCCAAAATTGGCAATGCGCAATCCCGTTAGGGCTTTTACTTCGCTTGGGTAATTGACACACTGTGCCGATTAACGAGAAGCGATTATCAAGTTTTGAATTACTCTTCAGCATCCTCAAAATCGTTGTTTTCAACTTCAGCTAAAGGTTTACGTTCTTCTTTAGCCGCTTTCATTGGGGACGCTTCGGTTACGGCGTGCTTAGTATGGATAACAAGACTGCGTAATACAGCATCGTTATAACGGAAAGTCGTTTCTAGCTCGTCGATGACTTGTTGAGGCGCTTCTACATTCATAAGCACATAGTGTGCTTTGTGTAATTTGTTAATTGGGTACGCTAATTGACGACGACCCCAATCTTCTAGGCGATGAACTTGACCACCAGCTTCTTTAACAGAACCTGTGTAACGTTCGATCATACCTGGTACTTGCTCGCTTTGGTCCGGATGAACCATAAACACGATTTCGTAGTGACGCATTACTGCTCCTTACGGGTTAATCAGCCTTTGACGTAGATTAGCCACCAATCTGCAAAGGCAAGGAACGAAAAAATGAACGTGGCTAAGGGCGCTGATTATACAGATTTTTTTCTAGACTTCAAATAATTTGTATGCTTTTCAAACAAAAAAAGCCGATATCAACATATCGGCTTTTCTTTTATTTCTAAATTAACGGCTACGGAAAATGATACGACCTTTGCTCAAGTCATAAGGTGTCATTTCTACGGTTACTTTATCGCCCGTTAAGATACGAATATAGTTTTTACGCATTTTGCCAGAAATATGTGCAGTCACCACGTGACCATTTTCTAACTCAACGCGGAACATGGTATTTGGTAAGGTTTCCAAAATTGTGCCTTGCATTTCAATGCAATCTTCTTTTGCCATTTTATCCTCTAAAATTATGATTTTTTTGACCGCACTTTTTGCGGCTATAAATGAAAACGGGCGAATTATAGCCGTTTTTGGCATTAGACGAAAGATTAAAATGGTATTTTGTTGAAATACCCATTATTTTTTCAATAATTCGATTATAATATTTCAAAAAGTAGATCTGGTAGAAATTAATTTAGCATTCGAAACCAGTAAGATCTAAGCCTTATATGACATCCACTTTCAAGAGGACTGTTCTATCGAAAAAGGCTAAAGCAAACTTTACTTAGATTTTCGTCAATTTGTATGTCAACCAATGACTTCAACCCAAGGGTTATTTATGGCTATACCTAAAATAATTGTAATTAGTTTAAAAAATTCAACAAGAAGAGAAAATATTGCTAAACGCCTTTCTGGTTTGGGGTTAGACTTTACTTTTTTTATTCAACAGATGGAAAGAAACTGCCCGCTTCCGTATTAGGATACCTCGATTATAATTTCTCCCCTAAATACTATTTATCATCTAAGTCATTAAAGTTTATGGACATATGATGGGAAACAATATGAATAAGCTAAAAGCCCTAAGGTTAAAAATCGGGAAATTGATACTTGATAAATCGTCAAGAGCAACCCCCCCCCAAAGTTTAGAACATCCTAAGAGTTTCTTATTTTTGCGACAAGATGGGAAAATTGGCGACTATATCGTTAGTTCTTTTGTTTTTCGGGAGATAAAGAAATTTAACCCCTTGATAAAGATTGGTGTCATCTGCACGAAACAGAACGCTTATCTGTTCCAAAAAAATCATAATATTGATGAGATTTATCTTGTAAAGAAAAGAAGCATTCTCGACTACATTAAGACAGCACTGCTTATTAGAAAAGAAAGATACGATGTTGTCATTGATCCAACCATTGTACTTAGAAACCGAGACTTGTTGCTATTGAGAATACTCAATGCGCGTAATTATATAGGCTATAGAAAAGCGGATTATAATATTTTTAATATAAATATTACTAAAGACGGCCATTTTTCAGAGATTTATAAAGAGGCTTTAGCCCAGTCAAATATCAGTCTAAGTGATGAAAGCTATGATATTCCGCAAGATGGCTCAACTAAAGAAGAAATTCTTCAGTTTATTACTGATAACAAGTTAAATAATTACATTACAATTAACTTCTATGGCGCGGGGAAAAATAGAAAATTTAACGATGCCCATATTATAGATTACTTAGCATATATTAGAAATCATCGTAAATGCCCATTGGTCTTACTCTCAACACCAGATACTCATGAGCATTTAAGTAGAATCGCTAATCAATTTGACGATGTGTTTGTTTATCCAAATTCTCGCACAACGATCTATCATACAATTGAGTTGATTAGAAACTGTACTCTACTTATTTCGGTTGATACATCAACGATTCATATTGCTTCGGGTTTAAATAAACCTATAATTTGTTTTTACTCGCAAGACAAAGAAAATTTTACGCATTGGCATCCCAATTCTAAAAATGTATGCCATATTATTCATTACCGTGATAATGTTAATGCTCTCTCTCCGAGAGAAATAAAACCAGAATGGCTAGATATTTAAAGATACCAACCACAAACTGTATCATTTATTAGATTATTTTTATGAATTCAAAAAAACACTTAGGTCATACCGCCCGTAAACGCTTTGGTCAAAACTTTTTACATGATACATCTGTGATTCAAGGTATCGTGGCGGCGATTTACCCACAACCCAATCAATTCTTAGTGGAAATTGGTCCGGGACTTGGCGCATTAACAGAGCCGGTTGGTGAGCTTGTCGATCATCTTACCGTAGTAGAACTTGACCGAGACCTAGCAGAACGTTTACGTCATCATCCATTTTTACATCAAAAGCTCACCGTGATTGAAACGGATGCCATGCAATTTGATTTTGGTGAGCTTTATACACAAGAAAACCTAGCAGAAAAAGGCCAGAAATTACGTGTGTTTGGTAACTTACCTTACAACATTTCCACCCCATTGATGTTCCACTTATTTAAATATCATGATGTGATTCAAGACATGCACTTCATGTTACAAAAAGAAGTGGTAAAACGATTATGTGCAGGGCCAAATAGCAAAGCTTACGGACGTTTAACCATTATGGCGCAATATTTCTGCCAAGTGATGCCTGTACTTGAAGTGCCACCTTCTGCATTTAAACCTGCACCGAAAGTAGATTCAGCGGTTGTGCGTTTAATTCCGCATAAAGAATTGCCGCACCCTGTAAAAGATTTATATTGGTTGAACCGTGTTTGCTCCCAAGCGTTTAATCAGCGCCGTAAAACATTACGCAATGCACTTTCAACACTATTTTCACCTGAAAATCTGACCGCACTTGGTATTGATTTAAATGCACGTGCAGAAAATTTGGCTATCGCAGATTATGCACGTTTAGCAAACTGGTTAGCGGATAATCCTCCTGCTGATGTCAATAAAGATGAAATATTAGATTCAGAAGAGTAAAAAGAGCGGTCAAAAATGGCAACCTATTTCGTCGGTGATTTACAAGGCTGTTATGATGAATTACAGCTTTTATTAGAACGTGTGAGCTTCAATCCTACGCAAGATAAACTTTATCTTGTGGGGGATCTTGTGGCGCGTGGAGATAAATCACTTGAATGTCTTCGTTTCGTAAAATCACTTGGTAATGCCGCGCAAACTGTACTAGGCAATCACGATTTACACTTAATTGCGACTGCACTGGGTATTAAAAAAGTGAAACCGCGTGATCGTGTCGATGCCATTTTTAATGCACCCGATTTTGATGAGCTGATTCATTGGTTACGCCATCAGCCACTACTTGTGCATAATGAAGAATTAAACTTCCTGATGGCACATGCAGGCATTTCGCCAGATTGGGATTTGGAAACTGCGAAATCTTGTGCAGCTGAAGTGAAACAGATTTTACAAAATGGGGATTTTCATTATCTCATTGAAAATATGTATTCTGAACAGCCTGATCGCTGGTCGCCAGATTTACAGGGCTTAGCGCGTCATCGTTACATTATTAATGCTTTCACTCGAATGCGTTTTTGCTATTTGGATCATCGCTTGGATTTTGCCTGTAAATCCCCTTTAAAAGATGCACCGGCTGAACTCACGCCTTGGTTTAATTTAGATAATCCACTTTATAAACAAATTCCGATTGTATTTGGGCATTGGGCTAGTTTAGTCGATGAGCCAATTCCAAAAGGTATTTATGCCTTGGATACAGGATGTGTGTGGAATAATCGAATGACTCTGTTGCGTTGGGAAGACAAACAGTTCTTCACTCAAAGTGCGGTCAAAAATTACAGTGATTTTTAAGGAAACGCTATGCTCTCGCTTACGGCTGAATCTTGTGAACTGTTCAATATTCCTTTCTATCAATTCGCTCAAATGAAGAAATTCTGTCCGGAAGATATTCCGGCGATTAAAGCGGATTACAAATTACACTGGGATAACTGGAAAGCGATTATCCAAGAAGTGGCAAAGCAACTAGGCATGCCTTTTGCGAAACCGCATATTGAAAGCTGGACCAATGGCTGGCAGGTACGCGCGCATTTCTTCGCTTATTTTAAATACGAGTTCAACCAAAATTCTGCAGCAATCTTTTCTGTGCTATTAAATCGTCGCCGACTAAGAGTGTGTTTAGATTGGCATTGCTATCGTGCAGATCGCTCACAAATTAATGTGCAACAATATAATCAGTGGCTTGATCAATTTGATTTCAAACAATTTGCTGATTTTGATATTTGGCGAGAAGATGAAAGCGAATATGATGATTTTCGCCAAGTGAAGGACATTTCTGAAAAGGATCTTCTCTTACGTTCAGATGAGGATTTTTGGTGCATTGGAAAAAGCATTGAAAAAGCTGAACTTCATCAAATCGATCCCGTTTCATTTATCACAAAAACCATTCAACAGTTACAACCGCTTTACGATCGCTGCCATCAATAAAGTGCGGTCATTTCCATTAAATTTTTTCGTCTTTTTATTTGTTATGCTATCATTACATTAGTTTAACATTTTTAACAATTTTGCTTTTAGGAGTACTTTATGAAAAACGTCGTAATCGTTGGCGGTGGCGCCGGCGGCATAGAGTTAGCGACATTTTTAGGCGATAAATTAGGTCGCAAAAAACAGGCTAAAGTGACGCTTGTGGATCGCAATGCGACCCACTTGTGGAAACCCTTATTACATGAAATTGCTACGGGAGTGATGGATGATGGCACGGATTCTCTGAGCTATCGTGCACACGGTAAAAACCACCATTTTAGCTTTGAACAAGGTTCAATCACGCGTATTAATCGTGAGCAAAAATATGTCGAATTAGCCCCTGTTTATGGGCAAGAAGGCGATATGCTCGTGGTTGCACGTCGTATTCCTTATGATTACTTAGTGATTGCGATCGGTAGTAAATCGAATGATTTCAATACAAAAGGCGTGGCTGATAACTGTATTTTCTTAGACAGCTCTGATCAAGCACTTCGCTTCCAACAAAGAATGTTAGAATTATTCCTTAAATTCTCTGAAAACCGTGCATTAGATGATATCGGTGAAGAAGAATTTAAACAGAAACTAGTCGATGAGAGTAAAGTCAATATTGCGATTGTTGGCGGTGGTGCAACTGGTGTGGAATTGACCGCTGAGCTTTATCATGCGACTGAAGACTTGTCTTCTTACGGTTACGGTAAAATTGATAATTCTTGCTTGCAAGTCACCTTAGTTGAAGCGGGTCCTCGCTTATTACCGGCTCTACCTGAAAATTTATCTGCAGCGGTATTAGATGAATTGCAAGAAATGGGGGCAAATGTGAAATTAAATACCATGATCACGGAAGCCCAACCAAATACACTTATCACCAAAGATGGCGAAGAAATCAAAGCTGACCTTATTGTTTGGGCAGCGGGTGTTCGTACCTCAACGGTGACACAGCAATTCGATGGATTAGAGCTTAACCGCATCAATCAATTAGTGGTAAAAGATACTCTTCAAACTACGGTAGATGACAGTATTTTCGCCATTGGTGACTGTGCGGCATTAATGCAAACAAACGGTAAATTAGTCCCGCCAAGAGCGCAAGCGGCACACCAAATGGCAAAAGCTTGTGCGAAAAACATCTTTGCACTTTTTGAGCAAAAACCATTAAAAGCATTCAAATACAACGATAAAGGAACCTTGGTTTCTCTTTCAAGCTTTACCGCATTGGGTAGCATTTCAAATAAATTTGGGAAAAACCCACTGACTGTTCAAGGTAAATTTGCACAGTTTGCGTATGTGTCTTTATATCGTATGCATCAACATGCTTTGCATGGATGTATTAAGATTGGCTTGATTATTTTAGTGGATAAACTTAACCACTATTTAAAACCAAGATTGAAATTACATTAAGACAAAAGTGCGGTCAAATTTAACCGCACTTTTTTATTTCTTAAACGAGTTGATTGTTACGCTCATAGGCATAAAGTGTATTAAACATCAGCATGGCAACCGTCATTGGCCCTACTCCACCCGGTACTGGTGTAATATAAGCCGCTTTTTGTATCGCCACATCATATTCCACATCGCCCACTAATTTGCCATTGATACGGTTAATCCCTACATCAATGACTGTTGCCCCTTCTTTAATCCAATCGCCCGGAATAAAACGAGGTTTACCCACAGCTACCACTAAAACATCTGCCTGACGGATATGATGCTCTAAATCTTTGGTGAAACGGTGCGTCACTGTGACAGTAGCGCCTGCCAATAATAATTCAAGCGACATTGGACGACCCACAATATTTGATGCACCGACGATCACCGCATGCTTACCGTGCAAATCGATACCTGTGGTTTCTAATAATTTCATCACGCCATAAGGGGTGCAGGCGCGTAAAGTTGGAATACGCTGACATAAGCGTCCCACATTATAAGGATGGAAACCATCCACATCTTTTTCAGGGCTAATACGCTCAATCACTGATGTGCTATTAATTTGTTTAGGCAATGGAAGTTGCACGAGAATACCATCAATGGTTTCATCGGCATTCAATTGATCTATCAGTTGTAGTAATTCTGCCTCCGACGTTGTTTCAGGTAAATCATAGGATTTTGAAACCATCCCGATTTCCTCACAGCTTTTTCGTTTACTGCCTACATAAACTTGAGAAGCGGGATCTGCCCCCACCAAAATTACCGCAAGTCCTGGCGCACGTTTACCTTGAGCACGATAATGTTCAATTTTATTGGCAACATCCGATTTGATTTTTTTTGAGAGTTCAGTACCTGAAATAATTTGAGCAGTCATGCGTTTTTTCCTCAAGATGGCATTAAGTAAACGTTTGCTATTTTAACTGACAACGCCTTATTTTACAAAGACAACAAAAGTGCGGTTGAAAAACTGGAATAATTTTGAGCAATTGAAAGAGGAATCTAAAAAATTAATTGACTGAAAAGAAAAGCTCACTATAATTGTGCTCAATCGTCGGCGAGTAGCGCAGCTTGGTAGCGCAACTGGTTTGGGACCAGTGGGTCGTAGGTTCAAATCCTATCTCGCCGACCACTTCTTTTATATTTCCCTCGAAATTCCATACAAAAGATGTAACCCTTAAAATGCGCCCTTAGCTCAGCTGGATAGAGCAACGCCCTTCTAAGGCGTGGGTCAAAGGTTCGAATCCTTTAGGGCGTGCCATTATATACATTCTCAAAAAATCAAATCATCTCACAAAGTCATAAGTTATTGTTTTGCAATGTAAATATTTGTAAATTTTTACATTAAAATATTTACCAAATTATTTCATACCAGTATTATTCATTTCGTTTCATACCGAATGAAACTTTTATGATATTTCGGAGATTTTTTATTTAAAGGAATTAAACCTAATGAAAAAAACACTATTATTTGTATGTTTATTTGGAAGTGCATCTCTTGCTTTCGCAGAAGATACCGCAACAAAAACTGAAGTTTATACTCAAGTAGGAAGACTCGACGAGCGTATTACTGAAACTCGTTCAGTTCTTGATAATCGAATTACAAATGAGCGTAAAGAACTTGACGATCGCATCACGGGTGTCGATGTTCGACTAAATCAAACAGACAAAAGTTTAAACGATCGTATTAATGAAACAGATAAAAATCTCAACAACCGCATTAATGACGAAGTAGGGCGTTTAGATAGAGATATCACAGAAAATCGCCGAGCATTAGATGAACGCATTACGAATACTCAAACTGAAATTGATAATCGTGTAACAACTGAAGTGGGACGTCTTGATGATCGCATCACCAATGCTCAGAAAGATTTAAATAATCGTATTACTGGCGTTGATGAACGTTTAAACCAAACAGATAAAAATCTAAACAATCGCATCAATGATGAAGTGGGTCGTTTAGATGGTCGCATTACTGAAGATCGCCGTGCACTGGATGAAAGAATTACTGAAAATCGCAAAGATTTAGATAATCGTATTACGGAGAATCGTAAAGATTTAGATGAACGAATTACAGAGAATCGTAAGGATTTAGATAATCGTATCACGGGTGTAGAAGAGCGTGTTACGGATACCCAAAAAAATCTAAATAACCTAGATAACCAAGTAAAAAATAATACAAACAATATTCAAACGAACAGAACTGATATCGATGATCTAAAAAATAGAATCAGCCATAATTCATCAAGTAATACTCAAAACACCAAAGCACTTGCTGATAAAGTAAACAATAACGTGCAAAATATTGCTAATAACGCTTCACGTTTAGATCACTTATCAAATCAAGTGATGACAAATACAAAAGAGATTTCTGATTTACGCTCTGAAATGACACGTTCTACTGAATCATTGCGCTCAGATTTGAAACACAACGTGAAAAAATTACGTGCAGGCATTTCCAGCGCTATTGCGTTAACACAAGTCCCCCAAGCAATTACTTCTGGGGAAAGCGTGCTTGGTGTAGGTGCAGGAACTTTCCGTAATGAAAGTGCGCTAGCAGTCGGTTATTCTCGTGCTTCTGATAATGGCAAACTGCTATTTAAAGTAGGCGGTACTGCAAGTAGCCGTGGTGATTTTGGTGCGGGTGCAGGTGTTGGGATACGTTGGCGCTAACTAAATACTCGTATAAATAACAAAAGCACGCTTAATGCGTGCTTTTTTATATCCATAAAATATCGAGAATATATGATTTAAAAATGCTCGGATATTTATAAAGTATTGTAATTTGAATGGCGGTGAGAGGGGGATTCGAACCCCCGATGCACTTTCGCACATACACGCTTTCCAGGCGTGCTCCTTCAACCACTCGGACATCTCACCGTTTTGAAGTGCGTGAAATATAAAGATTTATCCAAGATTAGTCAAGTTTTTTGAGCTAGAACATAAAAAATCCTTTTCCTTTTAGCTAAAATATAAACTTATCTCTTTTCCATCGTCGTATTTTTATGCAAATCAAATCACTCTTTTCTAAAAATGTGTTTTTGGCCGTAAAACCATTTAGCGCATTGAAAGAATCTTTCCGTGAAGGTTACGGAAAACAAAAATTGATTAAAGATATTATCGCGGGCCTCACCGTGGGAGTTATTGCGATTCCCCTCTCCATGGCCTTGGCAATCGCCAGCGGTGTTCCGCCACAACACGGTCTTTATACCGCTATCGTAGCAGGGATCGTAATTGCGTTAACCGGTGGATCACGTTTTAATATTTCCGGACCAACCGCCGCATTTGTCGTGATTTTATATCCCGTTACCCAACAATTTGGACTCAGCGGATTACTCATGGCAACGCTACTTTCGGGAATTATTTTAGTCATCATGGCGTTGTCTCGATTGGGACGACTCATTGAGTACATTCCTCTCCCCGTTACACTTGGCTTTACCTGCGGAATTGGGATCACCATCGGCACCTTGCAAATCAAAGATTTCTTAGGTTTAGACATTGCTCAGATGCCACCTCACTATATTGAAAAAGTGCAAGCTATTTTGACCGCACTTCCAACGATTAACTGGGCTGATACCGCTGTTGGTGTGGTCACCTTGTTTGTACTCACCCAATGGCATAAGCTTCGTTTACCCGTGCCAGGTCATTTACCTGCGGTCATTATTGGGACACTCATGGCATTAGTCTTAGGACAATTTGGTTTCTCGGTTGAAACTATTGGTACGGCATTCCAATATACCTTATCTGATGGTACAACAGGACATGGTATCCCTAGTGTCTTGCCTGAATTTGCCTTACCTTGGAATATTCCTAACGCACAAGGTGAAGTCATCAATTGGAATTTTGATCGCATACAAGATATCTTGCCTGCCGCCTTTTCAATGGCTGTATTAGGCGCGATTGAATCGCTACTTTGTGCGGTCATCTTAGATAATATGACGGATACCAAACATCATTCCAATAATGAATTACTCGCCCAAGGTTTAGGTAATATTATTTCACCATTCTTAGGCGGCATTACGGCAACTGCAGCAATTGCACGTTCTGCAGCCAACGTTAAATCTGGAGCAGTATCGCCAATAGCCAGTGTCATTCATGCACTCTTGGTTTTATTCTCGCTATTATTCTTTGCGAATGCCCTGTCTTATTTGCCACTCTCTTCTATGGCTGCATTGCTATTAATGGTAGCTTGGCATATGGCAAATGTACCTGAAATTATTCGTTTGGCTCGTCGTTCCACAAAAAACGAAATTGCCGTGTTGTTCACCTGCTTAATTCTCACCGTGTTATTTGATATGGTGATCGCTATCTCTGTCGGCGTATTATTAGCGAGTCTCTTATTTATCCGCACCATTGCAGAAATGACAAAAGCGATTGAACAACCTGCACCAGAAGATTTAAATGATGTATTAGCTTATCGTATCAGCGGTCCACTCTTCTTTGCGGCGGCAGATAAACTCTTTGCGGATTTACACGATAAAACCGTCCATACCGATCACGAGATTAAACATATCGTGTTGCAATGCGATGCCGTGACTGTGCTGGATACCGGCGGTATTCATGCGCTCACTCATTTTGTACAGCATATGTTGCCACATCAACAAATCTACTTGTGCAATATGCAATTCCAACCACTCAGAATGTTAGTAAAATCTAACTCTGTGCCTGAATTGCAAAAAATTAACTATGGTACAGATTTACAAGATGTGTTTAATAAAATTCGTGAGTTTGAACAAGCAAATCCATAAAATACTAAAAAGCGTGCTAAAATAAGCACGCTTTTTTATCAATAAAATAAAGGAATTCAGAATGCGTCCAAATAATCGTGAAAATCATCAGCCTCGTCCAATTAAAATCACCCGCAATTACACGAAACATGCTGAAGGCTCAGTATTAGTGGAATTTGGTGATACTAAAGTTTTATGTACGGCGAGTGTTGATGAAAGCGTACCGCGTTTCTTAAAAGGACAGAATCAAGGTTGGGTGACAGCAGAATATGGCATGTTACCTCGCTCTACACACAGCCGTATGCAACGTGAAGCGGCAAAAGGCAAACAAGGTGGACGCACCATGGAAATTCAACGCTTAATCGCTCGTTCATTACGTGCCATGGTTGACTTAGAGACACTTGGCGAACGTTCTATCACCTTAGACTGTGATGTGATTCAAGCGGATGGCGGTACAAGAACAGCCTCCATCACCGGTGCCGCAGTGGCATTATGTGATGCCATCAACGGTTTAATCGCTAACGGCACATTAAAAACCAATCCAATCAAAGGTCTGGTTGCGGCGATTTCGGTTGGAATTGTTGAAGGTGAAGCCGTGTGTGATTTGGAATATGTAGAAGATTCAGCCGCTGAAACAGATATGAATGTTGTGATGATGGAAGATGGTCGCATGATCGAAGTGCAAGGTACTGCAGAAGGTGAACCGTTCAGCCACGAAGAATTACTTACCTTATTAGGCTTAGCCAAACAAGGCTGCGAACAAATCTTCGCTGCACAACGTGAAGCATTAGGTTTATAGGAACAAAAAATGGAAAGCTACAAAATCGAATTTATTAAATTCGCCTTGAGCCGAAACGTGCTTAAATTTGGTGAGTTTGCACTAAAATCAGGTCGAAAAAGTCCTTACTTTTTTAATGCAGGATTATTCAGCACTGGCGCAGATCTTGCTCGCTTAGGTGAATTCTATGCGAAGGCAATTCAGTCAAGTGCGGTCGATTTTGATGTTATTTTTGGACCTGCCTACAAAGGCATTCCAATTGCGACGAGCGTTTCCATTGCACTATTCAATCAATTTAACCGTGATACGCCTGTTTGCTTTAACCGCAAAGAAGCCAAAGATCACGGTGAAGGCGGTAATTTGATCGGCAGCCCATTAACCGGCAATGTGTTGTTAGTCGATGATGTCATTACAGCTGGCACAGCCATTCGTGAATCCATGGCACTTCTTGAAGCCAATAACGCGAGATTAGCGGCTGTCTTTATTGCATTAAATCGTCAGGAAAAAGGAAAAGGGGAACTTTCTGCCATCCAAGAAGTAGAACGAGACTATCAATGCCAAGTGCTTTCCATTATTGATTTGGATGATTTAATGCAATTTATTGAAAAAGAACCCGATTATCAGCAATATTTACCTGTGATGCGGGCTTATCGTGAAAGTTATGGTGTGTAATTTATTACTTGAAAAATAAGAATAAAGCCATATTAATGTAAGGGCAGACATTAGCGTCTGCCCATTATTGTCAAAAGACCTTTTGACCGCACTTTAGGGGAAAAGAATGTATTTTTTTGGAAAGATTATCGGCGTTTTTCTCGGTTTTAAATGGGGGGGCTTTTTCGGCGCTATCGCTGGACTTATTTTAGGCTCTATCGCAGATAAAAAACTCTATGAGCTTGGTTCGGTTAACTCTAGCTTTTTTAAGAAAAAAACGACCCGACAAGCGCTCTTTATGCAAACTACTTTTGCGGTACTTGGACATTTAAGTAAATCCAAAGGTCGTGTGACAGAAGAAGATATTCAACTGGCAAATCAGTTGATGAACCAGATGCAATTAGATGAGAGCCATCGCAAACTCGCTCAAGAGGCCTTTCGTCGCGGTAAAGAAGCCGATTTCCCTTTACGCCAGGTGATTCGTGAATTCCGCATTGGATGCGGACAACGTGCTGACTTGCTGAGAATGTTTTTACACGTGCAAGTGCAGGCTGCATTTGCTGATTCTCAATTACATGAGTCGGAAAAAGAAGTGCTTTATGTGGTAGCCGAAGAACTTGGTCTTTCCCGTATGCAGTTTGAGCAAATGCTGGCCATGGAAATTGCCGCTCGTCAATTTACCCAAGGTGGATTCTATCGCCAATACCAACAAGGCGGCTATCAACAGCAAGGTGGTTACCAATACCAACAACAAGGCGGATACCAACAATCTTCAGGCCCTACATTAAGCGATGCTTATAAAGTATTGGGCGTGAGTGAAAGTGATGATCGCAATGCGGTAAAACGTGCATATCGTCGTTTAATGAATGAACATCACCCGGATAAATTAGTCGCGAAAGGCTTACCGCCAGAAATGATGGAAATGGCTAAAGAAAAAGCGCAACAAATCCAAGCCGCTTATGATTTAATTTGTAAAGTGAAAGGCTGGAAATAGTGCGTGTTATCCTCGCCCCCATGCAAGGGGTGCTTGATCCTTTCGTTCGCCAGCTTTTAACCGAAGTGAATGAATACGATCTCTGCATCACCGAATTTGTCCGCGTAGTAGATCAACTCTTACCCGAAAAAGTCTTTTATCGTCTTTGCCCTGAACTCAAAAATCAGGGCTTTACCCCTTCTAAAACGCCCGTTCGTGTCCAACTTTTAGGTCAACATCCAAACTGTCTTGCTGAAAATGCCCATCGCGCCATTGAGCTTGGATCACATGGTATTGATTTAAATTGTGGCTGCCCATCCAAAACCGTTAATGGGAGCAACGGAGGTGCAGCACTTCTCAAACAACCTGAATTAATTTATCAAGCGACTCTAGCCTTACGAAAAACCGTACCTAGTCATTTACCTGTCAGCGTTAAAGTGCGATTAGGTTGGGATTGTACTTCACAAGCGTTTGAAATTGCCGATGCTGTACAACAAGGTGGCGCCACTGAAATTACTATTCACGGTCGAACTAAAGCCGATGGCTATCGTGCCGATCGCATCAATTGGGGAAAAATCGGTGAAGTGAGATCTCGCTTAACGATCCCTGTGATTGCTAATGGTGAAATTTGGCGTTGGGAAGATGGTCAAGCATGTTTGAAAGCAACAGGTTGCGAAGATCTAATGGTCGGGCGTGGGGCATTAAATATCCCAAACTTAAGCCTTGTACTTAAACAAAACTGCGAAAAAATGCCTTGGGAAGATATTGAAAAAATCTTGCAAAAATATGCAGAAATGGAAAATTTCCATGATTCCGGTTTTTATCATGTTGCCCGAATCAAACAATGGCTACGCTATCTCAATAAAGAATATCCTGAAGCAGACATCGTTTTTGAGCGAATTAAAACCAGCAAAACGGCAGAAGATCTGAGAGAACGACTCTGTCAGCGCTAAAAAGTGCAGTCAAAATAGACGGTTTTTTAGCATTATCCCTACTCATACGATGAGTGCTTACACTCAAACAAAACTTGACCAAAATCAAAAAGCTATCATACAGAACCAGTAGAATCGATGAGGCATATACCACAAAAAAGGAGAGGTGCCTTATGAAGACTCGTCTATTGCTTTCTAGCTTACTTATCGCATTTAGTGCAATATCATTTGCCCAAACGCATAAAGCGCATTGGTCTTATGATGGGAAAGAAAGCCCTGAACATTGGGGTGATTTGCTCACCGAGTATCAAATCTGCAAGCTAGGGAAGGTTCAGTCACCTGTTAATCTCGAAGCTGATAACGGAATGAAAGTAGCAAATAAACCACTTAAAATGAATTACTTCCCTGCGGAGTATCAAGTGGAAAACAATGGACATACCGTGAAAGTCAGTGTTGCACAAGAAAATGCACCATTTATTATGCTCAACGATAAACCATTTTATTTAAAACAATTTCACTTTCACACACCAAGTGAACATACCTTTAAACGCCAACATTATCCTTTAGAAATTCATTTTGTCCATCAAAGTGAAGATAAAGCGTTAGCGGTTGTTGCCGTAATGGTAAATGAAGGTGAAGCTAATCCGGCATTAGCGCCAGTAGTTGAGAAAAAACTCACCGTTGGACAAAAAGAAAAATTGGCTCAACCGATTGATATTCAAGCGCTAATGCCAAAAGAGATGGCACGCTTCCGCTTAAATGGATCGCTCACAACTCCACCTTGTAGTGAAAACGTAGCTTGGACCATTTTTAAAGCACCAATTCAAGCAAGCAAAGCACAAATTGCCGCAATAGAAGAAATGGAAGGGAAAAACAACCGCCCAACGCAACCATTAAATCAGCGTGATGTGGAAGTTGAACAATAAATAAAAAATGCGTGGATAGTTTCCACGCATTTTTTATTCAGATTAGAAAAGATTAAAGATGAATGTTACCATCGTAGATATGAGTGGCATCTCCAGTCATATAAAGCGGTGAGCCTACGCCTTCCCACTCAATAAGCAAGCTACCACCAGGTAGATCAACTTGTACTTTGTTATCAAGTAAACCTTGCATAATTCCAA
Source organism: Parahaemophilus parainfluenzae (assembly GCA_001914055.1). Lineage (GTDB taxonomy): Bacteria > Pseudomonadota > Gammaproteobacteria > Enterobacterales > Pasteurellaceae > Haemophilus_D > Haemophilus_D parainfluenzae_V. The sequence goes on along the minus strand of MKXX01000009.1, from coordinate 73,371 downwards.
CAGCCGCTGCTGCACAAGCGCCGCTGCCACAAGCTTGTGTTTCACCTGCACCACGTTCATATACACGCAATTTAATGTGGTTACGATTGACGACTTGCATAAATCCAGCATTTACCCTTTCCGGAAAACGTTCGTGATTTTCTAATAATGGACCTAACTCTGCTACATTGGCCGTTTCAATATTGTCCACTTGAACAACGCAATGTGGATTGCCCATTGATACTGCACCACAAAGCACCGTTTGAACATCGGTACGTAAAATATAGTTTTTTTCAAATTTGTTGGCAGTAAAAGGAATCTTATTGGGTTCCCAAATCGGCTCGCCCATATTGACGCGAATTTGCCCATCTTCTTTCACCGTTAAAACCATTTTTCCTTTTTGTGTGCTTACTGCAATATCCTTTTTATTAGTCAGCCCTTTTAAAGTCACAAAACGCGCAAAACATCTTGCCCCATTTCCACATTGCGACACTTCACTGCCATCTGCATTGAAAATACGATAATGGAAATCTAAGTCTGGATCATAAGGTGGCTCAACAATTAAAAGCTGATCAAAACCAATACCACGATGACGATCGGCTAAGCGTTTAATGGTTTCAGGGGTAAAATAGGCATTTTGCGTCACAGCATCAACAACGACAAAGTCATTGCCAAGGCCATGCATTTTGGAAAACTGCATGTTTTCTTCCTTGATTTGAAAATTTTTTGGCATTATAGAGAGCAATAAGCCGAATGGCAAATAGCCAGAATAGACAAAGTGCGGTCAAAAAACACTTTATTTTCTCACCGCACTTTCATCATTACATCCAAGCGTTATTACGAATGATCCCTACTGCAATCCCTTCAATTTCAAAATGAGGCTGTTCTTCAAGATTAACGACAATCGGCTGAAACTCTTCATTTTCTGCATGCAGATAAATAACTGAACCTTTACGTTCTAAGCGTTTTACTGTCACTTCATCTTCAATTCGGGCAACAACAATCTGTCCATTTCGCACATCTTTTGTGCTATGCACGGCAAGAAGATCGCCATCTAAAATGCCGATATCTTTCATGGATTGGCCATATACTTTTAATAAAAAGTCAGCTTGTGGCTTAAACATATTCGCATCAACACGATAAGTGCCTTCAATATGTTGCTCAGCCAGAATCGGCTCCCCTGCTGCTACGCGACCGATGAGCGGTAAGCCCTCTTCTTCCTCATCATTAGCACTATCATCAATAATGCGAATACCGCGAGAAGCTCCCGCCACAATTTCAATTGCACCTTTACGAGCAAGTGCTTTTAAGTGTTCTTCCGCCGCATTAGGGGATTTAAAGCCTAATTCACGAGAAATTTCTGCACGAGTTGGCGGCATACCCGTGGTTTCTAAATGGCGTTTTAAGAGCTCCAGCACTTCTTGTTGTCTGGCAGTTAATGGTCTCATATACACTCCTGTTACTTTATACAGAATAACTGTTAGTATATACAGAAAGATGACGATTGCAACAACTATTTTCTAGCGATAAAAGTGCGGTCAATTTTTTTCATATTTTTGACTGCTTATCATAAATCGCAAATGTAAATTTTTAGAATTTGACTGGTCGAATGTGTTAAAATGCCTGACAATACCTAGAAATGTCTAACAAAAAGAGAATATTAATTATGTCTGGCATCGTAAGTACTTATCGTAAATTATTAGAATTACCGCTTTCGGTTTTAGTAAAAAATAATCCTATTCCCGCTCAACCCATCGAAGAGCTTCAACTCAATATCAATCAACCTATTCTTTATGTTTTACCTTATACCTCTCAAACTGACTTCGTGATTTTCCGTCGTAACTGTTTGAGTGTAGGTTTGCCTGATCCGGCTGAAAAGAATGTGATTGATGGCGTAGCATTACCACGTTATGTCTATTTAGATGAAGGTCGCCGCTTTTTTAAATCAAAAGGCGCAAAAGATGAAACCGCTAAAGTCTTCAATAAATACTTAGAATTGCACCGTGATGTTGCTGATTTAGATGTACAACTGATCCCAGTTTCGGTGCTTTGGGGACGTTCACCAGGTAAAGAAGATAAAGCAAGCTTGCCCAATCTTCGCTTATTAAACGGTCTTCAAAAAACCTTTGCGGCAATTTGGTTTGGACGTGATACTTTTGTGCGTTTTTCTCAAGCGCTTTCTTTGCGTTACATGGTAAATGAGCACGGTTCAGATGAAAAAATTGCGCAAAAACTGGCTCGCGTGGCTAAAATGCACTTTGCTAAACAACGCATTTCTGCGACTGGACCTCGTTTGCCAAACCGCGAAGCGATGTTTAATAAACTACTAAATTCCCAAGCGATTCAAAATGCCATTGAAGATGAGGCAAAATCAAAAAATATCAGCCGCGAGAAAGCCTACGCTGAAGCCGAAAAAATTCTTCATGAAATTGCAGCAAATGTAAGCCATTCAAGCCTTCGTGCAGCGGATCGTTTCTTACGTTGGTTATGGAACAAACTGTATTCAGGGATTAATGTACAAAATGCAGACCGCGTGCGTAAATTAGCATTAGAAGGCCATGAGATTGTTTATGTGCCTTGTCACCGTAGTCATATCGACTATTTATTACTTTCTTATGTGCTCTATCACCAAGGCCTTGTACCGCCACATATTGCAGCAGGGATTAACTTAAACTTCTGGCCAGCGGGTCCTTTATTCCGTAGCTGGGGGGCGTTCTTTATTCGCCGTACCTTTAAAGGTAATCGCCTTTACTCTGCGATTTTCCGTGAATATTTAGGGGAATTATTCCACCGCGGTTATTCCGTTGAATACTTCATTGAAGGTGGTCGTTCTCGTACAGGTCGCTTGCTTGCACCGAAAACCGGTATGATGTCGATGACACTACAAGCGCTTCAACATAACCAAACTCGTCCTATTTCTGTGGTGCCCGTGTATATCGGTTATGAGCACGTATTAGAAGTAGACACTTACGCGAAAGAATTACGTGGAGCAGCGAAAGAAAAAGAAAATGCTGGCTTAGTTTTACGTGTAATTAAGAAATTACGTAATTTAGGTCAAGGCTTTGTGAATTTCGGCGAGCCAATCACACTTTCCAATTACCTCAATCACAATTATCCAGAATGGAAAGAGCAACATCATGAAGATAAACCACACTGGTTTAACCATGCAGTTGGATCTGTTTCTAATCAAGTGATGGTGAATATTAATAAAGCTGCTGCAGTCAATGCGATGAATTTAGTAGGGACCGCTCTACTCTCTTCTCGTCAACGTGCACTTTCTCATGAGCAACTATTAGAACAACTCTCTAGTTATCAAGAAATGTTAAAGAATGTACCGTATTCTACTGATGTGGTACTACCAACTGATACACCAAAAGCGATGCTTGATCATGTATTAAGCTTAGATCGTGTTGGCGTGCTAGTTGAAAAAGATAACTTTGGGGAAATTATTCGTTTAGAACGTAATTCTGCTGTTCTCATGACGTATTACCGCAACAATATTCAACACTTATTTGTGTTGCCTTCACTTGTTGCGAGTATCGTTTTACATTATGAAGCAATCCAAAAAGATTTATTATTGGATGCAGTACGTAAAATTTATCCATTCTTAAAAGGCGAACTCTTCCTTCATTTCAATGAAGAAGAATTAAATACACAAATTAAAGCCATTATTGATGAATTTGCGCGTCAGGATGTTATCCAAGCCAATGATAATTTCTTATCTATCCACCGCGCTAAAGTTCGTATTTTACAACTTTGGTCTGCTGGTATGCGTGAAATATTACAACGTTACTACATCACTGTGAGTATTTTACGTAGAGATCCAGTAATTGCTCGTGGCTTATTAGAAAAAGAAAGCCAATTAGTGGCACAGCGTCTTTCTGTATTACACGGTATTAACGCACCTGAGTTCTTTGATAAAGCAGTTTTCTCGGCCTTCATTGCTAACTTAAAAGAAGAAGGTTATTTCGATGATGACAGAGAAAAATTACATGAACTAGCCACAATTTTAGAGCATTTGATTTCTAGCGAAATTTGCTTAACAATCAATGGTGCAGCAGACAAAGCAGATGAAGTTGAGATTGAAGTAGAAGAAGAGGATAAATCAAATAAAGATGAATAATCTTTACTGAAATAAGAAAAGGGCGTGTTGAATATCCAACACGCCCTTTTCTTTATATGATTAATTCAACCAGAAATAATATCCTATTGTCGCGATAACGAGTATACATACAATATTTAAGATAAATCCAGCTTTAACCATATCACTTTGGCGAACCTCACCTGTACCAAATACGATTGCATTTGGCGGTGTTGCTACCGGTAACATGAAGGCACAAGATGCACCTAAACCGATAATTAACGCAAGACCAATTTCCGGCATACCGAGAGATTGCGCGATAGAAATAAAGATTGGTACTAATAACGCCGCACTTGCCGTATTGGAAGTAAATTCAGTTAAGAAAATAATGAAGGTTGCGACCAATAAACCAATGAGGTAGTAATGTTGTCCTTGAACCAAGAATACAATACCGTCAGCTAAAACTTTACTTGCGCCCGAATCTTTTAACACTGCACTCAAGGTTAAACCGCCCCCGAAAAGCATCAATACGCCCCAGTCAGTGCTTTCTTGGATTTGTTTCCAATTTGCTACACCGGTTGAACAAATGATAACTGCAGCAAGTAATGCGACCACACTATCAAAACTACCGATATTTTTGGCAAGACCAAATACACCTGAAATCATTGGATTGATATAGCTACTGAATACCCAACAGAGTGCAATCACAGCAAAAATTACAAGCGTTAAAACGCGTTGACCATTCATTTCAATACGTTCAAAGTTTTGCTCAAAACGTAAATTAAGTTTTGGTTTAAATACAATGAAAAGCGTACCAACCATTAATGGCATCAAAATAATCATAATTGGCAAGCCATACCATAACCAATCAGAGAAGGTTAAATGTAAGTTACTTGCGACGATAGCATTTGGTGGACTACCTACTAATGTCCCCATACCACCGATACTCGCACTGTATGCAATACCCAATAATACGAAAACATAAGTATTGTGTTCTTTTTCTTTATCAAGTTGGCTTAAGATCCCCATCGCTAAAGGCAACATCATGGCTGCTGTTGCTGTGTTACTCATCCACATAGAAAGGAAAGCAGTAATGGAGAAAAGATACATCACAGCGACAAATAAATTTCCACGAGCCATTGCCATGATTTTATTAGCTATCATTTTATCAAGCTTTTGCATATGCAATGCTGTCGCTAAAGCAAATCCACCAAAGAATAAGAAAATGGTTGGATCCGCAAAGGCTACTAAAGCTTGTTTAGTTGTCACCAAGTCAAGTGCAATCGCAAGTAATGGCACCAACAGAGCGGTTACTGTGACATGCAATGCCTCAGTTAACCAAAGAATCGCCACAAAGGCTAATAATGCTAAACCAGCATTTTCCTTAGGTGCGAAAGGTAAAGATTTTAATAAGATAAAAAAACAGGCTATCGCCAGCAGAAAGATAATCCCACTTTTATAATTTTTAGTTGTGTTTGTTTCGTTCATGAGTCCCTCCAAACTGATTACAAATGAACTATTTTCGATGTTAAATGAATGTTACAAACTTTCAACTAACAAATGTCTAAAATGTGATCTTGTTCAAAAAAATTTTAACAAAAAAAGTGCGGTTATTTCTAACCGCACTTTAAAAAGGTCAATAATTTCAAAATTATTCTTCTTCGACGTCTTCTAAATCTAATGCTTCCTGTGAAAGAATGATACCTGTTAAATCGGCATAAATATAATCTTCAGGGAAGAATGTTACACCACCAAAATTCACAGGAAGATCACTTTCACCATGATTATTTTCATCTGCACCAACTGGAATTGGGGCAAGCGCATGAATACCAATATCAATATTTTCAAGTTGTTGAATTTGACGCACTGCACCATAAACAATGATGCCCGCCCAGTCATTATCTGCGGCAAGTTGTGCAAGCTCAGCATCAATTAAAGCACGGCGAACTGCACCACCACCATCTACGACAAGCACTCTGCCTTCACCATTTTCTTCAAGGATCTCGGCAATTAATCCATTATTTTCAAAACATTTTACTGTCGTCACTTTGCCGTAGAAATTGCTGACGCCACCAAAGCTAGAAAAAATTGGCTCAACTACATCCACTTGATCAGCATAAATATCACAAAGTTCTGAAGTATCGATATACATAATGTACCCCTTGTCGTTAAAATTTTTTCTCTAGTATAAGCCGATTTAGCCGATAAGCAAGCCTAAACTAAACAAGATATTGATAAATAAAGAAATCATAGACATCTGAGCCAACATCGGACGCAACACTGCGGGCTCTTTGCTGCGATAAACAAATAATGCGTGTTTTAATAACAATGGAAATGCCAATAAAAATAAGAAATGCCAAGGGCTAAATGCTGTTGATGCAGCAAATAGCACATAACATAAAGCGGCAACGCTTAATAAAATACAATGATAAATACGTCCTTTCTTCGGGCCAATACGCACAACCAGAGTATTTTTCCCTACTTTCGCATCTTGCTCAATATCACGTAAATTATTGATATTTAAAACGGCTGTTGCTAATAAACCTGAGCCTAACGCAGGTAAAATAATTAAGCTATCAATGCTGTGAGTTTGGAGATAATAAGTTCCACCCACACCTAATAGTCCAAAAAAGAGCAAAACAGACAAATCGCCTAAACCTAAATAACCATAAGGTTTAGCGCCTACGGTATAAGTAATGGCAGCAATAATGGCAAGAATACCCAAACCAGCAAAGACCAATAAATCAGTCAGACTTTGATATGCGATACCAATTAAGAATGCACCTGAGAAAAATGCCCCTACCGCCATTAAAATTAATCCCCATTTAAGCTCATTCGCAGAAATTGCACCTTGCTGAATACCACGTAAAGGCCCAATACGTTCTTCGGTATCTGACCCTTTTTGATGATCGCCGTAATCGTTAGCAAAGTTAGAAAGTACTTGCAATAAAATGGTAGTAAGTAAGCAAAGTAACATTACGGTAAGATTAAAACTCTCTTTATCCGCCCAATATGCCAATGCAGAGCCGGTAAAAATAGAAGCTAATGCCAAAGGCAAGGTTTTTGGGCGAGCGGTTTCCCACCACATTTTCAATTTATGATTTGTCATTTTTTTTGACCGCACTTTTGATTACAATAAAGAGCGTATTTTACACGGAAATTGCCTTTTTATGAATGATTTAACACTGACTCTTCACCCAATTGCGGTGATTCACACCCCTTACAAAGAAAAATTCTCAGTACCACGACAGCCAGATTTAGTACAGGATGGCATTGGTATTGTGGAACTGCTCCCCCCTTATAATTCGCCAGAGGCGGTGCGAGGCTTAGAGCAATTTAGCCATATTTGGCTTATTTTCCAATTCGACAAAGTACCCCATGGGAAATGGCAATCCACTGTTCGCCCCCCTCGTTTAGGAGGCAATCAACGTATCGGCGTATTTGCTTCTCGCGCTACACATCGTCCAAATCCGCTAGGCTTGTCTAAAGTTGAATTACGCCAAGTGGAATGCATTCATGGGCGTGTTTTTCTGCATTTGGGTTCCGTGGATCTTGTCGATGGCACACCTATTTTTGATATTAAACCTTATATTGCCTATGCTGATAGCGAGCCTGAGGCAAAATCAAGTTTTGCACAAGAAAAACCACCTGCGAAATTAAGCGTTGAATTTACAAAAATCGCCCAAAGTGCGGTGGAAAAATATCATAAAAATCGACCGCACTTAGCAAGATTCATTACGGAAGTGATCGCACAAGATCCCCGTCCCGCTTATCAACAAGGTAAAGAAACCGATCGTATTTACGGTATTAGTCTGTACGAATTTAATATTAAATGGCGTATTAAAGCAGGGACAATAGATTGTGTCGAAATTCTGGATATCCAAAAATTAAAAGAACAAAAAAGCTGACTTTCGTCAGCTTTCTTTTATTACCTTAATCATCTCTAATCCGGCAATGCATTTATCACAGCTTTGACGAGCGTTGCCAATGGAATCGCGAAGAATACGCCCCAGAATCCCCATAATCCGCCAAAAATCAGCACCGAAATAATGATGACTAAAGGGTGTAAATTAACGACTTCAGAGAATAAATACGGTACTAACAAGTTTCCATCCAGAAGTTGACTCACCGCAAAGGCCACAATTAAATACCAAAACGTTGGGGAAATGCCAAACTGGAACATCGCCACTAACGCAACAGGAATCGTCACCAATACCGCGCCGATATAAGGCACTAATACAGACAACCCAACGGCAACAGAAAGCAACAGCGGATAATTTAAACCAAAGCTTAAAAAGATGATGTAAGTCACCACGCCGACAATCAAAATTTCCAACAGCTTACCATGAATATAATTCGCAATTTGTTGCTGCATTTCATTCCATACTTTAGAGGCTAAAAGACGATTTTTAGGTAAAAAGCGACTCACTCCAGCAAGAAGCTCAGTTTTATCTTTCAGCATAAAGAACATCATTAATGGCACTAAAAACGCATAAATTCCCAGTGATACAAGGTTCATTAATGAGGTAATCGACAATTTCACCGCAGATTCACCGAAGCCCAAAATCTTCGCACGAGCAGCACTAAAAAAGGTGTCAATCATGGTGTAATCAATGAGTTCAGGATAATGCTCAGGAAGGGCTAACAACCATTCATGTAACTTATTGAACATGGCCGGCAAATCACTTAATAAGGAAATCGTTTGATTCCATAATGTTGGCACAAGCCCGAAGAAAATTAATAACGCCAAGGTTATAAATCCACCAAAAATGACTAACGTAGCGAGCATTCGAGGAAATTTTAATTTTTTCGTTAGAAAATTAATCGGCATTTCCAATAAATATGCTAATACAATGGCAATCAGCAACGGGGCGATTAAATCACTAAAGAAATAAATCGCAATAAAGCCAAACAACAAAATGGCAAGTAGCCCCATCGCCTGCGGATCGCTTAAGCGGCGGCTATACCAATTTTTTAGCATTTCTAACATAAAGTCTTCCTAAACAAGTATTTTTTGTCATTATAAGTTAAAATTTGAATCAATCCTATATCCACTCATTCAACATAAAATAGAAGGAAACGTTATGTCTGTTACAATTTATCATAATCCGCGCTGTTCAAAAAGCCGTGAAACCTTAGCTTTATTAGAAGAAAAAGGCATTCAACCAACTATCGAACTTTATTTACAACAACACTACTCTGTTGAAGCATTGCAGCAACTGGCTAATAAATTAGGATTAGATGATGTCAGAAAAATGATGCGTACCAAAGATGAGCTTTATCAATCATTAGGATTAGATAATCCTGCATTAACTCATGATGATTTATTAAAAGCCATTAGTGAAAATTCAGCCCTATTAGAACGCCCGATCGTGGTAAAAGGTGAAAAAGCCAAAATTGGACGACCGCCTGAAAGCGTACTCGCCATTTTGTAATTCTATTCATTTTCGCTATAATGACTTGCCGTGAAACACTTCACGGCAATTTTTTAGAGGTAAATATGACAAAAAAAACCAAAAGTGCGGTTGAAAATCAGCCCATTTATCAACACGCCAAAGGAGTCGTGAAAGATAATGCTGTGATGGCACTATTACACGACAAATTATTCCGCCAACGCGTTGAGAAAAAACGTAAAGGCAAAGGCAGTTACCAACGAAAAGCAAAATATGCGAGCAATTGGTTTGAAAAGCCCGATGATAAAGTTTTTGATTTCAGAAATTTTATCATCGGGTTTTTCGTTTCAATTTCAGTATAAAAAATAACAAACAGAGGAAGTCTATATGTCAATCAAAACAGAAGTTTTATTTAACAATACTTGGAATGTCCGTATCAGTGATCCGGGTGAAGAAGGGGCTCAAAGCCACTTTTTTGAAACCATTTATCTCACGCTCACGGCTTATTTTGAAGGCGAAAATGTGCGTTATGAATTTGTGCGTAAAGTAGAAGATCAAGTAAAAATCAAACGCTCATTTACAGAATTAAGTGAGTTATTCAAATTCTTAGGGGATTATCTGGATCCGGTTTCTCTCGGTAATCTTGGTGTAAAAATTGGTAACTTAGGCGTAAAAGCTGAATAACGTCTCTACCAATAAAAAAAGTGCGGTCAAATTGAACCGCACTTTTTATTTCTCAACTCATATTATTGTGCAAGTAATACACTTAATGCTGAATACAAGGATTGAGCCGCTTCATTTGGTAATGCCTTGCCGTCTTCATCAGTGATCACGACCGCACTTTGTTTACCCACTGCAGAAATTTGCATTTGATAAACACCTTTTTCTAAATTAGGCGGATTCACACCTAAACGTAACCACTCTTGTTTATCTAATGGTTTATATTTTAACTCGCGATAGCCACGGCCAGCAGATTCCGATGTAGCTTTAAAGCCTAATTTCGGTAAAACCGAACCTAAACGTTGCCATGCTTGACCAAAGCTTGCATCCATACCTAATGCCATTCTACCGTTCGTATCAGTAATTAAACCTGATTGGAAAGGTCCTGCAGAAGCATTATTTAAATCTTGTTGTTGCTTGTTATAAGCGTTAGTAAGCGCAGCAACAAAACGATTTAAACGATCCGATGCATAGCGTTGTTTATCTGCTTGATTTGGTGTGTAAATCACACCATCACGACGCATTTGCTCTACAGAAACCGCTAACGCACTTGCATCTTGCGCTGTAACTTGTTCAATTTTATAACGGATCTCTGTATTGGCTTTATCATCTGCACGACCTGTTGGCGCCCAATCGCTAATTAATACCGCACCATTTAAAGTTGAATTCGTGCCTTCTTCTTTCAATAAACGCTCAATTTGTTTGAGATTATAAAGCTCTGCTTGTGCATCCGTATAAACAATCAATGCACGTTCACCATCAAATTGTGTCAAAGAATTTTTGATAATCGCTAATGGGGTTGAAGGTGGACGAATATCCACGCGTTCTTTTTTCGCATTAAGCTGAGGAAGTTCATAAGTCGGATCGGCTTGCGGCAATGTTACACCACCACTTGCTAAAGGAGAAAAGCTCGGTATTTCACGATCAGAATTTTGATAAGTGTCATTAGCCGTCTGCATTTTTTCTACGCTGTTTGAACACGCCGATAACAATGCTGAAGCAACTAAACTCAGTACGATTTTTTTCATTCCTTAAATCCTTCAATAAAAATAATTAAAATAATGACCGCTCTTTGACAAATAAAAAAGTCGAAAGTTTAAAGGGCTGTAAAAACAACCCTTTAATTCATTAAATTAAGCCAGCAATTTTTAATGCTTCTTCTACTTTTACTTGCGCGCTTTCGCTTAACACAGTAAGTGGTAAACGTAAATGTGGAGTCTTAATTAAACCTAAACGATATGCTGCCCATTTAACTGGAATTGGGTTTGATTCAATAAATAAATCTTGATGTAAAGGCATTAAACGTGCATTAATTTCTTCCGCTTTCGCAAAATCCCCCGCTAAAGCATAGCGACACAGCGCGGCCATATCTTTGGCAGCAAGATTATTTGTCACAGAAATAACACCCTCTGCGCCTAATTTCATCGCTTCTAACCCTGTGGCATCATCTCCACTTAATACAATGAAATCTTTACCGGCTAATTCTTTAATCGCAGTAATGCGAGTTAAATCGCCTGTTGCTTCTTTAATCCCTACAATATTCTCAATTTGAGACAAACGTGCGACGGTTTCAGGTTTCATATCACTACCGGTACGACCTGGTACGTTATAAAGAAGTTGTGGTAAATCCGTGCATTCTGCAATCGCTTTAAAATGTTGGAACATGCCTTCTTGAGTTGGCTTATTGTAATAAGGTACAACAGATAAACAACCTGCCACTCCGCTATCACGTAGCAATTTTGTCATCACAATGGCTTCACTGGTTGCATTTGCACCTGCGCCTGCAATAATAGGAATGCGACCTTTTGCAAATTCAACCGTCTTCTCAATGACTCGAACATTGTCATCAATGCATAAAGTAGCTGCTTCACCCGTTGTACCTACCGAAACAATTGCATCTGTGCCAGAATTGATATGAAACTCAACAAGTTTTTCTAGCGTTTCAAAATCGATGTGTCCATGATTATCCATTGGTGTCACTAAGGCAACGATACTGCCCGAAAATAAAGGGTTTTGCGTAGTCATAAGCACTCCATTTACATCTATTCTACTTTTTAATCATAATATTTGAAAATGCCTAGTTATAATGGCTAAAATAACCCAGATTTACAAATTATTTTTGACATTTTTAAGGATTTTTTATGAAAACATTACAAGCGGGTGACTTAGCACCACAATTCACACTTTTAAATCAAGACAATCACCCGGTTTCACTTAGCGACTTTAAAGGCAAAAAAGTACTCGTGTATTTTTATCCAAAAGCCTTAACACCAGGCTGCACAACTCAAGCCTGCGGTTTGCGTGATACCAAAAGTGAATTAGAAAAATTAGGTGTGGTTATTTTAGGCATCAGTACAGATTCCCCAAAAAAACTCGCTCAATTTGTTGAGAAAAAGTCGCTCAATTTCACCTTGCTTTCTGATGAAGATCACCAGGTTGCCGAGCAATTTGGTGTATGGGGGGAAAAGAAATTTATGGGGCGCACTTATGATGGTATTCATCGTATTAGCTTCCTCATTGATGAACAAGGCAAAATTCAACACGTTTTTGATAAATTCAAAACAGGCGAACATCATCAAGTTGTCTTAGATTACCTGCAATCCCTTTAAATCCCCTCTCAAAACAACCGCACTTTCGATGATTTATCTCAAAGTGCGGTCAAAAAAATGATCATTTTTCTGATTTATATTTACGCTCTATTTTCCATTTGATAAAATTCCCTCCTAATTGAAATTAATTCTCAATTCATTTTTATTTTTTAGAACACACAAAGGGATTATCAGATGCCAAAACTTTTTGAGTTTTTACAACAATATAGTGATTACATCATTATCGGACTTTTACTTCTTATGAGTGTAATCATGCTTGCTACTGTGATTGAACGTTTTATCTTTTTAAGCCGTGTCAATGTCGCTAAATATTCCAATATCCATTCACTTGAAATCGATTTAAATCGCAATATGACGACCATTTCAACCGTTGGCGCAAACGCTCCTTATGTCGGTCTATTAGGAACAGTCATTGGTATTTTATTAACCTTCTATCAAATTGGCCAAGCTGGCGGTGATGTCGATGCGGGCGCAATCATGATGCACCTTTCTCTTGCATTAAAAGCAACCGCACTAGGTATTTTAGTCGCGATTCCATCTATGATGTTCTATAACGGCTTAGGTCGTAAAGTAGAAGTTAACTTATTGAAATGGAAAGTATTAAACACTCAAAAAGATAAGGAATAATCGTGAAAAAATTTGATGAAATCAACATTATTCCTTTCATCGACATTATGTTGGTGCTATTAGCGATAGTGTTGATCACCGCATCCTTTATTTCTCAGGGGAAAATTCAAGTCAATGTGCCCAAAGCCAGTTCAACGGTCGCATTTAAATCAGATGAATTAGCCAAATTATTGACTGTTACTGCAGATAAACAACTTTATTTTAATGACAAACCTATCTCCCAAGAAGCGCTTGAAAAAGAGATCGCAGGTTGGAATAAAGAGCAGAAAGTCACATTAAAAATTGATGCAGAAGCCTCTTTCCAAGATTTTGTGACGATTACTGACATGTTATCGAAAAACGAAATTAAAAATGTCGCGATTGTTTCAATGAAAGATAAAGGCGTTTCAAGTAAAAATACGCCAGCAGTGGGAGGCGTTGGAGTAGGGCATAAACAATGAACAGCCAACAAGCTAAACGATCACTATTAGGCTTGCTTATTTCTCTATTAATTCATGGTGCCATTGTAGGCGCATTGCTTTGGAACTGGCATAAGCCAAGTGAAGCCGCAAGTAATGCTACAGGTGAAATATCTACAACGATTTCGATGGAAATGATTCAAGGAATGCGAGTAGAAGAACCAGCTCCTGAGCCGGAACCTGAAACTCAACAGGCAGAACCAGAACCTGAAAAACAGGAAGTCGTCGAGGATCCAACGAAGAAACCAGAGCCTGAGAAGAAAAAAGAACCTGAGAAAAAGCCAGAAAAACCAATAGAAAAACCGAAACCAAAACCGAAAGAGAAGCCAAAGGAAAAACCTAAAAATGAGGTAAAAGCAGAGAAAGCGGTAGAAATGCCGAAGAGCTTACCGATTGGCGATAAGAATATTAATTCAACGGCTACGGCAAATTCTAAAGCAACGACCACAGGTCAACCTGGTACAAATGGCGTTCAAGGTGGCTCAGGTACCAATACGGATGAGCTAAATGCTTACCGTGCGGCTATTCGACGTGAAATTGAACGGCACAAACGCTATCCTGCTCGTGCGAAGATGATGCGTAAACAAGGTGTTGTGAGCGTGAGTTTTAGCGTAGGGGCAGATGGTTCCTTATCAGGAGAACGAGTAACGAATTCCTCTGGAGATGAAAGCTTAGACAACGCAGCACTGGAAGCGGTGAGAAGTGCGAGGCCTGTTGGTCCAAAACCCGCTGGATTTACCTCTTCAGTCAGTGTGCCAATTAGCTTCACCATTCAATAGATAAATAAAAAGGCGAACATCATGTTCGCCTTTCTTTTTGCTAATCTTAATTAGCCCATACCGTATTTTTTCAATTTCTTACGCAATGTACCACGGTTAATGCCGAGCATGTTCGCTGCACGAGTTTGGTTACCGCGGGTGTATTGCATAATCATATCTAACATCGGGTGTTCAACTTCCGCTAATACTAATTCGTAAAGATCATTCACATCTTGACCATCTAATTGTGATAAGTAATTGCGTAAAGCTTGTTTTACTGAATCACGTAATGGTTTGTTTGTTACTTGTGATTGAGAGTTTAAAACTGAAACGGTTAACGCTTCAGACGGACTACGTTGTTGTTCTAACATTTTTCTTTATCCAAAATTGAATTTAAAAAATCTTCCAGCACAATTAATTGCTCTTTCGGTTCATTAATTGCGTTAAAAGTCTGTCTAAAAACGGAATCGGGTTGAATTCCCTGTAAATACCAAGCTACGTGCTTACGGGCTATTCGATAGCCTTTTTGCTCACCATAGAACTCATGAAGTTCCTGAATATGACGCAAAATATGACCGCACTTTTCACGCAAACTTGGAGTTTGAATTATCGAATCATGTTCCACTAAGGCCTCGACGGCTTGAAAAAGCCATGGATTGCCTAGTGCGGCACGACCGATCATTATTGCATCGGCACCTGTATACTCAAGTACCTTTTTCGCTTTCGAGGCAGAATCAATATCACCATTCGCAATAACTGGAATTGAAATTGATTGTTTCACTGCTCGAATATTGTCGTATTCCGCTTCCCCTTCAAATAAGCATTCTTTCGTCCGCCCGTGAATGGTTAAAGCTTGAATACCAGATTGTTCTGCAATTTTGCCGATTTGCACACAGTTTCGGTTTGCCTTATCCCAACCTGTGCGAATTTTTAACGTCACAGGCACATCAACGGCATTCACCACTTCTTTTAAAATTTTTTCCACTAAATCAGGAAATTGAAGCAGTGCAGAGCCCGCTAATTTTCGATTTACTTTCTTTGCTGGACAGCCCATATTGATGTCGATAATTTCAGCACCATAGACTACATTAATTGCTGCAGCTTGGGCCATTTCTAAAGGGTCAGAACCTGCGATTTGCACCGCATTTAATCCCAACTCTTCACTATGTGCTAAACGAAGTTTCGATTTCTCTGTATGCCAAACTTGTGGATTAGTGGACATCATCTCTGAAAACGTTAATCCCGCGCCATAATGGGCACATAAACGTCGAAAAGGTTGATCCGTAATACCTGCCATGGGTGCCAATAAAATACGATTTTTTAATTCGTAAGAACCAATTCGCATTTTATGTTATCCCCAATTACAAGTCCTATCTCCAGCAAGTCAGGCCACAATAGCAACCGACAAGGGGTGTTATATTACGCATTTTTCTTTTTTTTGCAAAGTGAATTTTGTTCAAAAAATGCACTTTTTTTAATTGACAAAAAGAAATTAAGCCGATTTTAATTTACCTGTAATACGGCACCATTCCTCTTTCACTGCAACAGGATCTAAATCAAAGGATTGTGCATAAGCATCGCATACCGATTCCGCTTGGGTTTCTAAAATACCCGATAATCCAAGATCGCCGCCCTCTTTCACTAATTGAGAAATAATTGGGTAAAGTTCTTTTAATGGACCCGCAAGAATATTCGCCACAACGACATCCGCTTTTAAATCTGCAGGTTTATCATCTGATAAGAAAAGTTGCAGACGATCCGCCACACCATTTTGTTCTGCATTATTACGACTGGCGAGAATCGCTTGTGGATCGATATCAATACCGATTGCATTTTTTGCCCCTAATTTAAGCGCTGCAATGGCGAGAATACCTGAGCCACAGCCAAAATCGATGACGGTTTTGCCAGTTAAATCCAAACCATCTAACCACTCTAAACAAAGTGCGGTTGTAGGGTGTGTACCTGTACCAAAAGCTAAACCTGGATCAAGCATCACATTAACCGCATTTTGATCCGGCACTTCACGCCAGCTTGGACAAATCCATAAACGTTTGCCAAATTGCAGTGGGTGGAAGTTATCCATCCATTCACGTTCCCAGTCTTTATCTTCGATTTGTTCAATTTTGTAAGCCGTATTTTCATCTAAATGATGCGCTTGTTTAAGCAAACTTACTATTTCATTCATATCCGTTTCTGCATCAAACAATGCAATCACATCGGTATTTCCCCACAAACGCGTTTCGCCCGGAAGGGGTTCAAAAATCGGCGTATCTTGGCTATCCATAAATGTGACCGAAACAGAGCCGATTTCTTCTAAAAAATCGCTAATTTTCTCGGCTTTTTCATTTGTACTATTTAAGCGAATTTGAATCCACGCCATCTTCTTTTCCTTTTAATTAATTTCTTTATGTAACCATTTCGGTAATAAACTTACGCCTAGGGCTGAAGCTACAATAATGATAATCCCAAGCGCTGAAACAAGTGAAACCTCTTCGTTAAGTAATAATACCGCTAAAAAGACACCAAAAATCGGTTCAAGTGCGGTCAAAATTCCCGAGATTTTTGCATCCACTGAATTTAAGCCTTTATTCCATAACCAAAAAGCAAACCAACTGCACGCTACGCCGAGATAAATCAATCCGAAGAAACCAAGCCAGTTAAAATGGATATCCCAGTTTTCAGTCATCAATAAAGTAAATGGCAGCATGGTGATGGTTGCTAACACAATCGAAATTGATGTATAGGCTTGTGCTGAAACCGTTGCCACCACTTTTTTTGTCCAACGCAAACAACAAGCAAACACAATACTTGCTGCCACTACTAAGGAGCATCCCAATAAGCTAATTTCACTTGAGCCTTCATTGCCCTGCCCACCTAGAATTAAAATGGCTACGCCTAAAAAGGCAAAAGCCCCGCATAACCAATGATACCATTTTGCACGATCTTGAAAGAAAAAATGCCCAATAAAAATCACGCATAACGGCTCTAATCCAATCATGGTTGTTGCGCTCGCCGCACTCGTATATTTTAAACCAATAAATTGCAGCAAAAAGGTCGCGGTATAATTGAAAAAACCTAACCACCAAAGCTGTTTTCGCATAGGTTTAGACACGCCTTTCCAACGACGAAAAAAGAGTGGCATCACAATAATCGCCGCCATTAATAAACGGGCTTGGATCATTAAAATAGTGTCCATCATTGTAAAGGTGTATTTCGCGGCAACAAAGGCACTACTCCAAATAAACAACGCCAGGATCTGGTAAATCATAAAGTGCGGTCCATTTTTACTGTTTTTTGGCGCCGAATTGATTGCCTAAGATGAACGCAATCAAACCAAATACAAGTGCTGGAACAATCGCATTAAAACCCAATAATTTGATGCCAAATTGAGTCAGCAGCACATAACTGCTTAATCCCACCACCATTGAGCTTATTGCACCTGCTGCATTTGCTTTATCCCAATAAATGCCTAATACAATTACCCAAAGGAATGCTGCTTCTAATCCCCCGAAAGCAAATAAATTCAACCAAATAATCATATCCGGTGGATTCAGTGCCGCAAAAATTAACAACGCCGATAAAATTAGTGTAATGACTGATGAAATACGGCTAATTCGTTTTTCATTCTTCGCTGCTTCAGGTTTGCTTGCAAGATATAAGTCTTTCACAAAAATTGAGGAGGATTGAATGAGTTGTGCATCAACTGTAGACATAATCGCCGACATCGGTGCAGCTAAGAAAATCCCTGCAACAATAGGAGGAAGCACTTCCAACATTAAGGTTGGAATCACTTTATCTGACACCGTTAAATCTGGCACAACGGCACGTCCTAAAGCCCCCGCCAAATGCATCCCTAACATAATGACTGAAAGGACAATCGTACCAATGAGCATGCCTCGATGTAAGGCTTTACTGTCTTTGAAAGCCATACAACGAACGGCTGTATGTGGTAAACCAACCACACCGAAACAGACTAAGATCCAAAATGATGCCATAAATTGAAAATCAAGCATCTCATTTGGGCCGTAAGGGCTTACTAAGCTCGGATCAATTTCAGTTAATTTATTGACCGCACTTTCTACGCCACCGAGATGGTAAATAACGCCCACTAATAACACGATTGTGCCCAAAATCATTACCGTACCTTGAATTGTATCGGTTAATACGACCGCTCGGAAACCACCAATAAATGTATAAATGCCAACCGTTAAGGCAAAAATAAGTAACGCATGAGTATAAGGAATCCCTATCGTGGTTTCGAGCAATCTCGCCCCACCAATAAATTGCACAACCATGGCGGCAAAAAAGGCAAGCAACAATGCTAGACTGGAAATCCAAACGAGATATTTATTTTTATAACGATAGAGAAATAAATCATTGATAGTAAGCGCATTGGTCTCGCGAGAAAGTAATGCAAACTTTTTGCCCAATGCACCTAAGGCTAACCAAACAGCCGGTACTTGGATCATGGCGAGTAATACCCAACCTAGCCCATATTTATAAGCTGCCCCAGGTCCACCAACAAAAGAACTGGCACTAGCATAAGTGGAAGCCGTTGTCATCGCAAGCACAAAGCCCGTCATGGAGCGATTTCCTACATAATATTCCGTAAGGAAATCACCTTTACTGCGTTTTACATAAGCAAATAATGCCGCACCAAAGATAAAGACTAAATAGATAGCTAAGGGGAGAATAATACCTAAATTCATTATTTATTCTCCTTTGACTCAACATCTAGCGGAATATCTAAAAAGACAATTTTGACAATCCAATACCCAATGACGACAAACAAAATAGGTAAATAAATGCAGGATAATTCAAACCACAACGGAAAACCTATCGGTCCAGGCGAGTCTTTGGGTAAATAAGCACAAACACACCATCCAATTACGTAAAAAATAGCTAAACCTAATGCCCAGCGAGCTTCCTTAGCCGCTTGCTTATACCGTTGTGATAAATCCATTATTTGCTCCCGTTAGAATGTTTTACCCATTTCAAGGAAAATACGATTTTTGTCGTAGCTATAAAATGGGTGATTACTTGAAACTCGTTGATAAGACCACGTAATTTTAGGCGTGATTCCCCAGAAGTAAAGATCTCGATGCCATAATGTGACTGCCGATTGATATTCATTATTTTTCTGACGAATATTGAATAAATCAGCTCCTTTGTAAGTTCTACGTGCATAGGCAAGGGAAATTCGGGTTGAAATACCCCATCCCCACTCTTGCCCCCAGCCTAAACGGAGGTTTTTACGTTGATAAGCATTGTCTTCATCTCGCGTATTTTCACGATTATAATCAGCACCTATGAACCAAAATTGACCACTCTTAGGAAAATAAGATAACGTATTCGACCAAAGATAATTATTACCATTCAAGTGTTTACGAGTGTTATAACGCTGTTCACCATATTCAAGTGCGGTTGAAATTTGCCACTTTTCATTCAGCCAATAGGTTAAATCTAAACGAGCACCTGAATTCTTCGAATACTGCTTCATTGACTCACTACCTGAAGAACCACCTGCATACCATCGTCTTTCTGTAAATGGCATCAATGAAATCTCAAAACGTGCTGTTTGATAACCTAATCCAGCGCCAACTCTACCATTAAATTCATTATATTTTTTATTATCCCAGTAATATTTCCCATTACCTTCGATAGAAAACTTAGTGAAATAATTATGAGGTAATGACCACTTTTTCTCTGCTTCTACAAAATAAGAAAAACCTGTTGCACTTTCGCGATCCCAGGCATTCCAATTTCCAATGCGAGTGCCTGCTTTTGGTGCATTGTTAATATTACTTTCGTTTAAGAAGCTCAAACCACCTTGAAACTTCCATTGATCTCGGCGGTTAAGCGCAGAAAGATATTGGTCTATCATGGCGATAGACTCGGGTGAAACTTGTTCAGCTCTCAGTTTTTGGAATTGATCTTTGGCCGCCTCATTATCATTGTTTAAAAAGAGTGCTTGTGCTAACTGATAACGCAACGGCAGAATGGTCGAATCTTGAGAAAATAGAGTACGATAACGAGTTACCGCCTCCGAAAAACGACCATTTTCACGAGCATTAATTGAATTTGCCCACTCAAGTAAAAATGGATCTTGTCTAGGCAAATTTTGATACAACGGCAATAATAGTTGAACGGCTTCACCGTTATTTTGCAACACTGCAGGAATCAATCCACGTACGATCAAATCAGGATGTTTTGCCAATTCTTCTTTCGTCATAGAAAGTGCATGTTTATCATTACGTTTTTCTGAAATTTGTGGCTTTTGAGTGGATAAATCCGGTTTTGCAAGCTGAAGCTGATCATCAAATCGCTCATCCCGAGGTTGAGGAGATTTCTCTGCAGCAAAAGAGAATGAACTAAGCAACAATGAGGAGCTTAAAAATAAAACAAGTTTCAATTGTGAAGTCATTTTTATTCCTATAAAGAAAAATAACGCAAGCCAAAGGCTTGCTTTAAAATTTACAAAAATTTTCTAATTTTTTCTAGCACCAAAAACACCAAATTTATCATTTCCTTGATAAGTTCCAGCCACTTCGTCTGCATCTTTTCCATAGAAGCCACCTTCAACCTGAACACCTTGGCTATTTATTCCACTAAATTGATTGCCTTGAATTTGGGCAGATAAGGAAACATCATCAAAATGTAGATGAGGAGGAAGAGCGCCTCCAGCAATCTTATTTGATACAAGCTCATCTTTAAAGCCAGTTTTTGCTAAAGAAATTGTTCCATTTAATGTTTTATCTGCGAAATTAGCCGTTAGTTTTACGAATGATAAATTAGAATCTAAGCCATCAGCCCGCTTCTCTACATGCATGCCATTTCCAATATAACTTGCAGTACCTAATTGTGGCATTTCTGTTGTTGGATTTACACCAAATGCAACATAATAATCAGAACCTAAAGTAGGCTCCGTAAATTCTCCCCATCGAATATTTTTATAGTTTTTGCCACTGATAGAACGCAATTCAGGAGAGTCTGCCTGTAGTACTTCTTTCTCATTAGTTCCAATGACTGGACGTTCGTAATACCCTGATGGAATAATTTCAATTTCATGACCTTCAACATTAACGAGATTCACGTTATTGTCATCATGTATTTGTCTTTCAATTGTAGTAACTACTCTATTCTCTTTGTTAACTTCAAATCCTACTCGACTAAGCACAATTTGTTCTTCATTTTTTGGTTGTTCAGCTGGTTTTACTGTCTCAGCTGTTTTTACTAGCTCAGCTGTTTTTACTAGCTCAGCTGTTTTTACTGGCTCAGCTGGTTTTACTGGCTCAGCTGGTTTTACCGACTCAGCTGGTTTTACCGACTCTGCTGGTTTTACTTGCTCAGTTGGTTTTATTTGGTTAACTGGTTGAGTATTGCTATCACCGCTACTTCCACAGGCGGCTAACGTTACAGTTGCAAGAATTGTTAAACTTAATTTAGAGAGATTAAATTTCATTGTTTTTCCTTAGGTAAAAATAAATAGGTGCACATTATAAAGAGATTTAAGATATCTTTTCAAAGAAAATATATTAATTATCAAAAAGATATAAAAATGGCTAACTTACGTTAGCCGTTTCATTTTAATCATACATCCCTAATTTTTTCTCTAAAAAATGGATATTAGAACCATTTTTTAGTCGTTTTTCTTTTAAAATGAATGTATAAAGTTAGGTATTTTTCTAAATACTATGATGATTACTTTTTAGCAGCAAATGCAGCGCCCCAAGAATTATCATTAGCATTTGCTGAACCACCTAATTCTTTTGCATTCTCACCATAGAATTTACCCTCAGCTTTACCCTGAGAATTTAACAAATCTGATTTAGCTGTACCTGAAAAACCATTTCCAGAAATATTCGCATCAATCTTAACTACATCTTTATTATCTGTGCGTAAAGTACCTGTTAATTTCTTATTACCGAAATCAGCACTAAAGCTAGATGAACCTTTTAAATAATCTTCATCTGGTAATTTATCGGTATCCGCGGAAATAATGCTATCCCCTCTATAGGTCACTACACCTGATGATGGCATTGAAGTTGTTGGATATCCATTATAAAAAAACATATCATCTTGACTAGGATCTTGGCTCTCAATTGCACCAAAACGAACATCGCTATAAGCGCCACAGCACACTTCTAATTTACCATTTAATTTCATACCATTAATTGTTTTAGCTGTAGCTTGTGTCCAGCCTCTAGCGCTAATACCTGGACCAAAACCAATAGGAATGTCTTTCCCATCAACATTAATTTTATATAAATTTGGCGAAGTAAGAGCAATGTTTTTAGTAACTACGCGACCGCCCTCATCATCAACTACGATAACACCACCCGTTTTATTATTTGAAGATGGTAACATTGGAGTATTTGAATTATTCTGTTTTTTAGTTGGTTGATTTGCTTGCGCAGCCGGTTTATCTTTCGTTGGAGCTTGACTTCTGCTTCCTGCATCACCACCGCCACTGCTTCCACATTCCACAAGCAGCTAAAGTTAATGTAGCTAAAGCTGTTAAACTAAACTTTAAAATAGCATTCTTCATAGTTTACCTCTAAGTTCTTTATTAAACACACTTAATATAAATACATAAAATAAATTTATGTATACTTTCATCTTACCATAAAATTAATATCATTATGTGTAAGTTCATAAAAATAAGGTAAACACAATATTTGTCTTTACCTTAATAATTTATTAATTAATCATACATCCCTAATTTCTTCTCTAAATAGTGGATATTCGCGCCACCTTTTTGGAAGTTTTCATCTTCAAGAATAAGTTCATGAAGAGGGATATTTGTTTTGATACCGTCAATGATTGTCTCTGATAATGCATTTTGCATACGACGGATTGCGACATCACGAGTATCACCGTATGTGATTAATTTTGCGATCATAGAATCGTAGTGTGGTGGAACGCTATAACCAGCATATACATGAGAATCCCAACGAACCCCTAAACCACCTGGTGAGTGCAAGTGAGCAACTTTACCTGGAGATGGTAAGAATGTTTTTGGATCTTCTGCATTGATACGACATTCCATCGCATGGCCTTTCACCTTGATATCTTCTTGTTTATAAGAAAGTGGTAAACCAGCTGCAATACGCAATTGTTCTTTCACCAAATCCACACCAGTAATCATTTCTGTTACTGGATGCTCTACTTGAATACGGGTATTCATTTCAATGAAATAGAATTCACCATTTTCATATAAGAATTCAAACGTACCTGCACCGCGATAGCCAATTTCAACACAAGCCTTAGCACAGCGAGAACCGATGTCACGACGAACTTCTTCGGTAATGCCTGGTGCTGGTGCTTCTTCTACGACTTTTTGGTGGCGACGCTGCATAGAACAATCACGCTCTGCAAGATAGATTGCGTTACAGTGTGTATCTGCTAAAACTTGAATTTCAATATGGCGTGGATTTTCTAAATATTTTTCCATGTAAACCATATCATTGTTAAACGCGGCTTTTGCCTCTGCTTTTGTCATCGCAATGGATTCTTCAAGTGCATCTTCGCTACGAACAACACGCATACCGCGACCACCGCCGCCGCCAGATGCCTTGATAATAATAGGATAACCAATACGTTTTGCAATTTCTTTATTTTTCGCGATATCACTACCTACAGGACCATCAGAACCTGGAACACAAGGTACGCCCGCTTTTTTCATTGCTTTAATTGCAGAAACTTTATCCCCCATCAAACGAATGACGTCTGCAGTTGGGCCAATAAAAA
Organism: Parahaemophilus parainfluenzae; assembly: GCA_001914055.1. GTDB lineage: Bacteria > Pseudomonadota > Gammaproteobacteria > Enterobacterales > Pasteurellaceae > Haemophilus_D > Haemophilus_D parainfluenzae_V. Next base: position 48,996 of record MKXX01000009.1, on the reverse strand, counting down.
TAAAACCAGAACGTTCAACTTGCTCTGCAAAATCTGCGTTTTCAGAAAGGAAACCATAACCAGGGTGAATCGCATCCGCACCGGTTACTTCTGCTGCGGCAATAATGGCAGGAATATTTAAATAACTTTTTACAGATGGCGCAGGTCCGATACAAACTGTTTCATCTGCAAGTAATACGTGTTTTAAATCACGATCGGCGGTAGAGTGAACCGCCACAGTTTTAATGCCTAATTCTTTACAGGCACGCAAAATACGCAGTGCAATTTCACCACGGTTAGCAATCACAACTTTTTCTAACATAACAATTTCCACTTGGGTGAAAAAATGGCGAGAAAGCTCGCCATTTCAGATTGATAGGGATTATTCGATAACGATTAATGGTTGGTCAAATTCAACCGCTTCGCCATCATTCACTAAGATTGCTTTAACCACACCAGCTTTATCAGCTTCAATACGGTTCATCATTTTCATTGCTTCAACGATACAAAGTGCATCGCCTACTTTGACTGTTTGTCCCACTTCTACGAAAGCTTTCGCTTCTGGGCTTGGGCTGCGGTAGAATGTACCTACCATAGGTGAACGCACTTGGTGGCCAGAAATTTCAGCCGCTGGCGCTTCAGCAGGCGCTGCTGCCGCAGGAGCAGCTGCTGGAGCAGCAACGGGTGCTACAGGCGCCGCTGCATATTGAATTGCAGCAGGTGCAACAGCTGGTGCCGCACGACTAATACGTACTGTACCTTCTTCTTCTTGTACTTCTAATTCAGTGATACCCGATTCTTCTACTAATTCAATCAGTTTTTTGATTTTACGAATGTCCATACGCTCTTCCTAAAAATATTAATGAATTTTCAACCGCACTTTCAAAATTAACTCCAAAGTGCGGTCATTTTGAAACCTGTTTTTTGTGTCGGCAAGATTACCGCAAAATCACGCACTTTGCGATAAATTTCTGCGAAAATCTGTAAATTTTGTGAAATTTTATGCTTTTTTATTTAAAAAATCTAACGCAAATTGAAGAGCAAACTCATAGCCTTTCGCACCTAAGCCACAAATCACCCCTTCTGCCACATCACTAAAGTAAGAATGATGACGGAATGGCTCGCGCTTATGTACATTAGACAAATGGATTTCAACAAAAGGAATTGACACAGCAAGCAACGCATCACGCAATGCAACACTGGTATGCGTATAAGCTGCAGGGTTAATTAAAATAAAATCCACTTTCTGAAAACTTTGATGAATCTTATCGATTAACTTTTCTTCGCTATTTGCTTGAAAGCACGCCAAATTCACATCATGCTGCGCCGCAAGTTTTGCCATATTTCCCTCAATGGCAGATAACGAAAGCGAACCATAATGTTTCGGCTCTCTTGCGCCCAACATATTTAAGTTCGGGCCATTTAACAGCAAAATATTGAATTTTTTTGACATTTTCACATCCTTTAACTTGTGCGAATTATAGCGATTTTTTGTGTAATGGTGGTCGTATCTCTAGACAATTTTGGTAATAAATTCTGAATTTAAATCAATTAGCGGTAAATCTGAGCCTGGCCACGCACGTAATACTTGATGTTGCATCAAATTTAACGTATCTAATCCTGGCGTCACATTGGGTGTATATTGTGCCGCGATACGAGCGAGTTGCGTCAATCCTAGACTACTTTCAATGCTCGAGCTAATCACTGCTTTTATGCCTAAACTATGTGCTTGCGCAATCAGCTTTTGACAATCTTGTAGCGAACCAACCAGTGTTGGTTTAATCACAATGGCACTTAAGTGTGGTTCTTTTTCTAAAAGGAAGCCTGGCTCACGCACACTTTCATCCCAAGCAATATTAATACCTGCCTGAGCTGCAAACTGACGGCTTTCCTCGCGGGTTTTACAAGGTTCTTCCAGAAATTGAATACGTGAACGATGTTGCGGCTTCACTTTCTCCGCAAATTTTAAGGCTTTTTCCAAGGTCCATTGACGATTCGCATCTAGACGTAATTGCAAATCAGGAATGGCTTCAAGAAACATATCCGTAATCAAGCCATCACGATTCGCTTCATATATGCCGACTTTGATTTTAGCGACTTTGTCACCTGGCATTTGATTAAGTTCTGCATATAACTCATCAGGATCACCATAGCACAACGGTGCAGTGTGATAATTACCTTCCTCATTTAAATAACGTTTCATCTCATCCATCGCCGTGCTAATACCGAAAGCAACAGAAGGATAACAACCATCAAGGGGCACTCTTGGTGCTTCGCAGCTTGCATGACACCAATTCGTTAGCCATTCAAGTGCTTGCTCTTGCGCTTGATCAAGGGTTTCTTCACTAAATCCAGGCAAAGGTGCAATTTCACCCCAACCATCACGGCTGCAAGCAACACGCACAATCAAGCCCTCACGACGTTTTAAAAAACGTCCACGTAAAATGAACTGACTATCGACGGGAATAGAATAACGATAAAGATTAAATGATTTGGTTTCCATCTTATTCTCCTTGATGGTAAAAGTGCGGTTAAAAACACACAGATTTTTAACCGCACGTATTCTATTTAAAAGGCACTTGTTTCATAAATAATTTACGTTTTACTCTCATAAATTCGTTTATGATTCTTTCAAAGACTGAAAATTTCGTTTGATTTTCACAAACCGACTCTCGACCTTTTTGCAAACTACTTTCAAAAGGCTTATCCGGATTCACAACAAAATCTTGCACACAAATCCCTGGTGAAAGCTGAACCACTTTATAATCCTTTAAATTCAAAAAATGCTCAAAGATAAGAGAATCAATGGCCACTTCAAGGGGTTTATTTTTTACCTGTTCGAGAAGATATTTAGCGCCTTTCGCTGTCACGGTATAACCCGCCGTTCCTGATTGCTTAAATGTTATGGGATAAATCTTTCTATCATACTTTGCTGGTCTAGGCGCGCGAAATACCATTCTTCCATTAGCTTCAAGCTTCAATACATCAATATCATCAGGCAAATAATCGACTTCTAACAGCTCTTTTGCATTCTCGCCTAAGTAAACATCATCTTCAAAAATATTGATATAATCCAAGCTCTTTTCTAATGCTAAATTCCATAGTGAGATATGACTTAACGCACAACCGATTTCCCCATCCCATAATTTAGCTTCTGAAGAGCGATCTAAAATAATATTAAATTTCTTTGCAACATCCTCAATACGATCTGGTGTCACTGCATCAAAAAATGAAAAAAGGATATTTTGCCGACCAAATTCTTGTTCAATATGTTTGCGACGTTTTGTTTCTCTGGTTAAGCTAATCACATAATTATGTTGTTTCACACAGGACATAAAATAATTCTAAAATATGAATAAGGATTGAGATATACCACGACAAGGCGGTTAAAAACACACAGATTTCTAACCGCACTTTTATGTTCAAATTAAGGATTGCGTCTAAATTTGCTGAAGTCTGGTGCGCGTTTTTCGTTAAACGCGTTACGACCTTCTTGACCTTCTTCAGTCATATAGAACAACATGGTTGCATTACCTGCGAGCTCTTGTAAACCTGATTGACCATCACAGTCTGCATTTAATGCGGCTTTTAAGCAACGTAATGCAATTGGGCTGTTACGTAACATTTCACGGCACCAACGCACAGTTTCTTTTTCTAAATCCGCATAAGGCACAACAGTATTCACTAAGCCCATATCTAATGCTTCTTGCGCATTATATTGACGGCATAAGAACCAAATTTCGCGGGCTTTTTTCTGACCCACTAAACGCGCCATATAGCTTGCGCCCCAGCCACCATCAAATGAACCGACTTTAGGGCCAGTTTGACCGAAAATCGCATTGTCTGCCGCAATGGTTAAATCACATAACATATGAAGTACATGACCACCACCAATCGCATAACCTGCGACCATTGCCACCACTGGTTTTGGACAAGTACGAATATCACGTTGGAAATCCAATACATTTAAATGATGCACACCGCTTTCATCTTTATAACCGCCGTAGTCACCACGAATTTTTTGATCACCACCAGAACAGAATGCTTTTTCGCCTTCACCGGTTAACACAATCACGCCAATTTTTTCATCGAAACGCGCGTTAGAAAAAGCATGGATCATTTCTTTGACTGTTTGCGGACGAAATGCATTACGCACTTCCGGACGGTTAATCGTGATTTTTGCAATACCATCAGTCGATTTGTGGAAACGGATATCAGTATAACCTTCGCTATGATCAACCCACTCAACTGGTGCATATAAAACATCATCTTTTGGATTTTGCATTGTTCTTTCCTTTATAAGTGTAAAAAGTGCGGTCATTATAGCGGAAGTTTTTTAGTTCGGGAAAGAAAATCACTTCTCAATTAGAGAATCACTTTACAATCAGATTGTTGTTGTTAAAATTTTGCCATTCTAGATGTTATAAGGAAATTTAAGTGAAAAAAATTATTTTTTTAAGCAGCATCATGTTATTGAATGCTTGTAGTTTATTTGGTTCATCACAATCAACTATTCCTGCTGAATTCGCACAAGCTGATTATCTCCTTTCAGATGAGAATGCGAAAGCATGGGCTACAGCAAGTAAACAAGCTGAGCAATGTATCTATCCAAATTTAACTCGCATTCAGCAACAACATTTTGCCAAAGAAGATAGCTATATTCATTCCCAATATGTCTTTTTCTATCCGTTAGAAAAAATCATCGGTGAAGATTATGTAAAAATGATTCAAAAAGATGAAAAATCGATGAATTATGCGACCTATCAATTTAAGAAATTCCGCGCAGAAATTGGTGATGTCGATGCATTAGAACCAAAAGCTTGCCAAATCTTACGTACTCAGGCAAAAGAAGACTTAGATGTGGTGAAAGGCCAGTATGTAAATGGCATGGTAGATGAAACAAAAAATGATGACGGCACATTGAAGAAAACGGGTGATGGTATTGCCACCAATCAAAACAAATTCTTCTTTGATATTATTAAATGGGGTTCTGCCCTTCTTCTCTAATTTTTATTATTTTATATAAATTTATATCAGACTTACGGCGTAAATATTTTTACGCCGTTTTTATATCTGAGAAAACGGTTGCGATCAAAAAAAGCTTAAATTTTCAGTAAAAAAGCAAAATAGTCATTTAAATTAAAGCCATTTTCAGCTAGTCTAACAAGAATTAGTTTTTACAAGGAGAAAACATCATGACAACGCTTTTTGATATTGCACAAAACTGGTTAAACCAAGATCCTGATGCAGAAACTCATGCAGAATTAACCGCACTTTTAACGGCGGCGAAAAATGGTGATGAAAAAGCACAAGCAGAATTACAAGCGCGCTTTAGTGGTCGTTTACAATTTGGTACGGCGGGGCTTCGTGGACCTTTACAAGCAGGTTCTATGGGTATGAACCGTGTTTTAGTGGCACAGGCAGCAGGTGGTTTAGCGGATTATTTAAAAGATTACGACAAACAGCCTTCTATCGTGATTGGTTACGATGGTCGTAAAAACTCTGATGTTTTCGCTCGTGATACCGCTGAAATCATGGCGGGTGCAGGCGTGAAAGCTTATTTACTTCCACGTAAATTACCCACTCCAGTATTAGCTTACGCGATCCAATATTTTGATACCACTGCTGGTGTTATGGTGACTGCAAGCCACAACCCACCAGAAGATAATGGTTATAAAGTTTACTTAGGTAAAGCGAACGGCGGTGGCCAAATCGTTTCTCCTGCTGACAAAGATATCGCAGCCTTGATTGATAAAGTCGCAGCGGGCAATGTAAAAGATTTACCACGTAGCCAAGATTATGTGGTGTTAGATGATGAAGTAGTTAACGCTTATATCGAAAAAACTGCCTCTCTTGCTAAAGAGCCTAAATCAGACATTAACTACGTTTATACCGCAATGCACGGTGTCGGCTATGAAGTGTTAAGCAAAACCTTAACCAAAGCAGGTCTTCCACAACCTCATATTGTGGCAGAACAAGTATGGCCAGATGGCACATTCCCAACAGTAAACTTCCCTAACCCTGAAGAAAAAGGGGCATTAGATTTAGCGATTAAAGTAGCAAAAGAACACAATGCAGAATTCATTATTGCCAATGACCCAGATGCAGACCGCTTGGCAGTGGCTGTTCCAGATGCACAAGGTAACTGGAAACCTTTACACGGCAACGTAGTAGGTTGTTTCTTAGGTTGGTATTTAGCAAAACAATATCATGCAAAAGGTGAGAAAGGCGTATTAGCGTGTTCTTTAGTGTCTTCTCCTGCACTTGCTGAAATTGCAAAAAAATACGGTTTCCAATCAGAAGAAACCTTAACCGGTTTCAAATACATCGGTAAAGTTCAAGGCTTATTATTCGGTTTCGAAGAAGCGCTTGGTTACTTAGTAGACCCAGATAAAGTACGCGATAAAGACGGTATTTCAGCGGCGATCGTATTCTTAGATTTAGTGCGTCACTTAAAAGCACAAGGTAAAACCTTAGCGGATTACGCCAATGACTTCACACAAGAATTCGGTGCTTATGTAAGTGGTCAAATTTCTATCCGTGTAAGCGATTTATCTGAAATTGGTAAATTAATGACCGCACTTCGTAACACGCCTCCAGCTGAAGTAGGTGGTGTTAAAGTGGCACAATTCATCGACCACACTAAAACTGATCGCCAAAGCGACATCCTTGTATTCGTATTAGAAAACGGTAGCCGCTTAATCGTTCGTCCATCTGGTACTGAACCGAAAATCAAGTTCTATCTTGATGCTCGCGGTAAAGATCCAAAAGACGCGGATCACGTTTTAGCACAATTTGATGAAGGCGTTCGTCAAATCCTTCGTCAAGATGCTTATGGCAAACAAGATTGCTAATTGAGTAAACTATTAAATAATAAAAAACGCTAGGTTTGATGCCTAGCGTTTTATTTTTGCTTATTTCAATGCAAGTTGTAACTTGCCCTGATGTTTTTCTAATAAAGCCTCTGCTTGCGCACGATCTAATCCACTCAGAATCATCATAATCGCTAATTTCGCATTTTGATCAGCCTGCTTTAAAGTCTCTTCTGCGAGAGCCTTATCGCAATCCGTGGCTTGCATGACGATACGAATGGCACGCGCTTTCAGTTTTTCATTACTCGCCTGCACATCCACCATTAAGTTTTGATAGCATTTACCCATTAAGATCATAGAAGCCGTAGTCAGCATATTCAGTACTAATTTTTGTGCCGTACCTGATTTTAAACGGCTCGAACCCGTCAGTACTTCTGGTCCCACTACCGTATCAATGGCAATATCCACAATATTCGCCATTGCTGAATTCGGATTACTTGCAATCGAAACCGTCACTGAACCTAGACTTTTCGCATATTCCAATGCACCGATCACATAAGGTGTTCGGCCACTTGCAGCAATACCCACCAACACATCTTTTGAGGAAAATTGAATTGTTTGTAAGTCAACCACAGCTTGTGCTTTACTGTCTTCCGCCCCTTCAATTGGATGACGCAATGCTCGCTCGCCGCCTGCAATAATACCTTTCACCATTTCAGGTGACACGCCAAATGTTGGTGGGCATTCAGAAGCATCGAGTACGCCTAATCGACCACTGGTTCCTGCGCCAATATAGACTAACCGACCGCCTTGCTGAAATGCAGCAACAATACATTCGACTGCTTGGGCAATTTGAGGTAAACATTTTTCAATTGCCAAAGGTACTTGTTTATCTTCCTGATTCATTAACTGCACAATTTCCAATGCAGACAAGCTATCCACATGCATGGAATTGGGATTCTGTTGTTCAGTAATTAAAGTTGAAAGGGTTTGTAATAAATTCTCTGCCATGGTTTATTCCTTTGGAAAAATCGCCCCTAAACTGACCGCACTTGTGGCGCCCGTCACACTCGGCAAATTAGCCGGCAAATTATGCATACGACGATAAGCCAACCAAGCAAAAGCTGCCGCTTCCACATAATCGATATCAAGTTCTAATTCAGTCGTCAGTTGAATACGCCAATTTGGTAATGCCTGTTTTAAACCATTCATGATCGCCTGATTTTTAGCACCTCCGCCACAAACAAGTAATCTGCATGGTAATGTCGTCTGAATATTATTAAGGGCTAAAACAATGCTTTGCACGGTAAATTCTGCCAAAGTGGCTTGCACATCTTGTGGTAAAAATGTGGTCATTTCGGCTGCTATTTTTTGAATTTTATTCTCTAGCCAAGCTAAATTAAATAATTCACGCCCTGTGCTTTTCGGTGGTGGAAGCTGAAAGAAATCTTCATCTAATAATGCCGCTAACAAATCTGGATTCACTTGACCTGAAACCGCCCACTCACCATTTTTGTCGTAAGCTTTGCCTTGATGTTTTTCGATCCATTGGTCGAGCAAGGTATTACCCGTTCCCGTATCAAAGCCAATGACAGGCTGTTCGGGTATCAATAACGATACATTACTAATACCGCCAATATTCAGCACCACGGTTGCCCAGTGAGGATCAAAAAAGACCGCTTGATGAAAAGCGGGTACTAAAGGCGCCCCTTGTCCACCAAACGCCATATCTTTACGTCGCAAATCACCAACAACCGTAATGCCTGTTTTAGCGGCTAATAAATTCATATCACCGATTTGCATGGTAAACGGAAATTGACCTTTTGGGGAATGCCACACTGTTTGGCCATGGCAGCCAATGGCTTCGATCTGTTCTGGTTTTAACTGGTGTTTACGTAAAAAATCATTTACGCAATCGGCATAAAGTAAACCAAATTGATGATCGAGCTCCCCCAATGCTTGTAACGACGTTTCGCCCGATTGAATAAGTGCGGTCACTTTTTCGCGTAAATTTGCCGGCATCGGTGTAAAATCTGCTGCAATTAATTTGGTTTGATTAGATTGGATGTCCGTAAGGGCTATATCCACCCCATCAAGGCTGGTGCCGGACATAATGCCAAGATAATAAGTCATAGTGTTCAATTCGTGAGTTTTTCAGAATTATAGCGGATTTTAAAAAAATAAAAAAAGAGAGAACATTGCGGTTCCCTCTTCTCATCATAATGATGCTTATAAAGCATCAATAACTAAATCGTTTTTTAGCTATTGATGGAATAAGGTAACGGTTCAATTTTCAGAACGGTTCCATCTTCAGGTAAACGGAAATGCGTCCCTTCTTCTAAATCGTTATTCATCACTACTTGTAACCATAAAACGCCGTCAAAATTGACCGCACTTACGATCGTACCGGTTTTACGCCAAGCTGTTTCTAACTGCATTTCTATTTCGCTGCCGATTTTCGGTGTAACCGTGGTTTCCCCCGAAAGCACATACATCGCACGTTTATTGGCGCCACGATATTTGGCACGTGCGACGGTTTCCTGCCCGATATAACAGCCTTTAGTAAAAGAAATCGCTTGTTCAATCGCTTGTAGATTTAATGCCTGCGGGATAAATTCATTTTGCGTTTCTGCGCTCAAGCTTGGTAAGCCCGCTTGAATATCCGCACAAAGCCATTGTTTTTCATCGCCATTAAAAGTGACATCTAACGGTGTTGGATTGATCAAAATTGCACGGTTCTCATCAATATCTAATTGAATCTGCGCGTAAATTCGACCGCACTTTTCACCAATCAAGCCGACAATTTGCCAATCCAATACTTGAAAGGTCACTTTTGAAAACACCGCATATTTTTTTAAATGATCGAGTGGAGCTAATAAAGCTTTCGGCATTAAAATCAAAAACTGCTCTGCTGAAAGCTTAATTAAGCGGAATAAGGAATTCATTTTACCTTTAGGATCGCAATGCGCTGTAAGCGTTGAAGCGCCCGCTGCTAAATGCACCACATCACAAGTTAATTGGCCTTGCAGATATTTTTCCGCATCCACGCCCGCCACTTCCACCAAATCATAGTGGTTTAATGAAATAAATGTTGCCATGATTTTTCCTATTCAAGGTTTTGAATTTGTTCACGCATTTGTTCAATTAATACTTTCAACTCCACAGCAGAAGCGGTAATATCGGCATTAATGGACTTTGATGCCAAAGTGTTAGATTCACGATTCAGCTCTTGCATCATAAAGTCCAGTTTACGGCCCACTGCCCCGCCTTTTTTCAAGATATTATTGGTTTCTTTCACGTGCATTTGCAGACGATCTAATTCTTCCGCCACGTCCACACGTTGCGCCAGTAAAATCATTTCTTGTTCGACTCGTTGTGGATCTAGTTGAATCTTCGCTTCTTCAAAACGTTGCAATAAACGCTCACGCTGCCATTGTAAAACCGCCGGCATTTGTGACCGCACTTTTTCAGCTTCTACCGTAATACCATCAAGACGTTGTTGAATAATGGCTTGCAATTTTTCGCCTTCACGTCCACGCATTGCAATAAATTCCACCAACAATTCATCAAAAGCTGTCAACAAATCTTGACTAATCGCATCTAAATCTTGCTCAGCCGCTTCTACCACGCCGGGATAACGCAATACGTCCGCTAAATTGATTTCACCCTCACCTGCTTGTGACTTAATCCATTGTAAAGATTGAATCACTTGATTCGCCAACTCTTTATTTAAATTGAGTTCAGCCGCCGCTTGTTTTTTGCTATCAATACGCAATGAACATTCAATTTTACCGCGAGTGAGATTTTGACGAAGTTTCTCACGCAAAGCATTTTCCAAGCCACGAAATTGCTCTGGCAAGCGGAAAAAGTTTTCCAAATAACGTTGGTTAACCGAACGAATTTCCCAAACTGCATCACCCCAATCTTTCTTGATTTCAAGGCGTGCAAAGGCTGTCATACTATAAATCATAAGCGCTCTCCTACTATTGTCTCTTGTCTTAATTGATTCGCCGGCTATTTTATCGGGAAAGTGCGGTCATTTCTACCGTACATTTTGTAGAAGAATTTTGTTTTCCCTACTTTACACACTGTAAAGATTAAAATACAATCATCGTAAATTTATTATTACAACATAAGGAAGATAAAATGAACAAGACCGTAGGAAGTACCTTACTTGTTGCAGGAACCATGATTGGTGCGGGGATGTTGGCAATGCCTCTCACCTCAGCAGGGATTGGCTTAACTGCGACAGTTTTCTTATTAATTGGCTTATGGGCAGTGCTTACTTTCACCGCACTTTTATTCGTTGAACTGTATCAAACCGCTGACAGCGATGCAGGGATCGGTACACTTGCTGCACAATATTTTGGTAAAGCAGGGCGAATTATTTCCACCGCTGTTTTAATTGTCTTCTTATATGCCTTAATTGCCGCTTACGTAAGTGGTGGTGGTTCCTTATTAATGGATTTACTCCCAGCCATGGGCGATAAAGACACCATGAACAAAATCGCGGTGCTTGTATTCACCATTTTCTTCGGCAGTTTTATTGTCATCGGCACACACAGTGTGGACAAAATCAATCGCGTATTATTCTTTGTGATGATTGCTGCTTTTATCTTAGTGCTCGCATTAATGCTACCAAACATCAAATTTGATAACTTAATGGCGATGCCAATTGATAACGCTTTAATTATTTCTGCAAGCCCTGTATTTTTCACGGCATTTGGTTTCCACGGTTCCATTCCAAGTTTAAATAAATACTTAGACGGTAATGTGAAATCCTTACGCATTGCGATTTTAGTGGGTTCTGGCATCACATTATTTGCTTACTTTTTATGGCAGCTTTCGACGCACGGCTTACTCAGCCAAAATGAGTTTTTACAAATTTTACGTGAAGACGCCACGTTAAATGGCTTGGTGAAAGCAACCTTAGAAATCACCCAAAGCCCAATTATTGCGAATGCGGTAAAAATCTTCTCCACTTTAGCATTGGTCACTTCATTCTTAGGGGTGGCATTAGGTTTATTAGAATGTATCGAAGACTTACTCAAACAATCTTTTGATATTCATGCAGGGCGTATTTCATTAGGTTTAATGACCTTTATTCCCCCAGTGCTTTTCTCCCTTTTCTATCCGGAAGGTTTTATTCTCGCTCTGGGTTATGCTGGTCAAATGTTCGCGTTCTACGCAGTGGTTTTACCGGTAGCATTAGTTTGGAAAGCACGTGCGATTCATCCTAACTTGCCATACAGAGTGTGGGGCGGTAAAGCATTGTTAGTACTCGTCTTAGTCCTTGGAGTGATTATTACTTCAATTCCTTTTGCGATTAGAGCTGGTTACTTACCTTTCGTCGTGGGTTAAAATGAAACAAAAAAGACCGCACTTTTAAGGTGCGGTCTTTTTTTATTTGTTTTCATATAAATGTGTCACTAACTGACCATTCAAATATTCGCCAATATACACTTGCTCAACTGTTAGGTTCTGTTTTTCTAACTCGGCTTTAACCCATTCTTCATCACGATCAATAATGTCTAAAATATCATCATCTAATTGTCCATCAACAATTAATGGATAACGTAAGTTATCATCGCCGTATTGAATAATCGAGAGTTGCCCATTTTGTTCGAATACCGCACGTTTAACCGTTTTGATTTCATAGATACCGGCTGCACGTAACTTAAACATGAGGTCATGGGCAGCAATACCGTTTTTCATACATTCAGCGGTTTTGACCTTACCGTTTGAAATCACCCAAACAGGTTTACCATCAATCAAAGATTTAACTAATTTGTTATGATTTTTGATAAAACGGAGGGTAAAAACCAATAATGTCCAAAGCACGAGCACGAGAGAGAACTGGAATACCCCAATACTATCGCTATAAATCACACCACCAATAATGCCACCTAGCACATAGTTTTGTACCTGATCCATCGCGGAGGTCGGTGCAAGGTTACCTTTTCCCATTAAGTTAATTTGGAGTACCAGTCCAATAATACCCATGGCCAATTTCAAGCCTAATAATGTGTAGCCATCCATTATTTATCCTCCTTATCAATCACAGTAACATTCGGGTTTACTAAGTTAATTGGGGATAAGGTATACGCTGAAAAATCATTATTAAAATGGACTTCGAAATACTGATCCCGAATATTTAAAATCATGCCGTTCGTTAATGTACGGCTATTGGTACGAATATCTTCTTTCTGCAAATTTTGACTGTCTTTCACCGAATTTAAAAATGTCACCACGCGAGAGGTATCAGCTGTATAGACTTCACTTCGCTCATATTGGTTATATTGCACACCGAGCAAGAAAATGATTAATAAAAGGAAAATAATACTGAGATCACGATATTTGGTTTGTAACCGATGACGCAAATATAAGCTTGTCACCACAAGCAATGCACCTAACGAGACAAAAATGGCGATATATTTAAAATAACCTTGAAAAGACATCGCATTTTCTAAAAAAGCAAAAGAGAAAAAAGACATTTGTCATTCCTAATTTTAAAGAGAAAAACAGGTTGCTAGTGTAGCACAACGAAAACTGACTAGCTATTTTTATCACAGAAATTAAATTCGTTTTTCCGAAAAATCCCTTTTATAATGACCGCACTTTTGAAACAAAAAGAGAAAAATATGAAAGCAATTCAGCCCGAAGATCAGGGATATTGGCTGCTCACCAAAGGATCGACACTTTATTGGCTGGAAAATGATCTGCCTTTTGGAGTAGCAAAGGAACTCGACCTCACAACGCAAAAAGCTATGTTGCTCGGGAAATGGAAATCACAACCTTTATGGCTTGTGGCAGAAAATGATCAAGATGAACGAGAATACCTTTCCTTACGGAGTTTGTTGTCCTTACCGACTGAAGATTTTCATGTGTTAAGCCGAGGCGTAGAAATCAATCATTTTTTGGAAACTCACCAATTCTGCGGAAAGTGCGGTCAAAAAGCGAAACAAACTCACGATGAACTTGCGGTTCAATGTACAAGTTGCGGCTATCGCACTTATCCGGTTATTTGCCCTTCGATTATCGTCGCCGTTCGCCGTGGCACTGAGATTTTATTAGCTAACCATAAACGCCATTACACGCCTGGCAAAGCTGGGATGTACACCACGCTGGCCGGTTTTGTGGAAGTGGGTGAAACTTTTGAAGATGCTGTTCGTCGCGAAGTGTTTGAAGAAACCGGTATTCGTGTGAAGAATATTCGCTATTTCGGTAGTCAACCTTGGGCGTTCCCGAATTCACAAATGGTGGGCTTTTTAGCTGATTACGACAGCGGAGAAATTCAACTGCAAGAAACAGAACTGCATGATGCACAATGGTTTTCTAGCGCGGCCCCCTTGCCAGAATTACCGCCAACAGGTACTATCGCACTCAAATTAATTAATGCTACGCTTGAGCTTTGCAAAGCGGAACAAAAATAAATAAAGGAAAGCCCATGTCTGAATTAAAAAATGATCGTTATTTAAAAGCCTTATTACGTGAACCCGTGGATATGACACCCGTATGGATGATGCGCCAAGCGGGACGCTATTTGCCTGAATATAAAGCAACACGCGCTGAAGCGGGCGATTTTATGTCTCTTTGCCGTAATGCAGATTTAGCTTGTGAAGTTACCTTACAGCCACTTCGTCGCTATGCTTTAGATGCAGCCATTTTATTTTCAGATATTCTGACTATTCCTGATGCGATGGGGCTAGGCTTAAGTTTTGGTGCAGGTGAAGGTCCGAAATTTGCCCATCCAATTGAAAACAAAAGTGCGGTCGAAAATTTACCCATTCCTGACCCTGAAGGCGAACTTCAATATGTAATGAACGCTGTGCGCACAATTCGTCGTGAACTAAAAGGCGAAGTACCACTGATTGGTTTCTCTGGTAGCCCGTGGACACTGGCGACTTATATGGTTGAAGGCGGTAGCAGCAAAACCTTCAATAAAATCAAAAAAATGATGTATGCCGAACCGCAAACTTTGCATCTTTTATTAGATAAAGTGGCGGATTCCGTGATTTTATACTTAAACGCTCAAATCAAAGCAGGTGCACAAGCCGTCATGGTATTTGATACTTGGGGCGGCGTGTTAGGTCATCGCGAATATTTAGACTTCTCTTTGCAATATATGCACAAAATCGTCGATGGTTTAATTCGTGAACACGATGGCCGTAAAGTACCGGTGACTTTATTTACTAAAGGCGGCGGGTTATGGTTAGAAGCCATGGCGAATACGGGCTGTGATGCGCTCGGATTAGACTGGACCGTTAATTTGGCTGATGCAAAAGCACGCGTAGGCCATAAAGTGGCACTACAAGGCAATATGGATCCAAGCGTGTTATATGCACCAGCAGAACGTATTGAGCAAGAAGTGCGGTCAATTTTAGCTGATTTTGGTCAAGGCAGCGGACATGTATTTAATTTAGGTCATGGTATTCATCAAGATGTGCCGGAAAGCGCACCAAAAATCTTCGTGGATGCGATTCATGAGTTCTCTAAAGCCTATCATAAATAAGCGAGAAGAAAATGCGAAATCCGATTCACAAGCGACTCGAAAATCTCGAAAGCTGGCAACATCTAACCTTTATGGCTTGCTTATGCGAGCGTATGGCACCTAACTTTACCCTATTCTGCCAAATGACGGAACAAAAGCCTGCAGACAAAACCTATCACAACATTTTAAACTTAGTGTGGGAGTTTCTAACGGTTAAAGAGGCAAAGATTAATTTCGAGAACCAATTAGAGAAACTTGAAGAAATTATTCCTGATGTGAATGATTACGACTTCTTTGGTGTGGTACCTGCTCTCGATGCTTGTGAAGCGTTAGGTGAATTATTGCATGCGATTATCGCGGGCGAGACACTTGAAAAAGCAATTCAAATCAGCCAAATTTCATTAGGCACGGTTTGTTCTTTGTTAGAAACACAAGAAGATCGAGATCTTTCTGAAACTGAACTGAAAAGCCGTGAAGAAATTGAAGAAGAATTAGACCTTCAATGGCAAATCTATCGCTTACTCAAAGACTGTGAAAAACGCGATGTAGACTTGATTTTATCCCTCCGCAACGAGATAAAGCAGGAGGGAATCTCCAATATTGGTATAAAAATTGAGCAATAACGTGAGATTTGTCACAATTTTTGCAAATCGGGCTTTTATTTCCCCCCAAGTTCGATTAGACTTGCCCAAGCCGTAGCAGTTAAAAGCTACGCTTATTTGAATAGAGTCAATTTTAATTTAACAGAAGGTACAAATTTATGAACAAAACAGATTTAATCGATGCAATTGCAAGTGCAGCTGAATTAAACAAAAAACAAGCTAAAGCTGCATTAGAAGCTACTTTAGCCGCTATCACTGGTAGCCTTAAAAAAGGTGAACCTGTTCAATTAATCGGTTTCGGTACATTCAAAGTGAACAAACGTGCAGCACGTACTGGCCGTAACCCACAAACTGGTGCAGAAATCAAAATCGCAGCATCTAAAGTTCCTGCATTCGTATCTGGTAAAGCATTAAAAGACGCAATCAAATAATTGGTCTTAAAACGGATTTTAATTAAACCCTGCTTTGTCAGGGTTTTTTGTTGCCTAAATTTTAGCTTTACAATCATCATTTTGCCGATATAATTCCGAAGCGAAACTTAAATACGGATATAAATAATGAAACGAAACATTCAACACCGAAATACCCAACAGCGCAGACATGCCATCATGCAACTGCTGCAAGAACAAGGTGAAGTCAGTGTAGAACAGCTAGTACAGTTATTTGACACCTCTGAAGTGACGATTCGAAAAGATCTCACCGCATTGGAAAGTAATGGTTTCCTTCTTCGTAGATATGGTGGTGCTATTTTAATGCCACAAGAAATTATCGAAGAAGAACAAGATGATGAACTTTCGCAACGAAAGTTAGTCTTAGCAAAGGCAGCTGCAGAACGTATTCGTGATCACAATCGCATTATTGTGGATAGTGGCAGTACAACCGCTGCATTGATTAAACAACTTAATCGCAAGCAAGGCTTGGTTGTGATGACGAATTCGCTTTCGGTGGCGACAGCATTACGTTCACTCGAAAATGAACCGACGCTCTTAATGACGGGAGGCACTTGGGACATGCGTTCTGAATCCTTCCAAGGCAATATTGCTGAGCAGGTACTTCGTTCTTATGATTTTGACCAATTATTTATTGGTGCCGATGGCATTGATTTAGAACGTGGTACAACAACATTTAATGAGTTGGTTCGCTTAAGCCAGGTGATGGCTGAGGTATCTCGCGAAGTGATTGTGATGGTGGAATCACAAAAAATTGGCAGAAAAATGCCAAATGTGGAATTAACCTGGCAGCAAATTGATGTGCTGATTACCGATAACAAATTATCTCAAGCCGATAAAGACGCCATAATGGCGCAAGGCGTAGAAGTGATTTGTGTGGATATAGCATAAAGTGCGGTCAGAAAAACAAGACTTTTAATTTTAGTAAATAAGGAAAAACTATGTGTGGTATTGTTGGTGCGGTAGCACAACGTGATGTAGCAGAAATTTTAATTAATGGTTTACACCGCTTAGAGTATCGTGGTTACGACTCTGCGGGTGTTGCTGTCGTGGATCCAAACCATGAATTACACCGCGTGCGCTGCTTGGGTAAAGTAAAAGCCCTTGATGAAGCGGTTGCAGTAAAACCATTAATCGGTGGTACAGGGATTGCACACACGCGTTGGGCAACCCATGGTGAACCATCTGAAGCCAATGCTCACCCGCATACTTCGGGTAACTTTGCTGTCGTACATAACGGCATTATCGAAAATCACGAAGAATTACGTGAATTACTTAAATCACGTGGTTATGTGTTTAATTCTCAAACTGATACCGAAGTAATTGCACACCTTGTTAACTGGGAAATGCGTACCGCCTCAAATCTTCTTGAAGCTGTCCAAAAAACCGTAAAACAACTTACTGGTGCATACGGTATGGTTGTACTAGATCGTGAGCATCCAGAACATTTAGTGGCTGCTCGTTCAGGCAGCCCATTAGTGATTGGTTTAGGAATTGGTGAAAACTTCCTGGCATCTGACCAACTTGCGTTATTAAGCGTGACTCGTCGTTTCATCTACTTAGAAGAAGGCGACATTGCAGAAATTACACGTCGTATCGTGGATATTTACGATGCAAATGGTCAAAAAGTAGAACGTGAGGTGCACGAATCTAACCTTGAAAATGATGCGGCAGAAAAAGGCAAATTCCGCCATTTCATGCAAAAAGAAATCTATGAGCAACCAAATGCATTAATCAACACCATGGAAGGTCGTATCCTTCACAATAACGTGATTGTGGATGCTATTGGTAATGGCGCAGCTGAAATTTTAGAAAAAGTTGAACACATTCAAATTGTGGCTTGTGGTACCTCTTATAATGCAGGGATGACTGCTCGTTACTGGTTTGAAGCACTTGCTGGCGTAAGCTGTGATGTTGAAATCGCATCTGAATTCCGCTATCGCAAATTCGTGACTCGTCCGAATAGCTTGTTAGTGACTATCTCTCAATCTGGTGAAACAGCGGATACTCTTGCCGCACTTCGTCTTGCAAAAGAAAAAGGTTACATGGCAGCCTTAACGATCTGTAACGTATCAAGTTCATCTTTAGTACGAGAATCTGATCTTGCATTCATGACTCGTGCAGGCGTTGAAGTCGGTGTGGCATCAACCAAAGCATTTACCACTCAGTTAGCAGCATTATTAATGTTGGTGACCGCGATTGGTAAAGTAAAAGGCAATATCTCAAACGAACAAGAAGTGGAAATTGTAAAAGCGTTACAATCACTTCCGGCTGAAGTTGAAAAAGCCCTTGCATTTGATAAAGATATCGAAGCATTAGCAGAAGACTTCGCAGAGAAAAACCATGCACTTTTCTTAGGTCGTGGTGAGTTCTACCCTATCGCAATGGAAGCTTCATTGAAATTAAAAGAAATTTCTTATATCCATGCTGAAGCTTATGCGGCAGGTGAATTAAAACACGGTCCATTAGCCTTAATCGATGCAGACATGCCGGTTATCGTGGTCGCACCAAATAATGAATTACTTGAAAAAGTGAAATCAAACATTGAAGAGGTACGCGCACGTGGTGGTCAACTTTATGTATTCGCCGATAAAGAAGCGGGCTTCACACCAAGCGAAGGCATGAAAATCATCACGATGCCAAAAGTGAATGAAATTATTGCACCAATTTTCTACACCGTTCCTATGCAATTATTGTCATACCATGTGGCATTAATTAAAGGAACCGACGTAGACCAACCTCGTAACTTAGCGAAATCGGTAACCGTAGAATAAAGTGCAGTTGAAAATCAGCACGTTTTAATACAAAAAAGCACAGGTTTAATCCTGTGCTTTTTGTTTAAATAAACCGATAACCGTTTTCTGTCACTTCCAAAATTGAGGCATAATCCTTTCGCCAATCGCCTAACACAATTCGCGTGTACCCTTTTTCTTGATGGATGGCTTCTCGATGCGTATGACCGTGAATTAATCGATTTACGCCAAATTCTTGTACGGTTTGTGCCGTAAACGCTAAATTCACATCCATGATATCCAGTGACTTATATTGCTTGTCTTCTTTGCTCTTCGCGCGAATTTTCTCTGCAATTTTTAACCGCACTTTTAATGGCAAACATAAAAACAATCTTTGTCGCCAATTTTGATGCACTTTTCGGCGAAATTGCTGATATTTCACATCATCAACACATAAGGTATCACCATGACAAATTAAGGTTTTCACACCATAAAGATCAACACAATGATAGTCAGGCAATAACGTTAAACCACAATCTTGTGAAAATTTTTTTCCTACCAAAAAATCTCGATTGCCATGAATGAAATAACAAGCAATGCCCTTTTCTGTCAGTTTTTTGATCTGCTGTTTTACTTGTGAAATTAGAGGTGAAGTCTCATCATCACCAATCCAAAAATCAAAAAGATCCCCCAGAATATAAACCGCTTGGGCTTCTTGTGCTTTGTTTTGCATAAAATCGTTAAAAAGTGCGGTTAATTCTGGATGGGTTTCGCTTAAATGAAGATCTGCAATAAAATAAATGGGTTTCATAACTATTCCGTCATTTTTTTCATTAGATTAGCACACATTTTTGTGTAATTTGCTATACTTTCCAAAAATTTTAATTAGGTATTTTCTATGTTAAAAATCGCCAGAATTCTCATCGTTGCACTTTGCTGCATTTTAATTTGTGTGCTCGGTACGATCTATTCCTTTATTCGTTTTAAAAATCCAAGCAATGTGGGCGTTATGGCTCGCTGGTTTGGCCGCTTATACCCTTTATTTGGCTTAGAAGTAGAACACCGTTTTCCACAAAATAAAGAGAATATGCCGCGTTGTATTTATATCGGTAACCACCAAAATAATTTCGATATGGTGACCATCTCTTACATGGTATTACCTCGTACGGTAAGTGTAGGTAAAAAAAGCCTAATTTGGATTCCTTTCTTCGGTATTTTGTATTGGGTGACGGGCAATATTTTCTTAGATCGTGAAAATCGTTCTAAAGCACACAGCACCATGACTGAACTTGCTCGTCGTATCAATAAAGACAACCTGTCAATTTGGATGTTCCCTGAAGGCACTCGTAGCCGTGGTCGCGGCTTATTGCCATTCAAAACAGGGGCATTCCATGCAGCAATTGCAGCTGGCGTACCAATTGTCCCCGTTGTGTGTTCGACGACGCATAACAAAATTGATTTAAATCGTTGGGATAACGGTAAAGTGATTTGTGAAATGATGGATCCGATTGATGTGTCATCCTACACAAAAGACAACATTCGCGAACTTGCTACTTACTGTCACGATTTGATGGAAAAACGTATCGCTGAACTCGATGCTGAAATTGCACAAGGAAAATAATATGTTGCGTCTTTCTCGTCGCCAATTATTAAAAACTACCGCAATTTCAACCGCACTTGCTGCCACACCTCAATCGGTATTAGCGGCATCCCGTGAAAAATTAACCATTCCTCCGTTGATGGAAGCGAAACGTGGTCGCCCCATTATTCTTAATATGGAAGAAACCGGCTACAAGTTAGATGGCTCACATAGTGTCAGTGTATGGGGCTTTAACGGCAATTATCTTGGACCCACTATTCGCATCAAATCGGGTTCCTTTGCAAAACTCAATTATCACAACAATTTGCCACAAAGTATTGCTCTCTCTATTCAGGGATTACAAGCCAGTGGCGAATTATTTGGTGGCGCGGCAAAAGTCCTCAAAAAAGGAGAATCTTGGGCACCAATTATCCCAATAGACCAATCTGCCGCGACTTGTTGGTATCGTTCTGCCACCCTTGCGAACTCGGCCTATCAAACCTATCGCGGCATTGTGGGAATGTGGTTAATTGAAGATGATCAAAGCCTAAAATCACAACTTCCTCATAAATATGGTGTGGACGATATTCCATTAATCTTACAAGACATGGAATTTAACGGCGACGGATTACAATTATTTAAGCAAAATCAACCGCACTTTGTCGGTAATCGTCTTCTCGTTAATGGACAAGAAGCGCCTTATCTTGACGTCCCTCGTGGTTGGATACGTTTACGCTTACTCAATGCTTCATTAGCAAGAGCCTATGATCTCCGTTTAGATAACGAACAAGACATGTTGCTCATTGCCAGAGATTTAGGTTTTCTACCTCAAGGTAAAGCGATTAATTCTCTTATTCTTGCACCAGGTGAACGTGCCGAAGTGTTAGTCAATTTAAGCGAAGGAGAAGGTGTATCGCTTATCTCTGGCACTAAACTTGGTATTTTTGACAAAATCAAAAATGTGTTCAGTTCAGGCAATGATTTTGCAGATAACACCGTTTTAGAACTTCGACCGCAAGGTGACGTTTCAGCATTCAGTAAAAAAATGAATGAGCAATTTAATACTGATGCCACGGCTATGCTCGAAAGTAAAATCGCCCAAGAACGCACCTTTGAATTGGATGTAACAAATGGCTTAATCAACAAACAACGCTTCGATCCGCGCAGAGTTGATGTTTCGGCTAAAGTCGGTACTGTCGAACGTTGGATCATCAACAGCTCACTGCCTGTGGGTTTCACCATTCAAGGGGCTAAATTTGTTATTGAAAGCCAAGATGATGTTAATGTCGATGCGTCGGAACTTGCATGGAAAGACACTGTTTGGGTGAAAAAGAAAGTACAAATTTTAGTAAAATTTGAACAACCTTCGTCAAATACCCATCCCTTCTTATTTGGCTCATCCAATTTAATGCTGGCAGATATGGGATGCCTTGGTATAATGATCGTTCAATAAAATAATGATATAAAAAGGAATCTAACATGAAAAAAATCTCAACATTCGCTTTAATTGCGACCTTATTCTCAACTAGCACATTCGCTGCTCCAGAATCCAAAGATGCCTCTAAAAAGCAAAAAAATGAATCAGCAATTTATCTTTCAGTATTTGATAGAACTCAAGAGCCATCACCCGATTTAAATAAAAAAGAAACTTCTCGCACCAATAAAGCAGAAAAAGTATGCTGGGTAGCAGCTGGTAATTTCGGTAAAAAAGCAACGGTAACTGAAACATTTAAAGCACAAGCCCCAAGTGAATTCACCAGCTCGATTGAGAATGCAAAAGTGGTGTCATCACCAAACAAAAAACTCCATACCATCACTTATACCAGACCAACATTAGAAAATGGTAAATACATGATGAACTGCTGGACATTTGACCGCAGAGATCCAATCGGCAAATATGTGCTGACTGTCAAAATCGGTAAACACGAATTTGAAAAGCAAGTTTTCTACGTGACTGAGTAAGAAAAACACTCAAAAAAACGACCGCACTTATATGTGTGCTGTTTTAAGATTCAAGCCAAAGACCGTCTGGAATTCAATTTTCAGACGGTCTTTCTTTACTTTAGTCATCTCCAGTAAGATAATTAATGAAAACTATTATCAAAATATAGGCGTTAGACTTGTTTCATTATAAGGAGATAACCATGACAATGAATAGACGTGATTTTTTAAGAATGAGCGCAGCACTTACGGCAGCGGGCATGTCGCCTTCTCTCTTTGCGGCAACGAAAGAACAATTTACCATTTATGGTGCACCCGCGATGCCAAGTGTAACCATTGCGGTGGCGGCAGCGCAAGGTAAATTAGCCAAACAAGCGGATGTCGCATTAGAGATTTGGCGTTCACCTGATCAACTGCGTGCGGGTGTGGCAAGTGGGCAATTTAAGGTGATGATGAGCCCAAGTAATGTGGGCGTGAATTTACGTAATCAAGGGCAACAAGTTGGCATGGTGAATATTCTCACCAATGGCATTACGCAATTGATGTGTAAAGGTACGCCTATCACTTCACCGCAAGAATTGGTGGGTAAAAAAATCCTTGTGCCATTTAAAAACGATATGCCAGACATCGTATTACAAGCTTTACTGAAAAAACTGAATATTGATATTAATAAAGTGGAGATCACCTATGCGGCCACACCAACTGAGGCAATTGGTTTGTTCTTGCTTAAAGATTTCCATGCTGCCATTCTACCAGAACCCATGGCGAGCGCCGTTGTGCTGAAAGCTAAAATTGTCGGTACGGAGATTGTCCGCGGCTTTGATTTAGTGAAAGAATGGGGTCAAGCATTTAATACCAAACCACTTATTCCAATGGCGGGCATTATTGCTAACGAAGAATATTTCCACGCACACAAGGCGGAGTTTGATCTACTTCACCAAGATTTAAGTGATGCATTAAACTGGGTTATGGCTAACCGTAAAAGTGCGGCTGAAATTGGCGCCAATTATCTTCCTGCTCCAGAAGCCGCTATTGAAATGGGCTTAGACGGTGCACGCTTAACGGTGACCAAAGCCAGTGAACTGAAAAATGAAATCATGCAATTCTATGAAACCTTGATGGAGTTCAATCCAAAACTCTTAGGTGGTAAATTACCAGATGATAAATTCTTCTTGGCTTAATTTGAAACTGAATTACAACACATGATTAAAACTGACAAAATCCGTAAACCACAACCTGTTCTGTTGTACATCATCGACTACCTCTGGAGCGGCTTTACCGGCTTGAGTGTGGCGATGATGGTGGTTTCCTTGTGGGCTTGGGGCAGCGCAGTATTTGGTGAATTTATGTTGCCTGCTCCCGCGGATGTTTTTCAAAAAGCCCTTGAGCTGCTCGATCATTTCCAACAAAACGAAATCGGTATTTCATTATGGCGTTCTGTGGTCGGCATTACCATCGCCTTAGTCGCTGGCTTAGCCGCAGGGTTGATTGCGGGCAGCTTTAAAACAGCTATGGCATTGCTCAAACCCGTCATTACGATTTTGTTAGCCATGCCGCCAATTATTTGGGTTGTGATGGCCTTATTTTGGTTTGGCTTTGGCAATCCTAGCGTGCTATTTACCATTATCGTATTAGTCGCCCCGCTGACCTTTGCCAGTGCCGCTATGGGCATGGCAAGTGTAAACAAACAACATGAAGAATTGTTTGATGCGTACAAACTCGGATTGTGGAAGAAAATCCGCTATTTGTACGTTCCCCATCTCACCGGCTATGTGATTTCCAGCATTGGCGTCGCGGTTGCGATGGGCGTAAAAGTGGTAATTATGGCAGAGCTTTTGGGAGCCAATGAGGGCGTGGGGGCACAGATTGCCGATGCCAGAGCCATGTTAGATACATCAACGGTCATGGCTTATGTGTTGTTGGTGATTGTATTTGTTTCACTCTTTGAATATTTGATTACCAAACCATTGGAAATCCTATTTATGCCGTGGAGAAGATAATGCTGAGTTTAAAGAATGTGCGTTTTGAAATTCTCCGCGATCCTATCGTGCGCGATTTCAGTATGGATTTACAACCGAGCGAAGTAAAAACCTTATTCGGCCCTAGTGGCTGTGGCAAAACGACTGTACTGCGTTTAATTTCAGGTTTAGAAACACCAAAATCGGGCGAAATCCATAATACATTCCGTAAAACAGGGTTTCTGTTTCAAGAAAATCGTCTATTAGAAAATCTCACTGCCATGCAGAATATCGCCATTTTTATGGATAATCCTAATGAAAATGAAATCATTGCACTGGCAGAAAAGATCGGACTTTCCTCTGGGGATTTGAATAAATACCCAACCGAATTATCGGGCGGTATGGCAAAACGCATGGCATTCTTGCGTCTATTGCTATGTGGTTGTGATTTGGCTTTATTGGATGAACCTTTTGTCGGTTTGGATCGCGATTTACGTGATATTTTAGCCGCTATGTTAGTGGAAAAAATTGAGCAACAAGGCATGGCTTGCATTTTAGTGACACACGATCGTTTTGAAGCAGCTCGATTAAGCCGAGAGATTATGCAGCTTTCTCCAAAAGGGATGGATGTGCAAAATGTGATTACCTTGCCAACGCCATTATCCGAACGCAATTCTGCCTTTGAAGAAACCGTAGTCGCACGCGAATTTCAAGGAATCCATTATTATGAATAATTTCTTTACCCATCCGATGCGACCCTTTTTTGTTAGTGCAGCCATTCTTGCGATTATTGGTGCCTTGAGCTTTTTCATCAACCCCGATGATCTCATCCTACACCGCAAAATTTTCTTAGAATTTATGCTACCAGCCGCATACGGTGGCTTTCTGACGGCTTCCATGCTCGAATGGACAAATTACAAAGGTAATTTAAAACCTATTGCGACAATATTAGCAGTGCCCTTGCTTTCGGGATTGGTGTTATTGTCATTTTCCCCGCAAACCGCCTCGTTTTTAGTGGCAGCTTATTGGCTCGCGTTGTTACTCTTTTGTGCTTGGCTATTTTGGTTGGATCGCAATACCGACAATTTTACTTTACTGATGTTACTTGCTGCATTTATGGTTTGTCAGACGGCTTACGCCATGACTGATAGTTTGAAATTATTGCGGGCACAGGTGCATTTGAATATGGCGGCGGTAATGTTTGTATCAATTCGAGTCAGCATTCTATTAGGCGCAGAGGCACTGAAAGAAAGTACATTGAAAGATCCTGTATTTATCCCGAATGTCGTGTATAAAAATATCGCAATTACATTTTTATTACTTCATACCGCAGCAGAGCTTTGGTTGCCTGCACAAACAGCCGCTTTTACAGCCTTTGCCGTTGGCTTTATCTTGCTTGCCAAGTTACGCGAATTACATCATTACGAACTGCTACGTAAACATTACGTACGCACTTATTATTTCCTTCAACTGTTCGCTGCGATTGGCTATTTGTGGATTGGCATAAATAAATTACTTGATGAACCTACTGCCGACCCATTACACATGGTGACACTCGGCGGGATTCTCGGCAGTATGATGATGATTTGGCTCACCGCGGGATTATGGCATAGTGGCTTTACGAAACTGGATTACCCAAAACTCTGTCGCCTTGCCGTGCTTTGTCTTTTTACGGCGGCACTTTCCCGAGCTTGTTTAATGTATGTGGACGAACTGTTTTTTATCACGATTCCCGCTATTTTAATTGCCATCGTGTTTGTGCTTTATCTCGTAACCTTTGTGCCGATATTCCGAAACAACGCGTTTACGGATGATCCGGAATAATGACCAATCCGCACATCAATGTGCGGATTTTTGATATTTTTTAGACCGCACTTAATAGGCTTTTAATTGGGCCATTGCTTTACAATCAGCAGCTTGATGATCATCTTCGGTAATTAAACTTTGTAGGAAATGTTTAATTTCAGTCAGTTCGGAAATTTTTTCTTCGACTGAAACCAAATGTTTTGCCAACATACTATCCACTTCACAATGTTGAGATTGCTGCGTTTTCATCTCATTAAAAAATTTAATTTCGGCCAAGCTAAAATCTAATGCCCGGCAGGTTTTAATAAATTTTAATTGCTTCAAACTGGCTTCATCATAATCTCGATAACCATTTGCCAGCCGTTTAGGCTCCGGCATTAAACCCATTTTTTCATAATAACGAATGGTTTCTAAATGAATACCGCTTTGTTTGCTCAATTCGTGAATCTTCATCTTGTTAAAATTAAGCCTTGACCTTGTAGTTACTACGGACTTTATACTTTATCCCAAGTTAATCAAATAGACAATAAGGAGCCGTATGTCCGAACATCATTCCCATGAATATCATGACCATTCATCTCATGAACATATTCCACAAGATAAAAAAATCTTAGCGCTCAGTTTTGCCATCATTACCGGCTTTATGGTTGTCGAATTTGTTGGCGGCTATTGGTTTAACAGCTTGGCACTCATGGCTGATGCGGGACACATGGCAAATGATAGTTTATCGTTATTTTTAGCCTTGCTAGCGTTGTTTCTACCCGCTCAAAAACAACGCTATATCGCCATACTCAATAGTGGCTCATTGATTGTTGTGGCATTGATGATTTTAGTTGAAGCGATTCAACGCTGGCAAAATCCCATCGAGATGATGGCATTACCAATGCTAGGAGTAGCATCGCTAGGATTACTCGTCAATCTTTTCGTTGCTTGGATAATGTTGAAAAGTGATCATGACAATCTCAATATCAAAGCAGCGTATCTACATGTACTCACCGATTTATTTGGTTCCATTATTGCTATACTTTCGGGTCTCAGCACCTATTTTCTGGGATGGTTATGGGTTGACCCATTGGCAAGTATGATATTAAGCGTGCTGGTATTAAAAAGTGGGATTGGTGCGTTCCGCTTGGCATTAAAAAACACCTAAAAAACTGACCGCACTTTGGTTTGATATTTCCAAAGTGCGGTCAATTTTCAGCGATTATTTCAACTCACCCCGCTCTACAATAATGCCCACATTATTTGCTTGAGCAACGGCTTTGGGTTTACTCAGTTTAAGATGTAACCATGAAATCCCAAAATGTTGTTGCAATTGGTCCGCTACTTCATAAGCCACGCGCTCAATCAATAAAAATGGCTTAGCTTGGACATAATCTAAAATAAATTGGCTCACTTCTGCATAATTGAGGCAGTATTGCACATCATCCGTTTCTGCAGCTTTTTGACAATCCCATGCCATTTCCAAATCAAAAACAAGCTTTTGTTTGATTTGTTGCTCCCAGTCATATACGCCGATTTGTGCGAAGACCACTAATTCTTCAATAAAAATACGATCCATCTCTCATTCCTGTAAAAATATAGTGGGCTTATGCTATCAAGTTTGGTTAAAATAACGAACAAGTTTTTCAAATACAATCAAGATTGTGGAGCACAAAATGAGCCTATTTGCCCTTTTTTATATGATTTTTGCTTATTTACTGGGTTCGATTTCCAGTGCAATTTTGATTTGTAAGGTAGCAGGCTTGCCTGATCCACGAAAAAACGGCTCTCATAATCCTGGTGCGACCAATGTATTACGTATTGGTGGACGTTGGGCGGCACTCGCGGTATTAATTTGCGATATTTTAAAAGGAATGTTACCTGTTTGGGCGGGTTATTATTTAGGGCTCACGCAATTTGAATTAGGCATGGTTGCATTAGGGGCTTGCTTGGGGCACATCTTCCCTATTTTCTTTCAGTTTAAAGGCGGAAAAGGTGTCGCGACCGCATTCGGTGCGATTGCGCCCATCTCTTGGGGCGTAGCCGGTTCAACGCTAGGCACTTGGTTGTTAGTCTTCTTAATTAGCCGTTATTCTTCATTAAGTGCGGTCATTACAGCACTTCTCGTGCCATTTTATGTTTGGTGGCTTAAACCGGAATTTACCTTCCCTGTTGCCTTAGTTTGCTGTTTGCTGATTTATCGCCACCACGACAATATTCAGCGCTTATGGCGAGGCCAAGAAGATAAAATGTGGGGAAAATCCAAAAAGAAATAAATAAAAAAACCTGTCGATAATCGACAGGTTTTCTTTTTATCAAAATGGCTTAGAAATCAACCGCACTTTTAAGTTTTTTCAATGCGTTGGCTTCAAGCTGACGAATACGTTCTGCAGACACATTATATTTTGCTGCAAGATCATGAAGGGTGGCTTTATCATCATCTAACCAACGCGCTTTGATAATATCTTGGCTACGTTCGTCAAGATTTGCTAAGGCTGTACCTAATTTTTCTGTTGCTTGTTCTTCAAAGTTTTCGCTTTCAAGTTCTGCCGCAAAATTTGAGCTTTTATCTTCTAAATATAAAGAAGGTGCATAAGCTTCGTCATCATCGTCTGTTGGCAAATCAAAGCCTACATCAGCCCCTGTCATACGGGATTCCATTTCGATGACATCTTCTTTTGACACGCCAAGCTCATTCGCCACCATATCCACTTCGTTTTCATTGAACCAACCTAAACGTTGTTTAGTTTTACGTAGGTTAAAGAACAATTTACGTTGTGCTTTCGTGGTAGCAACTTTCACAATACGCCAGTTGCGAAGGACATATTCATGGATTTCAGCTTTGATCCAATGCACCGCAAAAGACACAAGGCGAACACCCACTTCCGGATTAAAACGTTTTACCGCTTTCATTAATCCGATATTACCTTCTTGAATTAAATCTGCTTGCGGTAATCCATAACCTGAATAACCACGCGCAACATGAATAACAAAACGTAAGTGTGATAAAACTAACTTTTTCGCTGCTTCAATATCACCTTCATAATACAAACGTTCTGCTAAGCTTTTTTCTTCCTCTGCAGTCAGCATCGGATATTCGTTTGCTGCTCGAATATAAGCTTCGATGCTACCTTGAGGTACTAACATCATTTGAGTTTCTTTATTCATACTTCTCCTCACAGCATGCGGAGCTAAGCTCCAATTTATTAATCGTTTAGTTATAGCACAATATTTAGAATTATTGTAGCTTTAATTTGTTCTATTTGACAGTTTTTAGCGATTAAAAGTTCAAATTTATTACGATAAATTTATCAAACTATTTTAATGGAATGAGTGAATAATTCAATTCTTCCGCAACGACTTTGAACAATAAGTCGATATTTGGGTGCTTGCCTGGATTTTGTTTGGCATCTTCTACATGCTCTGCAAACCATTCAATGCCTTGCTGCGCTGAAGTGCGGTCTAATTTTCCGTTAAATTTTTCAGCTAGTGCATTATAAAGACGAAGTGAGCCAAGCTTGCCTGGTGCTGCAGGAATATGATGAATCACGGTTTCACCGTTTAAAACATCCAGACCTGTTAGATGCTCAATGCTTGGTAAAGTCTCTAAAATGTCTTTAAAGTTCATGATTGCTTTCCTCTATAAATTAACTAATAGCTTGCTCTGAATTTACTTCGCCCTTTGCACCCATAAAGCGTACCTCTGGCTGTAAATACACACCAAATTTATCTGCCACGGTTTGACGGATATGATGTGCTAACTTAACCACATCCTGTCCAGTGGCATTGCCTTTATTAATCAGCACTAAAGCCTGCTGTTGATGAACGGCTGCACCACCGATTTGAAAACCTTTTAAATGGCATTGATCGATTAACCAACCCGCAGCCAGTTTCACTGAACCATCCGGTTGTGGAAAGTGCGGTAGATTTTCGACCTGTTTTTGGATTTTCGCAAATTGTTCTGCACTCACCACAGGATTTTTGAAGAAACTGCCCGCATTACCAAATTCTTTAGGATCGGGCAATTTGCTGCGGCGAATATGGCACACTTCATCAAACACTTGTTTTGCCGTTACAGTTTGAGGATCAAAATTCACTAATGAGCCATATTTTAAAATCGGTTGCCAATTTTTGGCTAATTTCAATCCAACCGCTGTAATCACATAGCCTTGTGCATAGCGATGCTTAAAAATACTTTCACGATAACCAAATTCACATTCGTTCGCCTGTAAGCGGAATTGTTCGCCCGTATTGAGATTCAATACATCCACATAATCACACACATCTTTAAATTCTACGCCATACGCACCAATATTTTGAATCGGTGCTGATCCGGCACAGCCGGGAATGAGTGCGAGATTTTCTAAGCCGTCAATCCCTTGAGAGAGTGACCATTCCACTAACTGATGCCAATTTTCGCCACCATTAACATACAAATAATGGTAATCACTATCTTCTGTATGTTGAATACCCGATAAACGGTTAACAATTACAACACCTTGGAAATCGTCTAAAAACAGCATATTGCTGCCTTGTCCTAAAAATAAGACAGGTAGATTTTCAGCTTGTGCTTTTTGCCAAGCTTGTTGGATTTGTTCAATCGATGTGGCTTCAATAATTTCACGTGCATTTGCTGGAATATTGAAGGTGTGAAACGGCTGTAAACTTTGCATGAACTTTCCTTAAAAAAACGTGTGAGGGAGTGTGATTTTAACCATCGTACCACCTTGTTCCCCTTTTGAAATTGTAAGCTGAGCATTTAATTGGCGACTGCGTTCAGTCATGATATTTAAACCATAATGCCCTTCTGGCTCATCTAATGTCGGAATCCCGACACCATTATCTTGCACAAGAATTTCATATTCACCCTCGGCATTAATATGGGCTTTCACTTCAATCAGCGTGCCTTTTGAGTGTTTAATCGCATTTAACGTTGCCTCACGTACAATTTGTAGAACGTGCACTAATTCTTGTGGATTTAAACTTTGTGAGGGCAAACTACATTCTACGGTCATTTGCATCTTCGTTTGTGAACGCAAACTTTCAATAACTTGTTCCAAGGCAACCTGTAAATTCGCTTCTTGCACCGTTAAACGGAAGGTCGCCAATAATTCTCGTAATTGAGAATAACCATCTGATAAGGCTTGTTCAAATTCACCAATGATGGCAATACTTTTTTCTTTTGATTTTTCATCTTCTTTCTTCAAATTATGCTTTAACAACGTTAATTGAATTTGTAAGAAAGACAGCACTTGCGCCAACGAGTCATGCAATTCCCTGGCAATAATTGACCGCTCTTCCATCAATAAGAGTTGCTCTTGCTGGCGTTGCGTTTTGTGTGAATACAACGCTTTTGCCACCATTTGCCCTAAGTTTTTCATCATTCGCGGATCGGGACAAGGTAAACCGGCTTGCCATGAGAGCACTGCTAAGTTTTCATTTTCAATGGAAAGTTCTTCGACTTGAAGTGATTGTTTAGGATCTTTTTGACCAAAAGAAATTTCCCAATGTTCTGATCCGAAAATTTCTAACTCAATGTAGCGTAAATGTTCGCTGACACGAATATGATTGAGCACTTGGCTGAGAATTTTATCATTAATCTTCGTGGGCGTAAGTAACTGTGAGCTTTGATAAAGTGTTGTTAAAGAGCGGTTGGTTTGACGCAACTTTTGCGTTTGTTCATTTACCGCATCTTCTAAACGCGAATAAAGTCGCCCTAACTCAGAAGACATTTGCGTAAACACTTTCGCCAAGACACCAAGCTCATTACCACTTTCTGTATCAAGCTGGATATGTTTAAACTGCCCCATTTGCACTTGCATACTGGCTTTGGTCATCAGCTCTAAAGGCTTCACTACTTCGCGCTTTAGATACCAAATGACATAAGACACCATGGCCAAAATTAACAACATCGACACGCATAGCACTGAAACCGCACTAATCCATTTTTGTTCAGCAAAGCGTTGTAATTCCAACACGAAATCGTCGACATCTTGTACATAACTTTTCAGTTCTGCATGATATTTTTCGATTTGATGCGCACGGGCGAAATCAGACATCACCGCCCAGCGTTGTAGAATTTTTTGATAGGATTCTCTCACCCCTGAAGGTGCAAAAAGCTGATTCTGCACAGAAAGCAAGGCCTCAGCATTGAGGCTTCGTTGATAACGCACCAGATTCTGTTCAACCGTATCCGGCGAACGTTCCATTTCTGTTAATAGTCGATAACTTTGCATACGCAAAGAACCGGAGATATTAATGGCTTCCGCATCCGATTTATTACTGGCCATCACGAGCAAACTCAATGAGCTAATAATGCCCATGAAGATAATGACCACAAATAAATATTTAGCAATACGGGTAGAAACTGAACGTTTAGCGTACACGATAATTCTTCAACATTGGGGAAAGTGTCCATAGTTTAGCATAAAGTGCGGTTGAAATTGGCTGATTTTTCATAAATAAAAAACATCGGCTTTAACCCCGATGTTTTCAAAAACGTTAATTTTTTGACCGCACTTAGCTCAATTCTTTGCCTTTTAATTCGGGCACTAAGAAGACTGTCGCTACCATGTCGATGACATAAATCACCGCCAAGAAAGCAATTGCAGTACTGAATGAGTACACAGAGACAATCGCCCCGACAACAACCGGTCCGAAACCGCCAACTGCACGACCTAGGTTAAACAACACATTTTGTGCCGTTGCACGTGCTTCTGTTGGATAAGCTTCTGCCATTAATGCGCCATAACCGCCCATCATGCCGTTCACAAACATCCCCAAGAATGCACCGGCCACCAACATAGCGGTTGGATCAGTTAATTGAGAGTAAGTGATGATGCTGATCACGGCACCAAATTGGAATAATAAGAAGCTTGGTTTACGTCCGATTCTATCGGCTAGACGACCAAAAATCCAAATCCCCGCCATCATGCCGCATACCGTAACAGCCGTCCATAAACCTGATTTCGTTAAACTAAAGCCAAGTTGTTTAGATAAGAAGTTTGGCATCCAAATCATAATGCCGTAGTAACCAAAATTTTGTACGGAAGTTAACACCACCACACCAAGGCTCACTTTTGTGGTTGCTTTGTCCTTCACTAAGAGTTTGAAAGATTCCAGTTTGGATGTTTTTTGAGTAGAAAGTGCGATCTGTTTTCGTGAGAATATTTCAGGTTCGTGTAAACGAGTACGCAAATACCAGGCCACAAACGCTGGGAAGATACCAACAACGAACATACCGCGCCAGCCGATATGTGGAAGCAATACAGGGGTGAGTAACGCAGCCGCTAACACACCAACTTGCCAACCTAACGCCACATAAGACGCAGCTTTTGCACGGTGTTTTGCTGGCCACGCTTCAATGGCTAATGCCATACCGATACCAAATTCACCACCCAAACCGATACCCGCGATGGTGCGATAAATTAATAAATCCCAATAGCCTTGTGCGATTGCACATAAACCGGTAAATACGGCGAAGAGGACGATTGTCCAAGTCAGCACGCGTACACGGCCATAACGATCGCTTAATGCACCAAATACAATACCGCCCACCACGGCACCAATAAGTGTCCAGGTGACTAATGAGCCAGATTGTGCGGGAGTTAAATTAAGATCTGCCGAAATGGCACTAAGCATAAATCCAAGAATAAGAAGATCGAATCCATCCATCGCGTAGCCGACAGCTGATCCAACCAAGGCTTTCCAGCCATATTGATTGACGTTTGTCATGATTGAGGTTCCTTTTGCTACTCACGGGTAGCGTTTAAAGTGAAATGATGAGGAAAGAAATTTTCCGACGCGTAGTTTAGAGAAATTGACGGAATTTTGCAAGAATAAGAAAAGCAAAGTGCGGTTGATTTTATTCAGGTTTTTATTTTTTCAATAAAATTCGAATTAATAAGGCAATGGCTGCCGCATCATCGACTAAACCTAATGGGCCAAGCACCGCTTCAGGCAAAATATCAATTGGACTGAACAGATAAATCAGAATGATGGCGATTTTAATTAACTTCGTTTTATTCATAGTCATTGGACTAAAAGAAAAAGATCAGGTAAATTCTACAACTTATCCGAATGGTGAATCATCACAAAACGTTCCCAAAGCTGCTCGTCGCTTTCTTGATGCTCAGGATCTGGCTTGATGCAGTTTGTAATCGGGCAAACTTTTTGGCAAGTTGGCGTGTCATAATGACCAACACATTCCGTACAAAGTACAGGATCGATCACATAGATCTCCTCGCCGATTGAAATTGCTTCATTCGGGCATTCGGGGAGGCACATATCGCAGTTTGTGCATTTGTTTGTGATCAGTAACGCCATACCATTCCTTTATATGAGAAAGCGGCGAATTATAGCCGACAAAAGCAAAATTGACAAAATTTAAACAGGATTTTTATGAAAAAACAGGTTTCCACTCTTTCCCTTATTGCCCTTGCCGCATTTAGTATTTGGCAATATTTCACTGAACACAAAAAAGACACCAAACCAGCCCCAACAACCACACAACAGCAAAGTCAAAGTGCGGTCAAAAATACTAAAGATTTTGGGAATTATGATGTCATCATGCGTGATGATGCTATTGGGCAAAACAAAAATGCCCCTGTTGATTATTATATGTTGGCCTTATCTTGGTCGCCGGCATTCTGTGAAAAACAACGTGCTCAATATGGCAATAATTTACCCGATTCAGCGCAATATCAATGTAGTACAAAAAATCAATTTGGCTGGGTAGTACATGGCTTATGGCCACAAAATGCGAATGCACGTTCTGTTACGGAGCACCCACGTTTTTGTAAGGGTGATTTAGCGCCACTTCCAATTGAAACGATCGAGCCTTACCTTTCAATCTCGCCAGGCGCAAAATTGTTGCAAGGCGAATGGGAAAAACACGGTAGCTGCGCCTTTGATTCAGCGGAAGCTTATTTCAAACAAGAGAAAGCATTATTTGAATCGCTTTCCTTGCCAAACGAACAATTAAGCCGTAAAGAATTATTTCAATGGATGAAGCAAAATAATCCGCAATTAAAAGGCGCTTATTTAGGGGCGAGCCATAATGAACTATTCATTTGTTACAATCGCCAGTGGGAAGTAATCGATTGCCAAAAATAAGTGGAATTCGCTTTTTTATTTGATCTACATCGTTACAACCTAGTAAGATCTAGGTATAATGTCCCTGTTTAATTTTAACTAACCCAAGAGGAAAGCTTATGTCAGTAATCAAAATGACCGACTTAGATTTACAAGGTAAACGTGTATTTATTCGCGCGGACTTAAACGTACCAGTAAAAGATGGCAAAGTGACATCTGATGCGCGTATTCGTGCGACTATCCCGACGTTAAAACTGGCTTTAGAGAAAGGCGCAAAAGTGATGGTTACCTCTCACTTAGGTCGTCCAACTGAAGGTGAATTCAAACCTGAAGACTCTTTACAACCGGTTGTTGATTACTTAAAAGACGCAGGTTTCAATGTGCGTTTAGTACAAGACTACTTAAACGGTGTGGATGTTAAAGAAGGCGAAATCGTTGTTTTAGAAAACGTACGCGTGAACAAAGGCGAGAAGAAAAACGATCCTGAATTAGGTAAAAAATATGCCGCACTTTGCGATGTATTCGTGATGGATGCATTCGGTACGGCTCACCGTGCGCAAGCATCAACTTACGGCGTAGCAGAGTTTGCACCGGTTGCTTGTGCAGGTCCATTATTAGCGGCTGAGTTAGATGCATTAGGTAAAGCATTAAAAGAACCAGCTCGTCCAATGGTTGCGATCGTAGGCGGTTCTAAAGTTTCTACTAAATTAGAAGTGTTAAACTCTCTTTCAAAAATTGCTGACCAAATCATCGTGGGCGGTGGTATTGCGAATACTTTCATCGCAGCAGCAGGCCACAATGTAGGTAAATCGTTATATGAAGCAGATTTAATCCCTGTAGCAAAAGAATTAGCAGCAAGCACTGATATTCCAGTTCCAGTTGATGTACGTGTTGGTACTGAATTCTCTGAAACTGCTCCTGCAACAGAAAAATCAGTAACCGAAGTGAAAGACGATGAATCTATCTTCGATATTGGTGATAAATCTGCAGAACAATTAGCTGAAATCATCAAAAATGCAAAAACCGTTTTATGGAATGGTCCAGTTGGCGTGTTTGAGTTCCCTAACTTCCGTAAAGGTACTGAAATCATTTCTCACGCGATTGCAAACAGTGATGCATTCTCTATCGCAGGGGGCGGTGATACTTTAGCGGCTATCGATTTATTCGGTATTGCAGATAAAATCTCTTACATCTCTACCGGTGGTGGTGCATTCTTAGAGTTCGTTGAAGGTAAAGTATTACCAGCAGTAGAAATTCTTGAAAAACGTGCGAACGGTTAATTAAATGCTTTCTATCCCCTCTGTGCTCATAGAGGGGATAAATATTAATTCTTCAAACGGAGGAATAAATCCTCCAAAACAAAAGGAAACACAACTATGGCTAAATTATTAGATATCGTAAAACCTGGCGTAGTAACAGGTGAAGATGTACAAAAAATCTTTGCTTATGCCAAAGCAAACAACTTCGCGATCCCTGCAGTAAACTGCGTGGGTTCAGACTCCGTAAACGCAGTATTGGAAACCGCTGCTCGTGTGAAAGCACCTGTAATTATCCAATTCTCAAACGGTGGTGCAGCTTTCTACGCGGGTAAAGGTATCAAACCAACAAGCGGTGCACGTCCAGACGTTTTAGGTGCGATCGCAGGTGCGAAACATGTTCATACTTTAGCCAAAGAATACGGTGTGCCCGTTATTCTTCATACTGACCACGCAGCGAAAAAATTACTTCCATGGATTGATGGCTTACTTGAAGCGGGTGAAAAACACTTTGCAGAAACTGGTCGTCCATTATTCTCTTCTCACATGCTTGACTTATCTGAAGAGCCTATGGAAGAAAACATGGCAATCTGCCGTGAATACCTTGCTCGTATGGATAAATTAGGCATGACCCTTGAAATCGAAATCGGTATCACCGGTGGTGAAGAAGATGGCGTGGATAACTCAGATGTAGATGAATCTCGTTTATATACCCAACCATCTGATGTGCTTTATGTTTACGATCAATTAAACCCTGTAAGCCCTAACTTTACCGTTGCAGCAGCATTCGGTAACGTACACGGTGTTTATAAACCAGGTAACGTAAAATTAAAACCATCTATTTTAGGTGCGTCACAAGAATTCGTGGCAAAAGAACGCAATCTTCCTGCTAAACCAATCAACTTCGTATTCCACGGTGGTTCAGGTTCTAGCCGCGAAGAAATCCGTGAAGCAATTAGCTATGGTGCAATCAAAATGAATATCGATACTGATACTCAATGGGCTGCATGGAATGGTATCTTAAACTTCTATAAAGCAAATGAAGCTTATCTTCAAGGTCAATTAGGTAACCCTGAAGGTCCTGATGCACCAAACAAAAAATACTACGACCCACGTGTTTGGTTACGTAAAATGGAAGAATCAATGTCTAAACGCTTAGAGCAATCTTTCGAAGACTTAAACTGCGTTGATGTTTTATAATCCATAAAAATAGACTAAAATGAGACCGCACTTTGTTAGTGCGGTTTTTTATTTTACATAATCTAAACATCGGCCATTATCTATGCAAATAACAAAACAAAATTGGTTACCTACTACAATAAATTTTGCTGTAACGCTGTTCTTTCTTTCGATATTTATTGTCAAAGGAGGATATAATGCCGCGCCTGCTCTACTGATGTTAGTCGGTTTAGGTTATAGCGTTTATGCTTTAATCAAGAAACCGCTTTTAAACTTATCGAAAGTTGATAAATGGTTAATTTACAGCTACCTTTTTTATTTTTTTACATTTGTACTTTCTCTCAGTATTAATGGGGGAAAAATGCGTGACCTCGACACGGCAAGTCGTGTTATTTTCTTAATTCCCGTTTTTCTCCTATTATTAAAACGCCCAATCAAAACCTGTGTTTTGAGTTATTCTATCCCGCTTGGTGGTGTTATTGCCGTCTGTATAGCACTTTATGATAAATTTATCTTAAATCTTAATCCGGATCAGAACCCTCGAATTATGCATATTCAAGGTGGTGATATTTCTATGTCATTAGGTATTTTTAGCCTAATTATTGCCCTCTATGCCCATCATAAAAAAGACGTAAAGTTAACCACTCTTAGTGTTATTGGTGGTTTATGTGGCATCGTAGGAAGTTTGCTTTCCACCGCTCGAGGTGGATGGGTTGCATTACCCATCTTACTTATTGTTATCCTTTATATTTATCGCCATTCTCTTTCAAAACGTTTTTTCCTGACTTTCTTTGGAATTATTGTGGTCGCGAGCATTGGTATTAGCCAAATGCCAAATAACCGCATTATGGAACGCATTGATGTTGCTCAAAAAGATATTCAACTTTACTTGGATAACCATGATGGAAATACTTCTCTTGGGGCTCGTTTTGAAATGTGGAAAAGTGCACTTGAAATGGCAAAAGAAAAACCTTTATTTGGTTGGGGCATTCAAGGCGCAACAGAAAAACGTAAACTAGATACAAAAGAAAAGATTGCTACAGGTAACATTGGACAATTTACGCATGCCCATAACCAATATTTAGACGACCTATCCAAACGAGGAATTGTCGGGCTGCTTGCCTTGCTTGCTGTTTTATTTATCCCTCTCCGTGCCTTTATGAAAGAGCTGAAAACCACGAATGATGAGATCAAGCTGATTGCCACTTTAGGCGTTGCCCATATTTTATCTGTGATGATTTATGGCTTAAGCCAAGGTTTCTTGGTACATAATTCAGGTACTATTTTTTACTTTTTCTTAACGATTGTGTTTTATGCTGCAATACGAACACACCAGAAGGCGGAATCATGAAAATTTTAGTCATTCGTAACGATAAACTGGGTGATTTTGTTCAGGCGTTTCCGGCTTTTGCAATGTTGAAAGCCTCAAATCCCGAGCTAAAACTGACCGCGCTTGTGCCGGCTTATACCGCACCACTTGCACAAATTTGCCCCTATTTGGATGATGTCATCATTGATAGTGCTAAGAACGACAAAGCGGATTTCACTCGTCTTGTTAAAGAAATCAAAGATCAGCAATTTGATGGCATGATTAGCTTCTTTTCCAATACTCATAACGGTAAATTAGCCTGGAAAAGTGGAATTCCTTATCGCCTTGCGCCCGCAACAAAATGGGTACAAATCCTTTATAACCATCGTTTAACACAACGCCGTTCACGTTCAGAAAAATCGGAAGCCGAGTACAATCAAGATCTGGCTCGGGCGTTCTTAAAGAAACACAACATGCCGATTGTGGAACCCAAACCACCTTACCTTTCATTTCCTGAAAGTGCGGTTAAAAATCAACGTGTTTTTCTTCAAAAACAATTCGGTTTATCTGCAGATAAAAAATGGGTCTTTGTGCATAGTGGAACAGGTGGCTCAGCAACAAGTCTTTCATTGTCGCAATATGCTCAATTGATACAAGGTTTATTAAACGAATTTGACTGTCAGATTATCTTAACGGCAGGACCTGGTGAAAGTGAAAAAGCCCATG
This sequence comes from Parahaemophilus parainfluenzae, assembly GCA_001914055.1. Classification (GTDB taxonomy): domain Bacteria; phylum Pseudomonadota; class Gammaproteobacteria; order Enterobacterales; family Pasteurellaceae; genus Haemophilus_D; species Haemophilus_D parainfluenzae_V. The sequence goes on along the minus strand of MKXX01000009.1, from coordinate 9,102 downwards.
AGTTAGCGGCAAAAATCGATAATCAAAATGTGGTTGTTTACGATAAGAATAAAGGATTGGTTGATTTTGCACACTCTCTAGCTTGTGCGGATTTATTTATTGCGGGCTCTACTGGACCATTGCATTTAAGCAGTGCATTCAATGTGCCAACAATCGGATTCTATCCAAATAGTCGCTCATCTCAGCCTCGTCGTTGGAAACCGATTAACGATGCAGATAAACATCTTGCTTTCTGCCCGCCAAAAGGGAAAGACGAAATGAACTTAGGCTTAATTTCTATTGATGATGCCTTAGTGGAGATTATCCCCTTCGTACGGAAAATGTGGCAAACGGGCAATCGAGTTTAAGCACAGCTGTACAATCCAACCTATGGCGGCGGCAAAAACAACGGTACCTATTCCGACTGTGCCGCCGAGAATATAACCCAACACACAAACCGACACTTCAAGGCTTGTTCTTACAATCCCTACTTTTAAATGAAAGCGTTGACAAAGTCCTACCATTAACCCATCTCGAGGCCCCGCCCCCTGATGACAGGTTAAATACAATGCTGTTCCTAACCCATAAAGCAAAAGCCCAATGCCACCGAATAAAATTTGGCTAAAAAGTGCGGTTGGTTCAGGTATAATTTTCACGGTTAAACCAAGAAAAAAAGCAATCACGATAATATTCAAAATCGTACCAAGCCCAAATCTTAACTTAAGGGGAATCCAAGCTAACATCACCAAACAGCTAATCCAAAATGATGCCCAACCAATACTAACATCAGCTTGTAATGCCACACCTTGAGAAAGTACGGTCCAAGGTGAGGAACCCAAATTAGCGAGCACAATTAAGCCATCTCCAATGCCCAGTATTGCCAATGCAAATAAGAGCATCGACATCGTTTTACCTTCGACTGACCATAGCGATTTTGCGGCCCAACTGGTGTGAGGAATCACCCGTGCTTTTTTCATATTATTCCCATTTATATTTAACGCTTACATCATAATGGGAAACCCCATAAAACCAAAACATTTTAACGTCATATGATATAACCGAATTGACTGATAAATATCATAAATGTGATGTAGATCACATTGTCAAAATTGTCATCATTCAGCCACTGACTTAAAATAGGCTACCCTTTTAAATTAGGACATGATTATGCTTGCATCTCTTCAAGATATTTTGGATACCGTAAAATCCAATACACTCACCTATCAACAAAAACTCATGTGTTTAGGCAATATCGCCGAGCGATTATTTGATCCTCGTGAATTATTAGGCTACACGGATGAAGAATGGCAATTCCTTCAAAATCAAATGATCTGTGATTTAAACGAAGGCTATGCGATTTATCGCCCCCGCTATATTTTGCCGGATTACAATGTGTATATTAAAAAAGGCTGTGAATTCCTTGAATTGCCGCCACCAAAAGATCTTGATGAAGCATTAGATGGCTTATTGATTTTATATTCCCACGTGCCCTCCATTACCACATTCCCAGTTTACATTGGTCGTTTAGACGTGCTACTTGATCCGTTTATTACCAATGAGGAACAAGACTACATCAAAATTAAACGTTTCTTAAATCATGTAGACAAAACTGTGCCGGATTCATTTTGCCACGCCAATATTGGTCCTTATGATACCAAAGCAGGGCGTTTGATTTTAAAAGCGGTGATTGAATTGGAAGCGCCAACACCAAATATGACCATTCGTTATGATAAGAGTAAAACAAGTCGTGAATTTGCAGAATTGGCGGCAAAAGCGTGCTTATTGGTTTCCAAACCGTCTTTTGCCAATGATGCTTACTACATTTCTGACTTAGGCGAACAATATGGTATTGCAAGCTGCTATAACGCACTGCCTGAATGTGGCGGCGCTTATACCCTCACTCGCTTGCGTTTAGGTACCATCGCTCGCGCCTGTAAAACCGTGGATGAAATGGTCAATGAACTCTTACCTCGTGTAGCAAAATGTGCACTTTCCACCATGGATAAACGCCATAAATTTGTAGTGGAAGAAAGCAACTTCTTCAATACCTCATTCCTCGAAAAAGAAGGGTTTATCAAACGTACTAATTTTACGGGGATGTTTGCTATTGTTGGTCTCGCTGATGCAGCAAATCATTTATTGCAACAAGAAGGCTTAAATGAAACCTTTGGTAAAAGCCAACGCGGTGATGAAATTGCGACCTTAATTATGGATAAATTGAAAGAAGTCACAGATAACCATGAAGGCGTGTATGCTGAACGCACGGGCAACCGTTATTTATTACATGCACAAGTAGGTGCAAGCAATCATGAGGAAGATAAACGTAATGCGCCGGCACATCGCATTCGTGTGGGTGAAGAACCAACGTTATTGGCTCATTTAAAACAATCTGCGCCATTCCATAAATACTTCCCATCAGGTACGGGAGATTTGTTTGCCTTTGACCAAACCTATGTGGATCATTTAGATGCCGTCGTTGATATTATCGATGGTTCATTTGCGCAAGGTTACCGTTATATCACCACTTATCTTAAAAACACCGATTTGATTCGGGTAACGGGTTATTTGGTGAAGAAAAGCGAAGTGGAAAAATACCGTAAAGGTGAAGTAGCATTACGTGATACCACTTGGTATGGTTCAGGTACCGATGATTGTGCACAAGTCTTTGACCGCCAATTACGCGATGAACAAGATGTAAGTGCAAGCTAGAAAAAAAGTGCGGTCGAAAAATTCTTTGTTTTTTGACCGCACTTATTCTTTTTCTGCCTTTTCTAAAATTGCTTTGTGTTCTCTAATCAATGCCATAAACGGCTGCCCAAAGCGTTCTAATTTGATCGCCCCGACTCCATTAATTTGTAGCATTTCAATATTACTTGTTGGCATATACTGTGCCATTTCCTGCAATGTTGCATCATTAAAGACAATATAAGGTGGAATATTTTCCTTATCCGCTAGCTGCTTCCGTAAGAAACGCAAACGCGCAAACAAATCTTTATCATAATTTGCCACTGTATTTTTATGAGACGTATGCACAATTTTATTAATGGATGAAATACGTGGCATCGCTAATTCAAGCGGCACTTCGCCTTTTAAAACAGGGCGTGCACTTTCTGTGAGCTGAAGCGTGGCACTATTAAACTCACCGATTACTTGTTGAATAAAACCAAGGTGGATAAGTTGGCGAATGACCGATTGCCAATGTTCTTTGCTTTTATCTTTACCAATGCCATAAACACTTAACTTATCATGTTGGCGTTCTACAATTTTTTGATTATGCATCCCTCGCAATACCGCAATCACATATTGCACGCCGAAACACTGCCCCACACGATAAATCGTCGACATCACTTTTTGCGCATCAATTAAGCCATCATATTTCTTTGGCGGGTCTAGACAAATATCGCAGTTTTGGCAAGGCGTTTGACGATATTCACCAAAATAATTGAGTAATACCAAACGGCGACAAGTTTGACTTTCGGCAAATTCACCAATGGCTTCCAATTTATGTTGCTCAATTTGACGTTGTGGCGTCTCTGGTTTTTCAAGCAGAATCTTCTGTAACCAAGCATAATCAGCCGGTTCGTAGAAAAGTACTGCTTCTGCAGGTAAATCATCTCGCCCCGCGCGACCAGTTTCTTGATAATATGATTCAATGCTTCTCGGCAAATCAAAATGGGCAACAAAACGCACATTGGATTTATTAATGCCCATTCCAAACGCAATCGTCGCAACCACAACTTGAACATTATCTCGTTGAAAATCTTGCTGGACGCGTTCACGCAGTGCAGTTTCCATTCCCGCATGATATGCCGCAGCTGAAACACCTTTATTTCGCAAAGTTTCAGCTATACGTTCTACTTTCGAACGACTATTACAATACACAATGCCACTTTTGCCTTTCTGAGCTAAGACAAAACGCGTAAGCTGCTCCATTGGCTTAAATTTTTCTTCTAACGTATAACGAATATTTGGGCGGTCAAAACTGCCAATGTATTTGTGAGGATGGTCTAATTTAAGATGAGTGAGAATATCCTGTCTTGTCGCGTAATCCGCTGTAGCCGTTAATGCCATAATCGGCGCATTTGGAAACGCCGCTTTTAAGCCGCCAAGTTGGGTATATTCAGGGCGGAAATCATGGCCCCACTGTGAAATACAATGGGCTTCATCAATGGCAATAAAGGAAATTTGAGCATAAGAAATCAGCTGAAAAAAGCTGTTTGTCATCACTTTTTCAGGCGAAACATATAATAATTTTAATTGACCTGAAATCAGCTTATTTTCAACTTGCTGCTGTTGTTCTGGCGTCTGACTAGAGTTTAGAAAATCGGCTTCAATACCGTTTGCTTGGAGTTGATCTACTTGATCTTTCATTAAAGAAATCAAAGGCGAAATCACTAATGTGAGACCAGGAAAACAAAGTGCCGGAATTTGATAACACAAGGACTTGCCATTTCCTGTGGCCATCACCACTAAGGCATCCTGACCGCTTAACGCAGCGTGAATCACTTCTTCCTGCCCTTTGCGGAAAGATTGGTAACCAAAAACAGACCGCAACGTATTAAGTGCGGTCGTTTTTAAGTCTGTTTTTTGCGGGGCATGTTCCGCGAGTTCGGTCATTAGAATGTTACCGTGTCTCCGTGAGCAGCAACCGCCTCGGTTAAAGAATCCCAAAAGCGTTTACCATCATTTGCCACCCAATCATTGTTTTTATAGGCAAAATGGAATCCGCCCAAACGGCTAGCAAGCCAAAGTTCAAGAAGTGGTTCTTGCTTATTAATGACGATTTGTGAACGATCATCAAATGTAATGGTAAATACCGAACCTTGCGTTTCGCAATCCACATCACAATCTTGATTCTCTAACGTTTCTTCAATTTTTTGCCAAACCTGTTCAATATTTTGGTGAAATTCTGCAACATTCATAAAATTTTCCGATTAAATCTGATAGAATGCCGTGAATTATAAAGCCTTTCGCCTCGTTGGCAAAGGCAGATTTTACTTATTAGAGAGATTGAAAAATGAAAAAATTACTTTCTATTTTATTACTCAGTGCATTCTGTACTTTAGCGACAGGTTGCGGTGTAAAAGGGCCATTATATTTCCCTGAAAAAGAACAGCCGCAAAACACACAAAAAACACAATAAAAACTGACCGCACTTAAAGGATTCGTCATGGATTTTTTCCAATATAAAAACGAGCAACTTTATGTTGAAGATTTGCCCGTCAAACAACTCGCTGAAGAATTCGGCACACCGCTTTATATTTATTCTCGTGCCACACTTGAACGCCATTGGCATGCCTTTGATTCTGCTTTAGGAAAGCATCCACACTTAATTTGTTATGCCGTTAAAGCCAATTCTAATATTGGTATCTTGAATGTCATGGCAAAATTAGGTTCTGGTTTTGATATCGTTTCACAGGGCGAATTAGAACGCGTCTTAGCGGCTGGTGGAGAGGCTTCAAAAGTAGTCTTTTCTGGCGTGGCAAAATCTCGCTCAGAAATTATGCGAGCGTTAGAAGTAGGCATTCGTTGTTTTAATGTGGAATCTATTGCGGAACTATATCACATCAATCAGATTGCGGGTGAAATGGTCAAAGTAGCCCCGATTTCTTTACGTGTAAACCCCGATGTCGATGCCCATACACACCCTTACATTTCTACGGGATTAAAGGAAAACAAATTTGGTGTGAGCGTAGATGAAGCACGTGAAGTCTATAAATTAGCTGCAACCTTACCTCATGTAAAAATTACCGGTATGGATTGCCATATTGGCTCTCAGCTTACTGAATTACAACCTTTCTTAGATGCAACTGATCGCCTCATTCGTTTAATGGAACAATTAAAAGAAGATGGCATCACATTAAAACACTTAGATCTCGGTGGTGGTTTAGGCGTAACTTATACTGATGAAACGCCACCTCATCCAAGTGATTATGCGACGGCGCTACTGAATAAATTAAAAGATTATGAAGATCTCGAAATTATTTTAGAACCAGGTCGAGCGATCGCAGCGAATGCGGGAATTTTAGTGGCTAAAGTGCAATACTTAAAAAGTAATGAAAGCCGAAACTTCGCGATTACTGATACCGGCATGAACGATATGATTCGCCCGGCACTCTATGAAGCCTATATGAACATCATTGAAATTGACCGCACCTTAGGGCGTAAAAAAGCCATTTATGATGTTGTTGGCCCGGTATGCGAAACCTCTGACTTCCTAGGTAAACAGCGTGAGCTCGCCATTGCTGAAGGGGATTATATTGCTCAACGTTCTGCAGGAGCTTATGGTGCAAGCATGTCCTCAAACTACAATTCTCGTCCACGCACGGCTGAAGTGTTAGTGGATGGAAACAAAGCTCATTTAATTCGTCGCAGAGAAAGTCTCAGTGAATTATGGGCATTAGAAAGCATAGCGAAATAAATAGATTGAAAGAAAAACGGTCAAGATATAAGTCTTGACCGTTTTTGTATGACTAAATAATTCGAGAGAATTGTTGTCGTTTTGCCGCTGCTCTTGAATAGGTATCAAAGCATAAGCAAATATTACGGATTAATAAGCGACCTTTAGGCGAAACTTGTAAGCCTGTTTCCGTTTCAGAAATTAATCCATCTTCAATTAATGGTTTTAATAACTGTAAATCTTCAGCAAAGTGCTTTTTGAACTCAATATTATATTGTTTTTCAATTGGTGCAAAATCAAGCTTAAAGTTACAAATTAACTGCTTAATCACATCACGGCGTAAGCAATCTTCTTCTGTCATCGCTAAACCTTTATGCAGTGCAATACCTGAATTTTCTACATCATGATAATAATGTTTTAACTCTTTTTGGTTTTGAGCGTATGTATCCCCCAATAAACTAATGGCTGATACACCTAAACCAAGCAAATCACATTCTTCTTGTGTGGTATAGCCTTGGAAATTTCGGTGTAAGACACCTTTCTCTTGAGCAATCGCTAATTCATCATCGGGTTTAGCAAAGTGATCCATACCGATAAACTTATAACCCGCATTACCTAAGGTTTCGATCGTTTTCTGTAAGATTTCTAACTTAGTTTCCGGTGGCGGTAATTGATCTTCTTTAATTTTTGCCTGCCCCGCAAATCGACTTGGTAAATGAGCATAGTTAAAGATACTTAAACGATCTGGATTTAATTCAATCACTTTATGTAATGTGAACATAAAACTTTGCACATTTTGAAGTGGCAATCCATAAATTAAATCAAGGTTCGTCGATTGGAAACCTAACTCACGAGCACGAACAAGCAAAGCATTTACAAATTCTTCATCTTGTTCACGGTTTACCGCTTTTTGAACAGCCTTATTAAAATCTTGTACGCCCATACTGATTCGGTTAAAACCAATATTGCGTAAATGATCAAGCATATCGAGTTCAATCTCGCGTGGGTCCATCTCAATGCTGACTTCTGCATTATCCGCAATCGTAAAATGATCTTTAAGCATCTTCATCAAACGAGCAGACTGCTCTTCTGTCAAATAAGTCGGTGTACCGCCGCCCCAATGCACTTGAGTCGCAACACGATTTTTGAATAATTCTGAACGCGCTTTGATTTCTTTTTCAAGGTAATCAAGATAAATATCCGCCTTATGTTGATGACGAGTAATCACCTTATTACAGCCACAGAAGTAGCAAAGTTTGTGACAAAACGGAATGTGTACGTAAAGGGAAAGTGGTCTTTCCGGATAACGATTAGCTGCTGCAATAAAATCTTCGTTTGTGTAACTTTCATTAAATTCTAATGCAGTTGGATAAGATGTATAACGAGGTCCTGATTGGTTATATTTTTGAATTAACGCAAGATCCCAAATAATTTCAGACATTAAGCTTCCCCAAATTTCTCTACGTCATTTAAAAACTGACGTAACTCCAACATAATTTCTTTTTCAAATTTTGCTTCTGCACTTTCTCGCTCAAGATCGAGTTTCATTCTTTCTTTTTTTAATAAGGCTTTTCTAGCTTCATGCGTAGGCATTTCTTTCACAATGTTATAAAGTGCATACATCGCTTGATATGGCTGCAAAGATTGTCCAAAAGGGAGTAAAAGCATTGATAAACGAATCACCCCTTCTGAATGGTTGCAATCTCCATTTTGCATCGCTTTAGCGATAATTACCATACTCTCTTTTAGGCGTTTTGTACGTGCTATCTTAGCCTGTTTAATGAGAGTGTTTTGATGGCGTAACTTCCTAAGTAATTTAAAGGCATAAAATGATACGCCAGCAATAATTCCCAAAGCAATAATACTTAAAATAATCGGCCACATGACAATTATCTGAATTGGTTGATATCAATCTTCTCGAAGGTTCGATAGAGGTCATCCTCTGTCTCTTCTTCATCTTGAATACCTAATTCTTCCATTAACTGAGCAATACGATCTAAGCATTCATCCACAAATTGTTGATCAGCTTTACTAATCGTTTTGCCTTCATCTAAAGCATCCAACAATTCATTTAGAATTTCATTATTTTCTAAACGTTCTAACTCCACTTCAGGCGCAAGTTTTTTCGGTTCTTTGACGGCTGGAATTGTCATCCCTTTCTCAGGCTTATTCACAAATTCAACAATCAGTGGAACCTTTTTACGGCTACCAATACGCGGATCTTTTTGTTCAATGATTTGGTTATTTTTATTTTGTTCAGCGTTACTATGACGAGAACCGGATGCTAAACCTTTATGTTTACGTTTTTTCTTATCTTCTCTTGCTTTAGCGTCTAATTCATAACGTGTTAATTTCTTACCTGATAGCTTCGGTGCTTCAGGTTTCTTATCCGATTTACGAATTGGCATAATATCGCTAATTTTACGACTTTTCTTTTTACGAGCCATTTTTGTTATTTATCCTATAAAAAATTTTGATGATTGTACCATTCCACCTATATTTTCTCATTAAAAGATTTAAACATCTTTAATAAAACTATTCTGATTTTGACCGCACTTTTACTTCATTTAAATCAAATCTAAAAACAAAACCCCAAGCCATTCAGCTCGGGGTTCTACATTCAATACCTGGCGGTGTCCTACTCTCACATGGGGAAGCCCCACACTACCATCGGCGCATCGGCGTTTCACTTCTGAGTTCGGTATGGGGTCAGGTGGGACCAC